>CAIQIQ010000044.1 GCA_903871935.1 uncultured Phycisphaerales bacterium
CAAGAGCGGGTGATGAGGGTCGAACTCACGACATTCACGTTGGCAACGTGACGCTCTACCACTGAGCTACACCCGCGTTCATCTATCAGGCTCGCCATCCTAGCGAGCTTCGACCGTTTTTCAAGCCCCCTGCGCAACAGGCTTCACCCTCGCCAGTTATGGCCTGTACCTTCCCAGCCACAGTAGAATCTCCATAGCCACTCCCATTGCTCCCCACCTCTTTGCCTTCCCGCTATACTCCCCGCCATGATCCTCGCGGGCATTGATGAAGCCGGATATGGGCCGCTGCTGGGCCCACTTACCATCGCCTGCTGTGCCCTGCGCACGCCCGGCGACCACATGGCCGATCTGCCCGACCTCTGGAAACGTCTCTCCCGCCATGTCTCAGCCAAACGTTCCTCCACCGGCCGGAAACTCCATGTCAACGACTCAAAGGCCGTCTACTCCCCATCCGCCGGCGTCAAAGAGCTTGAGCGTTCCGTCCTTTGCGTCCTCCTGGCATCGGGCTTCTTCCAGCCACCGGCCGGCCGGCCGACGACCCTCGATGATCTTCTTGCCGTGGCAGCCCCCAATCTGGCGGCCGACCTCGCTTGCTGTCCGTGGTATCTGCCTCAACCCGATGAGTCCTATCCCCTGCAGAATGACCTGCTCTCCCTCCAGCTTTTCTCCAAGTCTCTCACTCTGGAATTGACGGCCACTGACACAAACTGCATCCACTACCACTGTCACGTCCTTCTTGAAGAACCGCTGAACCGAATGATGGACGCCACCCGCAACAAGAGCAGCGCATCGTTCTCCTACGTTGCCCGCCACATCGATCACCTCTTGCGCAACTATGCCGCCCAAGGCCTGGTCATCTTCTGCGACCGCCAGGGCGGCCGATCTCATTACGGCTCGCTGCTTCGCATGATGTTCGACGACTGGAGCCTTGCCGTGCTGAAGGAAGACCCCGACTTCTGCGAGTATCATCTTTCCCGCGCTGACAAAACCGTCCGCATCATCTTTGCCGAAAAGGCTGAAGCCCAGGCTATGCCCGTCGCTCTTGCCTCGATGCTTGCCAAGTACGTGCGCGAAGGCCTGATGCATCGCTATAACCTGTACTGGCGCGCCCTTGTGCCCACGGTCGAACCCACCGCCGGCTACTGGCCCGACGGCACTCGCTTCCTTCAGGATATCGCCAGCAAGCGACAGGAACTCAATATCCCCGATGCCCGCCTCGTCCGCTCACGGTAAGTCGTTATAATGCCGCCGAACAACGAGAAGGATCAGTTACGCATGAACGCACAACAACGGTATTTCGATCTTCAGGTCAACGGCTATTTCGGCGTGGATTTTCTTCGCGACGACATGACCAGCGACGAACTGCACATTGCATGTGAGGCGATGCAAAAGGATGGCGTTGCCGGTTGCCTCGCCACCATCACGACCGCCCCCCTCGATAACATGTGTCGCAGGTTACGCAACATCGTCCAGTACCGCGAACGCGACCCCCTCGTGAAGAAGCTCATCCCGGGAATTCACATTGAAGGCCCCTTCCTGAACCGAGCCGATGGGTATCGGGGCGCCCACGACAAGAACTCCATCCGTCCGCCCGACCCCGATTCGGTGAAACGGCTGCTCGATGCCGCCGGCGGCCTCACCCGCCTGGTAACCCTGGCCCCGGAATGTGACCGCGGCTACGAAGCAACCAGGATGCTCGCGAAGCAAGGCATTCGCGTTTCCGCCGGCCACTGCGACCCCACGGTCGACCAGCTCCGCGGCGCAATCGATGCCGGCCTGAGCATGTACACCCATCTGGGCAATGGCTGCGCGGTCTCCATTCATCGCCACGACAACATCATTCAGCGTGCCCTCTCACTATCGGACCAGCTCTGGCTGATGTTCATCGCCGACGGCGTCCATGTGCCCTTCTTTGCACTGCGCAATTACCTTCGTGCCGCCGGTTTCCAGCGCACCATCGTCGTCACCGATTGCGTCGCTCCGGCCGGCAAAGGACCCGGCCGATACACCCTTTTCAACAACACCGTCGATATCGGCGAAGACCTGGCGATCTGGATGCCCGACCGCTCCTGCCTGATGGGCTCAGCCCTCATCATGCCGCGAGCCTTCGACAACCTCGTCCAGAAGGTCGGCCTGACCCACGAGCAAGCAGTGAAACTGACCCTCGAAAACCCACAAACGGCGATGGGCATAACGGTATAGGACGAACCAGACCTGAGCGGGACGACGGTCAGAGGTCAAGCTTGGCCAGCTCCCTCTCCTCAACCAAGACACACTCGCCCTCGGCGCTCTCGCTAACGGAGCCCTGGGTCAATGAGTGCCATGCAGAATATGCGCTGGAAGGCTAGACTACTCCTTCCCATACGGCATCAGGTGATGCCTGCCGCCTGTCCATTTCATGTAGGAAAGCCACTCATGTTTGAGTTGATATCCGATCAGGGTCTGTTGCGTCTGCCGTTGTGTGGGTTCCATGGGGGGGTGGTTCGATTCACCTTCGACCACTTGAGCGTTGCCTCCGATCAACTCGACTGGAAGGGCACCACAACGCACGGTATTGCCAGCCGCGATGGCATAGAGTTTCATATCCATACGGACTCACAGGGAATACGCGTCCTGGTGCGCAACACGGACAGCAAGCCGGTCCGCCTCAAAGAGATTACCATCGAGTTTGCCCCTGATCGCCTCGCGGCAGCACCATCCGCCCACGACTACATGGAGTACATCCACGCTGCCGAGTTTGAACAGACATGTGGCACCAAGCGCGTGGGTCTGCCCAACCGCTGGATGTCGGCCGGCGTGTCCAG
The DNA here is from genome assembly GCA_903871935.1 of uncultured Phycisphaerales bacterium. Taxonomy (GTDB): domain Bacteria; phylum Planctomycetota; class Phycisphaerae; order Tepidisphaerales; family Tepidisphaeraceae; genus CAIQIQ01. The sequence continues at coordinate 2,805 of CAIQIQ010000044.1, forward strand.
TCACATGGTTTATGTCTTGTACCATCGCACCAACCGCCAGGCCTGGCTCTGGAGCACCCTCCCGCCGCACGCGGGCGATTATGTTTCTTTCAGGGCACTGCATGAAGCTCCCCACCTGCAAGGCCGCTTTGGCATCATGATACGCTGTGAGATCATGGCCACGGTTCTTCCCGGCAAGGATGCGGCTACCTCGACGATCCAGTGTCGCAGCGGGTCAGACCCGCTGACGTTGCTCAACGATGTGGGTAAACAGTGGCTGGGGGCCCGTTCATCTCCACTGAAGGATACGCGATTGGGCTGGAACTCATGGGACTACTTCGCAGGCGCGGTCACCAGCGCTGATGTCCTGCAAAACGCCGCCATGGTGCGCAACGTACTGGCGATCAAGACTCCCGACATTGTGATCGATGATGGATGGCAGATGCGCTGGGGAAGCTGGATACCCAATGACAACTTCGCGGAGGGCCTGGATTGGCTATGCCACCAGATCGTCCGTGATGGCGGCATCCCGGGCATCTGGACCGCGCCGTTGATGGTCAACTGCTTTTCCCATCTCTACCAGGATCACCCCGACTGGTTTGTCCGTGATGGGCGGGGGGACATCGTGAACCTCCGCGTCAGTAACGGGAACTGCGCCGTCTTGGACATCACCCATGCCCAAGTGCGGCAACTGATCCGGGAGATCTTCACCCGCCTGAAAAGCCACGGCTTCCGGACGTTCAAAGTCGACTTTACACAGATGATCCTGAAGGGCGATCGCTTTTCCGATTCGACGGTTCCACGTGGTCAGCTCCTGCGCATGACCTTCCAAACCATCCGCGAAGCGATCGGCCAGGAATCCTACCTGCTCGCTTGCGGAGCACCATACGAATCCGTAACCGGTATTGTCGATGCGGTCCGGATCACCGGTGACGTAGCCATATTCTGGTCGCATGTGCTGCGCGACCTGAGCTGCATTGCGTCTCGTTGGTGGATGCATCGCGCGCTATGGAACAACGATCCCGATTTTCTCGTGGTCCGCTCGCCGGAGCATTCGCCCAACCATTCACTGGGGCGCCAACGCCATTTCAAGCCTGCCGATCTCGGAGATTGGTGGTGGAGTGGCCGGCAGTTTAACGCCCGCGAAGCCCGGACCTATGCGTTTCTCGTCCTGCTGTCGGCCGGTGACATTCTGCTGAGTGATCACCTTCCGCTCCTCAATGACACGGGAATCGAGATTCTCCGTAAGGTTGTGAATCATCGCCTCAGCCGGGCGGCCGTTCCTCTGGACCTGTTTGACAGCCACGAAGGCCTGCCCAGCGTATGGCTGGCCGATGAGCCGACTTTCCAACTTATTGGCCTGTTCAACTGGGAGGAAGATCCCAGGGATTTCCGCCTGGATCTGGCTCAGATGGGAATCCCTCTTCCGGCACAGGCCAGCTCCTTGTGGGATAACCGGCCGATTCCGATTGATGGCGCCAGTGTACAGATTCGACTGGAACCCCGCGATTGCCTGGGCCTGTACATCCCGCGGGCAAAACCACGCTGATCCTCACGTCGGCGCACTTACTCCCGATCGATGCCGCTGTAGCGCCGCAGAAGCGGCCGCGTCTCCCTCAGAACATTGCCCACCGTGGTCTCTTGCGGGCCATTAGTCAACCAGGACAATCGCCGGCCGGCCGGCAATGATACGGTCGCCATCGCCAGGTCATTGGCCTCGCGGGTAGTGGCCAGAATCCGGCCCTCTGGGTCGATGATGTTGGCGCTGGCCTCGCTAGAGCACTCTTTGGTTGGGCTGCTCAGCAGGAACACCTGATGATCCACCGCGCGGGCACGCCAGCAGACATCGCAGTGTGGCGCGAAACCATCGCCGGCCAATGGGTGACAGATGATCTGGGCACCGTTCTGGGCGAGCGCGATCGCGGTTTCGGGATACCACATGTCGTAGCAGATCATGATCCCAATGCGGCCGAGATTGGTCTGGAACACGGGAAAACCCTTGCCGGGCGTCATTCCCCACATCAGCTCACCCATCGCCAAAAAATTCTTCCGATAGCAGCCGATGATCTGGCCATCCGGTCCGATCAGCGGGGCGGTATTGTAGATGCGCCCGTCGGCCTCTTTTTCGTGAAATGAGAACACCAGATGGAGTTGGGCCTCCCTGGCGGCGTCGCGCATCGCGATGATGCAGGGGTGATCCAGCCCAATTGCTTTTTCCTCCAGTGGCAGATGGATCTCCCGGTCCAGGAAGTTCTCACTCAGGCACAGCAGATCAACTTTCTGTTCGCCGGCTTGACGGATCGTATCGATGCAGATCTGACAGTGAGTTTCCAGGGTTTCGGCGGCCGCTCCAACGGCTTGGAAAGCTGCCGCGAATCTCACGCTCTGCTTCCTGGGCGCAACGCGCAGTTGCTCCATGGCGAATCGCCAGGGCCGCTGGACAACTTCCTCCAGTTGCTTCCACTGATAGAGGCTGATACGGACTGCATCTGCCGTATCGGGAGCCACATCGCTGCCCGACCATCCGCAACCCTCGCGATGAAGATGGTATTCGCGCATGACCCGTGGCCCCGCTGGCGTCGACATTAGCCACTCAACGATCGCAGTGGCATAGATCGGCGCCGCACCGCCCTCGTCATGGCTGATGCGAAAGGCATACGCGGTACGTCCCTGCGCGGCTTGCTGCCACACCACCGATGCGCTGGACTGCGATGTGCTGCTCATAAGTGACCTCTTTAGAGGCATAGCCCGAGCTGGCGACCATCTCAGCTCTCCGTCGCTTATAGCGTCAGAGCGACGCCGTTTCCATTGGAGATCTCGAATCGATGGTACCGATTGCTCCAATATCTCAATGACCTTGGTTGATGCCATGCCCCCCATTCACCACCCGTGCTCGCTTCCTCCAGCCCTTCATGGCCCGCCATACGCGCCCGGACTTGAGCGAAACCTCCCACCAGTGATAATGCGCTCCAGTTTTGTACAGTCTCGCTTACGAAAGGAATCATGGCTATTCAACTAACACTCGTTGGCGGCGGAATGATCACCCACGATCAGCTTCTGCCGTCCTTCTATCACCTGAAGCGCCTCGGCATCATCGAATCCATCCAGATCTGTGATCGCCGCGTTGCCCCCATGCGCGAACTGGCCGAGGCGGCCGACCTGCGCGAAGCCTTCCCGGATCAGAGCTTCAAGGCCTTCCCTGACTTGTCCTCCGGAAATGAACCGGCCGCTGCGGACCTGTACCTCAAGGTCCTCGCCCAGATGCCCCCGCGCAGCCTGGTCATGACCGCCGTGCCCGATCAACTGCACTATGCCATGATCAAAGCCTCGCTGCAGGCCGGCCACCATGTACTGTCGGTAAAGCCCCTCGTGCTCAAAGGCCAGCAGGCTCTGGAACTCGAAAAACTGGCCTACGAAAAGGGCCTCTTCATCGGCGTTGAATACCACAAGCGATTCGACCGCCGCAGTCTCGAAGCCCGCAAGTCCTATCAGGCCGGCCGCTTCGGCCAGTTCCGCTGCGGCGAAGCCAAGCTCATTGAGCCCTGGTACTATCGCCACTCCAACTTCCAGAACTGGTTTACCTGCGAAAACTCCGATCCCTTCACGTACATCGGCTGCCATTACGTCGATCTCGTTTACTTCATCACCGGCCTCAAGCCCGTGGAAGTCGCCGTCCGCGGCATTCCCGGAACCTTCCCCAACGGTAACAAGGGCTATCTCTGGAGCTCCGCCCAGGTGGTTTTCGAAAACCAGGGCATCCTGAGCATCCTCAATGGCCTGGGCTATCCCGACCAGGGCGCTGGTTCCAACGACCAGGGCATGTGCCTCTACTGCGAAGGCGGCGACTCCGGCGGATTGATCCACCACAACGACCAATTCCGCGGCGTCAGCCACTCCTATGTCGACGGCAGCCAGAAATACCCCTTCCGCTTCATCAATCCCGACTACATGCGTCTCGTCCCCTGGAGCGGCAAAGGATTACGGCCCGCCGGCTACGGCTTCGACTCCGTCGAAGGCCTTGTTACGGCGGCCATTTCCGTCAATCAGGCCTGCGCCGGCATGCCCGAATCCAAGGCCCTCGCGGCACGCCAAGCCAGGCTCAAAGAAATCGACCAGCAAGGCCTGATTGCCACCCCTGCCAACAGTTACATCAACGACCTGGTTGTCGAAGCCGGCCGGCAGTCCATCCTGAACGGCGGGCGCACCATCGCGCTGAGCTCGATATCGGCCTGATCCTACGCCGTAGCACGTAAACCCACGTGCAGCGAGTGCGTTGCAAGCATGATGTACTCACGGCGAGCACCGCCGTGCTGGCAGAGATGTTGTCGCGAATCAGCAAGAACGGCTTGTGCCTCAGCAGTAAATGCCTCAGGCCTGGTCGCATCGATCACCGTGATCAAATCGGCCGTGCCCGCTTCAAAATCATCGCCGGCAAACGCATACGCGCAGCGCTCGATCAACTCCCGCATCGTGGCGGGAGGGAAACTGCCTGCGCTCCCCAGCGACAAACGCTGTCTCATCGCCAGCAGCACGGCCGCCAGCGTATTGCCCGGCTCATCGTGCATGCGCCGCCACAGCCGCAGCGCAGCTTCATCCTGCCCCACCAGTGTGGCGATCGCCATCGACACCTCGCGGCGGCGATGGCTATCCTGGTCTGAGGCCAGCTCGCGCAGCAATTGCAGCAGGTCACAAAGTAACTCCGGCCTGTTCAGCGATGCAACGGCCGACCCATAGGCAATCCGCAGTGCAGTATCAGTCTCAGACCGAAACAGCCGAATGAGTTTCTCGGCCGATTCGTGGTCCGCAAGCATGCCCAGCGACCGGGCCGCCTGGGCGCGTAGCGTACGGTACGGCGCATCCAGCAGCACGCGCAGGGCCGCACATGCCCGCTCGTCGCCCATTCGGCCCAGTGCCCATACCGCCGCCATCTGCAGCCCCGGATCAGCATTGTGAAGTAGTTGTGTCAGGGCATCGATCAGCCGTGGATCACGCACCGTACGCACCGAAGATACGATCGCCTCATAGCGGACCGAAAAACTCGGATCTTCCAGCGCCTCGATCAGTTCATTGACCGTCAGCGGGCTGCGCGAAGCACCCAGACGCTCGACAATGGCAACGCGTCTGTCCTCGCGGCCGGCGTATCGGAAGCCCACAAGACTGGCGGCCGTCGCCAGCGGATTGCCTTGGAAGAACAGCCCGGCAAAGTGACGAGTGCCGACAGCGCCGGCCGAGGGCAAGCCGGCCATGAGCCAGGTCGAAATGATTGCGCAAACAATCGCGCCGACGAAGAACGGCGTATGTGCATTGATCGCCAGAGGCCCAATATGCCCGCTGAAGCCAGACATCCGCTGCAGCACGAAGCCAGCCCAGAGCGGCCCCGACCCGACCACCGCACTGACGATGCATGAGTTCAGGGCGATATAGGGAACCCGGTTCTCCTTAGGTATGAGGTTGATGAAGAAGTATCGGTAAAAGCCGATGATCCAGCCGATGCTGATAAAGCCATGCGTGAAGTACATCACCATGGCCAGCCGATGGCTCCAGTCACTGTGGTGCGGCAGCAGAATCAGACCCGTCGGCAGCAGCACATGCAACGACAGCAGCGATACCATCACCGGCTTGCCGCCATAGCGGTCGGCCGCCCAACCCCAGATAAAGCTGCTGGTCAGTGACCCAAGCATCATAATGGCATCAAGCGACACCACCTGGTCCGGCGGAAGCCCGATCTGGTCACGCAGGTAGAGCGGGGCAAACGGCATCGCCGCACACCAGCCAAGGTTAATGACGACATTCCCCAGAAGATGGCGGCGGTAAACCGGATCACGCAACGGCACCAGGATGTTGCCGAAACTGATACGCGCCCCCGGATGTGCTGCTCCGCCGGCCACCCGCGAATAGCACAGCGACGGCATCAGTCCAAAGACGATCGCAATCGCGAAGAACATCTGGAACCGCCAAGTCGCGGCTTCCTGGCCGAGGAAGTGCCCGATTACGAAAATCGAGCCCGCCCCGCAGAGCATGGTCACGATCATCTGCCGTGCCATAAATCGGCCGCGAATGGTTGGCGGGATGAACTCCATCGACCATGGCCCGCCCATGCTGTCACCCGTTGACCGGCACAGGCTAAACGCAATCAGCACCACCGCGACATAGTTGAACGCCGCCGCCGGCCCATACTTCGCCGCAACCCAGGGCGCTGCGATCATTCCCGATAGCATGATCACCCGCAGTACGCTGAACGAGAGCGAAAGCCGCTTGAACCCGAATATCGCGCCAAGCTGCGTCGTCAGCGGCGAAATCATTGGCCCAAGGCCCAGTACCCCAAGCAGCGCGCCCATCTGCGCCTTGTCCAGACCGAGCCGGTCCATGAACAAAAGCAAGACCGACCCGGCCGTCGCCAAGTTCAGATAGATGGAGTTGCACGCATCGCCCGCAATTGCGAACTTCAGTCGCTGCGTTTTCTCAAGGTTGGTCAGTTCACGCGGCATGGAATGGGGCGATGTATCTCCTGCAAAGTCGCGGGATCATACGCGATACTGAGAGCTTCGGCGACATTGGCAGAACGGCAGGGGACCCAAGACTCGTTGCTGTCCAGCCTGGCGCCCGGCAAGGCAGCGTGCAACTCCCGTGCCTGCAGGGCGCTAGCACGCATCGCCGGCCGGCCGAGTGGACTGCTCCACACTTGCATCACTGGCGGTAGCGCATGACACTACGCTCTGGCTGTGGGGCTTGGCGCAGACGGCCCGTAAACCAACAGGCCATCGGCTCCTCGCCCGGTCATCCACCCAACGGAAAGGAAGTTCGTCATGCGAGCGCACCAGGTACTGTTCGCCAGCCTATGGATCGCCATGGGCTGCACGCTGTCGTTTGCCCAGGCGGTCACCGAGACGAAGGTGCTGGCCGATTTCGAAGATGGTACTTCCGGCATCTTCGACAAGGGGCCGGGCATCGCCGATAGTAAGGATCTGACCGGCAAGGCCGCCACCATCGGCAAAAGCGCGGGGCTGAGCTTCCTGTCGCCCAAGGTTGAATTCGCCCGGTACGACCTCTTTCGCATCGACGTGTACAACCCATCGCAGCGAGTGGCGCGGATGACCATGGTGTGGTCGGACGATGTGGCCGAACCGGCGCAGGGTGGCCACGGCTATTACTCCTGGATCAATCGCTACGTGTCGGTCCGCCCGGGCCGTAGCACCCTCGAGCTGTACGTTCCTGGCCTGCACCGTGGCGAAGGTTCGCCCAAGGATAGTCTTGACCCGCGGCCGTTCCACTGGGACAAGCTCCAGCGGTTCCTCATCTCCTCCGACGCCGAGATCCAGGTGGACAATATCCGTCTGGAGAAGCTCGACTTCCCGCGCGACCCATCGGTACGGGCATTTGATTTCGGTCCGGCTGGCTCGCCAGTGATCCTGGGCACCGTGGGCGTGACCAATGAAAGCATCTACACCGACGACTCCGGCTTCGGCTGGGTCAGCAAGGCTGGACTCAACCCCATCCGCCGCGACCGCATCGCCGACTCATTCATCAACGACTGGATCAGCACGCCCAACAACACATTCTCGGTCAAGCTGCCCGACGGCAAGTACCACCTCTGGATGATGTGGGAAGACCCCGGGATGTGGGAATTCTACCAGAACTACACCGACCGCAGCATCCGCGCCGGCGACAAGGTCATCCTCGAAGAGAGGATGGACGGCAAGGAGTTCCTCGACCGCTACTTCCACTTCGCCGAGACCGAAGATCTGCCCGGCGACGACATCTACGCCCGGTACATCCAGTGGCGCTACCAGCCGCGCGAGTTTGACGTTGACGTGACAGGTGGCCGGCTGGATCTGAACTTCCGCGGTTCCGGTCCCTACGCCGCGACCGTGAACGGCCTGGTCATCTACCCCGCCGACAAGTCCGAGGCCGGCAGGAAGTTCCTCGCCGCGCTCAACGGATGGCGCAAGCACGAGTTCGACACGAACTGGATGCAGCAGTTGCCGCAACGGCAGGCGATCGACCCGGCCTTGGCGCAGCAGCATACGGCCGATGGCTTCATCCTCTTCAATCGCACTGCGGACAAGTCCGTGGGTATCTGGGATGCGCCCAGCACCGAGGAGGTGATGACCTCCCCAGCGATCTCGCTAACCGCCAGCCGCGGTGAGACGACCTCGGCCCGCTTCAGCATGTACGCACTGGCGGACCTTGGCGAAGTGAAGCTGGCCACAGGCGAGCTCAAGAATGAACAGGGCCAGGCACTGCCGCCCGCGGCCATCAAGCTCCAGATGGTCCGCCAGAAGTTCAAATGCATCGGGTTTGGCGGAGCGGGTCTGTATGGGTCGGTGCCATGGCTGCTGGTGGATGCGCCCGAAACAGGCTGCAAGATTCCGAAGGATGCCACGCGCAGCTTCTATGTCACCGCCACAGCCGGGCCCGACCTGGCGGCCGGTTTCTACAAGGGAGCCCTCACCCTGGCGATTGGCGGTAAGAGCCGTCAGATCGAGTTGTCGCTGAAGGTCATGCCGGCCGTCTTGCCCGATGCCGACATGGGCCTGGCGCTGTTCGGGGTGGGCGGCGCCGCCCCGTATTCTGCCTATTTCCCGGAGAATCAGCAGCGGAATCTTTCTGACCGTCGCAACTCGTCCCTGTTCGCACGGCAATTCGGCCTGACGCTGACCGATGTTGATGGCCCGAAGTTCACGGGCTTCAAGGATGGCAAGGCCACATTCGACTTCGCCGCATGCAAGGCCGCTTGCGAGTCGGCCAGGCAGATGGGATTCGTCGTCATTAACGTGTCCCCGAGCGACAGCATTGCGAAGCAGATCCTTGAGGACAAGGGCGCGCTCGCCAAACAGAATGGCTTTGCTACGCCCGAGGCGATGGCCAAGGCCTTCTTCGGCGGCATGGCCGAACAGGCCAAAGCCCAGGGGATTCCCGAGCCACTGTGGACCTTTGACGATGAGCCCCCAGACAGTGTCGCGGGCAAGATAATCGATCTGCACAAGAAGTGTGCCCAGGCCGGCGGGAAGACCATGATCTGCTGGAGCCCGGAAGGCAAAGAGACCAACGACCTGCTGGACGTGACCAGCGTCTGCAATCTCAACGCTGCCACGGCCGCCCACTTCAAGCGGGCACGCGCTGCCGGCAATGTCGTGCACCTCAACAACCAGGGCGCCAACCGCTGGGCCTTCGGCCTCTACATGTACAAGGCCCACCAGGCGGGCGTCGAAGGTTATCAGCAGTTCTGCTGGATGGGCACCCACGCCGATCCGTATTACCCGCTCGATAGCATCGAGGATGACGGCGGCGTGGTCTACCCAGACCGCGAAGGCAATCTCCGCCCGGTCACCAACCTCGTGCAGATTCGCGAGGGCATTAACGATTACCGCTATACCCTCGCCCTGACGCGCGCGATCAAGTCTGCCAGCGCCAACGGCGATGAGAAGCATAAGAAACTCGCCGCCGATGCCAAGGAGTACCTGGATGGCGTGCTCGGCAAGATTGTCTTCGAGGATACCCGCCGGGACCGGCAGCCCCAGATGACCCAGGCAGAACTGGATGGCTACCGAGCGAAAGTGCAGGGACTCCTGCTGCAGTTGAGCGGCGCACAATAGGCGAACGAGACCAGAAGAGCGGGACAGATCGTCAGACCAGATCAAGCAGGACGTCAGCGCAACCCGAGGCGCTCGAGTTGGCGCAGGCTCGGAGGGCAGACGGAGGGCTCGGCAGACTGGGCATGGTAGAGCCGCACCAGTTCTTCGAAGCAGGCGTCGGCCCGGGATGTGCTCCGACCGCTGCTGGCCGTCAGTTCGCAATCGAGAGTAGCACGTATCATCAGGATGCGCCATCGCCAGGAAGCGCGGGCCGCCTCCCCAAGCTCAGTCTCGCATTGTTCCAGGCAACGAAGAGTGCGGCGGGTAGCCTCCACCCCGACTCGCTGCGCTGCGGGCAGATGGTAGACGGGATCGGTCGGCTTGCCCTCGGGCCACTGGGCAGACTGGTGGGCATACGGCGTCAACTCATGGCTTTGCAGCGATTCGAGTGCACACGCGACGGCCGCCACTTCCTCGGCCACCTGAGGCGCGAACTCATAGGCGGCATATTGTCGAATGGTCTCGAGGGCATCCTGATCGCCCCAATAGTGCTGGAGGTTCACCGCCTTGTTCATATCCTCATGGATGCCTTCTGAATAGGGCCATCCGCCAGAGAGGTGTTGGGCGGACTGATCCCAGAGCTTCTGAAATCGCCCGGGAGCAGCAATGGCGCCAAATCCGCCCCATGGACCGTTGCCAAACATGCTGATCTCAGGGAAGTTAACCAGAGGCAGGCCGCCTGCCACCCGGTGTTCCAAAGGATAGCGGGGAAACTGATCCGTGTGCCCGTCTACCAGTAGATAGTCTGCCCACACAGGTTTCCGGGAGCCCATGGCTCTGTCGAAGGCCTTCCATTCCTCCCGGATGAAGCGGTCGAAGTACCAGGTGGAGAGGACGACTTTGGCGTCGGGCAACATCTGGCGGACCAACTCAGCATACGGCCGAGCCGTTCGCAGGAAGCCATTGCCGCCCCAAGGCGCGCAGCTCGAGCAGGTGCATCCGCCTTGGTCGTAAGGCCATATCCAGACGTAGCCGATGTCGAGGTCGGCAAACTGCTGGAGCATCTCCTTGCGGTACTTGAGGATCAGGTCCAAGCCTCCGGGCTTCGACGGGCAGATCTCGACGTGGTAATGGCCGCCCGGAGGCGCGTGGTAGCCATCGTGGCCGGCGGTCCAGTCGGCGCGCAGGTCCGCCGGGCTGGACGCGTAGGCCTCGTTCGCCAAAGTAGTCAGGGCGCCGCGGATGCCGACGGCACTGGCGGCCTTCAGGATAGCCCTCAGGCGTGCAATCATGGCCTGCGCCGCCGGATCCCCCAGTCCCTGGTAATGGTGCATGTCGAACCAGACGCTGAGGCTGTTGCAGCCCCAGAGGGCCAGATCCTCGACGTAGCGTTCGATCTCGGCAATGGGGGCGTCGTGATAGAAGTTGTGAAAATGGGTGGCGAAATAGATGCCTCGCACCGTTCGGCGCGGCACACTCTGGCCACGCCACCCCGGCTGGCGCAGGAAGCGCCCGACGCCGAAGATCAACCCGCGTTCGTCATTGCCGAGGATACGGGTGCCGGGGTTGCCGTCCTCGATGCGATAGCCCTCGGTTCCGATACCGGGGTCAAGACCCAGTTCCACGGGACCGGCAATCCACGGCCGTGTGGCGGCGCGGCTTTCCAGCAGTTCGGCGGCCGTCTGTATTAGCCTGGTGGCCAGGTTCGGGCAGCGGACATGGATGCGATCGGTCATGAGATAGCTGTCTCCGGCTCACCCCGGGAGATTGCGGATCATATACGCCTGCAGCACGCCGGATTCGTTGGAGTTGAAAAACCCGATCCGGCCGTCAGGGGACAGGAACGGGTGGATGTGCGAGTCCTTCAGCCACTTCGAGCGGGAATCCAGCAGGTACGTCAGGTCCTGCAGGGGATCGCGGCCGGCCTCGCCGAGCCGGGCGACCAAAACCGGGACGCGGCCATCGGGTAAGCGGCTGTCGGTGATCAGCCGTTGCCCGTCGCGGTCGGTGGCGAAGTGGAAGAAAGTGGGCTGCGGCACTCGAACTGACAGGTCGTTGCGCACTGCGCCGGGAGTCTTCAGCCCATTGTGATCGACGTGGGCCACGGCTCGGCCCTCGATCAGCCGGAATCCGTCGGGGCTGCCGGTGGAGGTGATCGCCCAGTCGCTGCATCCGCGCCAGCACTGGTGCCCCTGGCACTGTTCCAGGCCGTCCCGCCCCCAGGGCATGTCGCGGAAGCTCATCCCGTCGTCGCGGACCACGTGGATGTCGGCCCCCACGCCGGTGACAAGCTTGGCGATGTTTCCCTGGGCGTCGCTGACGTTGCCGTGGTTCTCCTGGACGAGGATGTCACGGGCATGGCGCGGGTCCGACGAGCGCGAGTACTGTGGGTGCATGTTGCACCAGGATGGGCCATAGAGGATGAGGCTCACAGTGGCCGAAGGGATGTCGAACACCATCAGGCCAAACGGAGCGCCGGTCTCGGCGCCATCGCCCAGGAAGGCCGACACGGCCAGCCGCCGACCGTCGGCGGAGATCGTCGAAAGCGGGTAGATACAACTGGGGCGGAAGGTCGTGCCAGGCAGCGGGCCGTCGATGACCACGAGAGTCTCAGAGGCGCTACCGTCGATCCGCCGGCGCTTGAGTGTCAGGCGGCCGCCGCCGATGCGGGTCTGGTTGACGAAGTAGTAGAAGCTCTTGCCGTCGGGGGCGACCGACGGGGCGGTGGCACCGACCTCGTCGGTCACCGGGATGAGCTTTCCTCCGTCCGCCAGGTCGCACAGCAGGTAACGGTGTTCCGGGTCGTCCTTGCTACTGCCATGGGGCGTGGCCGACCGGTGAAGAAGCAACCGCTTGGAGTCGGGCGTGAAGATCTGGGCTTCCATGTAGATGTGCGAGGAGGGCAACGCCTCCGAGGTCAACTGGAACACTTCCAGCCCGGCCGGAGAGTTGGCGTCGAGTAGATCGGGTCGCGGGATCATCGTGGTTGCCATGGATGCTCTATGGACAGGTCGGCCGACGTTGCCCGGAAGAACCGTTCAGCGCCGACCAGCGTCAGTGTCCGGGCGATTCTACCGAGGCCGGGTGCCGGGACAAGGACTGCTCCCCGACGCTCATGACCCGGTGGTCGCAGGTGCGAATCCTGCCCCTACTGTTTACGTGAGAATGACTTGCGGCAACGCGAGTCCATCTCTCGTCGGCTGAGAACGCAAACTTGTGCCCTGTTTTGTACCCCGCCACCCGGCACGCGAAAGAGGTATTCGCGAAGACCCCCGCCCCGCGCCTTACCAGAGATCTGCGGTTTTTGTACCTAGCCGTAGTTCAGGCTGGTTCCGTAGAATGCAGCCGATAGATGCAGTTCAGTTCGGTTGCGTCCACCTGCTCCGACAGATAGCTGGAATCAGTTGCCTCCAGCCGATTCTCCATCGGTGCGGGAAGCGTTGTCTGCATTTTGCACGAATGCAAGCGGCTCGAACTACAGCCAGGAGCACAGACGTGAGCACTCGCCTGCTGCGTAATTCGGCGGTCATTTCCTTCCTTGTCAGCATGGCCATCCTGCTGATCGGGGGCTATTTTGCGAAGCAGAATATGGCCCCCATTCCCGGCCGGGTTGTGGTTGCCGGCCGAGCCATCACCGACCGCGAGACCATTATGCTCGGGCAGGATGTGTATCAGCGCTACGGACTGATGGATCACGGCAGTATCTGGGGCCACGGCGCATTGCGGGGGATGGATTTTGCCGCCAGCACGCTGCACATGGTCGGAGAAACAGTGCCGACGGCGGAATTGCGCGTCAATCGATTCGACCCGGCCACTGATACGCTGACCTTGACGCCGGCCCAGGCCGCAGCGCTGGAGAAGGTGCGGGCGTATTGGGAAAAGGTGTTCGCCGACGGCGATGAGCACTATGGTTTCCTCCCCGGTACGGTGCCCACAGCGCTGGAGCGCCAGCACATTGCGGATTTCTTCTTCTGGACCGCGTGGGCTGCCGGCACGCCGCGCCCTGGCGAGAACTATACCTACACCAACAACTGGCCATCGGATCCCAGCGTGGGCAATCGGGCCTCCGCCGAGGCGTTGCTCTGGAGCTTGGCGTCGATCCTCAGCTTGCTGGTGGTGCTGGGAATCGTCGTCTATATCGTGCACCGCTACGGCTTCTTCTACGGCCAGGCCAAGGGAGTGGACGCAGCGCGGCAACTCCTGGCGATACCGATTACGCCCAGTCAGCGGGCCAGTGCCTGGTTCTTCCTGGTCGCCGGGGTGCTGTTCGTCTTGCAGATCTTCAACGGTGGCCTGCTGGCGCATTACACCGTGCATCCGGGCCATTTCTACATTGAACTGGTCGGCAAACAGTACCCCTTTAGTTGGGCGGCCACCTGGCACCGACAACTGGCGATCCTGTGGATTGCCCTCTCGTGGATGGGCACCGCGATCTACCTCGCGCCTCTGGTTGGCCGCGGCGAGCCCAAAGGCCAACGCCTGATGGTCTATATCCTGCTGGCGGCGGCCGTTCTGGTCGCCGTGGGCAGCCTGCTCGGCGAAGTCCTCGGCATCAAAGGTTATCTTGGCCAGGCATGGTTCTGGCTCGGCCATCAAGGTTGGGAATACCTGGAGCTGGGTCGGCTCTGGCAGATACTGCTCTTCGGCGGACTTCTCTTCTGGCTGGTAGTCGTCTACCGGGCAATGGCCCCCGCACTGGGCGCCAAGCCGGCGAACGATGAGGCGGTGGACACCAAAGCGTTGCTGTGGTTCTACGTGTTCAGTGCGGTGTTCGTCGTGCTGTTCTTCGGGTTTGGGCTGATGTATGGCCGCGGCACTCACATTACGCTGGCCGATTATTGGCGCTGGTTCGTGGTCCATATCTGGGTTGAGAGCATCTTCGAGTTCTTCGGCCTCGCGGTGATCGCCCTGTTCCTGGTGACACTGGGCCTGGTCTCCGCACAATCAGCGCTGCGGGCAGCCTATCTCTCGGCCATCATCACCTTCCTGGGCGGCATTCCCGGCACAGCCCACCATTACTTCTGGTACGGCGGACCCAGTTTCTGGCTGGCCATCGGCGGCGTCTTCAGCTCCATGGAGCCCATACCCCTGATCCTTTTGGTGACGCGAGCTCTGATGGAGTACAAAGAGATCCGTGCCCAGGGCCGCGAGTTCCCCTACAAGTGGCCGTTCTACTTCCTCATCGCCAGCAGCTTCTGGAACTTCCTGGGTGCTGGCGTCTTCGGGTTCATGATCAACCTGCCGATCATCAACTACTACGAGCACGCCACCTACCTGACGGCCAACCACGGCCACACCGCGCTCTTCGGTGTGTACGGCATGCTGGCCATTGCCCTGATCCTGTTCTCCTGGCGTGGGCTGGTGAAAGAGGATCAGTGGAACAACAAGATTCTCAAGGTCAGCTTCTGGGGCCTCAACGGCGGCCTGTTCCTGATGTTCTCCACGGGGCTGTTGCCGATTGGGCTTCTACAGGTCTGGAACGTGTACGATAAAGGTTTCTGGTTCGCCCGCAGCGCGGAATTCTATGAGATGCCCGCGGTGCAGATGCTGGGCACCTGGCGCATGGTCCCCGACACGATCATCATCGTCTTCGGCGCCTTTCCGCTTCTGTGGTTCATGATCAGCACCTTCGCGCACCTGCAAAAGTCGGGTGAGCACGAGTAACCAACAGTGCAGACAATCTGTGGGTCTCTGGAACGATCAGGTGTCCGCCTATCTTTCCACGGCTTCCAGCACGGCTTCCTCTTCCATCGCCGCATCGTCCGCGACCTCGACGGGTAGCGCCCTTGCGCCTCGGTTCAGCAGATGCTCGGGTAGCTTGCGCATCAGTTCTCCCGCCGGCCGCGCCTTCGGTTCCCGGATCATCCGCGCAAAGAACAAAGCGCCGATGATGAAGATCGTCTGGCTGCAGAACAGCACCCGCATGTCGGCGTCGATGCCCATCCGCTTGAGTAGATCGGGCAGGTATCCGCCCAACGTCGGCAGGGGGGCCGCCACCAGCACCACGATGACCGAATAGATCGCCAACTGCACCGATCGCCCGGCCGACGGCGTAACCTTGTAGATCAGCGTGTTCAGCGAAACCATGATGCCCGCGCCGATAAACCCGGCAACGGCATTCAGCGGAATGATGGTGCTGTAGATCCGCAGCGGCGTGGTCATGAACGCCCATGCCAGCGGGAACGGGGCGATGATCAGGGCGCAGGTCATCAGCACCGGCCGGCAGCCGTAGCGATCGACCAGCCGTCCCCAGAACGGCGCCCCCAACAGCCCCGTCAACATGGCGGCCGCGTTCAACAGGCCAAACCCCAGAAACGGCATCTTCAGGTCGCGCAGCGCATACACCGCATAGAACGGCCCGGCGATGCTCTGCATCGACCACACGCCCACGACCCCCGCCATAATCATCAATTGCCGGTTGGCGAAGGTCTGGCGGACATGGTGCCAGAACCCTTCCGACTCTTTCGGAGCATCCAACGGCGCCTCCGCCTGCGGAACGAAGAGCAGGGCGTTGGCCAATCCAAAGAGCATGCCAAACCCAAACAGCACGCTGAACGCCCCGATCCCCATCGTCTTGACATGATCCAGAAACGTCCCCTCGGTCAGGGCAAAGATCGTGCCGATGATGCTACCGTACATGCCCAACCGTCCGAAGAAAGTGCCCCGGTACCGGCCGGGAATCAGATCGCCGATCCAACTGCTGCGCGCGTTGCCCGCGACAAAGCCAAACAGAGTAACCAGCGTCACGATGCACAGCAGCATCCATACTCGCCCTGACCCCCCTGACCCGCCCAGGTGCGACCCGGCGTAGGGAATCAGGATGATCAGCCCCCAGAGCAGCACGTTCACCAGCGAGCAGACCACTGTCAGCTTTCGCCGGCTCATCCCACGTTCCACCAGCGCTGCCGAGACCAACTGGAACACGATGCACAGCATCGGCAGCGTGCTCATTAGCCCGATTTGGACATTACTCGCCCCCAACTGCAGGGCATACCCGATCAGAAACATCCCGCCCGTGGAGGCCATGTAGATC
>CAIQIQ010000045.1 GCA_903871935.1 uncultured Phycisphaerales bacterium
CAGAGGTGGAATTCCTACTGGAATTACACTACCAATCAGTTCAAGTTGCAGAACGTGGATCCGGCCGACGGTTACTATCTGACGCCGGGTGTCATCTACGGATGGCTATGTGATTTGGGTGTGGACAATATCCGTTTCCGTCATGGCAACAACGACTCGATGAACGTTCTGTGGGCCGATGGCCACGTCGCCCCGCTGCGCCCTGAGGAAGCGATCTATCGTTACTGGTGCATGAACTACCGGTAACTCTCAGGATTGCGATTGATTTTCAGCGGGCTGGCAGACTCTGCCAGCCCGCTGGTTTTGTTATCCCATCCCTGACCCGTCCCACGCGATCCAGTTGGCCAACGCATCTTTTACGATGTTCGGGACGAGCGAGGCTTAGCGGACCTGTCCTGTGTGTGGGGGGGGGGGCGACCATGGCAGCGACAGAAACAGAAGGGGGAGTAGATAACAAATGCAGCCCCTCCGGGTAAGAAGGGGCTGCGTGATGAAACGTGCCCTCTGCCTGGGCGGGCGAGAGGGCTGTAGGGAATGCCACCCATTGCAGGTGGCTCGGGCAAGGGCAGAATACCGCAGCGGAAGTGGCGATGTCAAAGCAATGTTGTCGTTCTCTCAGTACCGCATTCTGGGCAACGATCCGGCGTGGCTCGCAGGTCATATCCGCACTGGGCACATAGTCCCTGGGCCATCCGCGTTTGGGACCGATTCGGGTGGTAGAGCCTGTGGGTGTACTCGGCAGCCGACAGGATGGATAAGAGCAGGAGCGATCAGATACAGGTAGACCGTCAGCAGGTTGATGTAGGTAACGGTCGCCTTGGATGCTGGCAGTCGCCTGTGCATGTAGCTGATGCCCAGTGCACCATGAATCTCGACCAGCGGCTCGCTACGTATGGCGACCTCAGTTACAGGCCACTGGATGACGACCACGCCGTCGATCACCGTACCGTCCGTCACCAGCATCTGTGGTAGGGCGATGGGACGTAGAGAGCTCATCACGGTCACCAAGAGCGTAAACGCCGCGACGCGTGCGGACGTCAGACTGGGAGGTCCGATTCACAACCCCAACCTTTGAGGCCAACCTGCTTGTTCTCAAGCTCAGCCGCTTTCGTTATGGCGTGGAGCTATTTAGGCGTCTGTGGCAGGCATCTGCGCTATCCATGTGGCATGCGGCGGCAGGGTCAGTGTCTTGTCTGCGAGCCATGCCGGATCGCCGTCCCAGATACAGGTAGGGCTTGCCGGCAGCCGCGTTGATACCGCCTCGGCATGCACGTTGAAGATGAACCATACTTCGCCCTGCGGGCCGCGTCGGCGACGAATCCACAGGGGATTCTCCGGTGGCATTGTGATGCCGGACATGGCCGCGAACTCCCGCATCGCGCGGGCTTTTTCGGCCGTCCAGTTTCGCCGGCACGCCCACGAGATACTGATGCCCAGGCTGATGACCCGGCCGGCGCCGAATGAGTTCACGACGGCTGCTGCCTGGCCGTCCGGCCAGCGTGCGGTGACGCTGCCGCTGGTGGGCGTCAAGGCAATCCACCAGTGTCGCGGCGCGATTTCCAGGCCCGAG
Source organism: uncultured Phycisphaerales bacterium (assembly GCA_903871935.1). Taxonomy (GTDB): domain Bacteria; phylum Planctomycetota; class Phycisphaerae; order Tepidisphaerales; family Tepidisphaeraceae; genus CAIQIQ01. The sequence continues at coordinate 1,571 of CAIQIQ010000045.1, forward strand.
TCAGTCTTCGCCGGCCAAGGGACGTCGGCCTCCAGTTGCAGGCGCACCGCCTCCCGGCAGCCCAAAAGATCCTCCAGCCCGCGATTGGGCCGGCGGAGGCTCACCCACGTATTGTCGTCGCGGCAGGCGAACGGGAACTCGACGATCAATGTCCCTCCGCCTCGGACATAGGCCCGCAGCCAGTCGGCCGTGGCGGCGTCGATCATCTCGGCGGCTGTGACATGCAGCAGCTTGTATTTCGAGACATCGTCGCCGCTGACGACCCAGTCGGTCGTCAGGCCCATGTGAGCATACAAACCATGGGCGGTCTGAATGGCATCTTTATAGAGACCTCTTTCGTACGGTTCGGAGGCCAGGCCGGTCCACCAGTCGTTCATCCGCTGGATGCGAAGGATCAGGTCTGACTCGTGGCTGTACAGCATGGCCACATCTGAACGCACCCGCCGCGCGCCCACCAGCGCCCGGCCATGCCGGCGAAGCACATCGGTAACGCCGTCGCAGATGATGGAGCGTTCAGTGGGCGAACCGTCGATCTCTCGCATGCCCGCGCCGTTGACCTCGTTGCCCAGCCGTTCGCTGCGGTACTGCCAATGGGTCAGTCCCGAGGCTCCGCCGGCGATGGCCAGCCAGACCATGCGTCGCAGGTGGTCCGGCCGTGGCGGGATCGACCAGTGATGCCCGTTGGTGTAGAACTCGTGGCACCAGTAGCTGTCATCGATTCGCCGCACCCAGTCAGATTGCAGGTCGGCGTCTGTGTAGTCCAGCGGATGGCTCGGGTGCAGGGTTAGCCCGTAGCTCGTTCCGTAGCGATCGACGCAGGCCCTGTTCAGGAAGTCATTGCTGACATCGCCGACAGCGTCCTGCACGATCATCGAGCTGCCCACGTGCATCATCACGAAGGCGTCAGGATGCTGCTCGCGGATTGCCTGGGCCACGAGCGACACCTGACCGGCCACGGAAGAGCCCGTCCACTGCTTCCACAAGAACATCTCGACATAGTCATCGGCCGCGTGCGGCGGCACGATGCTGTCGAACGATGTCCACGCCTTGCCGAACTGGCCGTTCAGGTTCTCGATGGTCCCGAACCGCTGCCGCAACCATTGGCGATACGAGACCACCGAATGCTCGCAGTGGCACGCGCCTGACGGGCGCACCCGCGGCTCGTTCCAGGCATCGTAGAACCACAAGGCCTCGTGCCCGCGATACCTCGCGACCATCTCGCGCACGAACTGCCCGGCCGCGGCCGCGACGCCGGGATTGTCGAAGCACGGCCACCACCCGCCGACATAGTACGCCCCGTGCGCAAAGGGGCTGATCGGCACACCGTGGTAGCCGATTCTCGTGCCGCCGAGTTCGGAAAAGACCCAGTCAGGGGCTGTCTCCAGCATCGGCTTGAGCACGACACGCAGACCGTGCATGGCGGCCAGGTCAAATAACCGATCCAGATCATCCCATGTACACTGTCCGCGTACGCGCTCGTGCCAGCGCCACTGAGGCCGAAACTGCAAGTGGGTGTAGCCGCAACGAGCAAGCTCGGCCATGTCGCCGGCCCACTCTGATGGCAGCGGGGTGGGAGCGCGGTGATAATGAACTCCACACGGAAAGAACGATAGAGAATCCTCAAACTTCATGAGATCACTCCAAAATGCGCGATTACTGGTCTTCCCAACCTGCCCGGAAAACGCGAAACAAAACTCTCAGTGCGTTCACCAACTCCGCCTTCCCATAGTTTCGATCATCCGTTCTGCCATTTCAATCGGTATTGCCGCGTGGCTGGTTTTGCCGTGTGGTATTCTTGAACTCCCGGCTACTTGAAGCTCGAAGGCTCCGGGAGGTTGCACACGTTTTCCAAGGTCGTGAAGATCGCCTCTACGTTCTTCAGCGGCACGTCCGGGCCGATCTCCGCCTGGATCATCAGGCCGCCTTCTTTGAGATAGAGGCCTTCATGCACTTCGTGGATATGATCCTCGATCTCCGAAGGCGTGGCGAACGGGAAGAGTTGGCGGTCGAGGTCCTGGCTGAGACAGACCTTCCCGCGGGCGTGCTTCTGAAGGCCCTCCAGACCGTTGGCCCGAAACTGCGGATTCAGCACGGTGATGCCTGTTTCGACCAGGTCGTCGATGATCTCCAGGATGTGCCCGTCGCTGTGCAGAAAGACCGGCAGCTCTCGATCGCGCGCCTGCCCGGCTGTGGCCTCGTACGCCGGCTTGACGAACTTCCGCCACATGGCCGGGCTGATCGGCAGCGATGTCTGCATGCCCAGATCCTCGGCCAGGAACAGGTACTCGCAGCCGACGTCAAGCGTCTTGCGGACGACCGCAACGTTGTAGGCTGTCAGGATCGCCATGAGCTCGTGTATCCGCGGGTCATCCGTGGCCAGGTCCACCATGAGGTTCTCAAACCCGCGCAGATAGTACAGCCGCATGAAGAAGAACCCGTGCATCAGCGCGTGCCACATGCCAAGGCTTCCGACGGCCTTGGCGTCCCGGCAGCACTTGGCGACGAAATCCCAGTGAGGGCGCGGTCCGAACTCGGCATCCTTCCTGGGGTCCGGCAGATGCTTTTTCCATTCGTCGAAGGCGCCCCAGTCGGCCAGCGGCTCGTGCTCGACCTGGCTGTCGAAGCCACGGGCGATGTTGTTCCACAAGGTTCCCCAGCAATCCGTGTGATGCCCAAGTTCATAGAGCGGCATGGGCATCTTCTTAAAGTCGAAATCGATGCTCCCCTTTTTGTAGTCGGGAAACAGCCTCGGATGGGCAAGCACGATCTCTTCCATCCGCTCGCGGTGCGCCATCCAGGCGGCCGGCAGCATTCCCGCGGTGCAAGGGGTCCAGGTCGGATGGTCAAAATACATCGTCTTGAGGTAGTTCACCGTTCGGGCGTCTCGACCGGCACAACTCAGCATTTGGAGATCTCCTGATATACTGGGATTTCCCAGCGTAATGGTGAGGCAGGGCAACGGTTCATTCTTCTGTTCATGCCTGCCACACCGCGTTGCGAGCGAGTTCTCTGATGGCGATTCAGTCGGTTGGGGGTACGTGACGCCAGGTTCTTACGTCGTTGTCGGTCAGCAGGGCTTCAAGAACATCGGCCCAGAGTTCGTGGCCGAAGTGGTTCATGTGGACGAAGTCGCTGTGGAGCGAGCCTAAGAACAGGAGGCCGCGGGCTTTCATGGCGTTGTGCTGGTCGGCGAGTGCGCACGCGTTTTCTTTGGCGATTTCGCGGGCCTGCTCGCTCATTAAGGCGGAATATTCCGGGATGCTCATCTTGAGCCAGTTCTGCGGGTAGACATCGCAACTGGTCGTGATCGTCTGCATGACGACTTCGATGTTGGCTTGCTTGAGCTTCTTGATCGCGGCGGTGGTGTTGCTGATGTAGCCGGGGATGTTGGCATAGTCGTTCATGTGGCCGTTGATGGTCTCGTTGCCGCCGTATTCCCAGATGACCAGGTCCGGTTTTTCATTGAGGACCTGTTGGATGTGCTCGAGGCCCTGTTTGGCTTCCCATCCGCCGCGGGCGACGGCGATCACCTGCAGGCCGCCTTCCGGGGGTCTGGCAGTGGTGTCGAACCAATTCTTCTTGTCGTCGTCATAGGTTCGCAGCATGAAGCCGGATTTCTCGTACCCGTAGGTTTTTGCCAGGCGTCCGCAGAGCACGGCCCAGAAGGTATATGGGTAGGTATCGGTCTCGGGCTTGGTGTAGTCGTCGCGCAGGTACCAGAGTTGAGCGGCGGTCACCATCGAATCGCCAGCGACAACGATCTTGACGGGTTGCCTGGCCTTGAGCTTGGCGAGGGTTTTGGCGATCTGCTCCTTGCCGGAAGTGAATTGCCGCGCGGGGATGTTGCCGGGAGGATCCTGGTTGCGTGTGGGAGTGATGGTCTCTGTCTTGGCTTCGCGGAAGTAATGGACGCGGTCGATGATGCAGGAAGTGGCTTTGGTCTTGTCTTTGCGTTCGATGCTGTAATTGAGGAACCAGAAGTAGCCGGTGATCGCCGGTTTGAACTGGTCCCAGCGGACGTGGACCTTCTTCCAGTCCTTGTCCTTCAGGGGTATGTGGAAGATGGGTTGGTTGACATTGTTCGCGATGCCCAAGACCAGTTCGGCGTCGCTGCCGTCGCCTTTGACCCAGAGGCTGATGCCTTTGAATTCCTTGAAGGGATCGAAGGTGATGTTACCGTCCTTGTCCTTGGTGGGTTGGCAGCCGGTGTCATAGCCGGTGAGCCAGCCGGACTTGGCGGCGTTGGCGGGGAGGTAGAGTCGCATGGCTGCGCCGTCGCCGGCGGATTCGGAGGTGTCAAAGACCTGCAATGAGCCTTCCTTGAAGATGACCCAGTGGCGGGCACTGGCGATTGCGCCGCGATAGCCGTCGTACCAGGGTTTTTCGCCGTCGGGGATGGCCGGTTGCGTGGTGGGAGGGGGCAGCGGGTTGGCGAGGGCGACGGACGCAAGCAACACGAGCAAGGCGCAAGCAAGTCTCATTGCTTTTCCGCTCAGACTTGGATTTTCCAGTTGCGTCTTAGCCACTGCGGACGGCACTGGACGTGTGTAGCCGCAGCGAGCGAGTTCGGCCATGTGGTCGGCCCACCCCGAAGGAAGCGGCGTGGGAGCGCGGTGATCGTGAACGCCACGAGGACAAAATGAAAGGGTCGCCTCAAAGGATTCGTTCATGGTCCAAAGCCCTTGCGATGTAAGTGCTATACTTGGCTATCGTGTTTCAGTGACTGCACGCGCGGCAAGACCACGCTGGTGTGCCTACTTTTCTTCGGCTATCACAAACGTTAGCTCTTGGGTGGTGAAGTTGTAGTCGTCATATGTGCCGGAAGAGACCATCTGTACGATCCTCCCATCTCCGCTCATCCATTTCGCGGGGAAATTCGGTTGATAATCGCCGTAGGTTCCCCAATTGTCGTCGCGGTAAAAAAGCGACCACGGCCCCCATGGCTGAGGCGATTCAAAAAGCGTCAGTTGGCTTGGGTATGCCGACTGTGGCCAGGGAAGCTGGTGGTATGGTCGGGGCTTGCCGGTCTGTGCGTCCCAGAAGCCATAGTTCCCCATGAGATACCGGTTAAGGCCGAAATCGTATGAAACGTGATTCTCCCCGGTCATCAACGGGTAGCGGAAGACCGGCACGGCGGCCGAATCATCTTTAGACCACCGCGGGCTGGTGCCCATCTCAAGGCTCACGCAGAATTCCCACGACTTGCGATCGAGAATGCGTTGCCGTGGCACGCGACCCAGCAGGATGAAGTCATTGTTCTCCCAATAACTCTTTCCATCGTCGGCTCCGCAAAAATAGCCGTAAACATACTCGTCGCGGGCACCTTCATAGTCGCGGCCGAACTGGAGAAAGTGACAGGAACTCAGGCGGCCGCTAAAAAAGTCCGGCAGAGTTGCATCCCGATTCCACGTCTTACCCATGTCGTCGGATGTCATGATCCAGCCGTGAATATTCCGCTGTCGGTTGAAACGCGGTTCCTCCCCGTAGTTCATGGCCTCCACGGCGAAATAGAGTCTTCCGTCCATGCAAAGAAGGCCCGCCGGCTTGACGCCCTTGAAGGGATCCGCCGGCGGTATGCGACAGTGTTTCTTTATATCAACGGGCATGTTATCCACCAGGAAGAGCAAGCCCGGAGCGTCGCCTTCGATTCGCCAAAAGTTCATTGGACTGCCCAAGTTGTCGCCTGCCGCTCCGTAGAGATGATTGTCCTTTGCCCACGTAAGCGGCCATGAATCGCCGTCGCCCTTGTGATAGCGATACTTGCCCGATTTCACGCCGATGATCAGCCTGCTGGCTGGGTAATCGGGCGACGGCACTAACACTTCTGACATGTCCAGGCTCCTGATCTACAAGTGTACACAAGAGATAGTAAACGCTGTCCGAATCGCCACGCCTCCGCCGATCGGTGCTAAGAGCAACACACATCTTCCTTCCGCTCCGGGAAGGACAATCGGAAGCTCGTACCTGGCTGCTATCGCCATGAGGTTCCTTCGCCCATTCGGGATGTAAGTTGCTCCAATCATATGTGTTGGCCGCGTGCATTTGGACACACGCCAGACTTCTTTCCTGGCAAACTGTCAATCGCCGCTGGATCGCCGAACGACCAAATCTGCCGACAGCAAAATCTGCCGTGGCGGCATACCGGGTGAGGCGATCCTCTCCATCATCGCCCGCACTGCTGCCTGGGCCAATTCCCGGCAAGGTTGTCGGATGGTGGTCAGGGGGGGTGACAGTAATGTCGCGTACTTAATGTCATCAAAGGCCGCCAGTCGAAGATCGTCGGGAATGCTGATGCCCGCTCCGTGAAGTGTCTGCGCCAGCAGCGCCGCCGTCAGGTCATTGGAGCAGACAATCCCATCCGGCCGGTCACGCAACAACGTGCGGGCAAAGGCTTCATCCGACGGATTGCCGATGTGCACATAAAGAACATGCCGCCCCGGCGCAGACGAGCGGCGGGCCAGTGCTTCGCGGCATCCGGCGATCCGCAAATCGGTAGTCGATGGGTAACGCGGCCTGGCCACAAAGCCGAGCCGCCGGCAGCCGCGATTAAGCAGGTGCTCAGCAATCTCAAAAGCAGCCTTGAAGTTGTCTATGGCCACCAGGTCGCAACTGCTGCGCTTCGGGAAATCCGCGACATCGCGATCGAGCAGTATGACGGGTATGCGGGCGGCGGCGAGTCTATCGATGATGCTCTGATTGACGGCTTCCCGATTCGCCGGCAGTTCCAGCGGAGCGAAAAATACGCCGGCCGCCTTGGCGGCTATGTATTGCTGGCAAAGCGCCTCCGCCTGGCCAGCGGAAAAGTCATGCGGATAGTCACCACCCCAACGTAACGTGAATTTCGCCGCCTCTGCGGTTCTGGCGATTTCCGTGCAGATGGGATCAAGGACCTCGGTGTTGCCCAGTCCCGAAACGATCAAGCCAAGTTGCTGCTGTGGAGCCCCGGCGGGATTTTGCCGAAGATAAGTTCCCGAGCCGGCGCGGCGTTCGATTAGCCCCATGCCCTGCAGGTCTCGCAGCGCGCGGGCGACCGTAGGGCGTGACGCATGAAACTGATGTACCAGTTCTGCTTCGCTGGGAAGCCGACGTGCCGGATCAAACTCCCCGCCAATGATGCTCCGGTAAAGAGCGTCATATATCCGGCGATGTTTGGGAACAGTGGCAACGGTCACGAATAATCCCTGTACGTCAAAATCACTTCAGGACGTCCGTACCTGATATTACAGTTTGGCTACCTATGGTCAATAGCTGTCATTGACATTGTGCGCCAAGATCTGCACGATAAGGGCGCGAATGACCGTGTCACAGGACGCTACATGATGCCGAGAAGCACAGAGCTCAGTCAAGGCCAACAGGAACTCGGGACCATTCCTGTCATTACAGGTTTACCGGAAAGCAAGGCAGCCTCCACGAGCGCGTGGCTGGATCATGTTCTCACTCGGCTACCTGTGGGCCGGGTGGCGGTGTTCGGCGATTTCTGCCTGGACGCCTATTGGCTCATGGATGAGCAGCAGGCGGAGAAGTCTCTCGAAACCGGGTTGCCCATCCGCAAGGTGCGGCAACAGCGTTACAGCCTCGGCGGCGCCGGCAATGTCGTCTCCAACCTTGTGGGACTGGGCATCGCAAAGGTCGCAGTCATCGGAATGGTCGGCGCCGATGTGTTCGGCGAAGAAATGCGCCGCCAGCTTGCATCCATGGCTGTGGACCCTGCGGGCCTTTACCGCGACCAGGCCGATTGGCAGACCGCGGTCTACGCCAAGCCGTGTTGGGATCTCCGCGAGAATAACCGCATTGATTTCGGAGCTTTCAATACCCTCCAACCCGCCGCCATTGATTGGCTCATCGCCAGCCTCGAACGCCAGGCTGCTGTCTGCGACGTCGTCGTGCTCAATCAGCAAATCCCGCAGGGCGTCAGCTCTCCGACGGTCATCGCCCGCATCAATGCCCTCATCAAGCGCAATCCGCAAACGCGATTCATTGTCGATTCCCGCGACCACGCCCCGCTCTATGAAGGCGCCATGCTCAAGCTCAATGCCCACGAGGCTGCACGGGTAGCGGGCACTCCCTGGGAGTACGACACCCCCATCCCCGTCGAAGAAGCGCAGGAATTCACACGTACCATCTGGAGACGAAACGGCCAGCCCGTCTTCCTCACCCGGGGCGAACATGGCCTGGTTGTCGCGGACTCAGCCGGCGTCCACATAATCCCCGGCATCCAAATTCTCGGTGCCATCGATCCTGTCGGCGCTGGCGACACGGTTGTGGCCGCGCTGGCCGCCGCACTCGCGTGCAAGACCGATGTGGTGACTTCTGCCGCCTTTGCCAACCTCGCCGCCTCCGTCACCGTTCGCAAAGTGCAGGCCACCGGTACGGCATCTCCCGCCGAACTCCGCGCTGCCGGAACCGACCCTGACTACATTTACCTTCCCGAACTGGCCGACAATCCTCGTCGTGCTCGCCACCTGGACGGCAGCGACATCGAGATCGTTCGCGACCTCCCCGCAGACCTCAACCTCCGGCACGCGATCTTCGATCATGATGGCACGCTCTCTGTGCTCCGCGAAGGCTGGGAACAGATCATGGAACCCATGATGGTCAAAGCCATCCTCGGCCCGAGAGTCGCCGATGCCGACGATGTGCTCTACCAACGTGCGGTCGACGCCGCCCGTGTTTTCATCGATAAGACCACCGGCATCCAGACCCTCGTGCAGATGAAGGGCCTTGCCGCCCTCGTTCGCCAGTTCCGCTGTGTGCCCGAGCAGGATATCCTCGATGAGTTCGGCTACAAGCGACTCTACAACGAACAACTGCTTGAAACAGTCGGTCGCCGCATCAAAAAGCTGGCGGCCGGAGAACTCTCACCGGCGGACTTCGCCATCAAGAATGCACACCTGTTCTTGCGTCAGTTGCATCGCGCCGGCATCATACTCTACCTCGCCAGCGGCACCGATCAGACCGACGTTGTCGCCGAAGCCGTTGCCATGGGCTACGCCGATCTTTTCGAAGGCCGCATCTACGGCTCCATCGGCGATATCAACCATGACGCCAAGAAAGAGGTCCTCGAACGCATCATTCGTGTGCACCACCTCGACGGTCGGCATATCGTCACTTTCGGCGATGGTCCCGTGGAAATGCGAGAAACGCACAAACACGGCGGCGTCAGCGTCGGCATCGCCAGCGACGAAGTTCGTCGCTTCGGTCACAACGCAGCCAAACGCACCCGGCTCATTCGTGGCGGCGCGGACGTGATTGTCCCGGACTTCAGCCAACTGCCTCAACTGCTTGCGCTACTCAAGATCCCATACGACCACGAATTCAGTTCCTGATGTGCCGGCAGTACCCGCATTCTGCGGCAGCTCCGGGAATACCGCGACCACTCCATCATGCATGATGACCTTGACAGGCTGTACGCCGCCCCTGACTGCGTGCGCCTTCTGAAGCCCCTGTGCAACGCTGTTCAAGGGAAACGGTTGCACTGGCTGACGAACGTGACGCTCAACGCGTGCGATGTTCCGTAGTCGTTCGCCACGACTAGAGCGGTTTGCAGATGACCCTAGCGCCTGCCAAACTGGCAGTGTATAACTTCGTGTCGAGAAGGAGCTCGATACGAATGACATACTCGCTGGATTTCCGCAGGCGTGTGATGGCTCTCTACGACGAGGGAATGCAGACCTGCGAGATTGTTGAGATCATGGGTTGCAGTGGCGCTTGGGCGCGTCGATTGAAACAGCGTCGCCG
>CAIQIQ010000046.1 GCA_903871935.1 uncultured Phycisphaerales bacterium
AGGGCGAACATGGCAACGCGGGCGCCCATCCAGAGTGATGCCAGAAGGGAACCGGCCTTGCCCAACTCGGCCGCAACCGGCATCGTCGGGTACATCGCCATCAGGCTGTTGGCGACCACGAACGAAGCCGGAAGGCTGATCCGCGAAAGCCACAGCGCCAGCACACGCGATTGCAGCAGGTCAGCGTCAGGCGCAGCATGTTGAACTGCAGGCGCCGCCTCGGCGGGTGTGGTCTTGGGAAGCAGACGTCGCAGAACCAGGGCAAGCACGAGGCAGAGGGAATGGCTGATGATCGGCAGCAGCAGCGGACCCGCCGGCCAGAACTGAAGCAGCGTACCGTAGGCGGCGATGACGATGACCGAAGTTAGCGACCAGGACAGGTTGTAGATCGTGATTCGGCGCGACATCTTCTTCGGGTCGCAGTTCTCGGTGAGAATGCTTTCGATCATCGGCCAAGTGAGCGTCGAGACCATCATCGCGGCAACCAGCAGCGGGATGAACAGCCAGATCGAGCCGATCATCCCCAGGCCGGCGAGCGCCAATGGGATCAGCAAGGCCAGCATGACAAACTGCATTCCCAGCAGCGTGGCCGGCTTGGAGAAGCGCCTGGCGACCTTGCCCGTGGCGAGCGCCCCGATCGCATAGGCCGCGGCCAGGGTCATCATCAGCCAGAGATTCTGCTTGACAGTGAAGCCGTAGCGGGAAGTCATCAGGAAGGCCACGCCGTTGAGCAGCAGGTTGACGCTGACGGAGGTGAGCGCTTCGATCGTGACAGCACAGAGGACACCGGCGGTGGAGATGCCGGGGCGCGTGGATGTGGCTGGCGCATACGACACGGTCATCTATGCCGCTGCCTTTTCCCCGCCGAACAAGGCATCGATGAACCGGACCGGATCGAAGGTTTCGATATCCTGGGGAGTTTCGCCCAGGCCAACAAACTTGACGGGGATGGAGAGCTGGTCGCGGATGGCGAAGATCACGCCGCCCTTGGCGGTGCCGTCCAGTTTGGCCAGGACGATACCGGTTACGCCAATCGCCAGCGAGAAATTCTTGGCCTGCGCCAGAGCGTTCTGGCCGGTCGTGGCATCAAGCACCAGCAGCACTTCATGCGGGGCGCCGGGGATCCGTCGGGCGACCACATCGCGGATCTTGGTCAGCTCGCGCATGAGGTTTTCTTGCGTATGCAACCGGCCGGCCGTGTCGATGATCAGGATGTCGATGCCGCGAGCCTTGGCCGATTCGCAGGCGTCATAGGCAACGGCCGCGGGATCGGCGCCCATCTTGTGCTTGACGATATCGACGCCAATGCGCTGGGCCCAGATGGAAAGCTGCTCGACGGCGGCCGCGCGGAAGGTATCGGAAGCACAGACCATGACGCTCTTCTTCATCTCGTTCTTCAGCAGCCACGCCAGCTTGGCGATGCTGGTGGTCTTGCCGGTGCCATTAATGCCGGCGACGAGGATGACCGTCGGGCCGGAGGGAGCAAGGCGAAGCTCGCGATCCTGCTTGGGCCAGTTGGCGCCAAGCTGCTCTTTCACGATGCCCAGGCATTCGCTGGCATCCTTGATCTTGCCCAGCCGCCAACGGTCGCGCAGCTCGTTAACGATCCGATCGACGTTCTGGATGCCCATGTCGGCACGAAGAAAGCGTTCTTCAAGTTCAGAGAGGAACTGATCGTCAATCTGCCGGCCAGGAACGAACAGGGTTCGGACGTCGGTGCTCAGGACCGTGGCGGTCTTCTTCAGCGCCCCTTTGAGCTTGTCAATTGTCTTGGAGAAAAAACCCATGTCTTTGCCTTCGTGTCTCTATGTCTGCGGCAGTTGGCTCTTGTCAGTGAGGGCGACGTGCTCTTTTAAGAGCGTATCCAGGACGGCATTGACAAAGCTGGCGCTCTGTTCGGTGGAAAACTGCTTCGCGAGTTCGATGGCCTCGGCAATCACAACCTTCGGGGGAGTCTGGGTATTGAGCAGCTCCCAGGCGGCCAATCGCAGCAGGGAGCGATCGACACCAGGCTGACGCCTGGGCGGCCACTTGGGGGCAAGGCGCTCGACCCAAGGGTCTATCGTGCTGAACTGGTCAAACGCTGCGGTGGCCATCTCAACGGCATCAGCGCGAATCTCCTCATCATCCGTGCCATCGGCGACAACCTGGCGCGCGACCTCTTGTTCGTTCTTCCCCTGGGCATCCCAGGCAAAGAGAATCTGCATCGCCAATTCCCGTGTTTTGCGCTTTCGGTACATCATGCGTTTAGGTTCGAGCGAGTATAGGCGTTCGCGGGCACGGGCGAAACTGCCCCGGCATTACCGGCCACGAATTGCCTGCAGGGCGGCGATCATCTCCAGAGCGGCCTCGGCCGACTGGCGGCCGACATGCCCATGTTTGCCCCCGGCGCGATCCCACGCCTGCTGGTCGGTATTGGTGGTCAGAACGCCGAAGATCACCGGCAGCCCCCGCTTGATAGCGACATCTTGAATCCCACGGGCGCATTCACCGGCGACAAAGTCAAAGTGAGGTGTCTCACCGCGGATCACTGCGCCCAGGCAGATGATCGCATCAAACCGGCGTGTCGCGGCCAGGACATCGGCAGTCAGCGGAAGCTCAAATGCCCCAGGAACGCGGTGGAGTTCGATCCGTGCTTTGTCGGTTCCAAGCTCCTTCAGGCGCTTGAGGCAGCCTTTGAGCAGTTCATCGACGACTTGGGCATTGAACCGGGCCGCGGCGATGCCAATACGGGCTCCTTCCGACAACTTCGGCGGCATATATGCTGGTGCTCTGGTGCTCATTCGAGGGTTGAGAGTAAGGGGAGAAGTGGGCAAAGACAAGGA
>CAIQIQ010000047.1 GCA_903871935.1 uncultured Phycisphaerales bacterium
AGTCCTGTATCGCCCACTTGCCGGTTTCCTCGGCATCCACGTAACCGGCACCCTCACTCTAGGAGCAAATCCCATGGTCGATATTGAGCATTTCCCCATCTTCGACGCCCATACGCACTTTTCGCAGGCATACCTTGAGCAGGGCATGCAGTCTTACGCACAGTGCGGGGTCAAGGCCGGCGCGGTCATCTATCATGACCGCGACCTTCCCGATTTCATGCGCTTGATGGGCAAGCAACGGCTCAAGAAGTGGTCGGTGATCTACTGGCCCAACTGGGTAGAGTTCGGCTGGCGGCCGGACGAGTTTGTCAAGACCCTCTGCGCTGACATGAAGCGCTACGACAAACTGGGCGTGAGGGGTCTGAAGGTGTGGAAGGATCTGGGGATGTACATGATCCATCCCGACGGCAAGCCCGCGCGGATGGACGACAAGCGATTTGAGCCCGTGTGGGAGACGGCCGCCAAACTCGGCTGGTGGGTGTATGTGCACCAGGCCGACCCGACGCGAGTCTGGAAGACGCGCACGGGGCTGACGCGCGACGAGATTTATGCACGGCGGGACAAGGTGCTGGGGGCGTGGAAAGAGATCGCGTGGGTGCTCTGTCACAATGCGAACGACATCGAGAGCGTCAAGAAGTTCGCCGCCTTGCTCGACCGCTTCCCGCATGTGATCAGTGACTTTAACCGCGACTATACCGAGCACGACACGCTGGCCGACACGCAGGCGTTCCTGGAGAAATACGCCGACCGTGTGCTGTTTGGGCCCGATGCCGGCATGCCCGACCACCGGCCGCCGGATTTCAAGTGGAACTGGGAAGAGTGCTACCTGCCCTGGCGGCGGAAACTGGTCTCCTGGGGTCTGAGCGATGCGACATTCAGGAAGATCACGTGGGAGAACGGCCAGCGGCTGTTCCTGAATGGGCGATAAGCTTACCTGGAGATGATGTTCTTCAAGTCGTCCTTGAGTGCCCGGCAGACCACCGTATAGGCGGGATCGCAGATGTTGCCGATGCGGTACTTGGCTTTCATGCCAAGGAAGAGTTCGGCTTCGCTGGGTTTCAGGCCGTAGTCTTTGATCAGCCAGAGTTTCATCTCATCGGTGGCGAGTTTGAGCGCTTCATCCAGCGGCCGGCCGGAGCCCACGGTGAATATCTCGCTTTTGCTCTCGCCTCGGGGAGTGTTGATCCGCTTCTTCTTGAGCACCTCAAACTGCAGAGTGACTTGGAAAGAGGTCTCTATTCCCGTGCACAGTATCTCACCATCGCCCTGCAAAGCATGGCCATCGGCGACGTAGAAGAGCGCGCCGTCGTGGAAGACCGGGAAATACGCCGTTACGCCCTCGCCAAAGCCGTTGTAGTCCATGTTCCCGCCGCACGCCGCGGAGGTCACTGACGTAATCGGCTTGCCTTTGGCCGCCACGCCGAAACAACCGAGCATGGGGTTGAACTTGAACCGGAATCGGCCTCTGGAAATGGTCTTTTTTGTGTTGTCGAGCGACCAGGACACTCTCTTGAACTTCCTGGTTTTACCTCGGGTGGCATCGGGCACGAGAGTGTCGTAGGAAGATCCCGTATTCCTCGTGGGGCGAAGCGCGATAATGTTCACGGCGAGCGTGTCACCGGGCATTGCACCTTCGATCGCAAACGGCCCGGTCAAAGGATTGGATCCCGTATGCAGGCGTCTACCTGATGCATCACAGCCGAAGCAATCGACCGTATAGGTCTTGAGCGTCTCGCCATCCCGTAGAACCAGGACGGGCTTTCGCCTCTTGAATTCCTCCGAATATGAAACGGGCAGATACTCTTTCATAGTCCACTTCGAGAAGCTCGTTAACGATCGTCGACGCCGTGCATGATCATCTTGTCGGCCGGCGCGGTCGTTGCCTTGTTCCACTGGGAATAGGTGTCCAGCAACTGGAAGTATTCGGGCATCGAGCCGTAGTTGTTGCCGAAGGTGGTGAACATGAAGCCCTGGATGCCGGGGACACCCTTGGAGACATCCACCCACTGCTGGATGTTCTTCTTCATGCCCGCGGTCGTCTTGTCATCGTAGAAACCGCAGATGATCTGCTTGTTGCCGTTGTCGGCAAAGTAGCGCATGGCCTGGGGCGTCGGGGCGTACCACTGCATCAGGACCACATCCTTGGGGAAGTCCTTGCCCGCGCCGAACCAGTTGCCGTTCACGTAATAGTAGTATTTGGGTTTCTCGGCGGCATTGTGATAGGGCGTGAACATGTCCGACCAGGTGTAGACGGTGCTGCCGGGGGCATACTTGTGCACGAGGTCGTAGCTCTTGCGAAAGTGCCAGGCAAGCAACTGCCCGGGTGTCTTGATGGACGGGTCTGGCATGGGATCCCAGCCGCCGCCGCGGATTTCATCGTAGGCCAGCATATAGTGGCCGGTCGGCCAGGCCTGGGTGACGAGTTTGATCTGTCGTTCCAGGATGGGCCAGATGGCCGGCTCGGACAGGGTCATGGCATCCTGGTCGGTATAGACGCGCATGTGATGGTAGAAGCTGACGCCGAGCCGATCGCCATCGTGGATGCGCGACTGGGGTGTCAGTTCGATGGCCGGGGCTTCATGGTCGATGGGGGCCTCGCCCGGGAAGGGCCTGACGGCCATGATCGGGTCCTCGACGAACTTGAAGTCCTTGCCCTGTTCGTAGGTGGTCTTGCCATCCTGGCTGGTGACGACCAGGGGGATGCGCGGGGCCTGGACAAGCAGCAGCATGCCGGCCGGCTCGATCTTCAGGTCTGCGAACCAGTTCTGGCCGGCCTTGCCGCCGCCGAAGCCGACCTTGAGAGAGGTGGCTTCGAAGGTATTGAAGGCAACCTCGTATTTCGACCAGCCATCCTTATCGGCCGGGTGAGCGATTGCCTCGGTATAGCTCTGCCGCCGGTCGCTGTCGGTGGAGTTGAGGCGCAGGAAGTACCATTCATCATCCTCGGGCTTTGGGCCTTTGACGTACCAGGTGGCTCGGTAGTACTTGAACGGCTCGCAAGGGACAATCTGGGTGAGGAGCGGGCCACCCTTGAGGCTGGGCTTGCCATTGCGGGTAACGGCCGAATCCAACAATGATGCGGGCGCATCCTGCCAGCCAACGAGCTTGCCGTCGGCGACCTCATTGAAGCTGGTGTTCTTCACGGGCAATACGGCGGCCGGATCGGGCTTGGCCGTCTGGCCCTTGACGATGTACGGTACATTCTTGACTGGGTGGCCGGCGGCGAAGTTGGTGTCATAGTGGAAATAGGTGCCGGAATAGCCGACCGACACCATGGTCATGGCAAGCGTCAGGTTGTTCTGTTTGGCAAAGGCTTGCACTCGCTTGGCGTTGAGGAAGTAGGCCGGCTTCTGCATTTCCATCCGGCCGGTGCCGCTCTCGCTGAGCATGATGTGGGTGCAACCGACATCCTTCGCGCTCTTGAGTTTGGCGATCAGGGCATCGGTCGATTCGGTGGTGGCGCACGAGCCGCTTAGGCCGACCCATCGCTGGGGATATCTCAGCGGCGCGGCCTCCGGTGCGGGTGCGGGCGCGGGCGCGGCGACAGGTTTGTCGCTATGGGATGCAGCACAGGATGCAAGCAGAAGGATCGTTCCCAGGACCAGGAGCTTTCGAAACATTCCGATTCCTTTCATAAGATCGCGAGTCAGCAGACTCTGTATCGACGATTCAGAGGATGAGATATGGCGTGGGAGTATACAGGACGGGGAATGGTTATGCTCGCACCGTCGCAGAGGCAAATCGCCGTCATTGACGGCTTCGTACAGTGCACGGACCAAAAATGACTCGCGCCCGGTCACCGGCAATTGCCAGAGACCGGGCGCCAAATTCTAAGCTGAATAACGGTCCAGGTTGGACGGCTACTGTCCGCCGCCTGCTGGCGCGCGGCGTCCGCCACCCATCATGCCACCCATGCGAGTGCGCATCTCCTGCTGGCGTTCAGTGATGCGCGTGTCCAGGGCCTTGACCTGGTCTTCGGTCAACAGAGCCTTGACCTTGGTTAGCGCATCATCGCCGCTGGGCATGCCCTGCATCAGTTCCTGGCGCTGGGTCATGACCTCGCGCATCTTATCCTGATCCTGGGCATCGCGAGCGGCCTGCATATCAGTCTGGATCTTCTTCAGATCCTCGGCGTGGGCCGTACGCCACTGCTCCTCGCTCTTCTTCACATCCTCGCGGATCACCTGGAGCTTTTCCTTCTGCTCCTTGGCCAGAGTGAAATCCGGACGCAGATTGAGATCGCCCAAGGCATCAATGGCTTGCACAAAGGCATTGCCCTGCATCATCCCGCCCGGCCGGCCGCCGCCGCCGGGAGGCGCCTGCGCCAGTAGATCGGCCGAAAGAAGCAGGCTGCCCAATACGATTGCACCCAACACGATAGAAAGACGCATGAAACCTCCAAGTAGAGTTTTGCCCATTTGACCACGAATATGTGAATAGAGGAAGGTGCTTTCTTGGTCTTCCATGGAATTTGACGGAGGGCAGCATTCCACGCTCCAAATCACGGCACCGTTTCGACCAACCATCCAAGCAGCCTCTGGGCCACTGGGTCATATTCAGAGCTCTTCGCCGGATCGACGCGGTCCATCACGGGCACCTGGCAGCAGAGCACCTCGCCTTTCCCATAATGGCCGCGCACGATGGCCCAGTCGGGCGCTTCGCGTCCTCGCGTGTAGGCAACCATCACCGGTGTCCAGCCTGCTGCAGCGGGCATGGTTGCCGGCGCGGTTGCGGGAGAGCTTGCCGGAGCCACCATTGCATCGGGCTGGCCGGTTCCGACCTTGCTGGGCGCTCCTACACTCGTGCCCGCCAACGCCAGTCGCACGCGCAGGCCTATGCCATCGCAGCCGTTCATTTCGCCCGGCAGGGCAGACATTTGAGCCTGCTGACCCAGCGCCGCCACCAGTGCGGCATCCTCCGCGAACACCCACGCCGCATTCACCCGCAGCGCCACCCCGGTTAGATCCTTGACCACATCTCCGGTCAGGGCTCCCTCGTGCCATGCTCGCTGCTCGAGAATCACCAGTCGCATCCCCTGTTTCACGCGCGATGAGATGGCGAAGCCGTAATTGCGCAGCCGGCCGTCGGCAATCTGCCCCTCGGCCACGATCACCACATCCGGCCGGTCATCACCGTACGGCAACACGACCCTATGCCCGCGCTGTCTGAGCCACGCCTCAAGCCTTCCGTCGGTCTCGATCACGCCCACCTTCAGCGACCGCTCCGCCGGCACCAAACTCGCTACTACCTCCAGCGGCCGCAGACTGATCGTCGAGCCTCCGTCGCAATGCGCCACCGCCGCAAGCGTGTAGTGCCCTGGGTTCGGCGGAAGTTGGACCGTCATCGTCTGATGCTTGGCCTCCCACGCCCCCAGCTCAAACTCGATCTTCCCCGTCCAGCTCGCGTTCTTCCCCTGAACTTGCCCATCCCAGGCAAAGCCGGGATGCTCGCTCAGCAGCGCCACGTCCACGGTTACCTTGCCTTGTGCCTGGTCATCATCGCTCATCACCCACACGGGCACCTCCATCTTCCCGCCGGCCGTTGCATGCCGTTGCGCAAGGTCCAGGCTTACGCCCAGCGGCGAGAGCACATTGCGCATCGACTGAAACTGGGAACCCTTCTTGACCGGGTCCAGTTCCTGACGGTCCGGCGTCCAGTATGGCATGATCAGGTCGCACCGGTTCCTTCGCAGCGCTTCGGTCTGTTCCATCAGCAACTGCGCCTCCGCCCGCTCCCTGGCCAGTCCTTGGGGCACATCCTTCCCAAACTGCGATGGTCCGGCATCATACTGGCCATACTCCGTACACCCTATCGGCCGATCTTTGTATTGCGCGGCCAGCGCTGCGATGGCGCGATCAAACTCCGCCTGCGTTCCATACCAGTTGCCGAGGAACAAATGCGAGTCGGCCACATCCGCTGTCACATCCGAGGAGAACAGGACCAGCCGGGTGGGGTCCACCTTCTTGGTATATGGATACAAATTCGCCCTCTCCCAATCGCCGAATCCGCTGCCTTCATTGCTGGCGCTCCATCCCACGATGCAGGGATGATTGAACCGGATCTTCACGATCCCCGAGATTTCGCGCTGGAGGTTTTGCCAGTAGATCGGCCGGTCGTAGGGGCTTTCCAGCGACCAGTTCGGCTGGCGCTGGATGTCGGGAAAATTCGGAAACTCGGGGATGACCAGGATGCCATTGCGGTCGCACAGGTCCAGCCATTCGCGCGGCATGGGCTCCATGTGGCAGCGGAATGCCCGGCCGTGCATCGCTCGGAAGAGCGTCACCTGCCACTTCTTGAAATCGTCGTCAGCCCCGCGCGAGATGAAGGCATCGTAGGGCCAGATTCCGCCGGTGAACCCGTGCAGGGCCACCCGCCGGCCGTTGATCTGCACGTGGCCATCCCTAATCGTGATCTCGCGAAAACCAAAGCTCTCCTCGCGGACGCTGGCCGGTTCTTTCTGACCATCGGCTTCCAGCCACACCGTCGCCCGGCACATCTGCGGCGCCTCGATCGACCACAGCGGCGCTTCCCTGGCGGCCACATCCTTCAGCGTCACTTCCACCGTCTGGCCGGCCACCAAGTCCACCTCCTGCCTGGCAACCTGCGAATACGCCTTGGACCCATCATCGCTCAGGATGCGGGCACAGAGCTTCCCCTTGAACGCCGTCGATGGCGCCATGACTTCCACCGCGATACCGCAGCTCGGTCCTGCGAATCGTGGCGTCACTCGCACGGTTCCTACCCGCGCCCCGCGATAAAACCGTACCCACGCGTCTTCGGGGATCCCACCCATCTTTGATCCGAACCACTGGGCCGCGCCCGAGGGAATCTGCACATCCCCGGTCTGGAAGCGCTCCAGGGCTGGCCAGCCTCGGGGCCGGACCTCCAACACATTGGGCCCCTCCTTCACGGCCGCGCTGGCATCCGCCCACAGCGGCGAGTTGCCCAGGATTCCTTTGCCGACCACTTTTCCGTTCACGAGCACTTCGCCGCCCCAGCGAATCGCATCGAATTCCAGCGCCACGCCGGTTACTCCGCTGGGCACGTCGAACGAACGGCGATAGGTTCCTCCGCGCAGTGCTGATGCCTGTTTCCAGTCTCCCACTTGGGTACTTTTGGACCAGTTTCCCGGCACCGGGACTTTGTCGAAAACATTGGACCCCTCGGGCGCGAACTCCCACTGCCCATTAAGTGAACGCACGAAACCCTCTTCTCGCACCATGGCCAACTCCTGCGCCCAACAAGTCCATGCGCCCAGCACAACAATCGCCACCGCCAACAGCATCTTACTCATCATTGTCTCCATCTCTGCCGCCCACCCGCAGCATGATACCGGGCGCAACCTCGTGCATCACGCGCGCAGCTCTTGGCCGGAGCGCTGGAATCACGCGGTCCTGCTGTTACACTGAAAAAGTGAGACGATCATGAAGACCTACACAGCTCCCTGGAGCACGGCACTGAAAGTTGTCTCTGTTATCGTCACCCTGATTTGCCTGGGTGTGACTCTGACGCTGATCTGCGTTCCAGGGTCAACGCCCCTGGGCCCGCTGGCGTTGTTGCGCTATCTGCCAATCGCGCTGGTGGTTGGCTGCGCGTTGTTCACCGTACGCGGCTACACCATCGCGCCGGACGCCATCCTGGTACATCGCCTGTTCTGGGCCACGCGCCTCTCGCGCGCGAGCCTGCGATCCGCGCATTTTGAGCCGCAGAGCATGTGCAAGAGCATTCGCACCTGCGGCAATGGCGGCTTCTATTCGTTCACGGGCTGGTACTGGAACAAGACACTGGGCTCGTATCGAGCCTTTGTGACCGATCCGCGCCGGGCCGTGGTGCTGCGCTATGAACGCCGGAGGGTGGTCATCTCGCCGGATGATCCGGAACGTTTTGTCCAAGAGATCCAAGCATGAATATCAATTTGGCAACGGGCTGGAGCGTGGTGCAGGATGTGCACGATCTTGGGGAGAAGCTGGGCATCTATCGGCGGGATTGGTCGCCGGACACCGTCGGGCCGTGCATTTCCCCCTGGGAGCCTATCGATCGACTAGCGCATCTGCAACTGCTGCTGGCCAGGCAGCCGTACTTCGGGCGCGAGTTGCGCCACTTCAACGCAGCGCCCTGGTGGTACCGTGTCGAGTTCCCCACCCCCGACGGCGCTGACATGGCGACGTTGCGTTTCGAGGGTGTGGATTACTTCTGCAAGATATACCTGAATGACCAGTGCCTCGGCGAACACGAAGGCTACACCAATGCGTTTGAGTTTGAGGTCGGCCCGCTGCTGGCTAAGGACAAACCCAACGTACTGGTGGTCAAGGTACGGTCACCATGGGACAGCACCATCGTTCCGGGGCAGGAGAAGAGCCGCTTTTGGTATATCGTGCGGAACCTGATCAAAGGCAGCTACGAGCACGCCGACACCTTTGTGCAGCGGGATGTGAATCCCGTTGGAATCTGGCGGCCGGTACGGCTCATCACCCACCAGGGAGTCCGCCCGCTTGAAAGCCCCTGCATCGTTGCCACGCCATCGGAAGACATGAAGCAGGCAACGGTATCCACCTCGTGGCGTGTGGCATCCGAGACGGCCGTTGCCGGCGCGCAACTCCGGGTGCGCATCCTGTCGCTGCCCGAACATGCTGACGTTGCCACCATCACCACGGCGGCAACCCTCAGCGCCGGTGAGAATACGCTCACGCTATCGCTGGATCTGAACAACCCTCGCCTCTGGAACACCTGGGATCGCGGGGGCCCAAGTCTGTACGAGGCTCAACTTGAGCTGGTGGCCGGCGATCAAGTCCTGCTGCAATCAACCCAGACGTTCGGCGTCCGCAAGGTCGAGATGGTCCGCACCAAGGACGAGATCACCTTCCTGCTCAACGGTCGGCCGCTCTACCTGCGCGGGGCAACGTACTGGTCCGACCTGTATGTTTCCAACACGCATCGCGGCCGGTATCAGCGCGACATCGACAACGCCATTCGCCTGGGAATCAACTCCCTGCGCATCCACGTGCACATGGAGAATGACGACTTTTACGAACTGTGCGACCGCCTGGGCGTGCTGGTCTTCCAGGATTCCGATGTCACCTGGGCATTCCCCACCGACGACAGGTACGCGCGCCGGGCAGCGAGCATCTTCTGCGATACGATCCGCCACCTGCGCAATCATCCCAGCATCGCCTGCTGGATCTGCATGAACGAAGCCACGGGCGATTACCAGACCGATGGCAAGACCGCCACGATCCGCGCCTGCGAGCGGCCCGGAGCACACATCGCGGCCGAGGTGCAGCGCCTGGACCCCACGCGCCCGATCATCCGCAATTCCGGCGCTCGCGATGACCTATCTAGCGGCGACGGCCACGACTACACAGGCTCGCTCAATGGCGGGGAGTTCGCCGCCATTTACGGGACCAGGGAAAAGCTCGCAACCGAGTTTGGCGTCGATGCCCCGCCGCTTCCCGCACAGGCTCGCCACGTACCTGAGATCGCCCAAGCGCTGTCCGATGTGCTACCGGAAGTCGCTCGCCTGCACGACTACCAGTACCACCTGCTCAAGTACTACATGGAACACTACCGCATGCAGAAGTACGCGCCTTGCGGGGGCTACTTCCAGTTCATGTGGATCGACTTCTGCCCGCAAAGCTTTTATGGTGTGTACGATTACTGGGGCCAACCCAAGAACGCAGGCCTGGGCGGCGGCACGCAGGCCATGGCCGAAGCGAACATGCCCGTTGGCATCTTCATGGAGTACTCGAAGGGGCCGGTCGCCCTTCACGCGGTGAATGATCTGCTTACGGACTATGGCCGCTGTACGGCGGCATGGACGATTACGACGTCGGGAGCAATCCTGGCTCAGGGAAGGACAGAGCTCTCCCTTGGGCCCGACGCACACGTGCGCATCTGCGATCTCCGCTTCACACCGCCTGCCGATGCGCCGTGCTCCGTGTCACTCACACTGACCGACGCTTCGGGCCGGGCGATCGCATCGAACATCTACCACGACCCGTTTCATCCGCCCAAGCTGCCGCCAGGGCATCCAAGCCGCATTAACCATGAACTGGGGATGCGCCTGTGGTGGGCACGCAACGCATGCGATGCCAAAGCAGCCCTGGATAACGCTGGCAAACAGGCATTCGAAGGCTATGTGCAGAAGCCGTGAATCAGTGGAATCTCGCCTCACGCCGATGTAACGTGCACGCATTACATGAAGGAGACAAGACATGGCCGAAGACCTGCTCGCCAAGGATTACCTGCCCCACTCGGAACTGATCGTTGAAGAGCACTCTGTCCCGCGCGGGAAGTTTCCCGTGATCGACGGCCATAACCATCTCGGCCTTAAAGGCTTTGGCCCTGGGAAACGCGATGCAGCGCAGATCGTTCGCGACATGGATGCGGTCAATGTCTCCACCATCGTGAACTTGAGCGGCGAGACTGGCGATGTGCTCAAGAAGACCCTCGACTTGCTCGACAACGCCTTCCCCGGCCGCTTCGCCACCTATTGCAATCTGGACTTTAATGGCTTTGGCAGCGCCGATTGGACGAAAAAAGCGGCCGCCCAACTGCTCAAAGACGTCAAGGCCGGAGCGAAGGGGTTAAAGATCTACAAGCGTCTGGGGCTGCATTACCGCGACCAGAATGACAAACTGGTCATGCCGGACGATGCGCGATTGGATGATGTCTGGGATGCGGCCGGTCAAGCCGGCGTCCCGGTGACCATCCACATTGCCGACCCCACCGCGTTCTTCAAACCCCTGGACCGCTTCAACGAGCGCTGGGATGAACTTCACGGCCACCCCGACTGGCATTTTTACGGACCGCAGTTCCCGCCCTTCATGACGTTGATCGAATCGATGTATCGCATGATCGGGAAGCACCCCAAGACCAATTTCATCACCGCCCATGTCGGGTGCTATCCGGAAAACCTGGGATACGTGTCGAAGATGATGGACCGCTACCCCAACCTGTACACAGACATCTCCGCCCGCATCGCCGAACTGGGCCGCGCGCCGTACACCAGCCGCAAGTGGTTCCTGAAGTACCCGGATCGAATCCTCTTTGGAACCGACTTCACTCCGCAGATCCCCATGTACCAGGTCCACTTCCGCTTCCTGGAAACGGCCGATGAGTACTTTGCGTACGAGGCAGGTGAGCACCTGCCCGGCCAGGGACGCTGGCGGATATACGGGGTTTCACTCCCCGACGAGGTACTGCAAAAGGTGTATAACGGCAATGCCCGGCGTCTGCTTCATCTGTAACTGCTGGCCATCTGCCCCAGGCGGATCACCTGCCGGATATCGCCATCGGGGGGCAGGATATCGCCGATATTGAGCACCGCCCTGCCATCGAACGTGTCGAGGATGCGCTTGCCGTATTCCAGGATTACCTGGTCGTTCAGATGCTGGCAGAAGAGCGTCGCCGGCACGCCGCAGTAGCAGCGCATGCCCTCAGGCATGGCGGCGGCCAACTCCTCCACCGTATAGTTCATCATCGGCTCGGGCGTGCAGCCATCCAACAGGTCAAACCCTGTCTCTTTCAGCAGCGGGAAGAAGCCCTTGAAGTTGCCGTCGAGGTGGGTCGAGACGATCTTGCCCGCCGCATGCAGGATGCCGGTCGCCTTCTGATAGAAGGGAATGCAGTATTTCCGGTAGAAGTGGGGAGAGATGAGGTTCTCATCGGCGTGATCGCTCAGGATGACGATCCGCGCTGGGGCGGCCGCCGCCATCCGTATCACCTCCAGATCTTTTTCCTCCTGGAAACGCAGGTATTCCCGCATCACATCTTCATGATCCGCCAGCCCGTAAACCACCTGCTCGAACCCCATCATATTGTGCACAAGCTTGCCAAACGGTGAGCGATCCAGCACGACATCGCAGACGCCCATCTCGCCGATATCCGCCATCAGTTTCGTCAGTCGGTCGTAGCGCGGCACATAGCGCGTGTGCTCGACGATATGGCGCATCACCTCAAGCTGGCTGATGTCCTTGATGAAGTGCATCGTCGGCGCCCACGAGCCATCGCCGGCCATGGTGTACTGTTCGGTCAACTCACCCCGCGAGCAGCGCAATGTGCGCGTACGAGCATTACCTATGACAACCGTACTGGCCTCGACACCGTCATACTGCAGCTCGTACCAGCCGTAGCCATGGATGGGCAGACCCCAGTCGTACTTGCGATAGAAATCCAGGAACGTCATCCCGTCGAATTCCGCTGGCATTGCGCCGCGATACCCATGCAGTGGGTCCTGATCTGGGATGAACGATCCCCCGCCATATCTCCGGGCAACACCCGGTGGCGTCCGCACAGCGCCATACCAGTCGGTCACATCCGGAAAGAACACCGCCTTGTCGGACTTCTTCCCTGCCATCACTGCGAAGAAACGTTCTCTATGGGTCATGAGGGCAATCGTAACGGAACTACTGATCTGGTGAAGGTCACCGCCACTGTCGGCGTCCAATATCTGCCTTGCGGCCAATGGATGCACTCGCTAGGGTGGAATCATGCGTACCATTCTGGCGATCGTCGTGGTCGCGGCACTTGGGGTGCTCGCCTGGCTCATTTACCAGAACCGGCATGTGCCGCCGCTGGTCGTGTCCGGGTTCATCGAGGCTGACGAGATCCGCGTCGGCTCGCGCGTGGGCGGCCGGGTCGCCGAGGTCAGTGCCCAGGAAGGTGACGCCGTCGCCGCAGGTGCACCGCTATTCCGCATCGAGCCCTTTGATCTGAAGTCCAAGCTCGTCCAGGCACAGGGGGAACTGGCCGCGGCGAAGGCGGACCATTCGCGACTGCAAGCCGGCTTCCGAAGCGAGGAACTGCAGCAGGCCAAAGCCCGTCGCGATCGGCTCGACGCCACGCTTTCCAAGCTCGTGGCCGGGCCGCGCCCGCGCGAGATCGAAATCGCCCGCGATAAACTGCAAGTGGCCCTCGCCAATCTTCAGCTTGCCGAGGTCCAACATAAACGAATGGCCGAAACCGCGGCCGGCGGCTCCACCTCACAGTCCGAACTCGACCGCGCCAATCGCGAACTCAAATCCGCCCAAGCCCAACACCAGTCGGCCGAGAACGACCTCAAACTCCTGGAGGAAGGAACCCGCGCTGAGGAGATCGCCGAAGCCCGCGCTTCCCTGGCCGAAGCCGATGCCGCGCTCAAACTGATCGAAGCGGGATACCGCAAAGAGGATATCGATCAGTCCGCCGCCCGCGCTGCTGCCGCCGAAGCGCAGGTCGCCACCATCCAGGTGCAACTGGATGAGCTGAATGTTAAGGCGCCGACTACCTGTGTCGTCGAAGCCGTTGACCTGCGGCCGGGCGATCTGATCGCCGCAAATGCCCCCGCCCTCGCGCTGCTGGATACCTCGCGCCTATGGGTGCGAACCTACATCCCCGAAGCCCGCCTGGGCCGGCTCAAACTGGGCCAGCATGTGCCAATCCGCGTCGATGGATTTCCCGATCGCCGCTTCCAGGGAACGATTACGTTTCTGGCCACCAGCGCGGAGTTCACCCCGCGCAATGTGCAAACGCCCGAACAACGCAGCAAACAGGTCTTCCGTGCCAAGATCAGCCTTGAGCCCAGCACCGACCTGCGCGTGGGTGTGATGGCGGATGTGCTGCTGGATGAAGCAGAATAAGACCGGTCAACCCATGGACGAAGCCGTAATCCAGACCGACCATCTCGCCCGTCGCTTCGGCCACTTCATCGCCGTGCGCGATGTGACCATGTCCATCCCGCGCGGCGCGATCTTCGGGCTGCTCGGCCCCAACGGCTCGGGCAAATCGACCCTCATCCGCATGCTCTGCGGGGTACTCCGTCCCAGCGGCGGCAGCGGCCGGGTACTGGGCGTTGATGTCAGCGCTGACCCGGAAGCCATCAAGCGCCGAATCGGTTACATGTCGCAAAAGTTCAGCCTCTACAGCGACCTGACCGTGCGGGAGAATCTGGAGTTCTACGCCCGCATTTACGGCTTGGATCGCCAGCGCCGAGCCCAGCGCCAGGAAGCCGTCGCCACCTGGACTGGCATCTCACAATACATGGATCGCCCGGCCGCCCAGCTCTCAGGGGGCTGGAAACAGAGGTTGGCCCTGGCCTGTTCTCTCGTGCACGAGCCCGAAGTGCTGTTCCTCGATGAGCCGACCGCCGGCATCGACCCGGTTGCCCGCCGCGACCTGTGGGATCTGCTTTTTGATCTGAGCCATCGCGGCGTGACCATGATGGTCAGCACCCACTACATGGACGAGGCCGAGCGCTGCACGCACATCGGCTACATTTATATGTCGCGGATGATTGCCCTGGGCCGGCCGGACCAGCTCAAGGCCGATCCCGCAATCACGCCCGAGGGCACGCGGCGATGGGAATTCGTCTGCACCCAGCCAGCCGCCGCCCTGGCCCGCGCCCGCGCCTTGCCGGTGATCCGCGATGCCACCATGTTCGGCGATCGCCTGCACCTGCTGGCCGATAAGGCCGTTTCGCCCGAAGAACTCGTCGCGCAACTGGCCGCCACCGACCCCGCGGCCGCCGCCCGCCAGATTCCTCCTACTCTCGAGGATGTCTTTGTCCTGCTCAGCCGCAAGCAATCGTCCAACCTGCAGGAGACGGAGAAAGCCGCATGAAAGGATTCTGGGCCATCCTGATCAAGGAGTTCGCGCATATCCGCCGCGATCGGACCACGATCATCTTCGCCATCCTCGTCCCGGCGGTGCAACTCACCATCTTCGGCTACGCCGCCAACGTGACCATCGAGAACATTCCCATGGTGGTGATGGACCTCGATGGCCGGCAACAGAGCCGCGAACTGATCCAATCGATGGGCAACACGCGCACCTTCCGAATCGTTGATCGGGTTGTCAGCGCTGAAGCGTTTCGCCGCGCGCTGACCTCCGGACGGGCCAAGGTGGGCCTATTGATTCCGCCGAACTACTCCGAGCGGCTTTTGCGCCGCGAGCAGGCTCGGATCCAGGTGCTGGTCGACGGCAGCGATTCGCAGGTGGCACAGACGGCAGTGAATACCGTTGGTCTGCTGACAGCCACGATGTCGATCGGCAAAGCGCAAGTCGCCGCCGAACTGGCGCAATTCGCCGCCGCCCGCGATGAGCACGGAGCCCAGGCGATGGCCGTTGAGTCACGCACCCGCCTGCTCTACAACCCCAACCTGCTCGACGCCTACTTCTTCGTGCCCGGCCTGATTGCCATCGTGCTGCAGGTGGTGCTGGCATTTCTCACCAGCTTCTCCATCGTGAAAGAGCGCGAAACCGGCACTCTGGAGCAGCTCTTCGTGACCCCCGTCAGTCCTCGCGGGCTGCTGCTGGGCAAGCTCACCCCCTACGTGCTGCTGGCAACGATCGAGATGGTGATCATCCTGGCGCTGATGGTCGGCCTGTTCGGTGTGCCGATCCAGGGAAGCCTGATGCTGCTTTTCCCGCTCGGCGGGCTCTTCATCTTCACGGTCCTGGGCCTCGGGCTGCTGATCTCCACACTGGCCAGGACGCAATTGCAGGCGATGCAGATATCGCTTCTGTTCATGCTGCCTTCGGTGCTGCTCAGCGGCTTCGTATTCCCGCGCTCGGAGATGCCCTGGCCGCTCTACGCGGTCGGCGGAATCCTCCCGGTCACCTACTTCCTGCAGATCCTGCGCGGCATCGTGCTGCGCAGCGCTGATGCCATGGACCTCCTGCCCAACATCATCGGCCTGGCCATCTGCTGCGTGGCCATCCTGACACTGAGCCTCAGCCGTTTCCGCAAGCAGCTTGACTAGAGCGTGTTATGAACTTTGGGCAATGTAGTGTAGAAGATAGGGATGGCAAGGAAGCCATACCCAAGCGACGTCACGGATGATGAGTGGGCCTTCGTGGCCCCGTATTTGACGCTGATGCGAGAGGATGCACCCCAG
>CAIQIQ010000048.1 GCA_903871935.1 uncultured Phycisphaerales bacterium
CTGGCGCGGTTCCGTCGTCTGGCAAAGGACTATGAGCGTCTGGCATCCACCGTTGCCGGGCTGCACCTGGTCGCGTTCGCCTGTGTGCTCTTGAGCCGACTCCTCGGAGACATCACGTGAAGTGCATAACACGCTCTAGGCCAAGAGATGGACATCCGGTGGGAGACCTCCGGTATTCACAAACCGTCGCGACACGTCGCCGTGGTATCCCGGCACTGCTTCGGCATCCAATAGAGCAGCCCTCCTGACGAGGGCTGCGATTTCAGAGCTCTTTTTTGCGCTGGTTCACCGCAGCGTTATGCGCGGGTGCGGCGTCTTCGCAACGCGAGCAATCCGCTAGCTGCCAGCGTGCCAATGATCGCTGGTTCGGGCACGGCGGCCACGACCTCGCCGGAGGGAAGAATCGTCGCCCCGTATGTTCCGGGGGCGTAATTGGTCGGGTTGACAAAGCTGACCATGGCGAGTTGTCCCGTGCTCAGCCCGCCGGCTCCGAAGAGGAGCTGGTCCGTTCCACCGCCAGCGGTCAATCCGCTCCAGTTGAGAATCTGAATCGAGCCGCTCCAAGTCTGCCCGCTGCTGTTGGCAAACGTGAGGATGGACGCTCCAGCGCCCATGTCGATGGTCGATGCCCCGCTATTGGTCAGCGTCGAGAGTGTCTCGCTGAAGCCATTCGTGTCCAGCGTGCCGCCGTTAAACGTGAAAGCTGATCCATCGGCCATCTGGTTGGATGCCAGCAGGCGGATCTTGCCCGCTCCAGCGCCATTGCCCACCGTGATCGGCCCGCTGAGTGCGTTAACGCCTGCAGTCTTGTTCAACTCCAGCGTGCCCCCGGTCACTGAAACGCTCGAGAGCACATTCGCACGCGTGCCAGCCAGCGTCTGAGTGCTGCCACCAGTCTTGCTAAGGGCGAGTGCGTTGTTCACACCGAACGTTCCCGCGTAGCTGGTCGTGCCGGTGGTAGCCGCAAGCGTAAGTGTTCCTACTACTCCGGCGGGAACAGTGGCTCCACTGAAAATATCGGGTGTGGTAGCCGCACCGGACAATGACGCGATCGTCTCGTTGTTCCCAGGGCCGCCCATATTCCAGTCGCCGCCCTCGAACTCGATATTCGCGGTATCAGCGATGGCATCGGAACTCGAGTTCTGAAGTCGTCCACCGTTGACAAGGATATTTCCGGTGATGCCGTTGTTGCCGGCGTTGCTTGCCACTTGGATACGGCCGGCGTTTAAGGTCGTAAGGCCGGTCCAGTTGGAGGCCCCACCAGCCGGCTCGATCGACAGGTAGCCGGGACCAGTCTTGGTGATGCCGTACGAGCCACCCGATTCTGTGATGGCGCCCCACAGCTTGATGTTGTAAGAGCTGCTTGCGACGTTGATGGTCAGGTTGTCTTGGAGGATGACGTTGCACCGCATGTTGTCAGTGGCGGCCCCTGATGCGACATGGTTAATCTGCGCGCCACTACCGTTGTTGTTGAATGTGATCGTGCCGCCGCCGTTCGTTCCACTCACCCCAACCGCCTGATACACTCCACCTGTTTGAGTTGAGTCGCCCCAGTTGAGGATGCCGCACGTTGGGGAGCCCGAATACATTGACAGGGTAACAGCCGCTGCGAAATCAATGTTCAGGTTCGCCACATCGCCAGGGGCGCTGGGATACGTTGATACGGTTCCCCAGTTGGCGGGGGCGTTCCAGTTTACGTTGGCACCGCCGCCACCTGTCCACGTATAGGTCGCAGCCGTCGATGTCTGCTGGGCCACCAAGCTGCCGACACCGACCACTGCGCACGCGATGATTCGCAACGTGTTCTTCTTCATACTCTGTGCCTTCACAAAACGACGTGAGATAAATCCAAGCCGCGCAGACCTCCTGCACCGCAAGTCAAAAACCATCCATTAAGACGTTGGCAGCTAAAGACTCACCAACTCTGTCGCAGTAACATACTGACGAGATTGCTGGGAATCAAGATAAATCACCGAATTCTGGCGCCTCGCGTCGGTCGAGCAGGAAGCTGGACTTTCTGTGGGCGGGGGCTTAGAACACTCCCCGCGACAGGTCGAAGGCCTAAGTCCTGCCGCCGTCGACATTCGGATTTTGCGTCCGGGGCGTAGCTCAGCTTGGATTAGAGCGGTCGCCGCGGCGACAGGTCGAAGGTTTGATGGCCGTCGACATTTGGATTTTGTGTCCGGGGCGTAGCTCAGCTTGGATTAGAGCGCGTGGTTTGGGTCCACGAGGTCGAAGGTTCAAATCCTTTCGCCCCGATTTGCAGCCCTCGCAAGGAGGGCTGCTCGGCTATGCCCGAGGCACCGTTCTATACGTACGTGCTCTATAGCGCGAAGTTGAAGCGCTGCTACACCGGATCAACGAACGACCTGCGCGCTCGTCTGCATCGGCACAACACCGGCCAGGGCCCCGCGACGAAGGCAGGGGTGCCTTGGGTTCTGGTCCACTGTGAACCCCATCCCAACCGCAGTGAAGCCACGAAGCGGGAGATGTACTTCAAGACTGGCAAAGGCCGTGATGAGGTCCGCCAGCGTGCGCGGGCGCAGCTCGGCTTGGATTAGAGCGGTCGCCGCGGCGACAGGTCGTCCGCCGCGGCGGATCGCCCCAATTTGTATCTCTTTAGCCATCCTTCCTTTATGGAGGAACGACCAGCCGATGGGCCATCTGCTTCCCTCCCTCCCACCTCACACACCTGTCCGCCGCTGGCATATCGGCCGTGCATTCATAGAATGACCGGCCTATAAAGGGACCACCAATGTCCGCAAACAGCGATAATACGACCGTCCGCCAACTGAGCTATGGCCTGCTCCCGGGGGGGCTGGATGAATCCATCGACGTGCAGACAGAAGAGATGCTCCTGAACATGGGGCCGCAGCACCCCTCCACCCATGGTGTGCTGCGCATCGTTCTACGCACCGATGGTGAACTGATTCTCGGCGCTGAGCCCCACATCGGCTACCTCCACCGCTGCAAAGAGAAGATCGCTGAGAACCTGAACTACTACCAATATGTCGGCTACACCGACCGCCTCGACTATCTGGCGGCCATGAACAACAACCACGCCTGGGCAATGGCCGTCGAGAAACTGGCCGACATCCAGGTGCCCAAGCGAGCCGAATACATCCGCGTTATTTCCTCAGAACTCAACCGCATTGCCTCCCACCTGGTCTCGTTCGGCACTTATGGCCTGGACCTTGGCGGCTTTGCCCCGTTCCTCTATGCCTTCCGCGAACGCGAATACATCCTCGACCTCTTCGAGCAACTGTGCGGCGCCCGCCTGACTCTGTCCTATATCAACGTCGGCGGCGTCACCTGGGACCTGCCACCTGGCTTCCTGCAGAAGCTTGAGGAATTCGTCGACTACTTTGAGCCGAAGATCGCCGAGTACGACCAGCTCCTCACCTACAACCACATCTTCATCAAGCGCACGGCGAACGTCGGCGTTATCTCCAGGGATGTGGCCACCCGCTACGCGATTTCCGGACCGATGGTCCGTGGCTCAGGGATCCCACTGGACCTGCGCCGCGATCGCCCCTATTCCGTCTACCCGGAGCTGCAGTTCGATGTCGCCGTCGGCCGCGGCGCCCAGGGCGCCCTTGGTGATTGCTGGGATCGATACTGGGTGAAGATGGAAGAGATGCGGCAGTGCTGCAAGATCCTCCGCCAGTGCATCAAGCAGATTCCCGCCGAAGGCCCGTTCCGCGCCAAACTGCCGCGTGCCATGCGCGTGCCGGCCGGCGAGGTCTATGCCGAATACGAGAATCCCCGCGGCCATCTCGGTTTCTACATTGAGAGCCAGGGCGGCACGATGCCATACCGCCTCAAGATCCGCGGCCCAAGCTTTGTGAACCTTGCCTGCTGCAGCGAACTCTGCCGCGGCGTACTGCTGGCCGACGTTCCCGCCATCATCGGCTCCATCGACGTTGTCATGGGTGAGGTGGATCGGTGAGGGCTTGGATCAGCCCACCTGGGAGGGATACTATGTTAGGGATGTACTGCATGCAGCCACTGAAGGTAATCATCGAGAAGCACGCTGATGGCTATGTGGCCTATCCAGTCGGCATCAGCGGGGTCATCGTTGGCCAAGGCGATACCTACGACCAAGCCCTGGCGGACGTAAAGTCCGCAATCCGATTTCACGTTGAGACGTTCGGGGCGGAGTCTCTGAGCGTGGACGAGCCGGTGATCGAGGCGTTCGTCGCCGAAGCAAGCGTGTAGCCATGCCCAAGTTCCCTGTCGACGCACCGAAGAATCGCGTGCTGCGCGCTGCAGGCTCTGGGGTTCGAGATCGTTCGTGAGCGAGAGCACATCGCCTTGCGCAGGGCGAACGCCGACGGCACGACGACGCCTTTGACGATGCCCAACCACCCAACGATCAAGTCGGCCACGCTCCGCGCGATCTGCCGACAATCCGACATCTCACGCGATGACTTCCTCCGCGCTTACGACAATGCATGAGCATTGATGCAAGTTGAGTTCGGTTACAATGCCATGATGACCTCGCATACCAGATCCCATTTCGCGCTTCTTCTTACTGCCCTGGCCTATCTCATCTGGTCCGGCATCCATCCCAACGGCCACTTCAACTGGCTCATGGAAACCGCGCCTGCCATGATCGGCGGCGTCATCCTCCTCGCTACCTACCGCCGCTTCCCACTGACTACCCTCAACTACTTCCTGATCTGGCTGTTCTCGCTCATCCTCATGACCGGCGGCCACTACACCTACGCCGAAGTCCCCATCGGCAACTGGGCTCGAGATACGTTTGGCCTTTCCCGCAACCACTTTGATCGCCTCGGCCATTTCTTCCAAGGCGTCATCCCCGCCATGGTCGCCCGCGAACTGCTGCTTCGCACCAGCCCGCTAAAAGCCGGCAAGTGGCTCTTCATCATTTGCATCAGCATTGCCCTCGCCATCAGCGCTTCCTACGAACTGTTTGAATGGCGCTACGCCGTCACCTTTGGCGGCAAGCAGGCCGATGACTTCCTCGGTTCACAAGGCGACGTCTGGGATGCCCAGCAAGACATGTTCATGGCCCTCTGCGGCGCGATCGTCTCGCAACTGCTCCTTCCGCGCCTGCACACCCGCCAGCTTGCATCACTGGCGCCAAACCCACCTGAAGCGGCGTGACCGGCGGAATCGACAATTGCTATCGGCCGTATAATCCATGACGTATAATCAGGGCAGTATGCTGGACTGGAGCGAATGTACATCGGTGGAGCGATCTCCTGACGTCGTGAGCGGAGCGTGGGTATTTCGCGGTACGCGCGTGCCAGTAAAGGCTTTGTTTGAGAATCTCGAGGCTGGCGCCAGGATTGATGAGTTCCTCTCCTGGTTCCCGGGCGTGCAGCGGCAGCAGGTTGAAGCGGTGTTGGAGCACGCTGGCAAGAGTCTCGCGGAAACGACATAAGCGGGAGTCGATGTGCGGATTCTCTTTGATCAAGGCACTCCGGTACCACTTCGCAATGAGCTTCACGGCCATGAGATGACCACGGCATACGAGGCCGGCTGGGCGGAGTTGCGTAACGGCGATTTGATCAGGCGCTCTGGGGCACAGCTGATCTCTTGATCACCACGGATAAGAACATTCGTTATCAGCAGAACCTGACTGGCCGACGGATTGCCATCCTGGTGTTGCCCACAACAAGCTGGCCGAAGATTCGAGAGCATGTCGTCCAAGTGCGGGAGGCTATTGCGGCCATTGAACCCGGCGGGTTCACTGAGTTGCAGTTCTGATAGTCTTTCAGCCGCCCTGCAACGCTTCCCGCGCGTGCGTGGCAAACTCCGGATCGCGCAGCATCGCCGTGCCCACGGCGGCAAAGTCGGCGTGGTTTTCGGCAATCAGACGCTGGGCATCGGCCGGAGTGCGCAGGCCCCCCGCGATCATCAGCGGTAGCCGCGTGAGTTCGCGGCAGTAATGCCCAAGGGTCTTATCCGTGTCAAAGTACCCGCGGTATGCGCCATCTGTGGAGAGGTGCAGCAGGTCTATGCCCGAGGCTTCCAGCCCGTGGACGACGGCGCAAAGGTCCTCAAGCGTATAGCCCTCATCTCGCTTCGTAAATGGGCTGATGCGGCAGAAGATCAGGGCCTTCTCGCCGATGCGCTCGCGCACGAGCTGGCAGGTCTCCAGGAGCATGCGCATCCGGCCGGCAGCGCTGCGGCCGTAGGTGTCGGTGCGGTGGTTGCGCTGGCGCATGAGGAAGGAGTCCAGCAGATACCCATGCGCCCCGTGGATCTCGACGGCATGGAAACCCGCGGCCACAGCGCGCTCGGCCGCATCGGCGAAGTGCGCCTGGATCGTACGGATCTGGGCGAGCGTAAGTTTGCGCGGCAGCGCAGCCTTGTCATTGGCGGGGATGGCCGAGGGAGCCAGAAGGTGGCCGCCGCACAGGTCGGCCGAGCTTTGCGGCCCGCCGTGGACAAGTTGGATGCAGGCGATGCCTCCGGCCGACCGAATTCCTGAGGCCAGCAAAGCGAGGTCAGCAATATGTTCATCGGCGTAAAGGTTAAAGCCGTTGCCCCACACCCGGCCGGTGGCATCAACCGCCGTTGCTTCCACGATGATCGTCCCCGTGCCAGCACGGACCCGGCGGGCATAGTGCTCGACGACCGGGGGTGTGACCCGGCCCGCAGTAACGCTGACTTCCTCGGACATCTCGCCGACGAAACGGACCATCGGCGGCATGGCCAGGCGGTTAGCGAACTGCACGTGCTTGATGGTGATGGGTGAGAAGAGATTGGCCATGAGAAAAGACTCCAGTAAAGCATCGGTATGGTCGGGCAAGGCGGCGGCGGGATCAAGCGCATTGTCCGCCTGATGTGACAGTACCTGCCGGTAACTCTCAGGATTGCGTTTGATTTCCGGCGGAATGGCGGAAACAATTACTCTGTCAGCCCGCTTTTTGCGTAGATTCTACGCAGGCAATTCAAGAGAAGGAGAAAAGTATGTCATTACGTGATAAGATGAACGAGAACCCGGCAATTCCCGCCGTTGGCGTGATCATTATTCTGGCGGTATGTGGCTACTTTCTATGGGGCCTGATCACGTCAGGCCCAACCGGGCAGGTGAAGGGTGACTTCTACTATTCGATTGATGATGGCAAGACCGTCTTCGAGGATAGCCGTCCGCCCGGTCAGCCTTTCCAGAAGGACGGCAAGGACGCTGCCATGGCGCTCATGTTCACATGCGATAACGACAAGACGCGTTTCTGCGGCTATCTCCTTAAGAAAGCGCCGCCGCCTGCGCGGGCAGGGGCGAAGAATGCAGCGGCGCCCGCGAACGCAGCCCCCGAGGCAGGGATGTTGATCACCTATATCAAGAAGCCCGGTGACACGGAATGGATTCCCGACACCAGCTATGGCAAGTTTGCTGGAATTCAGAATGGCGTAAAATGTCCGTCAGGCGCCGGTGAACCGGTACCGGTAACACCCGCTGGCATGAATACGTTGAACACTGCCAAACAGGGGAATAAGAAGTAGATGTGACACGGCCCAATCGCGCCTGCGCTGTCCGCGGTTGATCAATAGAACAGCCCTGGCGATAGAGCCAGGGCTGTTTTCGTTGGCACATCTCAGGGCTAGGGAAGGGGGGCAGGAAAAGGTGAAAGGTGACATTCCACATTGGTCCAGATCGCTGCCCCATGTGCGATCGGCCACCCCGGCGGGCATCGGTGTTGGGCCGCACGCGTCTCATGATGGTATCGCCGTTCTCTCGCTGGTTCGCTAGCTCTCTTTACCACAGGTTCCATGATCGACGCCTCAGCAGCAGGCTCACTTGCGAGAACACCGGGCCAAAGCTCGGCAGCACCGGCGGATCCACCGGCAATGAAGAGATGCTGGACCTGGTTTTGACGTAAGCGATATCGGCAACATTGACCAGGTCATTCGCATCGAAATCCGACCGATAGCTGCTTGTCGTCTCCGGCAGGCTGCTGCGACTCTTGGTCTGATTGATATCCGCCACATTCACCTTCCCCAGACTCCCACCGGTGGAATCCCCCGGCAGAACATCGAAGCGGAAGGCAAAATCGCCCCCGGCCACCCCATCGCCGGAGGGGAAGGTGCTGGTAGCGCCCACCTGGCCAAAGCTGGTGGGATTGCTCCATTCACCATCCAACGCATTGCCGGCCGTGTCTGTCACCGGTGTCGCTCCACTTCCCGGCAGGGCAATATAGAGTTTATCCGCACCGATCACCGCCGAGAGCGACCAAGTGGCCACATGATCCGTTGCGTCATAGCTAAAGCCCGACACACTGTAGCTGCCCACCGACCCCACGATGGCAAACTGCGCTTGGGCCACCGAGACATCCTCACTGAAGGCAATCGAGATCTGATCGAGATTCCGCCAAGGTAACGTTTGCAGTTGCGTGTCGCCCGATCCCACCGGAATGGCAAAGCCATAGGTGGAACTCGAACCACTCACATTGGCCTGCAGGAAGGAAAGGAAGTCCGTACTCCAGCTCGAGCCCCTGACATATACCGCTGTCACAGTTGGGGCCTGATCCAGCTCATAGGCACCCATATCCACGGTGCCGTTTGTGATGCGCGGACCACCCGTTATGTCAATCGTGACACCGGCCGGAATCCAGGCGTTATCTCCCGCATTCACCGCCGGTGATGTCGCCTGCAGATGCAGATCCCACGTTGTCCAGTCGATTCCAGCCATATTTACAAACTGAGGATCAATGGGACTGGCGCTTGTCCCAACGACATTACCGTTGCTTCCATTGACCAGAGAGTGCTGTCCGCTGCCGTCTCCTATCAGGTTATTGAAGCCGGAAAGCCGGCCGGTGTACCAATACACATCCGGACCACTGTTGCGCGCAGAATTGCGGCCCACAATCGTATTTCGCAGCGTGCATGTACCATAATGTAAATCCACCCCGCCACCGCTATACGCCGTGTTCCCACTGATCGTCACATTCGTCAAGGTTGATGTGCCATAGAACTGATACACCCCGCCACCGTTGCCGCGGGCCGCATTCCCGCTGATCGTCACGTTCATTAGCGTCGCGGTGCCATCGGACAGATACACGCCGCCACCGCTGGAGGACGCCGTGTTCCCGCCGATCGTCACGTTCGTCGTGGTCAACGTACCACAGGACTGATACACCCCGCCACCGTAGTATCCAGTATTCCCGCTAATCGTCACATTCGTCAGGATCGGCGTGCCGAGGAATAGATACGCGCCACCACCGTATAACGATGCCGTGTTTCCGCTGATCACCACCCAGTTCAAAGCAAGACGCGCACCGGCCGCATAGATCCCGCCACCGTTCTGCGCATTGCCTCCCATAATCGTCATCCCGCTGATGCTCACATCATATACCCCAGGGATATCCACAACTCTGCTCGTGCCTTCCCCGTCTAAGGCCAACTGGCTGGCACCCGGACCAGTGATACTCACGCGACTGGTGATCTGATAGGCCTGGCCGTTGGTGTGGATGCTTCCGCTCAGACCCGGCGCAAAGGTAATCGCATCGGCCGAGGCGTATGATCCGGCCGGTGCATCGCCCACAGCCTTGTTACTGTTGGCTGCGGCAAGAGCTTCACGTAGCGTGATCACTCCATCAGCCGCGACGTTGTCCGCTAGACTGTTCACAACGTATGTGGTACCTGGCGCGCCCAGCAAAACCGTCTCCGCCGCCCCAATGTTCACCCGCGCCCCTTGTATTCGCGCTGCCCCATAGAAATCGGTGCTGATTCCTGCAGGGATCAGGCTGTCATCCCCCGCATCGATCGCCGGACTGCCCGCCACGGGAGAAAAGGCGATCCCAAAGTCGCTTCCTTCCGCCAGTTTCGGATCAACCGGGCTGGCGCCGGTTCCCACGAGATTGCCGTTCACCCCATTGACCAGCGACGTCTGCCCGCTGCCGTCGCCGATCAGGTTGTTCGAGCCGGAAAGCGTGCTGCCTGTGATCTCATATATGTCCGGGCCGGCGTCTGCGGCGTTCTGGGCCACAATCGTGTTTTGCAGCGTGAGTATGCCCGACACAAGAACCCCGCCGCCCGACCATGCCATGTTCCCCGTGATCGTCACGTTGGTCCATGTCGATGCTCTGCCGGACCCACACACCCCGCCACCGCCTCCCGCCGTGTTCCCGCTGACCGTCACGTTCGTCAGGGCCGATGTGCCGTCCAGCAGATACGCCCCGCCACCATTGTCGGATGCCGTGTTCCCGCTGATCGCCACGTTCGTCAGAGCCAACGTGCCACCGGACTGATACACCCCGCCACCGTATAACGATGATGCGGTATTCCCGCTGATCGTCGCGTTCGTCAGGGCCAGTGCACCAGACGACTGGTACACCCCGCCGCCGTAAGACCCCATGTTCCCGCTGATCGTCCCATTCGTCACGTCCCATGTGCCCTGGGACAGGTACACTCCGCCACCACGCGCCGATGACGATGCGTTCCCATTGATCGTCACGTTCGTCAGCGTCGACGTGCCATAGTACTGATACACCCCGCCACCATTTAGCGATGTTGTGTTCCCACTGATCGTCACGTTCGTCAGTGTCGATGTGCCATAGTACTGACGCATCCCGCCACCTTCTGTCGCCCTATTCCCACTGATCGTTACGTTCGTCAGGGTCAGCATGCCATAGTACTGATACAATCCGCCACCGCCTGACGATGTCGTGTTCCCGCTAATCGTCACCATTGTCAGGGTAGACGTGCCATAGGCCTCATATACCCCGCCCCCGGAATACCCCGTGTTCCCGCTGATCGTCACGTTCCTTAGAGCCAATGTGCCATAGGACTGATACAACCCGCCACCGTTACCGGACGTTGTGTAGCCCCCTGTCAGCGTCAAACCACCGAAATTCGCAGTCGTGGTGCTGAACGCGCTGCCAACCGCGATGACGCGGCTCTGGTTTGCCGCATCGATGGTCAGGGGCTTTGAACCGAATCCCACAATGCTGATGGCGCCTTCGGTAGAAGGAATGTCGATGCTTATAGCATCAGCACTGCTGGCATAGATAATGCTGTTCTGCGTATCTGTCGTCCGCAACACCACCAGATCCGGCAGCGCGGTACTCCCGGCCGTCGTGATCGCATTCTTCAGATTCGCCACGCTCAGTAGATCCGGCGCAATCTCGATGATGCTGATGGAAGCCATATCCGCCGGCAACCCGAACTCCGGATAGCTGCCGCGGATCGTGTCATACTCCCCGGCCGTCACCGCCAGCAGCACCCGCCCCTCCAGCGCCTCCACACACGCCTTCCCAATGCTCTTCCCCTGAGCACTCCGACGCGAAGATCCCATTCCACCCGCCACCCGATGCCGCTTCGCCATACCCGACCTCTTTCCCACAACCGAGAGACATTAAGCATGCCCGGAGCCCACATAGCCCAGGCCCCAGAATCCCAGAAAACCTTAACATTCCCAGTTACCCAGAACAAGCGCCAGGCCCAACACGTTTCTACCTTTGGTTCTTCCTCCGCATCTTGGTTTACGTCGCCCCCGACGTCTTGGAGCCGCCTTCGGCGGCGGAGGCTTGGGGGGTGCCCCATGCGCGCACAGGCGCGCACCGCGACTTACAGCAATCTTTCCATTTTCCCAGAGGCCCAACCCCAAAAACCAATGGAAAATCGCAAATCCCCCCTCGCAGTGGTGCGCTTTGTGCGCGCAAAGCGCGACACCGCCTGTATAGGTAGAGAGACCGCGGCCCTGGTCCTTCTCCGCCATTTTGCACTTGCGGCTCGACTGAGCTCGCCGAAGTCCATTTGTCATTTTGCATACCGGCGGTGGCTCTTTCTCAACCGAATACCTCCCACGACCTGCCAAACTGACAGTGGACCAAAGTGAAACAAGATGGACGTCCTTCTGCTCTCTGTCTTCTGTCTTCTGACTTCTCTCCCTATCTTGAGCACCTTCCCGATCACTGGTGATGTGGCTCACAAAGCCCCCAGGACTGCGCACACGATCTTGAGCATCTTCCCCGCGCGCCTTCTGACTCCCGACTTCTGACCTCTTGCATCCATCCTGAGCACCTTCGTTTCCGCAATCGGCTCTCCGCTCTTTGCTGGTGCCTCCGTGCCTTCGTTTCCGCTATCCGCTTTCCGCAATCCGCTTTTCTCCGGACTTATCCACAATCACCCCGAACTTGCGCACCTCCTCGCCAAATCACGACCTAACCGATTGCCTCTTCAGCACTTACCGTATAGGGGGTACCCCCGCAAACAACCTGCGCACCTGCTACTTATCCACAAGCTTGCCTTCGCGGCTCCCACGGCGACTGCGCGACCGCCTGACTCCTGACGCCTTCTTCCACCCGAGTGGGAAAATGGGCATTTTGCGTGCTGGCGGCCGTGCATTGGGCTCAAGGGGCCTGTACAGTGTGAGGTAGACATAGGTAAGCAGGGCAAGCTATGAATAGTGGTTCGTCGTGTATTAATGGAAGGCAGGATCCACTCTCGATTGGCATCGCCGGATGGGCGGCGATGCTCGGGTGGGGCTGGGTCGTTCTGACCAGCGTTCTCCCCTTAACAGGCTCAGCCGCCGGTGCAACCGACGCCCGATACATGCGCTTGGCGGGCGTCCTGGTTGTCACCGCGGCCATGCTGCTGCTGTATGTGCTGCGGGTGCGGGAACGAAGACAGCTGCAGGTTGCCACGCAGCATGCCCGCGAGAATGAAGCACAGTTCGAGGCCGTGGTGAATACCTCTCCCGTCGGCATTGTCCTGACGGATGAGCAGGGGCATATGCTGCATGCCAACGACGCCTTTCTGGCCATGGTCGGATACAGCCGGGCGGACACGGCAAGCCGGCACCTGAGTTGGTCGGGGCTGACGCTGCCGGAGCAGATCGCTCAGGAGCGTGAGGCGATCCAGGAATTGCTGCAGTGCGGGAATACCCGAATTCTTGAAGAACATTGCATCCACAAAAACGGCCGGCGGGTCCCGGTGCTGGTGGCGGGACATGTGCTTCCCGGCGAGCCAAAGCGCATCGTGAAGTATGTCCTGGACATCTCCGATCGCAAGCAGATGGAGCAGGAGCTGAAGCGTTCCCGCGATGCGGCCGAGCAGGCAAGCCGGGCCAAGGACCGCTTCATCGCGCAGCTCAGCCATGAGTTGCGGACGCCCCTGACGCCGGCGATGGCGCTGATCTCGGCAATTGAGAATGCCCCGGAACTGCCCGAAGCAATCCGCGGCGATCTGCGGCTGGCGCGGCAAGACTTGGAGCTGGAGGCACGACTGATCGATGATCTCTTGTGCCTGACCCAAGTGACGCGAGGCGTGTTGGAGGTTCGCCCGGTGACTTCGGACCTGCATGAGATCCTCCAGCATTCGATACAGGTCTCCAGCGAAGTGCTGCGGACCCGCCATGTGCAGCTTGACCTGCAGCTTCTGGCCACTCGGCATCATGTCAACGCCGATCCCATCAGGCTGCAACAGGCATTCTGGAACATCATCCATAACGCAGCGCGGCACATGCCCGGCGGCGGAACGCTGACGATTCGCACCGATAATCCCACGGGCAAGGGAATCCAGGTGGCCTTCAAGGATGATGGCGAGGGGATTCCGGTCGAGTATCTGGGCAAAGTGTTCGAGGCGTTCGAGCAGGCACCCAGCGGCCAGCACTCCAGCACGCGGGGCCTGGGTCTGGGGCTGGCGATCTGCAGATCGATCGTCGAAGCTCATCACGGGACCGTGTCAGCGCACAGCGAGGGTGTGGGGAAAGGGACGACATTCACGATTGCGATGGAAACGGTGCAAGCCCCAAAGGCTGCACCAACGCTCAGAGCGCCGGTGGATACATCAGTGAAGGCGAACTACCGCATCCTGCTCGTGGAGGACCACCGGCCAACGCTGCAGATCCTCAGCACGCTGCTGCGGCGGATGGGCCATGAGGTGACGACGGCCGATTCGGTGGCGGCCGCGATCGCAGCGGCGGATCGCGATGAAGTGGATCTGCTGGTGAGCGATATCGGGCTGCCCGATGGCTATGGACACCAGGTGATGCGGCACCTGTCCGACCGGCCGGGCGTGAAGGGGATAGCCATCTCGGGGTTTGGGATGGAGGCCGACCTGAAGGCCAGCCAGGAGGCAGGATTCAGCCAGCATCTGACCAAGCCGATCCAGGTGGTGGCTCTACGCGAGTCGATTGAAAAAGTGATGGCGAATTAGGTGACGCAGCTTGGCGAAAACGCATGGGCATGTGGCCGATGACGGTCATTTCACCGTCGGTTGCGTGCTGGCTTTGACCGTCACCAGCGTGCCGTTGGCAAGCCGGCTGGCCCCCGACACGACTACATCCTGGGGTTTGTCCAGACCGCTAACAACCTCAACGTAGCTGCCATCGCGAACGCCAGTGGCGAGTTGATGCTCAACGGCCTTGCCATCGGCAACCGTGAATGCCTTGCGGACGCCGGCGAATGAGATGATGGCTTCCTGAGGGATAAACACGATATTCTGATCGGTGCGCGTGGCGATGGAGCCGCGGG
This sequence comes from uncultured Phycisphaerales bacterium, assembly GCA_903871935.1. Lineage (GTDB taxonomy): Bacteria > Planctomycetota > Phycisphaerae > Tepidisphaerales > Tepidisphaeraceae > CAIQIQ01. The sequence goes on from CAIQIQ010000048.1 coordinate 14,451, forward strand.
CGAATGCCCCGGGACGCAGAAGACCCTTGGGATTCGGGACGACGATCTCGACCTGGAAGCATCGGCTCTCGCGGTCGACCTGCGGGTTGATGCGCTTGACGATGCCCTGGAAGGCTTCCGGATAAGCCTCGACATGCACCGTGGTGGATTGCTCAAGCTTCACCTCCGCGAGGTAGCGTTCAGGCACGGCAGCGCGGTATCGGATCGGATCGTCGGCAACCACCTGGAACAGCGATGTGCCCTCTTTCACGTATTCGCCGACGGAGACCTGACGGGCAGAGACGCCGTATCGATGCGCTGGCCCATCACCAGTCGGCTGCGGGGCACGGACGGTGGCATCGGCCAGGCGGCGTTCGGCGATCGCCAGATCAGCCTGGCGGCTGCGAATCTCGGCGAGGATCGACTTGGCGTTCAGCACGGCAACATCCCAGGCAGCGCGGGCTACCTGCGCAGCGGTCTTGGCATCGGCGTAATCCTGTTCGCTGATCAGCGGGGGCTGCTGCTTAAAGAGGCGTTCGGAGCGGGAAAAGCGGCCCTCGGCGTTCTCCGCCGTCAGCCGCGCCTGAACCACTGTGGGAACTGTATTCGGATCAAACTTGTCGCCAGGCAGATCGGACAGGCCCAGCTTTGCCAGGGCCTGCTGCAGCGCCGTCAGGGTGGCCTGACGCGCCAGTTCGTAATCCATCGGATCGACCTGGGCCAGCGCGGCCCCGGCGTCGACACGATCACCGACGTCGGCGAAGAGTTTGATCATCCTGCCGGCCACCTTCGCTGAAAGCTGCGCTTCCTCATCGCCATAGAGCGTGCCGACCACGTCGATGGTGCGCTGCACGCTTTGCAGATGCGACGGCGCCAGAGAAATGGCAACCGCCTCGGGCGCTTTGTTCTGAGCCGACCCGTCGCTCTTCTTGCCACAGCCCAGCGGCAGGGCAATAGCCGCCAACAACGCGCAGGCAACGACGGGCTTCACGGCAAAGCGCCAAAGACGATAAACCATAGGTTTCACCACCGGGCTACATTTCGTTTCGCACACGGCGACAGAGCGTTTGACGAACGAGGCGGTGATTCTACAATACCGGCGAGTCAGTTTTCAAGCCCCATGCAGAAACTCGATCCGAACAAGCGCAGTGAGATCCTCAAGGCGGCCGAGCGGCTTTTTGCCGCAAAGCCCTTCCATGAGGTGAAGCTCGATGAAGTGGCCGCCAAAGCGCACATCGGCAAGGGGACCATCTACATCTATTTCAAGAGCAAAGAGGATCTGTACGTTTCGCTGATACGCGACGGCATGTCCAGTCTGATCGTCCGCCTTCAGGAGCAGCTTGGCCGGAAGCGTCGGACCAGCGAGGAAGAGTTGCGGCTGATCGTCGCCGGGCTGGTGCAGTTCGCAGCAGCCCGGCCGAACATGTACCACCTCCTGCGCACGGTGCTTCCCAAGCCCTGCGAGGGACAGATGTCGCTGCTGCGGCGGCAGCTCGTGGCTCTGATACGCGATGTGATACGCCGCGGCATTGCCCGCCGCGAGATGCAGGACCCGCAGCCGGAACTGACAGGGCAATTCATCCTCGCGTCGGTGCGCGGAGGAATGCTCTTTGGACCGGAGAAGCTGACGGCCGACGAGTTAATCGAGCACACAATGAAGATTTTCGGTTCGGCACTGAAACGGGCAGCGTGCCATAAGGAGAAGCACTCGTGAAGATGCAGCGTGCGGCAGTGTGGGTTGCATTGGCGGCGGCCATCGGTGGATGTGCCGTGGACCAGAATAGAGAGGTCCAGCGGTATCGCCAGCAGGTCGATCTCAAGAATGCGGCAACGCGGCCGGCGCTGTTGCCGTCGGAGTGGCCGGCCGGCAAGGTGTTGACGCTGCGCGAGGCGATGTACCTGGCCAATCAGCAAAACGAGCAGCTCTCCATCGAGGGTGAGAATTACCTGCAGGCGCTGATCGGGCGGCAACGCGCGGTGGCGCTGTTCCTGCCGACGGCCGATCTCACAGGCACCTCCACTCTGGCCGAATCCGCCGGGGCGGCTAACTCCACACACACGACCGACGCCTTTCTCAGCGGCCGAATCAATCTCTTCAACGGCTTCCGCGATGTCGCCCAACTGCGCGCCGCCAACCTGACCATCGAGCAGCGGCGGTATCTGCTCCTGGATCTGCAAGAGTCGCTGCTAGCCGATGTGGTGCGCGGCTACCACCAGGTGCTGCTCAGCGAAGCTCAGATTCAGGTGCTCCAGAGCAGTGTGGGTGTGCAGGAGGCCCGCGTGCGCGATGTGACGCAACGGCAGCGGGCAGGCTTGGCCCGGCCGCTGGATGTGGCCCAGACGCAGGCCCAGCTTTCGGAAACGAAGGTGGCGCTGATCGGTGCTCAGAACATACAGCGCAATGCCCGGCAAGCCCTGGTGCTGCTGACTAATGCCCTGGTGGCCGATGCGCCGGTGGTTGAGATCGGAGCGCTGCCGCAGCAGGTGGGCGAACTTGCAGACCTGCAGCAGCGGGCGCTGCAAAAGCGGCCGGATGTACTGGCCGCGCGCCAGGCGCGCGATGCCGCACGGCAGCGGGTGGAGGTGGCAGTGGGGCAGTACTACCCCTCGGCCTCGCTTAACCTGCAGTACTTCCTCTATCGCGAGACGCCTCCGGAGGACCGGTCCTGGGATTCGGTTCTACAGGTGAACCTGCCGGTGTTCTCGGCCGGGCAGATCGAGGCGGATGTGCGCGCTGCCTGGTCGCAATTTCGCCAGGCATCGCTGACCGAGTCGCTGCTGCGCAGGCAGGTTCTGCAGCAGGTGGACCAGGCATACACCAACTATAACGACAGCATTCGCCGGCTCGCCGAGCGCGAAATACAACTCACGGCCGGCCGTCTGGCAACAGAACAGGCCGATGCATCGTATCAGGCTGGCCTGGCCACGAACCTGGAGCGCATTACTGCCCAGGACCAGTACCTCACTGCGCAGATCGGCCTGACAAACGAAAAGTATAGCCAGTATGTCTTCGCCACCGACCTGTTGCGCTCAGTTGGTGGGGTCCGTCTGTGGCTGGAGCAAGCGGCCGCCGCCTCAACCACCGCGCCGGCGGCAGCCACCCAGCCGGCCGCTGCGGTGGCGGTCCCCGGCGATGGGAAATGAAATGAGTGATAGAGGTGGCAAACCGGAAGGGGCGGTGCGCTCGCTGTTGCGAGCCATGCGCTCGCGCAACTACCGATTGTTCTTCGCTGGCCAACTGGTCTCTCTGATCGGCACCTGGATGGCGCAGGTAGCAATGAGCTGGCTGGTATACCAGCTCACTGGCTCTAAGCTGCTGCTGGGAACCGTGGCGTTCGCCTCACAGATTCCCGGTTTCATTCTCGGACCGTGGGTGGGAGTGATGGTGGACCGCTGGAACCTTCGGCGCACTTTGGTCATCACGCAGACGCTCTCGATGCTGCAGGCGTTCACCGTGGCTGGCCTGACGCTGGCCGGAGTGATCTCAACCGGCCAGATCGTCGCTCTGGCCCTGGTTCTGGGCGTGATCAATGCGTTTGACATGCCGGCCCGGCAGTCCTTTGTGGTGCATATCGTAGAGAAGCGCGAGGACCTGGCCAATGCGATTGCCCTGAACTCAACGATGTTCAACGCCTCACGCCTGGTTGGCCCCACGGTTGCGAGCCTGGTGCTGGTTGGGCTGCGCGAATTCCTGCCGAGCTATTCGATCTTCCTGCGCCTCGGGCTGTGTTTTCTGGCCAACGGCGTAAGCTTCATTGCCGTAATCATCGCGCTGCTGGCCATGCACCTTGCGCTACAAGGCAATGGTCGTCGTAAATCCGGCGCCCTTGGCGAATTGCGCGAAGGTTGGCGCTATGCGTTCGGATCCCTGCCCATCCGCATGTTGCTGATCAACCTGGCGATCATCAGTCTGATGGGAACCCCCTATACCGTGCTGCTGCCGGTCTTTGCACAGGATGTGTTGCATGGCAAAGAGGGCACGCTGGGGATGCTGACGGCATCGATCGGATGCGGGGCATTCGCCGGAGGACTGCGGCTGGCGGCAAGAAAGAGCGTGCTTGGCCTGAGCAAGTGGATTGCTATCGGGGCAACCATGATGGGTGTGAGCCTGATCGCATTCTCGTTGTCGCGGACGCTGTGGCTGTCGGTACCAGTGTTGGCCTGTGCCGGATTTGGCATGATCACCCAGATGGCATCAAGCAACACAGTTATTCAAACCATCGTAGAAGATGATAAGCGCGGCCGGGTCATGGCCCTGTACGGCATGGCTTTCCTGGGGATGATGCCCCTGGGCAGCTTGATGGCGGGGTATCTGGCGGAGCGGATCGGCGCTCCGATGACTGTGGCCCTGGGGGGCGTCGTATGCATTGTGGCAGGACTGCGGTTCTGGTCGATGCTGCCGCAACTGCGGGAGCACATCATGCCAATTTACGAGCAGCGCGGTATCCTTACGCCCGTGGCCGCCGGGCTGCAGCAGGCTCAGTCACAAGAGGAGTGACCGGCGCGTAATGGGTTGATCCGGAGATTGCACCTATGAGGAAACTGGCGGAAATCTGCATTCATCGGCCGGTGTTTGCATCGATGCTCATCCTGGCACTGGCCGTGGTAGGCGCTACGGCGTTCTTCAAACTGGGTGTGGATCGTTTCCCGTCCGTGGATCTGCCCACCGTTTCGATCCGCACGACGCTGCCTGGTGCGGCTCCTGAGGAAGTCGAGACCGAGGTCACACAGCGCATCGAACAGGTCGTCAACACGGTTGACGGCATTGACGAGCTTCGCTCAATCAGCGGCGCCGGCACATCGCTGGTAACCGTGACCTTCCGCCTCGACCGCGATGTCGAGTCGGCCGCCCAGGATGTGCGCGACCGTGTCGCCACGGTCATCCGCAACCTGCCCGATGATGCCGACCCGCCGGTGGTGTCGAAGATGGACAATGACACTCGGCCGGTGTTGACCGTGGCGCTCACCGGCGAGCGTTCCGTCCGCGAACTGACCGAGGTCGCGGACAAGCTGGTAAAGGTGCAACTCGAGCGAGCCAAGGGCGTGGGCGAAGTTGCCATCAACGGCGGCCTGAGCCGGGCGATCAACGTTTGGGTTGATGCCCGCAAGCTCGCCGCGTACAAGCTACCGATCACCGCCGTGCGAGACGCCGTGGCCAGCCAGAACAGCGAGATCCCCGGCGGCCGTATCAGTGAGGCGCTGGTGGACCGCCAGTTGCGCACCATGGGCCGACTGGTAGACCCGGCCGACTTTACCGGCATCACCGTGGCAACCGTCAAGGGCTCGCCGATCCATCTTGGCGACCTCGCCACCGTCGAGGATGGCACCGCCGAGCAGCGCACCGTTGCCCGCCTCAACGGCACGCCGACAGTGGTGCTCGAGGTCCGCCGCCAGTCCGGCGCAAACACCGTCGAGGTTATCGAGGGTACCAAGCGGCAGCTTGAGATCGCCCGTGCGCAGCTTCCTCCCGGAATCAACCTTCAGATCATCGAGGATCAATCGCGCTACATCTATGCCGCCCTGCACGAAATCGAGACGCATCTGGTTCTGGGATCGATCCTGGCATGCCTGGTGGTGCTGGCATTCATGCGCTCGTTGCGTGCCGTGCTGATCGCCGGCGTCGCCATCCCCGCATCGGTCATCTCCACCTTCGGCATGATGTGGGCAATGAACTTCACGCTCAACAGCGTGACGATGCTGGCCCTGGTGCTGATGGTCGGCATCGTGATCGACGATGCCATCGTCGTGTTGGAGAACATCTTCCGCTTCGTCGAGGAAAAGGGCCTGCCGCCGATGGAAGCCGCCAAGCAGGGCACCGCCGAGATCGCCCTCGCCGTCCTCTCCACCACCCTGAGCCTGGTGGTCATCTTCGTCCCGGTATCCTTCATGAGTTCGATCTCGGGGCGGTTTCTCTATCAGTTCGGAATGACAGCCGCTGTCGCCGTCATGATCAGCCTGCTCGTGAGTTTCACTCTCACACCCATGCTCGGGGCTCGAGCCCTCAAGCTCAACAAACTCGGCGGCAAGCATCTGGCCAAGTCGCGCGGAGGGTTCTACGGCGTGATCGACCGCGTCTACACCTTTCTGCTTAAACTGGTGATGCGGCATCGCCCGACGACCTGCGTGCTGGCCCTGTTGGCGATGGCATCGGCCGTGCCGCTTTACCAGATGGTGCCGCAGGACTACCTGCCCTCGGATGTGGACGAAGGCGAGTTCACTGTGAACGTCACTGCCCGCGAAGGCACCAGCTTCCCGGCCATGGACGCCGCCATGAAGCAGATCGAAGCCGATCTGCTCAAGGTCCCCGAGGTGCGCACCGTCATGGCAACCGCCGGCGGTGGCTGGCTCGGCGGCGTCAACTCCGGCCGTGCTTACATCCAGATGGTTCCCAATGAGGAACGTACGTTTTCGCTGGGGAGGCTGTGGAAGGAAACGCTCAAGGGCAAGCCTCTGGCCGCCTTCCAGGGCAACTACACCCAGCGTGACCTGATGGGCAAGATCCGCGGGAGTATGCGCAAGTACCGCGATGTTCGCGTGGCCGTGCGCAACCAGCCATCCTTTAACATCGGCGGCGGCAACTTCGATATTGACTTCATCATTCGCGGCCCTGAACTCGACAAGCTCGCCGAGTACACCGAGCGCCTGCGGACCATGACCACCGACGGCACCGTGCCTGGCGTCATTGAGGCCGATACTTCGCTGAAGTTTGAGGCGCCCGAAGTGCGCGTGCAGATTGACCGTGCGCGCGCCAACGATCTGGGTGTCTCCGCTCGCGACATCGGCGACGCCCTACGCTTGATGGTCGGCGGTGATCAGCAGATCAGCCGCTATCGCGACCCCGAGATCAACGAATCCTACGATGTGCAGTTGCGCCTGGCTGAGACGGATCGCAACCGCCCGGGTCTTCTCGATACCATGCTCCTGCCGCGTCGCGGCTCCACGGAACTGGTTGAGCTGCGGAATCTCGCCAGCTCGACATCGGGGGTGGCCTCGGCCCGCATTGAGCGTCTAAACCGTCAGCGCTCGGCGTCTCTGCGAGCATCCGTGGGTTCGGGCTATGCACTGGCCGATCGGCTGCAGGCCCTGCGTGAGGCGGTGACCAAACTGGACATGCCCGCGGCATATTCCGTGACCGTCGCCGGGCGCGGCCGCGAGCTGGAACGCACCTTCGTTGAGTTCATCTGGGCCTTCGCCCTGTCGCTTGTGTTCATGTACATCATCCTGGCGGCCAACTACGAAAGTCTGGTCCATCCCCTCACCATCCTTCTGTCCATCCCCATCTCCGTGCCCTTTGCCCTGATCTCGCTCTACATCAGTGGTGGAACGCTCAATCTCTACTCGGCCCTGGGCGTGCTCGTGCTCTTCGGCGTGGTGAAGAAGAACGCCATCCTTCAGGTGGATCATACCAACCAGTTGCGCCAGGAGGGCATGGAGCGTTACACCGCGATCATCCAGGCCAATCGCGACCGCCTGCGCCCGATCCTGATGACTACGCTGTGCCTGGTGGCTGGCATGCTCCCGCTGGCCGTGGGCACAGGTCCCGGTGCGCAGGAGCGACGTGCGGTGGCGCTCGTCGTGATTGGCGGCCAGACGCTGGCGCTGCTTATCACGCTGCTGGTCACCCCCGTGGCCTATTCGCTGCTCGATGACGTCGGTGCCTGGGTCATGCGCCGCCGCCACAGGCAACCCGTCGAAGCTCCCGTCGAGATGGCCGAGACTCGGTGAATTAATGCCTAAGCAGGCATAGCGCGGCACAGAAAGGCGAACGGACTGATGCGCCAGACGCATACCGGGCTACCGCACGATGGGCAAGAGCACCTGGACGTTCTTCTGACCCAGTCTGGCTTCGCCCTTGCGCACGCGGGCCTGGAATTGCCGGCATTCCTTCAATAGCGCTTCGAGGATCTGTTCCTCAGGCACATTGGCGACCTTCTCGCCCTGCACATAGATGATTCCGCGGCGATCGCCGGCGAAGATCGCAACGTCAGCGCCCTCACACTCGCCCGGGCCGTTCACGATGCACCCCATCACCGCCACCTTGATCGGAAGCTGGATTTCCTCAGCCAGTTTCTTCCGGACTTCCTGCACCAGCGTGAAGAGATCGACCTGGATGCGGCCGCAGGTCGGGCAGGCAATCAGCTCCGCACCGACACGGTTGCGCAGACCCAGGCAATAGAGCAGCTCCAGCCCATCCTGCACCTCATAGACCGGATCGTTGGCATAGCTGATCCGCAGCGTGTCGCCAATGCCGCTGCAGAGCAAATGGCCCAGCGGCACCGCCGATCGGATGGTTCCGGTCTCTTTCGGACCGGCGTGGGTTACTCCCAGATGCAGCGGGTAATCGAAACGCTGGCTGATCTCGCGATAGACATCCATCACGATGATTGGGTCGATGCTCTTGGCGCTGATGACGATGTCGTGGAAATCCTCGGCGCAGAAGACGTCGATGTACTCCTCGAGTTTCGTGATCATCAGTGCGATCAGCGCGCCATTCTTGTTGTTGGAGAAGACGCCCTCAAGCTCCTTCAGGCGTTTCTGTTTGTCCTTGCGCTCGACGATCGAGCCTTCATTGACGCCGATGCGGATGGGAATGCGCTTTGCCTTGCACGCCTGGATGACATCGCGAACCTGAGCCCGTTCGCTGATATTACCGGGATTCAGACGGATCTTATGGATACCCGCCTCGATTGCTTCCAAGGCGCGCTGAAAGTGAAAATGCACATCGGCAACGATTGGCACCTTCACCTGCGGCAGAATGTCTTTCAGCGCTGCGGTGTCTTTTTTTTCCGGAACGGCCACGCGCACGATGTCAGCACCGGCGGCGGCTAGTCTGTGGATCTCGGCAACGCACTTCTCCACATCATGGGTATAGGTGGCGGTCATCGACTGAACTGACACCGGCGCATCGCCCCCAATGCGCACAAAACCATGTTGCCGGTCACCGAGGGTCACTTGGCGCGTCTTGCGTCGTTGCATCATCGTGCGCGATGGTAAGAGGTGCGCTGGGGCAAATCAAACAACCAAAGCGAGCTCGGGCGCGACGTCGGCGCCATTACGGAACAACGTCGTTCAGAACGGGCGCGCTGATGTCTTGCGTGATCGGCACAAACCGCGCGCATCCTGCAAGGCCGGCCGACGGCCCGGCTATTTGTCTTCTTTGTCGGCCGCCACCTTCACCTGGAGCTTGCCACTCTCCAGAATGCCGATGATCCGGTCCAACTTTGCATTGGTCTGCTTGCTCTGCTCGATCACCTGCAGGAGTTGGGCGCCCTGATCCGGGATCTGAGCCATGGCGGCGGGTTGGGATGGATTCAGGGCCAGGTAGCCAATGACCACAGCCTGAACGGCAACGACGGTATAGATCATGCGACTTCTGCTCAAGATGAGCTCCCTTCTTCTTTGGGCCTGATCTTATCCCACCCACACGCCAAGGCCAACACAATCTGCTGACATGGCTTACCGTGGGGCTGGGACGGTGAGCTTGCCAACATCCAGCGGCGTGCGCACCCGGCCACTGCTCAAAAGCAGCAATTCCTTCATGGCCGATGTGTTGTCGGGGTCCAGTGCCAGTGCCTTGGCCACGTGCTCCATGGCCTGGTCGCTCATGCCGGCAAGGCGCAGGGCCGATGCCAGGGCGGCATGCGCTGCGGCATTATTCGGCATTTGTCGCACCGTCGTCTGCAGGATATCCAATGCGATGGCCGGCTGGCCTGCCTTCTCGGCCGCATCAACCAGCAGCCCGTAGGCATCCTGGTACGCGGGGGTTCGCTCGATCAGGCCAGTGACCTCTCGCAAGGCATCACCCGGTCGGCCAAGATCCATCAGGATCTCGGCGCGGATGTGTCCATACTTGGCGTTCCCTGCCGCATACTGCAGTGCCATATCGATCTCATTGAGCGCTTCGGTGTTGCGGCCGTATACATGCAGTAGACTTGCTCGGGCGGAATGAGCGATCGTGCTTGTCGGCTGGCGGCCAATAACGTAGTCAGTCCAGACAAAGGTATCGGACCAGACCCGTGTCTGCCGGTTGGCCAGCAGCGCCAGGGCCAGCAGGGCAGCACCTGTGAACAGGTATATGGGGCGCCGGCCTTGACTGGCCAGGAGAGCCGCAACTGACAGTGCCGGCGCGAGCATCGCTAGATACGCATAGCGGTCGGCTACCGTCGAGTGTATCTGGAAGAAGAATGGCCTGATGCCGCTGACTGGCGCAATAGCCAGGCCCAGCAGTCCGGCCACCGCCACCGGCCATAGCCACCCTCGTCGCCACCATACCACTGCCAGCCCCAGCAGCAGCGGTGTTGCCAGCCAGAGCGGTTGGGTCAGCCATTGGTTGGCGACGACGATGTGGTTCCGGCCATAATCAGGAACAAGTGGATAGGGAACCAGTATCTTCAGCCAGTAGAACGCGTATGTGTCTGCGGCCACTAGAAACCGCATCCACCATGGGTAAGGCACATCGACCAAGGGTTGAGCGGCAGATCCCAGAACGATGAATGGAATCGAGATCGCCGCCCATGGCAACATCCAGGTGGTCGCCCAGCGGGCTGGCTTGCGCAAGACCAGCACGAGCAATACCCACCCCAGTAGTGGGATCACCATCGCTGTTGGCTTGGCCAGCAGGCCGAGCATAAGGCAGGCTGTAGCCAGGGCGTAGCCCCACCACTGCGGACGGCGAGCAGGCGTCGCAACCGACACGCTTAACAACAGCAGCGACAGCAATGCAAACGTTCCCGCCAGGAGGTTATTCATGCCCGATACCCACGCCACCGCCTCAACCTGGATCGGATGCACACCGAACAGCATCGCGCCTGCGGACGCCGGCAGGATTGCCGAAGTTGTTCCGCTCAGTTTCAGCAGCCGTTCCAACAACAGAAAGACCAGCAAGACACTGATTCCATGCAAAATCAGATTGGAAACATGGAATGCCGGCTCGCCTAATCCCCAGACACGCGCGATGCACCACCACAACGAATACGAGAGCGGGCTGAACAGGCCAAGGTTGCATGTGTTGGTCTCGCTCCAGAACTTGCCTAGTGATGCAAGAGTTGGGCTTTGCAGGCGCTGATTCAGGAACACGAGTTGATCGTCATCCCATAGGAGGAACCCCGCCGACAGCACCGGCCGAAACGTCAGATATACCGCAAGCACCAGGATCAGGCAGGCCAGCAGCCGCTGTTGCGATTCTCGCTTTCCCAAATTCGCCGAGGAGGGCCGTGGCAATGATGTCATCGTATACCTCCTGGTTTGGATTGTGGATCGCGGAGTTGCTGGAGCAACTGGTTGGCTTGATGTTGGAGTGACGGCGACTGCAGTGCCAGGTCAATCTGCACTCTAGCCTTCGCCTGGTCGCCCAACCGTAGCCATCCTTCACCGATCCACACTGATGAATAGGAGAGGCTTCCCGGTGGAAGGTGGTGGATGGCGGCAATGCGTGTGAAGCACTCCGCCAGCGTCAGGGCCTCACGAAAGCGTCCCTCCAGAAGATGCAGGGCAACCAGGTTGTTCATGGCCGGTGCGTAATCATTTCGGATCTCCAGCGATCGCCAGCAGTATGCCAATGCTGATTGCATGAAACCTTCGGATACCCGTGGCAGGGAACCTGCAACCGGCTGAGTTGGTGTGGGAATCGCGACCGCGTGACACGCCAGTCGTGTATATGCGGCGAACGCCTGCGGATTGGCCGCGATCGTGTGCAGTTCCAGCGCCTCGCCATTGCGCCAGACCTGTGCCTGGTTGGCGCTCAGCGCCGCCCATGCCACCAGAATCCCGGCAGCCAGCATCCACCCCGGCCGCGATTTCAGCATTGTCGCCAGGTCGGCGGCCATCATTGCCAACCCGATCATCGGCAGATAGGCATAGCGATCGGCCACGGTCGAATAGTACTGGAATGCGAATGGTATGATCCCAAGCGTGGGCGACAGCCCGATGCAGAACAGCACCAGCCCGGCCGCCAGCAGTTTACGCTGTCGGGCGAATGGCAGGACCAGCCCGAACACGCATGCCGGGATGAGCCACGACCACATCCAACGCCCGCCTGACCAGACGGTGTGAGGGTCCAGCCCGTAGTCTGTACAGAGGCGAACCGGCATCGCCAACTTGTGGAGGTAAAACGCCAGGGCATCGACGGCCACCGCCGGACGGAGCAGAAGCGGCAGGGGCTCGAAGGCACCGACCGATTGCACTGCACGCGTCCAGACCACGGCGGCGGCGGAGACGGCTAGAAGAGGCACGAGCGTCAGCACAGAGCGAGTGGCAGGTCTCCGGAGAATCACCAGATCGACAGCCAGCATCATGGCCGGCACCGCAACGACGCCGGGCTTGGCGAGCGTCGCCAGAGCCATTGCAAGCAGCGCTGTCAGGTGCATGGAGGTGGCTCGGCGCGGCACCGACGATGCGGCGTCCAGTGCGCGGATGTGGCACAGCATGCACACTAACGCCAGGCAGGTGGAGAGCAGATCCTTCATGGCGCTGCACCAGGCGACGGCCTCAACCTGGATCGGGTGCAGGGCAAATGCGAGCGCTCCGACCGTGGCGGCCGGCCGTAGCACTTTCAAGCTTCGGAGCACGGAGTAGACCAAGAGTGCGTTGCCGGCATGAACGGTGATGCTTGCCGCATGAAACCACCCCGCCGCCGGCACGGCATCCTGAGTAAACAGGCCTGCGACACGGGCGATAAGGAACCACACGTTGCAGGTTAGTGGAACGTAGAGGTGTTCATAAGGTCCTTGCCACGCCAGTTTCAGAGCTTCGGTCGATGGCATCATCACTGCCGGGTTCGCCAGGAGCAGCGCATCATCATCCCACAGGACGTAGTCATGACCAATCGTTTGACCGAACACGAGCAGCACGCCGGCCACGATGATGAGTGCCGCGAGCATCCAAGATGGTTGTCGAGATCTAAGGTTTGGCATGCGTCACATCGGCATGGCTCCTCGCGCCTTTCCCTTGCATCTCAGATTGGAGTTTTGCCATAAACTGCAACGCCCGCTCGTGCGTCGGGTCTAGTTCCAGGGCTCGGGAAAGATGCGCGTAGGCCAGATCATACCGCGCCATGTACCCGTACAAACTCCCGAGATAGGCTTGGACGTCGGCATCATTCGGCCGAACCGCGACGACTCCTTCAAGCGCCATCACGCCCAGTTGCGGCGTACCATTCAGGGCGGCCGCTGCTGCGATGACCGGATAGGCCTCGCGGTAGTGGGGGTTCTGTTTGAGCAGGAACATCAGACACGTTAGTGCCTCGCCGGGCTGCTTCGTTTCGAGGTAGAACATGCCCAGCCCCAGCAACAGCCGCGGGTGCGCCGGGTTCGATTTCCGCGCCTCGTCGAAGTAGGGTCGTGCCTGCTCAAAGTATCTATCGTGGGCCAGGGTACCCGCCATGCAGAGATTCCCAACCAGACTGTGAGGGTTTCCCTGCAGCATGTCTTCCGCCCAGAAGTATGTTCCCTGCCATGCGATCGTCGCATGTACCGTCATGGCACCCAGCAGGGCCAGTCCGAAAGTCCATGCAGCGATGGCCTTCCGGGTCTGATGCAGGCATACGACAGCTCCCAGCAACAGAGCTGGTCCCAGCATCGCCACGTAGAAGTAGCGGTTCGCGACCGTCGAGTAGCTCTGGAAGAAGAAGGGAATGATCCCACTGGTTGGTGCGATCGCGACGACGCTGATGGCGAGGGCCGCCCCCAGCCAGCGGAAGCGCCGCCACACATAGATGGACACCGCGATAAGAAGCAGAGCCAGTGGCCAGAGCGGCTGACTTGTGCACCGATCAAGTACGAAATCTGGCGTTCTCCCGTAATCCGCCGAGATATGGTAAGGGATCAAGACCTTGCTGGTGTAGAACGATACCGTGTCGGCCACAACGACTAGCCGCTGGTACAGCGGAAACGTCATGTAGGATGCATCCTGCACTTTCTGGCCGATCCATACGAACGGAACCATCAGCACGCACCACGGTGCCAGCCACCGGATTGTGCGTCGAATCGATTCGCCGAGCACCAGAATGCACAGGATGGCCGCCACGAGTGGTATTACCAGGGCTGTGGGCTTGGAGCAGAATGCCAGCAACAGCCCGAGTGTGGCAAAGAGATACCACGTGCCTGCCCGCCAGCGATTCTGAGCCTGCAGGGCATCGCAGAGGCGAACCAGCGCATACAGGCCGAAGGTCGCCGCAATGACATTGTTAAACCCGGAAATCCAGCATACCGGTTCGGCCTGCATTGGATGCAGTGCGTAAAGGCATGCGCCGAGGGTGGCGCCGATGAGCATCCTGGATCCTGTGAAACATCTGCCCAGCAATCGCTGCAGCAGCATGAAGACGAGCACGACATTGCAGGCGTGCAGCAGCAGGTTTGTCGCATGGAACGGAACGGCGCTCTTGAGCCCAAAACTCCAGGCCAGGCACCACCACACCGAATACGCCATCGGCGTATAGAGCGCCAGGAAGCCGGTGTCGTACTCTGTCCAGAAGAGCGAAAGCCCTTTGAGCGTGGGGTGTGTCAATCGCTCGTTGTTCGCCACCAGCGTCAGATCGTCCCAGTTCAGGAATGACCCGCTAAGGATGTGACGGAATACAAGCAGCGTCATCAAGAAGAGAGCAAGCTCGATTAACCCGCTCTCCCACCGCGCAGGTTCCCGCTCCCCTGGATGACAGACCGTTCGCGGCTCATCGATGGTGCGTTGCATCAACACCGCACATTCTCCCCATCATGCATCGGATGGGAAGAGGATGGCAGACATTAACTTGGCCGCAACAGTTCCCGTACGACGCTGCGCCACCGTGCCTAATACTGGAAGTACGGCTTGCCGTTGGAGTCATTGCCCAACGTATTTGCCCAGAATTGGAAGTATCCCGCCATCGGCTGGTACAGCCACCCGGTGGTTCCATCTGGGGTTGCCGCGTCGGTAGCGGCGATCGTCTTTATTGTATTCATCCCGTTGACTGGATTGATTGGAATGGCTGCCATGTACGGTCCAAAGCGATACCCATCCCCTGTTCCCAAGACACCATCTTCATTTGTAGTCTGGGTGAGTTGGGCGGCGAAATCCGTCGCACTTGGCGCGACATCCCGGTGCTGCAACGCATATGCACTGACTTGTGTACGCATCTGCAGGAGCGACTCGCGCATGGTATTCTCTCGCGCGGTCAGGCTAACGCCGGTGAACTGCGCGATGGCAATCACGCTCAAGATTCCCAGGATCATCACCACGATCATGAGCTCGATCAGTGTGAATCCACGAGTTCTGCATGTCATGGAGTTCTCCTCCATGTAAGAACCGAGCTCCGAAACTCTAACCGTACTCTTTGCAGCGACCTATCAATACCCCACTATACTGCCCAGTTTGCCAACAACCAGCAAATAAGACAAAACCAGCCGGGCCAAGGCCCGGCTGGTCTCGCCAGCTAGAGCTGTTTAGTAGGTCAAAGCTGCTCCGGCCTTGTCCACACCAAAGATGCGGCCGTCGGCCTGGATGTACCAGCCATTGGTCGCACTAGCCGAAGTGCCCATCACCGATCGCCCGGCGAGCGGGTTCATCGGGGTCTGCTGCATGTATGGGCCGACCGTCTTGCTGTCGTAGCTCAACGACGTTCCCAGCAGCAGGTTCCAGTCCCACGTCCCTGTCACCGACCCACCGCTGGTCGGATAGCTGTCGCCATGCTGGAGCTTATACAGCTCGACGGCCGACCGCAGCGTCTGCAACTGGCTGGCAGTGCTGCTCTTACGAGCGTCATCGGACGCATTCGTAAACTGAGGGATCACAATCGCGGCAAGGATGCCGAGAATGATGACCACGATCAGAATTTCGATCAGGGTAAAACCCTTGCGAGAAGCGGCTTTCATGAAGCCTCCCAATAGTAAATAGTGATGAGGAAAAAGTTACGCTGCGACAGAACACCTGCACAGCTTAGCTTTCAACGCCCAAAACAAGCAGACACAACAGGAACTACGTGCAATGTCGGGGAAGGATCGTCGGAAAATCCAAGACACGGGAATCTTCCTTTGCCCAAGCCGTTCCGTACAGACCAACAGCCTTTGGCGGAAATCAACGAGAACCCACGTCCTGAGGCGGATATGACACCCAGCGTACATCACGTCAATGATGCACTTAAACCATCGCCCGAATTGCGTCCCATAGCTTGTTAAACCACGGCTGAGCCTTCATTGCACATCATCGTGCATCAGCTCGCCGGAACTGCGGAGCATATTAATAAGCCATGCGGAATCACAAGTCAATCCTTTTCCGGATAAAATATTGTTATTCATATTACGTCAATCGCGTCCGATGCGCATTTCAACGCACTCCGTATCGTATATAACTATTTGTAAAATATAGGCTTAAATCGCATCTATGTTCCCCGGCCCCATCTCGTACATAGTCTGCGAATCCTTCGTTACTGCTGATCGCCCAAGTCGCGAATGCTGGTTTCCGCAGTCCAGTCGTACGGCGTCGGCGGATGCTGCTCAGGCTGCCCCGTGATGCGAGCGGTTGCCCATTGGATGATCCACTGCATCGGAGCGGTCTTGCTGTCGCGAAAACCCGCAAACTGCTCCAACGCATCGCGCTGGCGGAGGTTGCCCAAGGCTTTAACCGCCTCGAACTTGGTCGATGGTCCATCATAGCTAGACTGCAATACGGCATAGAGCGAGTTGGCGGGGGGGGAGTCGGCCGTCGCGGTTACGCCAATCACGAATACCGCCGCCGTACGTGCAGGGGGGTAAATGCCCGGCGGTATTTTCGCGAGAACACTCATGCATTCCGGAATCAGCTCGCTGGCACCCAACCGACCGCCGGCGATCATAGCTTTGACGCCGGCTTGGATCTTCTTGCCTGCGTGCGGCGCATCGGCGACATGAGCCAGGGCCACGATTCCCGCCCGCGCCTCCTGTCTTCCAATGAGCCCCAACGACTCGGCCACCTGACACATGAGATCAAGATTCTCATCAGTAAGCAGTTGCAGGTGGCGCTCGTACCGATGGTCACTGCGAAACCGACCCAGCAGGTAGGAACCATCCTCGCGACGGCGGGGATCGGCGTTATCCAGCAGTTCTCCGGCCAATTGGATGACTTTCTCGCGCACCGGCCCGGCCGGGACGTGTTCCAAAGCGTCGCGCGATGCGCGCCAGAGCGGTTGATATGGATCGGCCAAATGTGGGATCAGAGCTGGCGCCACCTCCGCGGTTAGTACTCGTCCCAGGACCGTGGCGGCCGCCTGCCGCACGGTGGCATCGCTATCACCCAGCATGCGTATGCTCAGTTGCCGCGATGTCTCCGCTGTAGCGCACTTCCCGAGGGCAAGCATTGCCTCGCGCCGCACGACACTATGCGAATGTCCAAGTAGTTCCGTCAGCCGCGGCAGTACGTCAGCCGAGCTGAGCATTCCCATCGCTTGACAGGCGGATGCAAGCTCCGGCAGTGGCATGGTCCCGGTCGCAAGCTGTGCGAGTTGTTGAGCGGCCGCTGGCGGCCCGGTCCGACCGATCGCGGCAAGCGCCCGAGGCCTCAATGGCTCAGGAACCGAACTGAGCCGCCCCAGCAGCGTCTGACCTTCTTCGGCGGAAGTGGCGCAATCAACGGCGGCCGATAGCAGGGCTTGGTCAGTTGCCTTCAGCGCCGCATTCACGGCCTCGCCCTTGAGTTCTACCCGTGACAGGGCCCGAAGCGCTGCGCTTCGCACTCCGGGGTCGGCATCTGCGATCAACTTCTTTAGTCGGCTGATCGCGTCGGCGTTATTCAGCAGTGTGTCGCGGCTGGTCTGCGAGCGCGAATCCTCTGTTGCCAGCACATAGATCGCGTCGGCCGCTGCCAACCGCACCCGATCGTCCGCATCACTAAGGGCGGCGACCACGGTCGGGACAGCCTCGGCCTTGCGGCTCTCACCAAGTTCGCGCACGAACTGCACCCTGCGAAAGGGCACCTTCTCCGCCGCGAACGCTTCGACGAGCAGCGCCACGGTACGCGGGCTTGTCTGGTTCACGAACACCGGCGCAGGGATCGGCAGCCCTTCCATGCCGTAGTCCAATCCACCCTCGGGCACCGCGCCCGGCGACGGTGACCCAATACAGAGGATTGCCAGTACACATGCGGCCACCAGATGCCGCCTCGTTTCGGCCATAGTTGAGCAGGACTTCATGTTCCGTTTCCTAGCCGTGCCTCAGCAGACGGTTGAGGCGATACCAGGCCAATAGCAGCATCAGGATGCAGATGCCTGTCGTCGCCATCAGGTGTACATTTCCCAGTTGTGCGATTTCCGGCCGGGAATTCGGCAGCAGATTCATCGCCATCACCATCGGGCTCAGGCATGCCACCCACCGCGCTGTCACAATGGAGATCACCTGCATATCACTGGCCCACCACACCAGCATCGGTATTACCACAATTGACGCTGCGATGAGGTACGCCATCACGGTTGCGCGGGCGGTGTTCCTCGACCAGGCGGAGCAGGTCAGACCCATAATCGCCATCATCACCACCGCCAGAACGACCACCGGAAGAATCTGCAGCAGATTCGGGATATATGCACGATCGATAAAGCAGAGGGTGGCATACGCCGGCACCAGCGCCAGCATGGGCAGCAGTGCCGGCGGCAGCGACGGCAGCAGCTTTCCCCAGAATACCTGTCCGCCCGACAATGGCGTGAGGCGCAGCAGTTCGAACGTGCCATTCTCCAATTCACTGGAGACCAGTCCCGTCGAAAGCGATGGCACGACCAGCGTGATCAGGGCGATCTGCAGCGAGATCATCACCTGGGCCACGTACCTCATCAGGTCGGCATGCTCCGTGCCGCCATACATCGCCATCACCGCCAGCGCCAGAGAGAGGAACAACGACACATAGAAGATGCGGATCATCCAGGTTGCGCTGCGCAGGTTGCTGGTGCGCCGTTCCTTGCCCAACATCGGGTTTCCCTTGCCCAATGGCCGGCGTTTGGCCGATGGATCGATCAGGAACAGGACCTTCCGATCCAACGACCGATTCTCTGTGGTGCCGCTCCTGGGAGCGCCGAATCCCTCCAGAGTTGCCGGCGCCTTGCGCAGCCGCATTGCGATGACTGCCACCGCGGTCAGTGAACACATCGTCGCCAGCGGTATGAAGATCTTGTATAGCGGCACTGCGTGGCGCTCGATTCCTCCAAAGTCGCCCATCCGCGGCTTGAGAATCGACAGGACCGCCGCCACCGGCGAGACCCCGCGAATATAATGCAGGACCATGCCCAGGCTGCCTTGGGTGCCTTCAAGCATGATCGCTCCGGGCACCAGCACACCGCCGCAGGTGATCAGCACCACCAGATACGCGATCACCAATGCCGTGGTGCCTTGCCGGCAGATTGCTGAGATGCCCAGCGAGAGCAGCGTCAGATAAACGGCCGAGATCGCGATCACCCCATAGGATGCCATCAGGTCATCCACCCGCAATTCGCCTCGCCATGCCAGCAGCGCCACAAACGGCAATCCTGCAATCAGCAGCAGAAGTGGATACGCCACCGCCAGCCCGATTTTCCCGATGATGATCTGTACCGCCGACAAACGTGAGGCGTAGAGCATTTCCAACGTGTCGCCTTCGCGTTCGCTGGTGATCGCCACCGCGGCGATGCCCGGCACCAGCAGCGTCAGCAGGACAAGCTGCCCCAGCATCAGCCAGAGCATGAGGCTGTCGCCAGCGCTGATACCGGAACTGCGAGCAATCTTGACCGTGCCGCCAACCACGCCGCCTTGGGGCCATGTGCCCAGCACCACCAGCGCCAGCGCCGCCACAAACAGCGTCTGGATAGCCGCCACGCGTTTGAGCCGAAGCAGCCCGAGGATGTCTTTCCGCAGTACTGGGTTCATTTCGTAAGGCTCATAAAGACGTCTTCCAGGTCGGCGGGCACTTCCGCGAATTCCGCCACCGTAATCCCGCGCGACAGCAGCAACTGCAGCGACTCCGCGAGTTGTTGCTCATCGGCCTGCACCTCAAAGCGCAGTTTCCCTTCCTGCTGGCCTTCGGTGACCTGCTCCCACTCGCCCGGAGCATCCTTCAGCACGGATACGACGCGATCGCCGCCGGCAAGGGCACGGATCTCCATCAGCCGTTTCTGGCGGATGGACCGCATGATCTCCTGCACCGGCCCGCATGCCACAAGTTTGCCCTCTTTGAGAATGCCCACCGTATCACAGACATCGCCCAGTTCGGGCAGGATATGACTGGAGACCAGTACCGCTTTGCCCATGTCGGCAAGTTCACGCAGAAGCTGCCGTATCTGGATCCGCGCTCGCGGGTCGATCGTTGCCGCGGGCTCATCGAGGATCAGCACCTGCGGATCATGCAGCAGCGTCTTGGCGATTCCCACGCGCTGTTTCATGCCGCGAGAAAGCTCGCCCATCAGCTTGTCTCGGAACTGCGTGCAGTTGGCGATGGCCAGGCACTTCTCGATCCGATCGGGCCGTTCTTTTACCGGGATGCGGTACGCCGCCGCAAAGAAATCGAGATACTCCCAGGCCCGCAGTGAAGGATACACGCCGAAATTGTCCGGCAGATACCCCACCATCTGCTTAATCAAGTCCTTGCTTCCGGTGACTTCCTTGCCACCAATCACCGCCCGGCCACCGCTGGGCTCCAACAGTCCGCAGAGGATCCGGAACGTTGTGGTCTTGCCTGAGCCGTTGGGCCCGATGTAGCCGAACACTTCGCCGCGGCGCACCTGCAGATTCAAGTTATCCAGTGCCACGAAATCGCCGTACCGTTTGGTCAGCGATTCCGTCTGCAGGATGACCTCCCGCGTGGAGGTGACGGACGGTTGTGCTGTCATGTTGCTCATAGTGGGAACTGCCATCTGGTTTGGTTGTTCACTTTCCGCGCACCTGAGCGTCAATGTCTGCCTGCAACTGGCCGATGCGCCAGTATGGCTCAACCCCAAGCACGCCCTTTTCGCCGCTGGGCTGGACCTCAATCATCAGCCCCAGCCGTCCCTGACTGTCATAGTCGTCAGGTTGGGGGTCTAATTCGACAGTCTGCAGCCCGACCTTGCCATCCCACTGGCCGAGAATCGGGCCTTTGCGGTCCACGGTTGGCTTGCCATCACGGAACTGTCCGCGACGCAGCGTCAGCTTATGTTGCGGCGACGCCAAGTCGATCTGTATCCGGATGTGATGTGGCTCAATGGCGCCGATCTCCGCCGGCGGTTCAATGTAGAGCGTCCATGCACCCGACAGTGAGGAGCGGAGAAACTCGTTGCGGGCCTCAACATACGGCAACCCGCGCAATTCCCCTGGCACAATCCGGTTGAAGCAGCCGTCGATGCGAACCGGCGAGCCGGCCGGCGATGGCTCAAGCCCTACCCGCATCCGTACCAGGTTTTGCTGTGTATCGCGCTGCACCGTCGCGCCCTCGGTCCTGCTCATGGCGGGCAGCTTGTCCACGAACCCGATCAGCGATGCATTCCGTCTGCTCACAATAGGCGCTGCATCTTTCGCTTGCAGAAGATCCCGGACGATCTCGCCTTTCTGCAACTGATCCTGCGATGCCATCCCCGAAACCGAGGCATACTGCTGGTCCGGCAGCACGTCTGTCGCGCTGAGCACCCGACTGCTCTGTCCGGGCGAGAACCTGCCGGCTGCCAGACGGTGGGGGCCCCAGGTCAACTGTGCCGAGGACAGTTCCGCTCCAATCTCATTGTCGACATCCAGCCTCAACCCCTCTTGCACAAACTGTGCACGCACTGATCCGCTCACACCGCTGAGCATGCCCCGCGCAAGCGTCACCTGCTTGACCTGCTCCGGTGTCACCGAGATCGGTCCCAGCCGCATGGGCCACCCGAAAATCGCTGGTCGCTCCTCCCGAAGCAGCACCGGATAGATTGTGGTTAACTCGCCAGCGGTGACCTCTGCAAGCTGCTGCTGCGGTCCGGCAAATGCGCCGTATTGTTGGGCGATGTTCCCATCGCGCGTCACATCTACCAACGTCATGGAGGCGCGCTGCAGCGGCTCCGATTGCTGGCGGAACAATGACATTCCGGCGAAACCTGCCGCCAGCGCCACGGAGATTCCCAGCGAAACGGCAAATGCCCGCGGACGGTCAGCGCCGCGCCACATCAGTTGCACAACTACCGTCATCAGCACGATCAGGCATGCCGCCCCGATTGCCAGTCTCCAGGATGCCGCTTTCCGACCGAGCATTGGCTCCAACAGCCGCCCATAGTCACTGGTAATCCGGGTTCCTTGCACACCTACCGGTGGTCCGCTCAACTGCAACAGATCCCCCCAGAACGCTATGGCATCCTGATTCTTGCCATCCAGGGCACCGGCCGGGAAACTCGTGAACACCACTCGTCCCAGCCCCAGTGTGCGATAGGCTGCGTGAACGAATTCCGCATCATGCCAGAGGACCGTCCCGTCACCAGCCGTCGCCTCCGTGATCGGAAGCCAATCCGCAAATGTGACCGGCTGATCATGGCCTTGAAGCACGAGCGCATTGGCCTGCCGCGTACCCACCAGGCGAACCGGGAGGTATGGCTCCAGCCACGAGCCGCAGACCATTGCCGCATCCGGACACGCCAACAGCAGCACACCACCCGCCTTGACATAGTTCAGCATGGCCTGACGCTGTGCTGGATCGAACGACCGGGGATCCCCTTCCGTCAACATGATGACGTATGCGCCCTCGTAGAGCGAAGCGGCTTGCGCTGCGCTGGCCTGATCCAGCGAGGACATCACCACCGTGCATTCGAGTGCCGCTTCCACTGCGGCGGCAAGCTGGTCCGGCAGTTGGCTTTCGGCCAGCTTCGCCTCAGATCCAACCAGGTTCAGGACGTAACCACTGTTGGCCGGGCCGCCCGGCGGGTGAGATATCGCGGACACAGCCGACCGCCCGTTGACCTCCGATATCTGCACGCGCGCCCCCTGAGCGTCGCGCAACGTAACACCGACTGCAACGGGGGTTTTTCCGCTGTCGGCGGGTAATCTCGCCCAGGCCACTGAACGAACCTTCGATTGGCCCGGAATCCGCATCGGCGCACGGAATTCGGGAAGTTGTGGATTCGCCGGTGTTACCCGGATGGTGCCATCAATAAGTTGTTTGCCGGTATTTCTCGCTTCGACCTGCAGCGGTATCCATACCTCCGGTACGTAGAACGCTCCGTAAGGCATCGCCACCGACAGATCCACGTCTGCCGCACCTGCCGATGCGCACAACACCAGGACGGCCAGACCACCCCATAACTTTTGCAGCACCACCACAGCTCTGTCCATTGCTTTTCCGGTTGCTCGTTTCAATACGCCTCATCGGATCAGGCGTGTACCTCTCTGGTCAATCGCGAGAACGAATGCACGTGCGGCTGGTCCGAAGGCTTTCGTACCACAATGCCCAGTAATTGCAATGATGCACAGACCCGAACGAAACCGCAAAAGCCGCAGCGAGCCCGCTCCAGGACCTCCATCGCTACGTCACGACATCGGCTTCCTGTTTCCGCTTCGCATCTCTCCCTGAATCACCTCGCGCACCACGTACAGCGGTCGCCCCTGGCTCTGCCGATAGATCCGCCCGATGTACTCCCCCAGGATTCCCAGCATCAGCATCTGCACTCCGCCAAGGAAGAACAGTCCTGCCGTTTGCAGCGCATATCCCGGGATGTCCAGCTCACGCAGCAGTTTCTGCGCCACCAGAATGCCCACCATTACCAGGCTGCCTGCCATGACCGTGAATCCCACAGCCGTCGCCAAACGCAAGGGCAGTATCGAGAACCCCACCGCCGCATCCAGCGACAGCCAGAAGAGCTTCAACGTGTTGTACTTGGTCTTCCCGCCGGCGCGCTCCGGCCGGTCGTAATCCACCGCGGCGCTGCGGAAACCCGTCCAGGCGATCAGCCCGCGCATGAAGCGATCCTGCTCGCGGCAGCGTTTTACCGTCTCCAGAACATTGCGATCGACGAGCCGGAAATCTCCCACATCCTGTGGAATGTCAACATCCGAAAGAAACTGCAGAAGGCGATAGAACAGCCATGACGTCGCCTTCTTGTATGCCGTCTCGCCTTCACGGGCCTTCCGCCGGGCATACACGATGTCGCTTCCAGCTCGCCACGCTTCGATCATCTTCGGGATCAGTTCCGGCGGATCCTGCAGATCCGCATCCATCAGCACGACCGCATCCCCATCTGCCATATCCAGCCCGGCCGTCGACCCCGCCTCATGACCGAAGTTTCGCGAAAACCGGACTCCGACAACGCGCTGATCGTTCGCCGCCAGTTCCGCGATCACGTGCGCTGAGGAGTCCGTGCTCCCATCGTCCACAAAGACAATCTGCGCATCACACGCCAGCTCCGCGATCACCTTCGCAAGCCGCTCATGCAGCACGCGCAGGTTCGCTTCTTCATTCAGCAGCGGGATGACGATCGAGAGCCGCATGGTGCGGCAGTGTACGTGCGCATGGCCCTATCCATCAACCCGGCACCATTATCGCCGCTCTTGGCAGTTAAAGGGGTCGGGAGTCTTTTAAAAAGACTCCCGACCCCTTTATTGCTGTTCTTGATCATTTGGCGGGCAAAGCGGTGGTGCCCATTGCCGCTGTATCATCGGCCGGGGCGGTGGCGGGCTGGGTCGCGGGCCAGAGGCGGGCGATGGTGGATTTGATGGCGGGATCTTCCGGCACTGTAGCATCCAGTGGAATCAGCCGGGCGGCGGATTTCTGCAGGATCCAAGCATCGCCTTTGCGTTGCAGTTCCAGATCAACGCGGCCAATGTAGTGCAAGTACTCTCCTGCCTGCACGATCAGCACCTCTCGCCCAGCGGGACCGGTGACGCGCTCACCCTCCCGCAGAACCGTGTGCGAATGACCTCCCACGATCAGATCGATCCCCGGAACGCTGGCGGCAAGTTTGCGGTCGGCATCGATGCCGATATGGTTCAGAGCGATGACCAGGTCGGCGTTCTTGCGCAGTTGCGGGATGAGGCGCCGGGCGGCGTCGGCCGGTGGTTCCATCTTCAGGACCCAGGAACTGGGATACTCCTCATGGATGAAGCAAAGCCCCAGCAGACCAACGCGAACGCCCTGCACCGTCAAGATAGTCGTCTCATCGGCGAATGGCTTGCCATCAAGGCGATAGCGGATGTTGCCGGTAAGTGTTGGGAAGTTGGCTTCGGAGATCAGCTTCTGCAGGTTCGCTGCGCCGGGATAGAACTCGCCGTTGCCGGGAGTCCAGGCGGCAATGCCCATTAGGTTCAGAATGGCGATGTTGCCCTCGCCGAGTGTGGCGCTGGTCAGAGTATCGCCGCGAGAGATCTCATCGCCGGCATGCAGGAAGATGACATGATCAACGCCCTCCTGCTGGCGGATGGCATCCACGACGGTCTTCACACGGGCGTAGCCGCCAACCGACTTGCCGTCATCGAGCCATGACTGAGTGTGGCCGTGGGAGTCATTGACGTGCAGCAGGACAATGTGTGCAGATGGCGTCCCGTCGGCCGCATGAAGCACGGATGTCAACGCCAGCACCAGCAGGCACACAATGGTTCGCATGACGGGATTGTATGTCCGGCCGTGCATGGCAGGCGCAGCCTACTTCAGTTTCGCATCAATGGCCTGAACCAGGGCCTCGACACGCTCGGGATGGCGGTCGGCGGATTCCCAGTTGGCGCGCTCATTGGAGCGTCGCTGGGTTACCTCCGCGACCTCAAAGCGGCTTGCGTTGGTCGGATCGCTCACATCGGGGATCACGTTGATGCGGAAACGGGTGCGGTCCTGCCACCGGCGCATGATGTGAAACTCGCCTTCATATGCTTTCCAGTCGGTTTGGATCACGCCGTTGTCGACCGAGAGGATCTTCAGGTTCAGCGGCGCGGAAGTGATGGCCTGCTGAATTGCCTCGGCGAGTTTCGCGGGAGCAACGCGATAGACCTTGATGGAACTCGCCGGGAATGCTCCTGGCGCTGAAGGTGTGGCAGCCGAAGCGGCAGATGGCGCAAGGGCGGCGGACTGCGGGTTGCAGATGGGGCACGATGCACATCGCTGCGGATTCGGGCAGCGACTGGTGCTGCAGGCAACCAGGACAAACGGCATAACCGCGAGGAACAGCATTTTCCGCATCGATACTCCTTGTTGGTCACAGCCACCGGCTGCGAGCGGCGGCATTGTATGCGGCGAAGGCGACGCTGTCAGGCGATGGCAGGCCCGAGGGTGTTGGTGACATGCTGGAGGATCGAGGCAATGGCGCCTTTGCGGGTGCTGCCCTGGGCGCGCACAATCTGGCAGTTGCGCAACAGAGGACCCAACGCGTGACGCAGAGCGTGACGGCGCAGTCGCTCCAGCGAATCATCGGCGGCGTCGAACAATCGGCCGCAGAGGAGCACCGCCTGAGGATTCAGGGCGTTGACCATGATGCCGATCCCGATGGCGAGATACTCCAAGGTCTGATCCAACTCCGGAACGTTCACACCGGAACGGGCGAGTCTGACAACATCATCGATATCCAGAGGACGGCGCAGACGTTTGGACACCGCCTCGGCGAGGGCGCTGTCGGTGGCAACGGTCTCCAGGCAGCCGCGATTGCCGCAACCACAGGGCTTGCCGTGCAGATCAACAGTGCAGTGGCCAATCTCACCAGCCAGGCCGTTGTATCCGGTGACAAGCCGGCCGGCCGAAACCGCCGACGCTCCCAGACCTTCATAGATGCTGATTAGTGCGAAATCGGAAAGCCCCCGGCCGGCGCCAAACGAGTGCTCGGCAAGACAGGCGCAGTCGGTCTCGTGGAACATGACGGTGCGGATGCCCAGACGCTTCTGCAGATCGCGCTCGGGCGACTGACCATCGAGGATGTGCAGGTTCGGCGACATCAGTACTGTCTGTGTCTGACGGTCGATCTGCCCGGGCAGGCCCAGTCCGAGGCCCAGGGGATCGCCTTTATGGCCGCGCAGAGACTTGCGCACGGCGTCGGCAAACGCGTCGATGAGTCTGGCATAGGTGGCCGGCGTACGAAACGCGATGACCGAGGATTCGGTGTATTGGCCATCAAGGCCCGCCGCCACGACGGAGCATTGCTTCAGTCCGATCGTAGCGCCCAGGACAATGCGGCTGCTGGCGGAGAGACGATACCACTGGCCAGGTCGGCCGGCTCCGGCATTGGCGGAGGATGTGGAGGGGCTGTCTGCCATTTCGATCAGGCCGGATTGCAGCAGATTGGCGGCAGCGCGTGAGGCGGCCGGGGCGCTCATCCCAAGCTGGCGGGCAAGTTGGGCACGGGTCGCCGGCCCACTCGTGCGCAGTAGTTCAAAGATCGCGCGCTCATTCATCTCGCGCAAGAGAGCAGGGCGGATTCGGCGAGTATCAGGCGACATGCGCTATGGCTCCACGATGATCTTGACCACTGGCTCCTCATAGGCAGCATTCATGCGGAACGCCTCAGGAGTCTTCGCAAGGGGGCAACGATGGCTAATCAGGCTGGTAAGATCGACCTGGCCATTCTGCCACAATCGGATCGCGCGCGGATACGTCAGTTTCATCCGCCGCACGCACATGATCGTTAACCCCTTGCGACGGATGGTTGAATGGCGCAGCTCAAAGCGGTCGTCGCCAGAGATGCCAGCGTTGACTAGCGTCCCGCCGGGGCGAACCAGGTCGGCCGCCTGCTGCAGTGCCGGACCCGCGTTGGCACATTCGATGGCGACGTCGACTGACTTCAGATCGGCACCATGGGCTTTGAGATCCTGCATGCCCAGCTTCACTGCTAACTTGGTGCGCCAAGGCAGCAGGTCGGTTATGAACACCTCAGCGCCGGCCGCCTTCGCCTGTTGCGCGACACACAACCCAACCGGGCCCGCCCCGATCACGGCCACACGCGAACCGACGCGGATTCGTGAAAGGTCGATCGTGTGAATGGCAATGCCGAATGTCTCCAGCATGGCGCCAATCGCCGGGTCAGTGCCAGGCGGCAGCGCGAAACACGTCCTCGCCGGCACCCGCATGTACTGGCACAGTGCGCCATCGTCGGGCCAAAGTCCGCAGAACTTCAGGTTCTCACAGAAGTTCGGGTTGCCGCGCTCGCAATGCTGGCAATGGCCACAGGATTGCGCTGGGTCAATCGCCACCAGCGCGCCGGCTTGCAGCGGGTGATGCTCACCATCAAAACAGCCCGGACCGACTTCCTCGACGATACCGGCGAACTCGTGGCCAAGAATCACCGGCGACTCCAGGCGGGTATCTCCGATCTGACCGTCAACGTACGTATGCACATCCGATCCACACACACCCACCGCGGCAATGCGCACCAACACCTCGCCTGTGCCCGGCCGCCCGGGATGTGGGATCTGCTCGATACGCAGGTCGCGCTTGCCGTGGAGTCGGACTGCTGACATCGATGCCGTTGCCTTGTTTGACATGGTTGGCTCAGTTTATTACGTTACGTTAGAAATTCCAGAGCACAAGGGAAGCACGCCATGGCCAAATACGCAATCGGTCTCGATTACGGCACCAATTCCGTTCGGGCACTACTGGTGGATGTGAAGGATGGAAGGGAGATCGCATCGAGCGTCTTTACCTATCCTCACGGCGAAATGGGGATCATGCTTGACTCGCGCGACCCGAATGTGGCGCGGCAGCATCCGGCCGATTACCTCGAAGGAGCGCAGCAGACGATCAAGGCGGTGCTGGCGGCGGGGAGGAGGACCGGACGGTTTAACGCCCAGGATGTGATCGGCATTGGGGTAGACACAACCGGCAGCACACCGCTCCCCGTCGATGCTGAAGGTGTCCCGCTGGCGATGACGAATCGGTTTGCCCAGGACATGGCGGCGATGGCGTGGCTGTGGAAGGACCACAGCTCGTATGCCGAAGCCGAGGAGATCACGGCAAAGGCAACCGATATGCGACCCGAGTACCTCGCCAAGTGCGGCGGTCGATACTCTTCCGAGTGGTTCTGGTCGAAGATCCTGCATTGTGCACGGGTGGCGCCCAAGGTCTTTGATGCGGCGTATACCTGGGTGGAGTGCAGCGACTGGGTCCCGGCGGTCCTTTGCGGGACGGATTATCCGTCCAACATTCGGCGCGGAATCTGCGCGGCCGGGCATAAGGCGATGGCCAATCCCCTTTGGCGCGGATACCCCGGTGTGGAGTTCCTCACCGCTTTGGATCCGCGGCTGGCTCGGGTGCGGCAGAGCCTGCCGGACACATTATATAATGTATCGGATCGAGCTGGTGAGCTTGCCCCAGGCTGGGCGAGGATACTGGGGCTGCCGGATGGAATCCCGGTGGCGGTAGGGGCGTTCGATGCGCATCTGGGTGGCGTGGGCTCGGGCATTGCTCCGGGCACGCTGGTCAAGATCATCGGCACTTCCACCTGTGACATGATGGTGGCGCCGTTGAGCCAGCAGTTGCCGGATATCCCCGGACTCTGCGGCATCGTGCCCGAATCGATCCTGCCAGGGAATTTCGGCCTGGAGGCCGGGCAGTCTGCCGTTGGCGATATCTTCAACTGGTTCGTCAACGTCATTCAGCCGGGTGGTCAGAAGAAGGGCTCACATGTCGAGTTGACTAACCTGGCGGAGGACCTCAAGCCGGGGGAAAGCGGCCTGCTCGCCCTGGACTGGAACAATGGCAATCGGACGGTCCTGGTCGATCAACGATTGACCGGACTGATCCTGGGCCTGACGTTGCACTCAAACCCAGCCGAGATCTACCGCGCCCTGGTGGAGTCCACCGCATTCGGCGCTCGGGTGATTATGGAGCGATTCGAGGAATACGGAATCAACGTAAAGCGCGTGGTGAACTGCGGCGGCATCGCGGCAAAGAACCCGATGGTGATGCAGATCTACGCCGATGTGATGAAGCGGCCGCTGTTGATCTCGAGATCGGCACAGACCTGCGCCCTGGGCAGCGCGATCGCCGGCGCGGTGGTTGCGGGGAAGTCGGCCGGCGGCTACGACAGCTTCGATGATGCGGTCGGGAAGATGACCAGGATGCAAAAGAAGGTCTTCAGGCCGATCCCCAGGAATGCACGAGTCTATGATCGCCTTTTCAAACTCTACCGCAGCCTGCACGACAGCTTTGGCGTGAAACAGACGCAGCAGGACCTGTCCGGCGTGATGAAGGAACTGCTGGCAATAAGGGATGAGGCGAGAGCTTGATGTCATACGAAGAACTCAAAGAGCGCGTCTTTAAGGCCAACATGGGGCTGGTCGAATCCGGACTCGTGGTGCTCACATGGGGAAATGCTTCGGGCGTGGACCGCAAGGCTGGGGTGATGGCGATCAAACCCTCCGGCGTGGACTACGAAAAGCTCAAGCCCGCGGACATTGTGGTGGTATCGCTTGATACCGGAAACGTCGTCGACGGGACGGGCAAACCGAGTTCCGACACGCCCACACACCTCCATCTGTACCGTACCTACTCGCAGCTCGGCGGGATCATCCACACCCACTCCACTTATGCCACCGCGTTTGCGCAGGCAAACCGCCCGATCCCATGCTACGGCACTACCCACGCCGACAGTTTTTATGGCGATATCCCGATCACCCGGCCGCTGACCAGCGCCGAGATCCGTGGCGACTACGAATTGAATACCGGCAAAGTCATCGAGGAGTGTTTCCAGACGGGCGCGATCGATGTGACAGCCGTGCCGGGGGTGCTGGTTGCCAGCCATGCGCCTTTTGCATGGGGGCCGTCGCCGGAGAAGGCACTGGAGAATGCGATCGTGCTGGAGCAGGTCGCCTTGATGGCGATCCTGACGCAGCAGCTGAATCCTGCCGTGCAGCCGGTTCCCAAGGTTCTGCTCGATAAGCACTATCTGCGCAAGCACGGGCCAGGCGCGTACTACGGACAGAAGTGACTCTAAGGAGAGCATATGCTGATTAACTTCAAGCAATTCGAAGTGTGGTTTGTCACCGGCTCGCAGCATCTCTATGGGCCCGAGACCCTCAAGCAGGTGGCGCAGGACTCGAAGAAGATCGTCGATGGGCTCAACCAGAGTGGAAAGCTCCCGATTCGGCTCATCTGCAAGCCCACCGCGAAGACGCCCGATGAGATCTCGGCCGTTTGCCGCGATGCCAGCGCATCGGACCGCTGCATCGGCGTGATCTTCTGGTGCCACACGTTCTCCCCCGCGAAGATGTGGATCAATGGCCTGCGAACGTTGACCAAGCCGTACCTGCATCTGCATACCCAGTTCAATCGCGACATTCCCTGGGACCGGATCGACATGGACTTCATGAACCTGAACCAGTCGGCCCATGGCGATCGCGAGTTCGGCTTCATCTGCACGCGCCTGCGCCAGAACCGCAAGGTGGTGGTCGGGCACTGGCAGGAGGCGAGCGTGCAGGAGGAGGTCGGCTCGTGGCAACGCGTCGCCGCCGCGCTGCAGGATCTCAAGACGATGAAGATCGCCCGCTTCGGCGACAACATGCGTGAAGTCGCGGTCACCGAGGGCGACAAGGTCGAAGCGCAGATCCGCATGGGCGTGGCCGTCAACGGATACGGAGTCGGTGACCTGGTAAAGCACATCGACGCCGTAAGCGACGCCAGCGCTCGGAAGCTCTGCGAGCAGTACGACAGCCTGTACGAGATGGCGAAGGAACTCTCGCCGGGCGGCGCCCGCCGCGAGGGCCTGATGTACTCGGCCAAGGTTGAGCTGGGCATGCGGAGGTTCCTCAAGGAAGGCGGTTTCAAGGCCTTCACCACAACGTTTGAGAATCTCTACGGACTCAAGCAGCTTCCCGGCATGGCGGTCCAGCGGCTCATGAACGATGGATACGGGTT
Organism: uncultured Phycisphaerales bacterium; assembly: GCA_903871935.1. Lineage (GTDB taxonomy): Bacteria > Planctomycetota > Phycisphaerae > Tepidisphaerales > Tepidisphaeraceae > CAIQIQ01. The sequence goes on from CAIQIQ010000048.1 coordinate 46,143, forward strand.
TGGCGCTGAGGGCGACTGGAAACATGCGGCCATGGTGCGCTGCCTGAAAGTCATGGGTGCCGGCCTGAAGGGCGGCTGCAGTTTCATGGAGGACTACACCTATCACCTCGATCCGGCAGGCGCCGTCGTTCTGGGCGCACACATGCTGGAGATCTGCCCGAGCATCGCCGACGAGAAACCCTCCTGCGAAGTCCATCCACTGGGCATCGGCGGCAAGGAGGATCCCATTCGCCTGACCTTCGCGGCCGGGGCTGGAAAGGCGCTCAATGCCACCCTGATCGACATGGGCAATCGCTTCCGGATGATCGTGAACGAAGTGGACGTCATTAAAGCCCGCCCGCTGCCGAAGCTGCCGGTGGCTCGTGTCCTGTGGAAACCACAACCGGATCTCCAGACCGCCGCGGCCGCCTGGATCTACGCAGGCGGGGCGCATCACACGGCTTTCAGCCAGGCCGTCACCAGTGAGCAGCTCGAGGTGCTCGCCGATATGCTGAACATCGAGTGCATCTTCATCGATGCGCACACCGAGTTGCGCCGCTTCCGCCAGGAGCTGCGCTGGAACGCGGCATATTATGGTGCCTAGCCAACCTGACGGTTGATGTATTAGGATTAGCGGTAGCATCTGACCACAGGGATGCGGTGTCGGGTTTGGCTCGCAAGGAGCTCGCATGCGCTTCACGATGATGATCGCGTCGGTCGCCCTGGTATCAGCTCTGATGGTTTCTGCGGGATGCGAGGATTCGAGTAAGGCAGGTCCGCCCAGTCCGGCTGCATCGGGCCCGCAGACCACCGCAAGGCTGGCGTCTCCTGCGACGAAGTCCGCAGTCAGACCTGCGCCTCCGACCGCGGCCTTGGCAAAGCTGATCCGGATCAACTGCGGCGCGGCCGCGGCAATGGTTGACCGGGGAGGCAATGCCTGGCTGGCAGATGTCGGCTTTGCCGATGGCGATGTCGTCGACCGCGGTGATATAACCATCGCGGACACCGCAACACCGGAGATATATCGCACGGAACACTTCGGCATGACTGCGTTCTCGCGAGCCATTCCCAATGGCAAGTACACCGTGAAACTACACTTTTGCGAGACGTACGATGGCGTGGTTGCCTCCGGCGAGCGGGTGTTCTCAGTCGATGTCGAGGGTGCCGTCATTCGCCAAATCGATCCCTTCAAGGATGGCGGCGGGCTATACAAGCCTTCGGTAAGGTCGGTTGACGTCGAGGTGAGGGATGGCAAGTTGGATATCACCTTCACGCCCGAGGTGCAGAACCCCGAGATCAACGCGATCGAGATCATTCCGAAGTGAGTGTGTGATCTGCCTCGCCGATTAGCCATGATCACGTCCTGAATTCGTCTACACATCAGCCCGCTTCGCAGCGATAATACTCGCCCAGTCCAGTACCGCGTTGCCATGAGGGCGAAGCGGCGGATGATGCCTCGGCCGGTTGTACACGGATGGTTGGCCGGGGCAGCGCATGGAAAGGCGGTCGAGGATTGACCCAGCAGCGCGCATGCAGGCAATGTCGCGGCACGATTTCCGTCGTGTCGGAGCGGCAGCTTTGCCCGGCATGTCTTGCCGTTGACGGCTTGCAGAGCAATACCCGCAACCGTGTCGAGCGGCAGCGCAGCGAGTGGACGCCGCAAGCCGATGAGGAAATCGCCGCCCTGTTTCCCGAGCTGGATCAGGTGCAGTTGATCGGCCGGGGTGGAATGGGAGCGGTCTACCGCGCCCGGCAGAGAAACCTCGACCGCGTCGTAGCCCTGAAGATTCTCCCTCCCCAGTTGATGGATGATCCCGCATTTGCCGAGCGCTTCGCCCGCGAAGCTCAGGCGATGGCGCGACTGAGCCATCCCAACATCCTCACCATTCACGACTTCGGCCAGCGCCAAGGCCTGTTCTTCTTTGTCATGGAGTTCGTTGACGGCGTGAACCTGCGCCAGCTCATGACGCGCGGGCGACTGGGCACCGAAGAGGCAATCGCCATCATTCCGCAGATCTGCGATGCGCTGCAGTACGCCCACGATCAGGGAATCGTTCACCGTGACATCAAACCCGAAAACATTCTGATCAGCCGGCGTGGACAGATAAAGATCGCCGACTTTGGTCTGGCGAAACTCGTGGGCGCAGGCGCGGGCGGGGGCGAATCGTTGCCCGTGCCGCTGGCCGCCACGATTGGCGCTGTAGGCACTCCGCTGTACATGGCGCCCGAGCAGATCCAGAGCCCGCAGGATGTGGACCATCGGGCGGATATCTATTCGCTGGGCGTGGTCTTCTATCAACTGCTTACCGGCGAGCTGCCCGACGATGATGCCATCAAGCCATCGCAACTCAGCCAGGTGGACGTACGGCTCGATGAGGTAGTCATGCGGGCCTTGCACCATGAGCCGGATCAGCGCTTCCAGAGTGCACTGGAGTTCAAGACAATCATCCAGACGATGGCGTTTGGCTCCGCCACGATTGCGTTGTCGCCGATCATGGCCGAAGCATCGGCCAAGACCCGCACCGGGCGCTCTGAAACGGATCGGCAGACAATGAGATCCGTGCGCGCCGCCATTGCTATTCCAGGGCGTGGAATACGGTATGTCGCCCTGTTTAACATCGGGTTTCTCTGCCTCACCACGCTGCCCGCTCTGATCTCGTTCATTGCCGCCGCCCCTGAGAAGGTGATGGACAGCCCGCTTGGCCTGCAACTCCAGTTGCCGTGGTGGGCGACCGGCGCGTTCTTCTTCACAGTAACGAGCCTGATGCTCAATGGATTCGTCATGGCAGGAGCCGCGCGCATGCGCGAGCTGCACAGCTATGGCTGGTCGCTGGCGTCGGCAATCCTGTGCCTTTTCGCTGCTCCGGGCAATGTCGTGGGCGCGGTCTTTGGCGTATGGGCGACTGTAGTGCTGGCGCGCAGTGAATCGCGCCAGGCGTTTGGAGTTGCTCGTCAGCATGTTCCCCTCCCTCCTGCCCGCAGGGCGGGCATGGTCTACTGGATGCCGATGACCCGTGTCCACAAGAAACGCAAAGCTCTGGATCTGGTGAACTACACGATCATGGCCGTCAGTCTCTGGCTTATCTGTTATGCACTGATCTCGTTGCTGATCCTGGGTAAGCCAGGGAGCATCTGGTACGGGCTGCTCATGACTGTGCCGGCCATTGCCGTGCCCGCATCAATTGCCCGCAGGCACCGTCGGCTCAGCCTTGAAACTCTCACCCATACCGGGCAGGAAGCGCGCCCCCTGATGCATCTTGGCTTACGGCTGCTGTTACCATTGGCGTCACTGCTGCTCTATGGGACGGTGCTTCAGGCGCTGAGTGTTCGCGACCTGGCGGAGCAGCGCGCCGCCGCCACGCAGCCGGCGAAACGTACGATCGCCGACCGCCTGCACATCACCATCCCGAAGATGCCGAAGGGATCACCTTAGATTTTTCGCCGCTCGATGCCGACGGAGGCGTGCGACCTGGTGTATCCGAGCACGTGAGGAATCCATTGTGGATAAGTGAGGAGGTGCGCAGGTTCTCGCGTGGATACCCCCTGTACGCCAAGTGCTGTGGTGACAGCGAGTTACGGTGTTATTGGGGGAGGAGATGCGCAGGTTCGGGGTGATTGTGGATAAGTGGCTCCAGGAGAAGAGGAATTAGCCGCAGATGCACACTGATAAACACAGATTCGGAAGGAAGATGCGCAGGTTGCGTGCGCATGTCTGCGGGGTCAGTGAGGTAAACCACCGATGGGCGAAGGTGCGCAGGTTCGATGCGCATATTGAGGTATTCGATTGTCAAATAGCGTGGCCGGGTAGAGGCCAGGAGGATGAAAACGCGTTCCTCCATAATAAGGGGTGGTCTGCAAGATTCGATAAATGGAGATTGAGGTCTGACAAGGGTTTACGTTCGGCGAACAAAATTCGCACATTTTTAGGTGCGAATAGGCACGCCGATTGCTAGGCGAGACGTGGCTGAAAAGATTCCGCTTGACAACATTCCCGTTTGAGACGGACGATGTCTGCTATATGCGCGAAACGCTGAACTACGCATCGGCACCTCCCAGACGTTGGATCAGTGTCGTGCTCTGGGTCAGCGGCGCGCTGGCATTCGGTATCATCGGTCTTGTTTTGTTTAGGTTTGACTGGTGGCGTGACAGTGGATCTCGTGTACCGACAGCCACGGAGTCGGTACTGCAACGCGGGCCACTCTGGTTCATCTTCCCTTATCCTTTTGCGACTCCGACGGAAGGAGGCCTGCATTGAACACCGTTTCTGCGCCGGTCTTCGCGACGATAACGGTATCCGGCCCCGGCGGCACGCGTGGTTTCGAGAGCGATGGGGCGCAGTTCCTGATTTTCCTTCTGGTAGCCTTCGCGGTCGCTTTTTTGAGCACGGCCATCTTTGGCGCGCTTTGCGAGTTGGGTTGCTGGGTGAATCGCCACCGTGGTCCGCTTCCACGTGCACGCGATGGGCGACTGCTCTATACCGTCCGATTCGAAGGCGGGCCGGCCGGTATGGCGTCGCTCCGCATTATGTCCGACTCACAGCCTCTGCTGAGCAGCCTCAAGGCCGACTGCCCTAAACCCTTCCGCATCCTCCTCGCCGCCGGCGCCATCGGCGAAGCAACACTCCAGAGCGAAGACATACTGGGCGCCATCGAGCACACACTCACAATCCTTGGCTCACCAGCATCCGCGCCGGCCCTGTACACTCAGCTTCGTACTGTGCGCGACCTCATGCGCCGACACCCGTTCGCACGTTTCCAGCGAATCATCGATACGCCACATCCTGTCGCCGCGGGCATTCCCACGGCTCATCTTGCCGAGCCTCAGAGATGCCAGGGCTTTGCCGTTATCATTTGCCACTGAGACGCGAACAGCCGAACCGCTGATCGTGAGGGCCAGAAGTGAATTGCATCAACGAATCATACCGGCCGGTTACTTGATGAAGGGGTGGATCAGGCCTTTGCGGGCGATGCGTTTGCCGAACTCAGTGCTCATGAATGCTTCCTCGGGGATGATGCCGACGCGGCCGAGGTCAAGGCGGTCGGCATCCCAGCAGGTGCCGATGGTGGGATCGGGATGACGGTGCCCGCTGGTATGGCCGTGGCATGCCTGTTCGAGCAGGTCCAGTTCTTCGGGGGAGATCTCGAAGGCCGATCCATAGAGCGCCCGTGCGAATTGGGCTCCGCGCGGGCCGTGCTCGGCATCGGTGCTTTCATTTTGTCGCCGCGAGTCGTGAAAAAGCGCAAAGAGCCGAACGACGACCTCGATGGCGCCGGTCTCTTTGGCCAGCAGCAGGCCGTTGCGCTGGACCATGCGCCAGTGATCGGGGCCGTGGATCGAGTTTGGACCCAGTGGGAACTGGGCAATGATAAGCGACTGAAGATGCGCGAAGTCGAGGGGCACAGAGAGCCATTTTGTGTGCAGTGGCATGGCAAGACAAGGGATCGATTTCCACAGGAGTCGGGCCCGAGACAAGTCTCGGGCGGGAAAGCGGTGACAAGTCACCGCACTCCAAATCATCCGACTAGTTCGCCCTCGACGACCTCGTGGCCTTTCTTGAAGGAGAAGTCGTGGCGGTGGGCGTCGGCATCGATCGTGATCGTATCGCCGTCTCCGAACTCGCCGCGGAGGATGCGCGATGCCAGCGGGTTCTCGATGCGCTGCTGGATCACGCGCTTTAGCGGGCGGGCGCCATACGCCGGATCGTACCCTTCATCCGCCAGCAGCTTCTTGGCCGCATCGGTAAGATGCACATGCATATTCCGCGATGCCAGCCGCTTGCCGAGTTGGATCAGTTGCACATCCACGATGCGCGACAAATGTTCCCTGGAGAGCGGGTGGAACACGATCGTTTCGTCGATACGATTGAGGAACTCCGGCCGGAAGACCTGCTTGAGCAGGTCGCGAATGGTCGCCTCGACCTCCCACTCCTCGGCTTTCTTTTCGGTCAGCTCATGAATCTGCTGCGAACCGATGTTGCTGGTCATCACGATCACGGTGTTCTTGAAGTCGACCGTGCGGCCCTGGCCATCTGTCAGCCGGCCATCGTCGAGCACCTGCAGCAGTACGTTAAACACATCACGGTGCGCCTTTTCGATCTCGTCGAAAAGGATCACACTGTACGGCCGCCGGCGCACGGCTTCGGTCAGCCGGCCGCCTTCTTCATAGCCGATATATCCTGGTGGCGCGCCGATCAGGCGAGCGACGGAGTGCGGTTCCATGAACTCACTCATGTCGATGCGCACCATCGCGCTCTCATCGTCAAACAGAAACTCCGCCAGTGCCTTGCACAGTTCGGTCTTGCCCACGCCGGTAGGGCCCAGGAAGATAAACGAACCGATTGGCCGATTCGCATCGCCCAGGCCGGCGCGATTTCGTCGTACCGCATCGGATACAGCGCGGAGGGCATCTTCCTGTCCAATCACCCGCTTGGCGATGCGCTCTTCCATATGAAGAAGCTTTTCCTTCTCACCCTCAAGCATCCGACTCACCGGGATCCCCGTCCAGTGCGAGACCACATCCGCGATCTCATCGGGCGTGACCTCCTCCTTCACCATTGCCTTGCCATCGGTTGTCAACTCCCGTACATGCACTTCGGCCTGTTTCAACTGCGTGTTCAGGTCGCGCATGTCGCCATACTGGATTCGCGCTGCCACCTCCCAGTTGCCTTGCCGCTGCGCCTGCTCCAGCTCGGTCTGCTTCCGGTCCAGTTGCTCTTGAAGCTGCTTGATGCGATCCATCGCACCTTTTTCATTCTCCCAGCGGCTGGTGAGTTGGGTATTGCGCTCCTGCAACTCGGCCAGTTCTTTCTCGGCCTTGGCCAGTTGCTGCTGGCTGGCGGTATCTTTCTCCCTGCGCAGCGCTTCGATCGCGATCTGGAGCTGCATCACACGCCGGCGCACCTCGTCCAGTTCCGCGGGCATCGAGTCATTCTCGATTCGCAGACGCGATGAGGCCTCATCAATGAGGTCGATTGCTTTGTCAGGCAGGAAACGGCCCTGGATATAGCGGTCGGACAACACGGCCGCCGAGACAATGGCGCTGTCGGTGATCCGCACGCCATGGTGCGTCTCATAACGCGGCTTCAGGCCGCGAAGAATCGCGATGGTGTCCTCGACACTTGGCTCGCCCACCAGTACCGGCTGGAACCGGCGTTCCAGTGCAGCATCCTTTTCGATGTACTTGTGATATTCGGCAAGCGTGGTGGCACCGATGCAGCGCAGTTCGCCGCGTGCCAGGGCAGGCTTGAGCAGGTTGCCGGCATCGGGTGAGCCTTCAGCCTTGCCGGCGCCGACAATCGTGTGCAGCTCATCGATGAAAAGGATCACCTGGCCGCTCGATTCGGTTACTTCCTTTATGACAGCTTTGAGGCGATCCTCGAACTCACCCCGATACTTGGCGCCGGCGATCAGGGCGCCCATGTCCAAGGCAATGATGCGCTTGTCTGCCAGCACGGCGGGCACATCACCGTTGAGCATGCGGATTGCCATGCCTTCAACGATTGCGGTCTTGCCGACGCCAGGTTCGCCGATCAGCACCGGGTTGTTCTTGGTCCGGCGCGAGAGCACCTGCATGGTGCGGCGGATCTCTTCATCGCGGCCGATCACCGGATCGATCTTCCCCTGCCGCGCCAATTCCACCAGGTCGCGGCCATAGCGCTGCAGGGCCTGGTACTTGTTCTCCGGATTCTGATCGGTCACCCGCTGATTGCCACGGACATCGCGCAGTGCCCCCAGGATCGCTTCGTGTGTCACCGCATTCAACGCCAGCAGTTCCTTTGCCTCGCTCTTAACCTGTGCCAGGGCCAGCATCAGATGCTCGGTGGAGATGTACTCATCCTTGAGCCGATCTGCCTCCTTCAGTGCCTGTTGAAAGACGTCGTTCAGCGCCCTTGCGACCCCAAGCTGAGTGCCGGTTGCCCGAGGCAGTCGGTCGAGTTCGCTGGTGATCATCCCCTGGATCTGTGCCAGATTGGCGCCGACCTTTTGCAGCAGCGGCCGGACAACGCCGTCGGTTTCCGCGACCAGTGCCCCCAGCAGGTGCAATGGGGTGATCTCAGGATGGTCTTTCTGCTGCGCCAGTTGCTGAGCCTGGCCGACCGCCTCCTGGGCTTTGATCGTGAACTTGTCCATCTGCATGTTTGTTTTCCTCAAATGGGCTGGAAGCGATGAGGACTGTTCATGACCCACGCAACCAACAGCCGAGGAAACGCAAAACCCAGACCACACTCCACACGGCCATCACAATCGTCGCTAAAGTACTATGGTTAATCATCTTAGGGGCATCATGATGTCTTCCATGCAATCGAGATCGCTTTAGTCACCTGCAACAATGGCAGGAAATCGGACTTGTGCGAACACAAGCACCGGACCAACGGTAAACATAGTGGACGTTTGAACGGGGCTACATAGAATCACGCCCGGTCTGGGATGGCAAAAGAGAACAACGAAAAGCTTCGCGAAGGTGAATCGGCTGATGCGCATGTGTCGGTCCCCTTTGGCGTTGAAATGCCCTCGACTGCGCCCGAGGGCCGAACCCGTCGCGGCCGGTCGGTTGCAACGCTTGAGGTTGGCCAGGGTCCATTTGTCGACCTGAGCATTGACACCTTCGCCGTACCGTCCGAACAACCCTTGGAGCGCAACGAAGACCCCGCGCGAGTAATGAGCGGGCCCGAGCCGACGATCTTCGGTGGCGTGAATCCGGCCACGGCGTCTGGCGCGGTTGATGATCCGAACGCTCCGCCGGTTGAACGCACCGTCGCCGAGCAGATTGGTGGAGCGCTCGACGAAGCGGTGCAGACCGGCGATCTGCTGGCCGATGTGCCCAGGATTGACTATGTCCGCATCATCCGTTCCACGCCCTTCCTGCTGTGCGCGATGCTCGCGAGTCTTGTCGCGGCGACCGTTATCATCCGTCTTGGGGTTCAGACACAGACCTACGTGCAGACGTCGGTTCACTTCAACAACTACACCAAGCTGACTGAAGTGGAGCAGGCCGATCTTCAGGTCAAGATTAACGGGCTGCTGCGCACCCTTCCGTTGCGCAAACTGGCATGGGAGATCCTGCAGAAGAAGGCGCCTGACCTCAAGATCGGCTTTCTGGATAGCGGTCTGATCTTCCACCGCCTGGACTCGATCACCTGGTTCCCTGAGGGCACCGTGCAGTTGCGGATAGAATCGGATGATCCTGCTTCTGACGTGATCCGAGTGCGAGCGGTGAGCGAATCGTTCTATCAGCAAATGGAGAAACGCAACAAGGAGCGCGAGACGTATCAGGATTCCCTCAAAGAGCTCCAGGACCAGCAGGCTGAATTGACCCGGAAAGATGCAGCACTGAAAAAGCAGATCGACGAACTGACCCCCAAGGCGGAGCCCTATGACCAACTGAAGCAGTCGATGCAGGCGATGGAGCGTTTCCTGGAAGTCGCCGACGAGTCCAACCCCTTGCGCCTGGTCGCCCGGCAGAATCTGACCCAGCTCACCGTTCAGGTGTCCGACACGCGCCAACTGAGCCTTCAACGCGACGACCTGACGGCCAGGCGAATCGGCGTGCAGAAGAGCAGCGCGGCCACGGACAAGGAGATCAAGGACAAGCAGCGGCAGATCGAGCTTTTCCCCTGGCCGGATCCACCCGATGCCAAGACATTGTTCGTCCACGATACCCGCCCGTTCCAGTCGACCGTGCTGCGTATCGCCTGGATCAGCGTTATCATCTTCTTTGGCGGCGCCATCCTCGTGATCCACCTGCAGGATCAGCGTACCGCTGAAACTGCCCGCCGCGAGCGCCGCGAGAAGCTCAAGGCACAGCAGCAGAAGCAAGAATCAGATCAGCCATGAGCGACCCGATCATCGGCATCGACCTGGGCACCACCAATTCGCTCGTGGCCTTCGCAGACGCATCCGGGCCGCGCATCATCGCTTCTCCGGATGGGCAGATGAGCCTTCCTTCGGTGCTCTACATTAACCCGGCCACGGGCGCTCTCACCATCGGCGCTGAGGCCCGCCGCCGCGCTGTGGAACGCCCGATGGAGACCATCTACTCGGTCAAACGCCTGATGGGTCGGTCGCTGGAGGAAATTCGCCCGGACCTGCGTTACCTGACATATCGCGTCATCGAGCATGCCGGCGCCGAGTCGCAGGCGGTTGATGTAATGGCCGGCCCGTACCGCTTCACGCCGCAGCAGCTCTCGGCGATGATCCTGGCAGAGCTTAAGCGCTGGGCTGAAGCGCACTTCCGCAAGCCGATCTCGCGCGCGGTGATCACGGTGCCAGCGTATTTCGATGATGCGCAGCGCCAGGCCACACGCGATGCTGCGAGCATTGCCGGACTCGAGGCAGTGCGCATCGTGAACGAACCCACGGCCGCTGCCCTGGCCTATGGGCTCGATCGTGCCCAGGATGAATTGATTGCGGTCTATGATCTGGGTGGCGGCACCTTCGACATCTCGATCCTGCGCGTGGAGAAGGGCATTTTCCGCGTGCTCGGGACCCATGGCGATACTCATCTTGGCGGCGACGACATCGACCGTCTGCTGGTGGAACTGTTTGTCCGCGACATTCGCACCCAGTTTGGCAGCGGCATCGAATTCGATCCCGAAACGCAACAGGCCCTGCGCAACTTCGCCGAGGCCGTGAAGATTCAACTTTCGCAGAAGACTGACGCGAATGTAGAGATCGATCTGGGTGACGGCAGGGCCTATCAACGCACCATCACGCGCGAGGAACTGGAAACGTTGATGTCGCCTCTGGTCAGCCGGACCCTCGACTGCTGTGCGTCGGCGCTGATGGAAGCTGGGCTGCAGCCGGGACAGGTGGCGCGCGTCGTCATGGTCGGTGGCGCTACCTACGCCCCAGCCATTCGTGCCGCGGTCGGCCGGTTCTTCAATGCCGAGGTCTATACGGCCGTGAATCCGATGCAGACGGTTGCCCTCGGGGCGGCCGTGCAGGCGTCGATCCTCGCGGGCGCGGGCAAAAAGCGCGACACGCTCCTGCTCGATATCGTGCCGCTGACGCTCGGGATCGAGACGGTTGGCGGCGCGGTGACCAAGCTGATTGGCAAGGGCAGCCATGTCCCCTGTCACGCATCGACCATGTTCACCACCTTTATCGACGGCCAGGCTGAAGTGAAGATCCATGTGCTCCAGGGCGAGCGCGAGATGGTGAAAGACTGCCGGTCGCTCGGGCAGTTCGTGCTCTGCGGGATCCCGCCGATGCCGGCGGGTATTCCGCGAATCATCATCAGCCTCCTCGTCGATGCCAACGGCATACTTAGCGTCTCGGCGAAAGAGCAACGGTCCGGCGTCAATGCATCGATTCAAGTGATACCCAGCTACGGTCTGACACAGAAGGAGATCACCAGGATGATCCGCGAAGGCCTGGAGCACCGCGCCGAGGACCTGCTGGACCACTGGCTGATCGATCTGCACAACCAGATCCTCGTTGATACCGCAGCCATCGAGAAGACGCTTGCGACCTTGAGCGATCAGGTCGAGCTGGGTTATCGCCAGGAGCTCGTCAGTCTCATTGATGGTGTGCGGGGAATGCTGCATTGGGATGATCCGGAGAAGATCGCGCGGGCGCTACATTACCTGAACCAGAAAAGCGCGCCGCTGGCCGAGATGGCGATCACCCGGGCCTTGCGCGAAGGGTAACACGGTTAATAGTCGCCGCGGCAGAAGCGGCGAGCGGCCAGGGCCAGCAGCAGCGCCTCGAAGGCAACGCTCGAGCCGATGATCCACGGGATGCTGCGAACATTGAGCATGCGCTGGATGTGCTCGCGCCAGCCATGAGTACGGTAGTCCTCGGGCATGGCGCTGAGTGTTGCTTTCAGTGCCGCATCATCAAAAAGCACGCGGTCAAGCAGGCCGACGGTATCCTGAGTCTTGGGAACCGCAGTGTTGATGCCAAAGATGATCGGTTGCGCGGTCTTTACCCATTGCGGTGGACGATCCTGATCGGCCGTCCTTGCCAGCCGAGCGCGGTCAAACTGCATGCGGCGGAGCATTCCGGCATCGGCCACGACCTGCTGGGTTGCCGGTACTTTGGCGGTCAAGCTCGTGCCCGTACCAGGCCTGGTCGCGGCAGCAGCCCTGTCGAGCCGCACCTGGGCCTGGGCGATAGTTTTGTCGATCTCGCTAATGCGCTGCTGTGCCCGCGCGGCATTGTCGGCGTAGATCTCGTCTGCCTGCTGCAGAAAACGGTCGGCCGCGTTCAGCCCGAAGATCAAGCCCCACACCACCAGCGTGAGAAAGAACGACGCCAGGGTCGAACGCGTCCAGACACCAAAGAGGACGCAGATCGAAAACAGGTAGCTGAAGAAGAGTACGACCACCGGGATGGCGATGAACAATCCCGGCTCCCAGACTCGCGCCCGCCATCCGAGCACGAAGAAGCTGCCGGTCGTGAAGACGGTCACCTGCAGGGCGACAAAGAGCAATCCGGTGAGGTACTTGGTCAGGAAGAGCCGCACCCGGCTGATGGGTTTGCAGAGATACAGGTCCACAGCGCCGCCGGCCAGAAAATCGGGAAAGATGCTTGCCGTTGAGATCAGCGCCAGGATCGTCGCCATCCAGGTGAGCCACTGGCCGACGACGACGAAACTGAAGATCCATTTGTAGACGAACATGGCGACGGGGATGTCGTGGGGAATCTCCCAGGTGAAGATGGTGATCCGATTTGCCTTAACGCCGAGGGCGGCAAAACCGGCGACAACCAACACGTTGAGGATGAGGATAATCCAGAAGAGTTTGCGCGAATTCAGGTCGCGATAGGCATCGATGAGCAAGGCGCGCGTCTGGGTGGCGATCATGGCCGGGCCTCCCCTGGGATCGCAAGCGGTGCTGGGGGTTCGGTAACGGCTTCGATGAAGAGATCTTCGAGCGTGGGGCGAACCGCCTGGACGCGGGTGATGACAAAGCCGCCTTGGCGCAGGGCGTCGATCATGGCCTGCACTTGCTGCGCGTCGGCGGTGCCGACTTTGACCAGTTCGGTAGTATCGCGCAGCTCGCTCTCGATCCAGATCCCGTGGTTGTCCATGGCCGCGACGATGGATCGAAGCGGCGGTGTTGCCGGCAGCAGGCCACGGAGGACTTCCAGTTCATACCATTGGCGGTGCGAAGAGAGTTCGCGGATCGTGCCCTGGCGAATCACGTTGCCCTTGGTCATGATCGCCACGCGGTCGCAGATCAGTTCCAGCTCCGAGAGCATGTGCGAGTTGACGAAGACGCTGCGGCCCTGGCTGCGAAGGTGGACAAGGACTTCGCGGATCTCCTGCCGGCCGATGGGGTCAACGCCATCGGTGGGTTCATCGAGGACGACGAGCTGTGGGTCATTGATCAGGGACTGGGCAACACCAACGCGTTGCATCATGCCTTTGGAATAGGTATCGACGCGCCGGTCGCCCCAGTCCTTCATGCTGACCAGTTCGAGCAGTTCCTGGGCGCGCGGCCGGCAGACCTTGCGGGGAACGCCGGCGAGGGCGCCGAAAAACTCGAGCATTTGCCGGCCGGTGAGATAGCGGGGGAAACGATGGTGTTCAGGGAGGTAGCCGACGCGCGCGAGGATGGGCTTGGAGCCGACGGGCTGGCCGAGAATCGTGCCGCCGGCGCGGTCGGGACGGACGACGGTCATGAGGATTTTGACCAGGGTGCTCTTGCCAGCGCCGTTGGGCCCCAGCAGGCCGAAGATCTCTCCCGGGCCAACCTGCAGAGAAACTCCGCGCAGGGCCTGGACTCTGCGGCGGCCGCGGCCGTAGGTCTTGTGGATGTCATGAAGGTCCAGGACCAACTCATCGCTGGGCATCAATCATTCCCTCCTGAGGGATGGGGTTAGTATACACGGGAGCGGTGCGGTGTGCTCCTGGGCGCGGCAGAGCGGGCTAATAATAGTGGTATCTCGCCTGGGCGATCAGGACGGCATTGCCCTCAATTCGGTAGACCAGCCTGTGCTCATCATCAATTCGCCTCGACCAGTAACCGGCAAGGGCATGGCGCAAAGGCTCGGGTTTGCCGATGCCCTCGTGCCCGTTGTGCATGATATCGCGGATCAGTTCATTGATGCGCTTGACCATCTGCTTGTCGGAACGCTGCCAGTAAAGGTATTCCTCCCATGCCTGCTCGGCGAAGATAAACCTCATTCCGCCAGCTTCCTTTCCTTCCTTTACCCTTGCCCAGTTGGCTGATTCCTTCCAGCAACCGGCGGGAATTGCGTGGTGAGCGCAGAAGGTAAGCGGTCTCCGAAAGCGATTCGTAATCCGCCAGTGACATCATCACCACGGTGTCCTCGCGCTTACGGGTGATGGTCACAGGCGCGTGGTCTCTGCACACTCGTGACATTGTCTTGGCCAGTGTTTCTCTGGCTTCGCTGTAGGTCATCGTCGTCATAGTTGTACGATATGTTGTACACGTACATGGGTCACGCATGGCAAGGGATCGGGTCGGGGCCTTCCAGCGCTCACCGGCGCAACAACTCTGGTGTCCACAGCATGAGGTACTGCTGGCTGGCATCGCGTTGGAGAGATGAGGAGGGGCAGTGCATCTTCTTCGTTCTCGCGGCGGGCGTTACCGCCTGACTCACACCTGGCCGGCGCAATAGACGTTGCTCAGTCCTGTTCAAACACGCCAGTGTTCCAGAGCTCAAGTGCTTCCTCGCCGCTATCGGCGGTAGCTGTCTCTGTTGTGCATCCGCTGCAGAGGGCGTAGTACCTGTCGCTGTATAGCGCCAGTATAAGCAGGCATCGCCTGCCGCAGTTCGGACACACCTTGACAGTCTCTTGATCCGTGACCACGGCGATACCCTCTCTTGCCGAGCGAACAACTCGGCGGGGCAATACCACGCATCATAGTGGCGAAAGAAATGCAGTTCCCCTGACACCAGAGGACTGCCGGGGTGCTCGCCGGTTAACAAACGCGGGACCGGAGAGCATTGACAAGCATATGGAAAGCATTCGGGATGATTCAAGCTTGCTCAACGAGCCGGCCGCCTTCAGCGGACGCAGGAGTGCGCACAGTAGTGAGCGCTGCGAGATCAATGCAGCACCTCCGAGGCGAGAGGGGCTGCCGGCGTGCCATCTGCATGCAGGGCGGGCGAGAGGGCATAGGCAAAGGGTACCATCCGTCATCGCAAATGATCTGCCAATGTGTAGACTTTGGCGCCATGAGCCAGGCACCCGGACAACGGTTCCCGATTGGGCGCGTGATTCTTTGCATCATCGGGAGCGGGCTGCTATGTATCTGCGTTTTCTTCACGTCGGAGTATGTGAGAGTCTCCCGCGGGCTCGAGCTGGCGAGAACGGCGAGGATGGGGGAAGTGCTGGTGGATCTGTCGAAAGCGGGGCAGGTCCGCGTGCCGGCACGGTTCGAATTCAGGGAAGCGCATGGGATAGCGCTGAGATTGACGGGGGGTTCGGGAACATCGATTGATGAACTGGGGGCGAGGGTCGCGGTTGCCGCTGAGGGCGATCGGGAACTGGAGTGGCAAAACATCGAATTGAGGTACTGCCGCAGGGATGGGGATGAAGTGGAGCTTTTCATGGCGGGCGGAGCGCCCAAGGAATTCGCTTTTCTACTGGATGTGCAACGGCCGGTGGCTGCCCTGGCGGGACAGGAGCGGAAGCTCTACGCGAAGTACGAGGTGTGTGGGCTGGAAGGCCTTATCGCGCTGGTTTCAGGGGCTTTTGCGATTGGCGGCGGCGTGCTGAGTGTCGCGATCTTTGGTGGGGTCATGTCCTACACGCGAAAGCGCAGACGGGCGATGCCGACGCAGGTGTAGATCTTGTGAAGGACCCGTCGCAATGCCGATGCGTTCGCGGAACTCGGCCGGCGGTATGCGGGGTTGGTGCACTCGGCCGCGTTGCGTGTCACGGGGCGGGCGCACGATGCTGCTCCCTATGCCTGTCCGACCTGCACCTTCGCCCCGGCCGACACAGCTTCGGGCATATCCCAGAGGGTCTCGTTTCTGTCGCCCTCAAGGTCGTCAAAGAGCTTCTCGGCGATGGCCTCCCAGCGGTCTTCTTCGCTCAGTTCTTCCATGGAGACTTCCGGCAGCGCTTCTGCGACACGCAAGACATCGGCCGCCTTTGTCCCTACCGCCTTGCCCTGGGCAAGTGTGCTGCGCACCTGCTTGTAGGTCGACTCAAGTTGCCAGGATTCTTCCCATCCCAGCCAGAAGGCGTGCTTGATGGGAGTGAAGATATAGGTATAGAACTCATCCCAGAGCTGGATGGTCTTGTCCAGGCCGAAGCCGATCCGATTGCCCTCGCTTTCGGCCAGTTTCTGGATGCGGTCTTCCCATGCGGGGAACAGGGGGGTGTTCTCGATCGCGAAACGATGGGCGAGGCTGAAGTCCTCGTAGGATGAGAACTGGGTTGCTAAGTGCAGGACTGGCCGAATTCGCCGTTCCTGCCGCGCCAGCTTTTGCCCCAGTTCCCAGGCATCCATCAGCGAATGCCGGGAAGGGCCATATCCTCGGGGCGTACCTATCCTGTCACTGCCGAATCGCCTGATGGGCCTGGCGCGCTTAGTTTTGCTGCCAGCAACCGATGCGGATTGGATGGGTCGATGCATGAGTTCTCCGAATGCAAAGGGCACCCAGATGGCGTTCAAAAGCCAGCGTCAGGAACAACCTGAAACGCACATGGCATCAAGCGGATAAAACGGGGTGGAATCGCGTCGTGGATTGGCACCTTGAACGACAGACACAGACTCGCTGGCAAGAGCCCAACGAGAAGTCGGCCCCCATGGCCGGTGTGAGTGGTCTTCGTGACCACGCTTACAGTATGCGCTACAAAACTGCTGCTGGCAAGGGGAATATGCTAAAGTTCTATCCGGAACTTGGGCTAGTGGTAGCAGAGCGTGCGCTAGGGGGCTTTGTGTGGTGTAAGAGCTGAACTGGGCTGTAGTTATGGCATCGTCGGACTGGGCATTTCTGCCATTCTACGGCGGCATGCACCAGCCATAGCAGCAATCCTAGCGTATACTGCTGGCGAGTTCACTGCTTTTGAGGAGAGAACGTGCGAAATTGGCTTGGTCGCTTGGCGTCGCTGCTCATTGCCGGCTTGTGCTGCGCTCAAACGACCGGGCCGGCGGAGGATGCAGGGGTTGCGGTCTACGTGGGCAAGGAAATGGTCAAGGGGTATCGCCCGACGCCGGCGCTGGTGAGGAAAGAGACGCCGGTGGTGATGCCGAAGTTCCCGGTGGTTGATATCCACTGCCACTGGTCGATCTACCAGGATCCGGTGGAACTGATCAAGGCGATGGATGCGCTGGGGATGTCCAAGGCGGTGGATCTGTCGGGCGGGTATGGCGATTACCTCGACCGGATGATCGAGAAGTTCCATATGCCGTATCCCGATCGTGTGTTTGTCCTGTGCAATATCGACTGGAAGAAGATCGACGATCCGACATTTGGGCAGGATGTGACGGCGTATCTGAAATCCGCCAAGGGGAAAGGGGCTTCGGGGCTGAAGATCTTCAAGGACCTGGGGCTGAACGTAAAGGACAAGACGCGCAAGATCGTGTCGATTGATGATCCGCGACTGGAGCCAGTGTGGAAGACGTGCGGTGAACTGAAGATGCCGATCCTGATGCACTCGGGCGACCCGGTGGCGTTCTTCCAACCGGTCGATGAACACAATGAACGGTGGATGCAACTTAAGCGGCATCCGGACTGGACGTTTTATGGGCCGCAGTTTCCAACCTGGGAACAGGTGCTGCAGCAGCATGTGAGTGTGATCCAGAAGCATCCAGGGACGGTGTTCATCAGTGCTCACCTGGCGAACTGCGGCGAAGATCTGCAGCGACTGGCGTCGATCATGGATCGCTGTCCGAATATGTATGCGGACATATCCGGGCGAGTGGCTGAGATCGGACGGCAACCGTATTCAGCGCGGAAGTTCCTGATCAAGTATCAGGATCGCATTCTCTTTGGCACAGATCGCTATCCCGGGCGGACCGATCAGGAGCGCAACAGCGTCTACTACCGATTCCTGGAAACCGACGATGAGTACTTCGACTATTACAACCATCCTTTCCCGCCGGAGGGTGAGTGGAAGATCTATGGGGTGTTTCTGCCCGATGAGGTCTTGAAGAAGATCTATCACGAGAACGCTGATCGCGCACTGGCCGGCGAGATGCCGTTGCACTGACGAGTCGACATGTCCAACACACTGCTGTACGCCATCCTCTTCTGTGTGGTCCTGTTGGGACTGGGGTTTCTCCTGCGCGTGAGGCTTCGGCTGCTGCAGATCCTCTACATTCCGTCGGCCGCCATTGCGGGGGTGCTGGGATTCGCGGCCGTGCAGGGCGGCCTGCATATGGGTGCGGCAGGGGAGGTCACGCAGACGATCATGAAGGAACTGGCGGTGTGGCCATCGTGGTTGATCGCGGTGGTGTTTGCGGGGCTGCTCCTGGAACGGCCCTCTGAGAAAGGCTTTGCCGAGGCGCTGCGGCGGGGTGTGCGATCGGGGATTCTGGCGTGGATCATCATCCTGGGGCAGATTGCGATCGGGCTGTTGGTGTACATGATGGTGGTCCGGCCGGTGACGCCGAGCGTGCCGGCATCGTTCGGGCAGCTTCTCGAGGTGAGCTGGGCAGGTGGGCATGGGTCTTCGGCGGCGATGGGGGAGGTATACCGTGGCCAGGACTTTCCAGAGGGTCGGGACCTGGCGTTCTTTCTGGCGACGGTGGGGTTGGTCTACGGTGTGCTCAGTGGGCTGGTGCTGGTGAATATCGCGATACGGCGCGGATGGACGGCCAAAGGCAAGATGGCGGGCCCGGTTGCTGCGGGCGCGGCGGTTGATTTTGCCGGTGAGGCGCGGCCGGTTGCCTTCGGCCGGACGCGCGGCGAGGTGATCGAGCCGATGACGGTGCAGGTGGTGATCCTTGGCCTGGCGTTTGGGGCGGGGTATGCAATGCAGCAGATGCTCTTTGGCGCGGCGGGGTGGGCGTTCGGGACGGGCAGCCAGACCGCGAAGTCACTGAGCAACCTACCCCTGTTCATGTTCACGCTGATCGGCGGCTGGCTGGTGCGCGTGGTGATGGAGCGGGTCGGCGCGGGGAAACTGATTGATGGTGCTTCGATTCAGCGACTGGTCGGTGTGTCGATGGAGTTTCTGATCGTGGCGGCGATTTCAACGATGCGGATGGACTCACTGGCGGGGTATTGGCTGCCGATTCTGCTATTGATTGCTCTGGCGGCGTTGTGGTGCACGTTCTGCCTGGTCGTGCTTGGCCGCCGGCTTCTGCCGCCGAAATACTGGTTTGAACTGGGACTGCTGAATTACGGTTTCAGCACTGCCAACACGCCGCAGGGGATGATGCTGCTGCGGATCATCGATCCTGATATGTCCACAGGGGCGGCCGAGGACTATGCGGTGGCAGCGCCATTGTCAGCGCCGTTTGTGGGCGGGGGCGTGGTGACGATTGCGGTGATGCCCGTGCTGCTGACGAAGGTGCCTGCGGGAGTGATGGTGATGATCCTGGTTGGGTGCATCGTGGCGCTGTATGGACTCGGGCGGAGACTTTCTGCATCAGGAGCAGGGATGCTCACGGGTGGGGGGTGATGGCCAGGATGGTGATCTGTCCCTTATCGGGTCCGTAGCACCAAAAGAGGCGATAGGCGCCGGGCGTCTGGTTCTGGACATAGGCCTCGAATACTTTGCCATCTGCCTCGTAGGGATTCTCCAGCGAATGGAATTCGTGGGTATTAAGCCCGGGATGGCGCGGGTTGGTCTGCAGGTGCGTGACACACTTATGAACCTGCTTGAAGAGGCCTTCATCTTTGGTGGCCTTGACCTGTTTGGATCTGGCGCGAGCTTGCACAGATGCCTGGGCCTTGGCCCGCAATTCGGCATAGGTCGCCGCTGCCGCGTCTGTCCACTGGACTTGGAACATCAGTCGGCCCCATCATCGAGTTGACTCGCCAGTTTGACGTCCGCCGCGATGTCTGGTGCCTTGGCAAAGCGCCTCGCCTTAGCCTGCGTCAGACCCTTGAGAACCGCGGCCTTGGCCTTGGGGTTTGCGTACAACCATGCCTCGCGCTCGGGAATGACACGGGCAAGGGTGATGCGCACCTCGGTCTCATCAACATCGTCGATGATGACGGTGCGGTTGGCAAAGCGTTCCCCCAAGGTGATCCGGCCCTTGCTGTCGGCTAATCTCGTTGTCATGGTCCAACTCCTCGTGCGACGTTCAGGATGGTAACCCACCTTCCTAATGTGGACAAGTGGGGAATTCCCACCTGGAGAAAGGCGCTGTTGTCTTAGGGTTTGGGCAGATCGCGTTTCGTTCGCGCCATGTGTGGATATCCGGCGATCTTGTTCCACCTCTGTTGATGCTTAAGATACCGCCGACTTACAGGGCTATCCTTGTAACTGACGGTCGTTTGACGGCAAGAGAAGGAATGAAAAAGATGTCTACCAAGCTTAACCGGCGTCCTGTCGTTCTGGTGATTCGCGATGGCTGGGGCCAGAACCCCGACAAGCGGTACGATGCTAGCAATGCCATCGTCCAGGCGAAGAAGCCGGTTACAGACAAGCTGATGGCCGAGTATCCTTCAGTGCTGATCCATACCAGCGGGTTTGAAGTGGGTTTGCCCAAGGGGACGATGGGCAACTCTGAAGTGGGGCATCAGAACATCGGGGCGGGGCGAATTGTGGATCAGGATTCCGGCCGGATCTCCCGCGCGATCGTTGAGGGGCCGTTCTTCGAGAATAGGGAACTCAACGCCGCTGTTGAATTCGCTCTGAAGAACAATGGCGCATTGCACCTGATGGGCCTGGTCTCGGATGGTGGCGTGCATGCTCTGATGGAGCATTACTATGGGTGCATGGAACTGGCGAAGCGCAAGGGGCTCAAGAGGGTGTTTCTGCATGCCTTCATGGATGGCAGAGATACGCCGCCGCAGTCGGGCATCGATTTCATGAAGGATATGGAAAAGAATATGGCCGAGATCGGTGTGGGGAAGGTCGCCACGGTGATCGGCCGGTATTGGGCGATGGATCGCGACAACCGCTGGGACCGCGTTGAAAAGGGGTATCGTGCGATGGTGATGGGGCAGGGCAGCCACTTCAAGAGCGCAACCGAAGCGCTGCAGAGCTATTACGACAATCCGACTTCATCGAACATGACTGGTGATGAGTTCGTTACGCCCTCGATGATCTGTGACGATGGCGTCACTCCCCGCGCCACGGTCAAGGATGGCGATGGGGTGATCTTCGTGAACTTCCGCGGCGACCGCCCGCGTGAGATCTCCAAGGCGTTTGTGCTGGAGAAGTTTCCGTTCACGACCACGGACAAAGAAGGCAAGGAAACGGTCTTTGGCTTCGACCGCGGGCAGAAACTGAATCTCTACTTCGTCACCATGACGGCTTATGAGAAGGGCCTGCCGGTGCATGTTGCCTTCGAGAAGCCCCCGAAAATGAAGAACATCCTCGGCGAATACATCTCGAACCTGGGCCTGAAGCAGCTTCGCTGTGCCGAGACGGAAAAGTTCGCCCATGTGACCTTCTTCTTTAATGACTACCGTGAGGAAGCGTTCCCTGGCGAAGACCGCAAGCTGGTCGCCTCGTCCAAGGTTGCCACCTATGACCAGAAACCCGAGATGAGTGCTCCGGAAGTGGCGGATGAGTGTGCCAGGGCGATTGATTCGGGCAAGTATGATCTGGTGATCATCAACTTTGCCAACGGCGATATGGTCGGCCATACCGGCAACCTGGCGGCCGCCACCAAGGCCATCGAGGCTGTCGATGCCGGCGTGGGCAAGATCGTCGATGCCACCCGCCGGCAGGGCGGGAGCCTGGTTATTACCGCCGACCATGGCAACGCGGAGATGGAGCTTGACCCGACGACCGGCGGCCCACATACCGCTCACACCACCTTCGATGTTCCGCTGGTATTGGTGGACGATCGGTATAAAGGAAAGAAGCTTCGCGAAGGCGGCCGGCTGGCGGATCTTGCCCCAACCTGCCTGGACCTGATGGGTTTGCCGGTTCCGGCGGAGATGACCGGGCAGTCGCTGCTGCCGAAGATTTGATGAGTGTCTGGCGTACAGTGTCGAGGGTAGCAGGCATCGCGAAGATGGCGGACACTGGTTCGCTGTTTGCAGCGTTCCAGCATTTTTCCTGTTGTCCCTTTGTGCGCCGCCGCGATAGACTTGGCCGTGCGCCATTGCGGGGTTTCGCTGTTATCATTGTTGTCTGCCGAGGCAGTCGTAGCGTCATCGATGCCCGCAATCTGGCGTGGTGAGCCAACGCGGTAATCAGGAAGAGGCACAAAACCATGCGAGTGCTGATGCTGGGGTGGGAATTTCCCCCGTTTATTTCCGGTGGCTTGGGTACTGCCTGCTATGGCTTGACCAAAGCCATGAGCGCCCAGGGCACGGACGTGCTTTTCGTTCTACCGCGCCCGGTGTCAGCGCCATTCTCGACCCATGTCAATCTGGTTAGCGCGCAGCCAGGATCTGACCTTGCGTCGCCGGCGGCCGAGTTCCGCCTTGACGAGTTTGAGCGCGTGGTGTTCCGCACCATCGACGCGCAGATCTCCAGTCCCTACCAGACGAGCCGGCAGTATCAGGAGGCGGTCGTCGAGAAACACCAGCGCCGGGTTCCGGTAACCAATGGCGGAGCCGGACAGACTACGGTAGCCAAGCCCGAGGTCGTCGCTGCGCCGCCGACGCCACAGGCCAAGCCGGCGGGACCCGCCCCTATTCGTGCTCCTGGTCAGTATGCATGCGATCTGCATTCGGAGATCCAGCGCTATGCGGCTCTGGCGGCCGAGGTCGCCAGGAATGAGCAGTTTGACGTAGTGCACGCACATGACTGGATGACGTTCCCCGCCGGCATGGCCACCGCGGCGGCCAAGAATGTTCCACTGGTTGTCCACATTCACTCCACCGAGTTCGACCGTGCCGGAAACAACATCGATCAGCGCATCTTCGACATCGAGCGCCAAGGCATGAAGACAGCGCTGAAGGTCATCGCGGTCTCCCATCTCACACGGCAGATGATTTTGCTCCATTACGGCATTGATCCGGCCAAGGTTGAAGTCGTCTACAACGCCGTTGACAACGGTTCGGGCGGATCCGGTCCAGCGAAATTCGATGCGGAGAAGTACAAGATCCACAAGGATGAGAAAATCGTTCTGTTCCTCGGCCGGATGACTTCGCAGAAGGGCCCGGAGTATTTTCTCGCCGCCGCCAAGAAGGTCCTGCAGGTCATGGACAACGTGAAGTTTGTCATGGCCGGCTCGGGCGACCTGATGCGCCGAACCGTGGAGATGGCCGGTGCCATGGGGATCGGCCACAAGGTGCTGTTCACCGGTTTTCTGCAGCATCAGGATGTCGATCATGTGCTGAGGATGGCGGACATCTATGTGATGCCTTCGGTCTCCGAGCCGTTCGGCATTGCGCCACTCGAGGCAATGAACCGCGATGTGCCGGTGATCATCTCCAAGCAATCAGGCGTCAGCGAGGTATTGAACCACGTACTGAAGGTGGACTTCTGGGACACGGACGAGATGGCGAACAAGATCGTGGCCGTGCTGCGGCACCCGCCGCTGGCCGCGATGCTGAGCCAGCACGGAGCGTTTGAGGTACAGAAGCTCTCTTGGGCAGATGCCGCACGGCAGTGCCTGGAAGTGTACGAACACGCGATCGAGGACATGGCGGCCGAAGGATCGTTTGTGGCCTAAGTCCTATTGCGGTTTCCGCGGTTGCCTCTGGTGCTGATGTCGCTGCGGCGGATCAGCATCGTCCTCCCAATGGATCTGATGCCGCCCAGAGCTTGGACGGTCGGGCGGGAACGAAACGCCGCCTCGGTCGATCTCCGGGCAACCCGCTTATGCGTTTGGCAGATCGGGTCTGTTGCCCCTGTTGGGGCCATTGGGATTGCCCCTGGGTGGCCTGGTCGGCTCAGGTGCCGGTTCAGCTTCGGCTTTCTTGTCGCGGAAGCCGCGGGTGCTCAGTTCACTGGCGCCCATGTACATCGGGTTGCGCGGCATGACCAGGTAGGCCGGCAGGCGCACCGTCTGGAAGATACCCATGTTCGGCTTACTCTGCTCATCGACGGCCTCCTGCATCGATTGGTTGCCCCGCCGCATGATCATCATGCCCGGTTCGCCGGAATTGGCGACGACTTCCCAAATCGTGCGGCCCTGGAACTCGATGCGGATCCGGCTGATCTTCCGAGTGATGGTCACCTTCTCGCCCGCGCGGGCAAAGGGGCCGAAGCTCGGGCCGCTGCCGTATTCGCGCTGCTCGCTCTTGCCCTGCTCAAGCGAGAGGATGAGCTGCAACATAGCGCCTTGGGTCACCTTGATCTGGCTCGCCTCGAGCTGGCTGGTGAGGTTCTGCATGATCTTCGCCTGCTCATCGGGGGTGCAGTTCACGTTCATCTGCAGCGAGATGGAGGCCCCGGGCTTGAGCAGCAGTTCGCTCTCGGGCATGGTCTGCGCGGCCTTTAAGACGGCGGCGTGGGGGACGCTCGCCATGACCAGGGTGGCGGCCCGTCCATCGTTGTCCAGGGCGTAGGCCAACTGGCCGGAAGAGAGCACCGTGGCCGGGGTATTGGCGGGTAATTCGTACTTCCACAGCGGGCTTCGCCGCTCCAGATCGACCAGAGCGGTGTTGCTCAGTAGCGCATAGCCGTCGGCCGGGCAGGCGATCGAAGTGATCGAGAACGAGCCGGGCATGGTGAAGTCACGATAGAGTTCGCCGGTTTCGAGGTTTACGGCCCAGATGGTCGTCCCATCGGTGGCCAGGAGCTGCTTCCCGCTGGGGCTGAAGGCAAAATGCGTTGCCGAGGCCAGCGGCTCGGGCAGATCGGCCACGCCGCGGCCGGTGGCCGCATCGATAACGACCGCGTCCTTACCCGTGCTGAGGGCGAGATACTTGCCGTTGACACTGAGGGCCGGCACGCCCGTGCGGGTATGGGCGCAGTGGTAGATCGCCTTGCCGGACTTGGCGTTCCAGAGATAGAGTTCGCCATTCTGGCCGCCGGTGGTGATGAAGCGGTCGTTGCCCACGAACATGGCCGAGGTGATGTCGTGGAACATCTGCTTCTCGACCACGTAGGGGAAGAGGATCAGTTCGCGTTTGCCGCCGGCCCCGCTGCCGGGCTCGATGTTCCACATCTCCAGGCGATCGCCACGGTTGTTCTTGCGGAACAGGACGTGGGTGCCATCGGGGGAGATATCCTCCAGGACCATGTCCTTGCCGACATTCACATCGGCTTTGCCGACGACTTCGCCGGTGGCGGGGTTGATCCGATCGAGATAGATCGTGTCCTGGTTATCGACCTGGGAGGCGACCACCGCGCCACCTGCAGTTGCAGCGCCACCTCTCGCCTCGACGATCGTGCGCGGGCGGGCCTCACCGGCCGCTCCACGAATCGCGGCACCGTGGACGGCGGGACGAGTCGTGGCGCCGGCAGTGCTGGCAATCGCATCAGGCACGAACTTGGCCTTGCTGACGATCAACGTCAGTTCCTGGGCCATGCTGGTGTCGGCCTCCTGGTAGCCGGGGGTGCGTTTGAGGGCATCCGCGCCCAGGCCCTTCGCGGGCGGGATGTCGTTTTCGGCGCGGGGGCGGATCTCGTCGAGGCTCTTCCACTTCTGGAACATATCCGCTTCCCAGCCGTCGATCGCCACGCGGACCCGCTCGGGCTCGCGGGCGACAACGGTGCCGTGCTTCCACGAGCCATCGCGAATCTGCACGCGATCGCCAACCTTGGCATCCAGTCGCGAGCCGGAGACCAGGGCATCGCGCTCATCAACCCAGCGGCCGTTGCGGTCGTTCCAGCCTTCCGCGATCACGCGCACCTGGCCGGGCCTGCGCTCGGCCAGCACGCCGGGACGGGGGGAGTCGCCATCGAAGACGATCACGCGGTCGCCGGCCTTGGGTTCGCGCCAGCCGCGCGGCACCGGACCGCCGGCGTTGGCGCCCGGGGCATCACCCGGGGGCTCGGCCGGCGCGGCCTGGTCATCCTTTACTTCAGGGTGCATCGGGGCGTTGCCGATCGGGTCATCGTTCGAGCCAACGGCGCGGATGCGCCAGGGCTCGACCCACTCTTTGAAGTTCCCGGGGGCGTAGAAAACGAGGACCCAGCCGTTCTGCAATTTGAATACCGTGGCCGCCCGCCAGGCGGCGCCGCGTTTTGCTTCCACCTTCTGATTGAGCTTCCACTGCGCCGCATCGCCCACACCGGCCGGTTTATCGAATGCGGGGTCAACCGGCGCTGCGGGGGCGACCGACGTGCCGGGCGTGGCGCTCGGGGTCGAGCTGGTGCTCCCCGCGCCTCCCGCGCCACGAATGCGGTCGGTGGTCACCCAGTCTTCGTCCGTGGCGCCCTGATATCGGATCAGGTACTTCCGCCCTTCCTTCTTCACGATGGTGGCGGCCGACCAGGTATCGCCCTCGCGCACTTCCACCTTCTGGCCCTCGGTATAGGTAGCCTGTTGTCCCAGGCTGACCTGCGCGGCCAGTATCACGCACACCGCCAGACTCAGACTTAGCCTCTTTGACATACCGCGTCCTCCCGTCTCAATAATCAGGCACAGTATCCCGACAGCCGGAACTCATATCAAGCAGATACTCTACCCATCCATCAGAACAGCGCACGACCTCCGATGGTTACATAATCAGCCAGGAACCGCCTTTTGCCTCGGTTTGCCCGCGCCCGTAACCTGCAGCTCCCGGACGGTGTTTCTCTATTGCATGGAGTTGTGCCCTGTACAACATCACTTCCGGCTTGCTTTCGTCCCCGCGGGTCCTATCTTGACCGTATGGGAACCATCCTCCCCAGCAACAGCTTTGCGACTACGCGCTGGAGTATGGTCATGTCCGCCGTTGCCGCCGACGGACAGACTTCCGCCCGCGCTCTCGACGAACTGTGCGGTATCTACTGGTATCCCATCTACGCCTTTATCCGGCGCCAGACGCCATCACCGGATGATGCGGCCGATCTTACCCAGGCTTTCTTCACGCAGTTTATCGAACGCGATTGCCTGGCGAATGTCGCTCCGGAGAAAGGACGGTTCCGCTCATTCCTGCTTGTTTGCCTTCGTCGCTTTCTGGCAAACCAGCACCGCCAGGACCACGCCGCCAAGCGTGGCGGAGGACACAAGACCTTGTCCCTCGACTTTGCTTTCGCCGAGCAGCGGTACTGTCGCGAACCATCGCATTCCATCACCCCCGAGAAGATCTACCAGCACGACTGGGCGGTGGCACTGCTCGCACGTGCATTGCGTCAGGTGTCCGATGAATTCGCCGCGCGTGGCCGGCAACAGATCTTCGATACGCTCAAGATCTATCTCGGCCCCGATGAAACTGCCCCTGCCTATGCCCAGGCCGCGGCCGCACTGGGCATGTCAGAGACCGCCGTAAAAGTCGCCGTGCATCGCCTGCGCGATCGTTATCGCCAGGCAATCGAGCAGGAAGCGGCCAATACCATGGAACAGGACGCTTCGCTCGAAGAGGAACTGCACATCCTGCTGGAATCGCTGGCTGCTGTAAAATGATCAGCCCACCACAACATCACCCCTGCCCACGCTGTGGGTATCCGCTTGCAGCCGATTCCATCACCATGGGCCTCTGTCCGCGCTGCCTGCTCACTCGCGTGCTCGATGTTCGGAAGAATATGCAGATGCAGCTTGATCGAATCCGCCCCTGGCCGGATGCTCCCTCGCCCCAAGTGCTGCAGGCTGCCATGCCCGGGCTCGAGGTGCTCGAATTGATAGCCCGGGGTGGAATGGGCCTGATCTACCGTGCCCGTCAGAAGGATCTCCAGCGCGACGTAGCGCTTAAGATCCTGCCCATCGATGCCCTGCAGGATGCCACCATCCCTGCCCGGTTCCAGACCGAAGCCCGCATTCTGGCTGGCCTGAATCATCCCAACATCGTCAGGGCCATCGAAGCCGGCCAAACGCCCGACTGGCTCTATCTCGTCATGGAACTGGTGCACGGCCCGAGCCTCCGCGAGGTCATGAAGCGTGAAGGAAAGCTCCATCCCCGCCACGCACTCACCATCGCCGCACAGATCAGCAGTGCCCTCACTTACGCACATGCCCGCCAGATCATCCATCGGGACATCAAGCCGGAGAACATTCTGCTCGACCCGGGCGATCGCCCGACCGATGCCGATCTTGATGCCTTCTTCGCCAGCGGCGGCCGCGTCCGTCTGGCCGACTTCGGCATCGCCAAGTCCCTCCACCATCCCGTGCAGGATATGACCCTCACCGGACCGGATCAGTTATTCGGCACCGCCGACTACATAGCGCCCGAATGCCGCCAGGCAGGCCACGCGCCCAGCCCCGCATCGGATCTCTATGCCCTGGGCGTTGTCCTCTACGAAATGCTCACCGGCCGGATCCCGGCCGGTCATTTCCCACTCCCCAGCCGCGTTGCCCCGGTTTCCAGAAAGCTTGACGCCATCATCCTCTGCTGCCTGGCGGCCGATCCATCCGAGCGCTATGCCAGCGCTGACCAGTTGCACCACCAGATCACCAAAGCCCTGGCCCATCGTCCCGCCCCTCGCGTTCTACTGCTTGGTACCCTCGCCCTTCTGGCCGTCGCCGCCTGGGTTGTCACGTTCTTTGGCAGTTCCCATCCCCGCACCGCGCCCACCACCCTCCCTGTCATCTCCGCACCCTCCGCACCGCAGCCAAAGGAGGAATCGCCCACCACTCACCCCAGCATGTTCGTCCTCATGCCTGGCGACACCGTGCACGTGAAATGGGGGGACCAGTGGTACGATGCCACTGTAGTCCGCCGCGAAGGCCGCCGCGTACTGGTTCATTTCGACGGCTGGAGCAACAGCTTCGATCAATGGGTTGGTTCTGACCGCGTGAAATGGTAGCCGACAGATACAGGCGAAAGGTGTAGCCCCGGTGGGCTATGTGGTGTTCCTATGAGCGGGTACAGTACCAACATGGGCACAGCGGCCGAACTAGCTGTTGGTCTTGGCGACGTGACCATAGACTGGCTTCATATGCCACACGCAACCGCCTATTGAGAGGATGCAGAAAAGGGGCCGATGCAGAAAAGGGGCCTGGACTCGTAAACTGAAAGTGGCACAGGGATGTCCAGTTCGTTGTACACCGATCTCGGGTACGACTTCCACTCGCCCACCGCCACGGCGACGTATGGTGAGGCCGTTGGGGCGGTGTAGTCGAGAATTCGGCAGACAGAGACTATTGCATCACGCCCTCCTATCAGGTCTAGTTTGCCTGCGTGGAAGGCATAGACAATATCCAGCCGGAGTTTCAGGAGGCGTTTGCGCATGCAGACCAGCTGATTGCAGATTACCTTGGCCAGCGTCTGCAGGCGGCCTATTTGGGCGGCAGCGTCGCAGTTGGGGAAGCGTGGCCGGGGGCATCTGATTTTGATTGCTTCATCTTCATTTCGGACACTCTTACCCCCAACGACATTCAGTGGCGTGCGCAGATCGAGGCGATATTGGCTGGACGCTTCTCGGCCGTCAGCGCCTTTCATCTGAATGTGTATCCCCTGCAACGACTGGAGACCGAGGCGTTCTGGCGTTTCATCCTGAGATATAACGCCCTTCGCTTACGCGGAGATGATGTGCTGGCCCATCTCGCTGATCGTGGCCATCTGACGCCGGAGCCAACTTGTGCCTTCGCCCGCAGTCGCCATGCCTTCGTGTCTCAATGCGTAGAGGCGGCATGCCGCGGAGAGTCTCCGCCATCTCTGGAAAGCAAACTCGACGATCCTCTGCTCTGGACCCGCAAGCTGGTGCGCAATTTCATCGTAATCGAGGGTGCATTCCTTCTGATGGTGGCCGGACGCTTCCGGTCGTTTCGTCAGGGAGAAGTGCTCCTGGGATTGCAGTGTTCGTTTCCGCAATGGTCGGATTTGTACGTCCTGAGCCGGGCGATTCTGCAGGACCCTTACGCGGCCGGCGTTCTTCCCGAGCAGTTCATCCGCGATGCCCATCCGTTCCTGCAATGGATGGTGGAGGTCCTGCGAGACAGCGAGGGCACAGCCCCGAAGCGTTCGAGGCGAGCGTGAATCAGTCACCTCGGCGCGCCCACCGTTTGTGGAGAAGCTCAGACATCACGGATGGAGCAACTTGTCGATGACATCACGATCGCTAATCAGAGTCATCACAGCCTGGCGCACTGCGTTCTTGCGTGCTTCCAGATCCTGTTCCATGCTGCGTCGGGTGCGAGGATCCATGCGCGTCGGGTCGGCCATACCGAGTTTCGCATAAGCCGTGCAGAAGCTATCCAAGGGCGCAAAGAGAGGAAGTGCCGACGGATTCGCCATCGCCTTCGCTTTCGCGAGGTTCTTATGACAGGCTGCAAGTGCCGCACCGTTGGTCGCCCCCGGGCCAGGCTTGCCTTTCTCTGACAAACCTTGGCGCATTGGGCCTACAGCAAGCAACGCCTGTTCAATCGATCCGGCCAGCGACAGTGTGGCTGGCGCCTTCCCGCTGGCCAGTTGCTGCAGATACTTTGCCGAAACGTGGTTCGGAGCCAGCAAGAGTATCTGATTCAGCTTGGCCGCCGGTTCGTCTGCTTTCAGACTCTCGATTGTGGCTGTCGCGTAGCTGGCCCGCATTGCTGAAAACAGGCTCATCGCCTGCACGAGCTTCGGATCTTTGTCCTTGCGCACCAGCGCAATCGCATCGTCCAGCGTCGCCATCGAGAACATCTGCACTTCCCACAGCACCGACGGCCCATCCAGCAGGATGGCATCCTCCATCTGTGCGGCACAGTCGGCCGGAACACAGACGTAGTCCATCCGATCCAGCGCAGCCCCGTGCGCCTTCGCCGCCACTTCCCCCACCGCGCGCACCTTGCCGTCAACGGTGATGTCTCCCGTCAAAGCAACGTTATCGCTGACTTCGAAGTTTCCCATGGCCGACAGCAGCAGAACTGCAAAGCCCGTCCCCGCCGAACCCCCGTCTTTCTGCGAGTACTTATCGCCAAAGCTGATCTCCAGCCCCGCCCTGTCAAGTCCGTTCTGCCGCATTCTCGCCAGGCGCAGAGCTTCGTCGAACGAGATGCTCATTTCCTTGCCGACTTCGGTGGCACGGCGCATCTGCGTCGTCGAGAATGACTTGCCCGTTACCGCAGCGATGATGTCCACAACTTTGCCGTGATATCGCCCGTCGGGCGCCGCCATCACAACCAATCCGTGGATTGTTGTGAGCGGACGGACATTGAATGTCGGCGTTTCGACTGGAACCGCGCGCGTGGCCGCCTGCCTTGGATTGACGCCCGCAGGTCCCTGGTTGGGTGGAACGGCGTTGGCGTTCGCCCCCCGGTCAGACGGCCGCATTCCTGAGGAAGTCGACCGGAAACCCCGCACATCCGTCGCCCACTGCCAATCGGGCGAAACCCCTCTTTTGTTCAGTTGATCCAATTGCGGCCAATCCTCCTGGGTAGAAAAGAACTGACTGGCCAATTCATACAGACAGGCTGCCAATATCTGGTCCGACCCTACCTTCGAGTCCTTGCACAAAGCAGCCGTCTTGCGAATCTGGCTCAGCGCGGCATACATGTTCCAGTTTTCGTCGCTCATGATCGGCTGACCTGTCGTAAGCGCACTATCCAGTCTTGCGGCGTTCGCGTTGTTTGCATCAATACGCTGTGCAAGAGCAATCGCCCGATTGGCCAGGCGGCACTGCTCAAGTGTCCGGAATTCGCAGTGATTCTGCACCAGTTCAGCCAGAGCAGTCGCCGTGTCCCGTCGTTGCCTCGTGTCCAGCGATAGCTCGCTTCCAAACGTACTGACCTTGTTCGCAGGACTCCTGGTGATCGTGACCGTGTGCATTCTTGTTTGAGCAACGGCCCAGGTGTTCAGCAATGCACAGCACATTAACCCAACACAACACAACGGTGTGACTTGCATCAGAATCTCCACGTCTGCTTACTGAGAAGGAGCCCAATGCTAGCTGTTCCGCGAACATTGAGCAACGCATGTCCGCCACTCTCAGCGGGTGCAGTCAGGGCCGAATCGCGTGGCGGCAATGGCGGGATCGTCCGCATTGTCGAAGCGTGTATGCCGGGGAATTGAACCTTGCGCCTCTATCCGGCATGGCATACAGCGCCTGGCCACTGAGCAGAAGGCAGACCTTCATGTTGGGCGGCGGCCCGTGATCCCACCTTTTGCCACTGGCGGCAGCGTGTGCAGCCCGGACCCCCAGCCGACGTAAGTACTATCCCGCCAAGTGCATAGGCATTTGGCCTCTGCCTCGTGCGCTAGCTATAAACTAAAAGCCGAAAGAAACCTAGTGACAATATTCGATGTATAATGGTAATCTACTCATGCCGGCAAACTGATCAGGGAAGGACTAAGGCCTGACACACACCCGCAGTTTATCCCTTCGGGATAGATGAGTTGCATTCGCGCAGTCGCATCTTGACTGCAGCCTGCGCGCATTGGATGAGAACTCGATGGCATCTGAGATGTTACTTGCAGAGAAGGTGCGGGTTTCGGTTTCGGTAGCGGCGGTGCTCGGGTGGCGCAGCCGTCCCGGCTGCGGTGCCGCGGTCGTCTTCGACCGCTCAGGCGGAAGGCTCAAACCATGATGCGCGAGGCTCACTTCCAACCAAAACAGGAACACCTTCTGCGGGCACAGGGCACGGCGATGATGGCAGATACACGCGAAAGATGTAACCCCGGTGGGCTCTGTGGTGTTCCTATGAGCGGGTACAGCACCAACATGGTCACAGCGGCCGAATTAGTTGTTGGTCTTGGCGACGTGAGCATAGGCCGGTTTCATATGCCACACGCAACCGCCTATTGAGAATACTGCCGGTATGCCTTGGGCGAACTGGCGGCGTGGAACGCATGGGGACACCACGCCATGGCCAGACGAGCATAGATAGAAAGGCGAGTGACAGATGTCATTACGTGTCGAACGAGCGTGGCGTGTTGCACTGGCTATTGCGATATGCGCCGCGGTCGACGTCCGTGTTCAGCCAGTGAGTTGGGGACAAGCGGCAATACCACAACCGGCCGTTAAGCCGAATGCCTACGGCATCATCATTGGCCGGGACACTACCTACCTGACCGGCCCGCTGTATCCTGACGGAACGGTGGACTACGCGGCGGCCATCAACGCCGAAAGCAGCAGAGGTGTCACACTACAGAACAACGCGGCATGCCTCATCGCATGCATCGTGGGCGACAACGATGATAGGTGGATGATCATTCCTGATGATGTGCTCAGGCAAATGGGAGTGGACCCCAAAGCGCCGAAGGTGAAGTGGATTCCCATGCCGGAGAAGTTGGCCGAGATGGTTAAGCAGCAGGCCGGCGGCCCGTGGAAGCGGTCGGATATGCCTGAACTGGCGGCATGGCTTCAGAGCAACAAGGCGGGCATGGACCTGTTTCTCGAAGCGAGCAGCAGATCGGCATGGTGGGCCCCGTTCAAAGATGACCGAATACTCCTCATGTCGGCCGCGCAGAGTCGGCTGGTCCAGAGCATCAACGCGTCGGCACGGGCAGTGTGTCTCCGCGCGATGCTCCGGCTGGGCGAGGGTGATGAGCAGGGCGCCTGCGAAGATCTGGCGGCATGCGAACGGCTTGCCGGGCTGACCAGAAACTCGCCGCAGACCATCATACGACTCATCGGCGCACAGATGTACAGTCTGGCCGTCTCTGGAATGGGAGAGATGATCGAGCATGGCGCAATGTCGCCTGATACCCTCGGCCGGATGGATGCCCTGTTGGCGAAGCAGCCGCAGTGGCCAATCGGCGGCGACGTCATCCCACAGAGCGAACGCTACCAGTTCCTGATGGAGGTCGTGTACTATGCGAAGGGCCTCCAGGATGCAATGCAGAAGAACAACGGCGCACTGGCAAAGGAGTTTCAGAAGGCTGGCGCCCGGCCGCCCGACTGGAACCGTGTCATGCGCATGGGGAATCAGTTGTTCGACTTGCTGCAGGCCGATCAGGCTCGCATGTCCGCCGCAGAACAAGTGGACCATGCGTTCAAGATCAAGACGCAGTTAGGCAAGCTACGCGCGGGTTTCAATGATGCGCACGCCGAGATGCTGCCGGACTTCACAATGGACACGACATGGCTCCTGCCGAACGAACGGGAAACCACAGAGGCCTATTCCGATCGAGTGGGTGCGGTCATGATCATGTTCGCGTCGCCAGACCCGGCCGGACGTGAGCGGATGTTCGTCAGGTGCAATGACTCCACCGCATGGACGCGTGTCGCGCTGGCGCTGCTGCGGTATCGTACCGCGCACGGAGCCTATCCGGATGATCTGAAAGCGCTGATTCCGCGTTACGTCGAAGCGATGCCAGGAGCGAACACCGAACTGCCTGTGCGGTATGCGCGACAGGGCGCGGGATTCATCCTTACGAATGAGCAGGCCGCAGCGCCCGCTACTCAGCCGACAGCCAAGCCTTGGCGTATCCACATTCAGCGGAACAGGTGAAGACTGGCGCAAGGTGAAGCCGGCCGGGAGGCGCCATGTGGTTCTACTACGACAAATCCTGGAGTTTCATCGAGTGGTGGTCCGAGCGGCCGCCCTGGTTACGAACGACCATTGCTCTGATCATCCTGGCGGTAGGTTTGTGGTTCGTCTACATCGCCATGTCGGCCGACGAAGAGCACTACCGCGACCGCCGCGCCATCTATGCCGGTACCGTGTTCACGCTGCTGGGCACGCTCCTGCTCCTCGTCGGCGGCAAGACCGAGGCGGAGAAGAAGGGGTATCATTTCTGAGGTCTGGAATAGTGCGTCCAAGGTGAATCCAGCCTCCTGTCACCGCGCGCACAGGCGCGCACCGCGACTTACAGCAATCTTTCCCGATTTTTCGACCCCGACCCCCCCAAACCAATGGGAAATCGAAGATCTGCCTCCAGAGTGGTGCGCTTTGTGCGCGCAAAGCGCGACACCGCCTGTATAGGTAGACCCCCCGTTATTTCTCAACCGAATACCGCCGCTAACTTAGTGCCCGACGTTGACCGCAGCGAAATCCCGGCTGCGCCGGGGCTCCGCGACCTGCCAAACTGACAGTGGACCAAAGTGGAACAAGATGAAACGTGTTCTGCTCTACCTGTGCGCGCTAACATGAGCACCTTGGACAGCTCGGTAATTCCGATTACAGATGCTCCTCCGACTGCGCCCACGAACTTGAGCATCTTCCTTCCCTTGGTGCCGGCGTGCCTTGGTCTGCATGCTGACTTCCGACCTCCGACGTCTGACCTCTTCGTTTCCGCAATCCGCTATCCGCAATCCGCTCTTCCCCGGAGTTGTCCACAATCGCCCCCAACCTGCGCACCTCCTCCCCCAATCTCCACCTAACTCTATGCTATCTCAGCACATAGCGCGATGGGGGTACCCACGCAAACAACTTGCGCACCTGCTACTTATCCACAACCGCTCTCGCCCCTCTTCCCTACTGGCTTCTGTCTTCTAACTCCTGACGTTTGACGCCTCCCCACCCATCCTGAGCACCTTCGCCCGCCCGACGGCTGGGCGATCAATTGAATGCAACCGAGGAAATGGCTACTGTCTCCGCCAACAGCGACCCCATGGTGGGGCACGAGAGCTGTTGTCTGGACGATAAGATGGGAATGAAGATTGGTATTTGTGGCGTCGGGCAGTTCTCACCATGCTTCACACGTTTGTTCAAGGCCCACCCGCTGGTGGATGAGGTGGTGCTTGCGGACCTGATCCCCGAACGTGCCCGCACTGAGGCAGCGCGGGTGGGCATCAAACGGGTGTTTGCCTCGCTGGATGAATTGTGCCGCAGCGATGTGGATGCGATCGCCATCTTCACCCAGCGGCAATTGCACGGCCCGCACGTCCTGCAGGCCCTGTCGGCCGGGAAACATGTGTACTGCGCGGTGCCCATGGCGATGAAGGTGGAAGAGATCAGCCAGATCCTGGAGGCGATCAAGCGCACCGGGCTACTCTATATGACGGGCGAGACCAGTTATTACTATCCGTCGACGCTCTATTGCCGCAAGCGTTTCCAGGCCGGCGATTTCGGGCGTTTTGCCTATGCCGAAGCACAATACCTGCACGACATGGAGCATTTTTATGAGCCTTACCGGCATTCTGGCGGGCCGGATTGGAAGCGGGTGGCGGGTCTTCCGCCCATGTACTATCCGACCCACAGTGTGAGCATGGTGCTTTCGGTTACCGGCGCGCGGGCCACGCACGTTTCCTGCCTGGGCATGCACGATCGGCATGAAGATGGAATATTCGGCGCTGGGCGGAATCACTGGGACAACCCCTTCAGCAACGAATCGGCCCTGATGCGCACCAGCGATGGCGGTGTGATGCGGATCAACGAGATGCGCCGGGTCGGCTGGCATGGCGGCAACAGCGTCTACATGAGTTTCTTTGGCACCGATGGCTCATTCGAAGAAAATGGCGTTTCTTCCTGCTGGCTCACGCGCAACGCCCGAGACCTGAAGGATGTCACGAAGCAGGTGGCATGCGGACCGTCTGCGGAAATCGATGTACAGAACGCGGCGACGCCCGGTGCGCTGCGGCCGGAGTTCTTCAGTTCCGTAAGCCCAGCGCACCCGGTTGGACGGCTCCCCGAATCGTTCAAAGGGCTGCCCAACGGCCATTACGGCTCGCACCAGTTTCTGGTGGACGATTTTGTCACCGCCTGGGCGACGCGGACACTGCCGCCGTGTCATGCCTGGAATGCCGCCCGCTGGGATATGCCCGGCCTGATTGCCCACGAATCAGCCTTGCGCGAAGGGGAGATGCTGCCGATCCCGGACTTCGGCGATGCGCCGGGATCAGCCAGGTAAAGTGGCCAAAGGGCGCGGGGAGAGAATGAAATGAATGATACAACCCGATCTTACCTGAGGACTCTTGCCGGCACGTACGCCGCTTACGCCCGCGGTGATGTCATGGCGAAGCGACGGGAGAAGTGGCGACTGCATAACGGGCTGCGGGAAAGGACCTGTCCGTTTCACATCGAGGATAATGGCACTTATCTGCGCGATTTGGTCCCGGCATTGAAGTGCGAGGATCCGGTCGAGCGGAATCTCGAGGCGAGACTCGTCAATGCCATCGTTGCCTATGAGCGCATCGACGATGACCGGATCATCCCCGATCGATTCGTGGTTGAATGGGTCGTCGAGACCACGAATCTCTGCGATGAGCTGCAATTCACACGCGCGGAGGATGGACGCGGGGGAAGCTGGGGATATGAATCCAACAAGCCCATTAAGGATATCGACGCGGATTTCGGCAAACTCAGAAAGAGAACTCCAACGCTGAATCGGCAGTTGACGCAGAGGAATGCGGAACTGGCGCTAAAGGTGTTCCAGGGGCTCTTGCCGGTTGTCGTGGGCACGTGTGGTTCGCTGTACTCCAATGGCATCTCCAACAAGGCGGTTCATCTGATGGGGATGCAGGAACTGTATCTGCAGATGGCGATGAACCCCGAAGCCGTGCATCGCCTTCTC
Source organism: uncultured Phycisphaerales bacterium (assembly GCA_903871935.1). GTDB lineage: Bacteria > Planctomycetota > Phycisphaerae > Tepidisphaerales > Tepidisphaeraceae > CAIQIQ01. The sequence continues at coordinate 83,534 of CAIQIQ010000048.1, forward strand.
ACATTCCTCGCCGAAGACAACATGGCGCTGGGACAGTGGGAAGAGCAGCAGGGGCTGCTCACGCTCAACAATGATGGCAACCAGGGATACTGCTCGGGAAGCTCGCAATACTCGGATGAGATTCCCGGCCGGCCGATCAAGCCGGGGGAACGCATCTGGTCCCGGGACCGGTACGGGTATCTCGAAGCACAGGAAGCCGCGGGGATTTCGCCTGACATGTTTGCCGAGTTCCTCATGCCGCATTTCCGCAAGCTCTCCGCGAAGTTCAAGCTGATGAAGTTCGGCTGCTGCGAACCGGTGCACGGCTTTATGCCGCACCTCCAGGAACTCCACGGGCTGCGCAAAGTCAGCGTCACGCCATGGTGTAACCTGGAGAAGCTGGCGGCGAATTGCCCGAAGAACATCATCTGGAGCAGAAAGTCGGTGCCCCTAAAGCTGTGCGGGACGACGTTTGATCCGGCGGAGTTCAGGGCGCACCTGAAGGAGACGCTCGATTTCGGGGCAGGGCATTTCGTCGAGTTCGTCTTCCGTGACACGAACCGGTTGACTGCTGACATGCAGCAGAGAGTCGCCGATGCCTGCGGGATCGTCCGGAAGCTTTCGGCGCATCCCGAAGGGTCAAAGCAATAGAGAAGAATCAGATGATAAAGCCTATCGATCACATTCCGGATTGGGAAAAGCGTCTTGCCCGGCAAGATGCCTTCTGGTCGTGCGCGATCATCGATCGCCCCGTCGTGTTCATGACAGTGCCCAAAGCCAAACCCGAACGCCCATGGCCTAAGGAGAAGACGTACGCGTCCATGCGCGAGCGCTGGTTCGACACTCAGCGCGTGGTCGAGAATACCGTGGCCGCCTCGTATAACACGCAGTACCTCGGCGATGCGCTGCCGACCGTGTACCCCAACCTGGGCCCGGAAGTGTTCAGCGCGTTTTACGGCATGGAAATGGAGTACACGGAAAACACCTCGTGGGGCATCCCCAACCTGGAGGACTGGGCGGCGGCGGATCAGCTCAAGCTTTCAAGAGACAATTTCTACTGGAAGAAGCTGATCGAGATGACCGATGCCCTGCTGGCGGCGGGCGCGGGCCGGTATTACGTGGGGGTCAGCGATATTCATCCCGGCGGCGACGCCATCGCTGCTTTCCGCGATCCCGCCCAGTTGAACCTCGACATGCTGGAATCGCCTGCGGAGGTCAAGCGATTGCTCGCGCGGATCAGCGCGGACTATTTCGACGTGATGGATTTCTATCACGACAAACTGACCAAGGCTGGCCAGGCCATCACGAGCTGGCCTGGGATTGCCTCGTCGAAAAAATGGTACGTGCCATCCAATGACTTCTCCTGCATGATCTCCAAGAAGATGTTCGACGATGTGTTCCTGCCCGGGATCGCCGAGGAATGCCGGCACATGGAAGCGTCGATCTATCACTTGGACGGGCCCGATGCGCTGCGTCACCTCGATAGCCTGCTGGCGATCAAGGAGCTCAACGCGATTCAGTGGGTCTACGGCGCCGGCCGGGGTAGAGCATCCGACTGGCTGCATGTTTACCGCAAATGTCAGGCGGCCGGGAAGGGCATCCAGTTCGGCGTCGGCGTCGATGAACTTGATGCCATCATCTCGAATCTGCGCCCCGAAGGCGTCTTCATGTCCGTACAGGTACGGAACCCCGCCGAGGCGGAAGCTGTTCTAAAGCGCGTCGCCACCTGGAAGTAGCGCAGGAGGACCATCGTGGTGTATACTGGGGCGGCCCAACCGCGTCCGGCGGAAGTAGATCGCCTGTCAGTTCCCTGAGCCGGTCCACAGGCATGTAAGGAGAATCGTTTGGCGGCGCGCAAAACGATTGCACAGATCCCTCTGAAGGTTCTTCTCACGCTATTCGTCGCGTGCGGCGCAGTCGCCCTCATCTCGCTGGTCGGCTGTGGCGGCGCCGGCAACCCGCCCACCGAGATCGAATGGTACGCCTCTTATTACGAAAGCTACTTCCCGCGCTGGATCGAGGAGTTTGAAAAGACCCACGCCGACCAGAATGTCCGCGTCAAGTTCAAGGCCATGGTCACGGGCGAGCCGCAGAAGGTCTATACGATGCTGATCTCGCATTCGCTGTGCGATGTCATCACGGCTTCTCCGATCCTGCTGGAGAACGACGCTTTTGAGCCCCTGACGCCGGAGCAGATCGACGCTTCCGACCAGATTCCGATTGCCGTAAGACTTGCCACCGACACCAAGGGGCGCATCATCGGCTTCCCCAATGGCAGCGACATTCGCGGATTCGTCTACTACAACAACGCCGACCTCAAAGAGGCCGGCACGACGGCCGACGCCGCGCCCGACACCTTTGATCAGTACTCGACATGGGCGTCTCAGATGTTCAAGTGGGATGTCGGTGGCAAGACAGTTCTGGGAATGCCGCAAGCCGAGGACATTCCCCGCGCGAGAATGCTTCGCCGACCGATTGGCATGACGCGCGGCTTCTTCTTCTCCTCCCTGTCGTTCCTGCTCGCCTACGTCGAGCCGCTTCCGGATGCCAATGGTGTCTCCGACCATTCGCTCGACGACTATCTCGGCGGTCCACCCTCCAATCGTCCCTTCCGTTTTGACACCCCTGAAGTGATCGCAGGGCTTCGGGAGTACCAGAAGTTCTTTCTCCCGCGTGACCGCGCTGTGGCCGATGGCGATACCAGCCGCATGGGCGCTTTCAAGAACGGCATCTACTCCGGGATGGAAGGGGCCAACTGGGTGTACGGCGAGATCTTCACAATCGACCTCGCCGTCACCAAGTATCCCCACGCGGAGGGCAAGAAGATGCGCACGTGGATGAATGCCGCCGCCATCGGGGTCTGGCGTGAATCCAAACACAAGGAGTTGGCCACCGAGTTCGCCAGATTCATCAACAATACCGACTGTCAGGTCGATGCCTACTACGGCCACGGCTATCTGCCATCGCGCCTCTCGGCGTGGCGGCAGCTCGCGAATGATGCAAAGATGGACGATGCGATCCGCGCGAACTACCTGGCGCCGTTTGCAGGCGACAAGCGGTTTGTCGGCGCTCCGCAGATAAAGCGAAAGTCACATGATGCGCTCGATGTTATTCTCTACGTGCCGCACCCCGTGGATGCCGAACTGGCGCGCATTCCTGATGCTGCGCCCGCGGACGGCGATCTGGGACAACTGGCTCAGAGCCTGCAAAAGGAGATCGCCGCCTTCGCCTCTCGCGCGACAACCGTCACGATTCAGGGCACGCCGTCCGAGATGGTCCCGTCGCGTTCGTTTGTGATCAAGAGTCCCATCCCCGTCTACGAGCCGCTGCTGGCCGACTGCGGAGTATGGGTGCCGCTCGACCAGACTTGGCTGCGCCTTGAGGGCGAGGTCATCACGCGGATGCTCGAAAAGGTCACGCGGGCATCAGACCCCGATACGCCCGAGGCCGCGGCCAAATGGGCCCAGGCCGAGGCCGAAGATATAGCCGCGGGACGCAAATGAAGAAGAAATCGCAAGACATGGCTGGTAACGGCATCAGCGCTTGGAGGAAGCGCGAGAAACTGGCGGCCATCTTCTTTCTCTTCCCCGCGCTGCTGCTGATCGCCGTCTTCGCCTACGCATCATTTGTGATCACGGTCATCATGTCCTTCTACAAGGTGGACTGGCTCTCCGAACCCACCTTCGTCGGCCTGGCGAACTTCTCGAAGGTTCTGCACTATGACCTGTTCTGGAAGTCGCTGGCGAATGTCTCCGTGTTCGTCATTGAGACCGTTGGATTTGGCTTGGTCGCCGGCTTGTTCTTCGCGGTCCTGATGGAGCAGAAGATCAAGGGCGTCGGCTTCTTCCGCGTGGCGTTCTTCATGCCGCTGGTGATCTCGGCGGCCGCGACGGCGTGGATATTTCGCCTGATCTTCGGCAAGGGCTACGGTGTGGTTCCGGTTCTGGTGACGCAGGTCACCGGCTGGATTTCCGACCTGACCATTGGCGGCTATCACGTCGGCCATCTGCTCCTTAGCGGCCCGATCGTCCTCGATCCACTTGGCGATCCCCGTCTGGCCATGACTTCGGTCGCGGCCATGTCCATCTGGGGCGGCCTGGGCTACTGGATCCTTATCTACACCGCCGGCCTTCGTTCCATCGACCCGGGACTCTACGAAAGCGCGATGATCGATGGCGCCGGCTTCTGGCGCCGCACGCTCTACATCACGGTTCCGCTCTTGCGCCCCGTGATCCTGTTCCTTTCCATCACCGGCATCATTCGAGCCTTCCAACTCTTCGCGATTCTGCTGATCATCCCACCCTATGGCGGGACTCCGGGTGGCCCCGACGATAGTACACAGGTGCCTATCCTCCTGATCTACAACATCGCCTTCAGTCAGCGCGATTTCGGCTATGCCTCCGCGCTGGCCCTGGTGATCTTCGCGATCCTGCTCGTGATAACGCTCATCCAGGCCAAGGTCGGCAAACTCAGCGAGGGCGCACCATGACGCATCACACTGCCTTCAATCGCGACCGCGGCAAGCACCTGATGCGCAGCGCAATCATCTACCTCGTTCTCGCGGCCGGCGCCCTGGCGATGCTCTTCCCCGTCTACTGGATGTACATGGCCTCCTTCAAGGATGAGTTCTACTCCACCGGTGAACACATGGTCTGGTTCCCGCCGCCCTGGGAGGCGAAATACTTCACCCTCGATCACTACCGCGAACTCCTCTCACGTACCGGATCGAAGACCTCCGGAGGAACCGATAATTTCATCGACGCTACCGTCAACACTGCGATCATGACTGGCGTTGGCACCCTCGGAAACATCCTCTTTTGCGCCATGGCGGGTTTCGCGCTGGCCAAGCTGAAGTTCCGCGGCCGCAATTTCATCCTCATGGCCGTGGTCTCGACGATGATGATCCCCGGCATCATGCTTCTGTTGCCGAACTTCGCCATCACCACATTCGTTCTGCACGGCTACAACAATTTCGCCGGCCTGATCATCCCCGGCCTTGCCGGACCTTTTGGCATCTTCCTCATGCGCCAGTACATGCTCTCGATTCCGGATGAACTGCTCGACGCGGCGAAAGTGGATGGCGCCGGCATTGTGCGCATCTTCTTCTCCATCGTCTTGCCGCTCTCGACGCCCATCATCGTCGCCTACGGGATACTGCTGGTGCTGGGCTTCTGGAATGAGCTGATCTGGCCGATGGTGATCACCAAGGACCTGGTCGTGCTGCAGATGGCGCTGCAGAACCTCGTCGAGATAGGCTCGCAGCGCATGGGCCCCGCGATGGCCGGGGCGGCGATTTCCTCGACGCCGGTGATCATCCTTTTCCTGATCGTGCGCAAGCAGTTCGTCCGCGCGATGACATCGGGGGCGCTCAAAGGTTGATCGGACTGGTTTGCCAGGAGACATTCATGCGATATACCTTCGCCACCGTACTGCTGCTGTGCGCATCCTGTGCTCTTGGGGCCATTCATGTGTCGGTCCAGGGCGGCCCGCAAGGCGATGGTTCGGCGCAGCGGCCGGCGGCATTGCTCGCCGCCGGAGTGTCGCTCGCCCGCCAGGATCCTGAGCATCGCGTGATCGTTCATGCCGGTGAGTACTTCGACACCGGCGTCCAGCTCACTCCCGCTGATTCCGGCCTGACCATCGAAGCGGCCGGCAACAGCCGCCCGGCGCTCTACGGCGGCATCCCACTCACCGGATGGACGGCCAACGCCGACGGTACCTGGTCCGCGCCGTTGCCGGCCGGGCATACCTGGGATGTGCGGCTGCTTTGTGTGGATGGGGAGCTGGCTCAGCGGGCACGCTTCCCCGAGCAGGGCAAGCTCACTCACAAGAGCGTCTTCGATGTGCCCTGGATGAGCACCACCGGGGGCGGATGGAAACGCAAGCCTACTGACGAGGAACTGACCACGATGAAGTTCGATCCGGCCGACCTGCCGCGCGACATCGAGTGGCGCAATGCCGAGGTGACCGTATATCATGTCTGGGATGAGTCGGTCTCCGGCGTGGCCCGCTGTGACTATGACAAAGCCACTCTTACCTTCACCAACAAGCTCGGCCACCCCGCCGGTGGATTTGGCGTCAAGACCTATGTCATCTGGAACATCCGCCAGGGCCTCACCGCGTCAGGTGAATGGATGTTCGACCGGGTAAATGCCCGCGTCGTCTATCGCCCCAAACCGGGGCAGGACATGGCCAAAGCGCGCATTCTCGTACCTACGCGCACCAGCATCATCGAACTGCTCAAGAAGGGCGAAGAGCCCGTCCGCAACATCACCCTTCGCGGTCTGGAACTGGGCATCACCACCGTACCAGGGATCACCGGCGGCTTCGGGGCTGGCAATTTCCCTGGCGCCATCCAGTTTGATGCCGTGGATACGTTGACGATCGAAGACCTCCGCATCCGGAACGTCGCCGGCCAGGGAATCGGCTCTGCATGGAGCAAGGCATCGAAGAACGTCAAGGTTCGCCGCAGTGAGATCGCCTGGTGCGGCGCCGGCGGGATTTCCATTGCCGGCGAGAACCTCCTGTATGAGGACAACCGCATCCATCACATCGGTCGGATCTTCCCAAGCGGCATAGGCATCAGTCGGGGAGGAATAAACGTGGTCGTACGCCACAACGTGTTGCACGACTGCAGCTACTCGGCAATCGGGCTGGACGGAGCCAACACGCTCGTTGAAAACAATGAGTTCTACCGCTGCATGACCGAGTTGCACGACGGCGCGGCCGTCTACTTCGGCAACGGCAAGCAGCACACCATCCGCGGCAACTTCGTCCATGACCTGACCGATCCCAATGAGGGCCGGCCGTGGGGCAGCCCGTCGCGTTCGGCCTACTACCTGGACGAGCAGTGCGAAAACTGCACCGTCGAGAACAACCTCGCCGTCAATGTGGAGATGCCCTCGCAGAATCACATGGCTCGCAAGAACACCATTCGCGGCAATATCTTCGTCACCGGAGGCAACCTGGTGATGTCGTTCGCACGCTGCAGCGACTATACGGTGGAAGGCAATGCCATCCAGGCGGGCGGCGACGTAAAGATCAATGGTGCCAACCTCATAACGACCTGGCGCAATAACATCGTCCATTCCGGCAGCGGCAAGGTCGTTTCCGTCAGCCTGGAGGATTACGCCCAGAAACAGTCCGACAACACGGCTCCGCTTGGAACCACCATCTCCAACCCGCAGATCACCGTGTCGGACAACGGCGTCTGCACTCTTGCTCACGACTCATCGGCCAGAGCGTTGAACCTGCCCAAGCTCGACTTCTCCGACACCGGGCCGCGCCCGCCCATAGCGAAGTAGTCGTCTGCCGACCAACTCCGTCCCAGTTACACATCGGCGTCGGTGCCGCCAGGCAAACATCGCCCGCCGCCATGGGCGCGGCGGCGAGAGGCCGATATGATGCCTTCTCAATGAAGACCATTCACTACCAGCGGAACGGGGCGATTCCAGTTGTCAAAGAGGCGGACGTTGTCGTAATCGGCGGCGGGCCGGGCGGCATGTCGGCGGCTGTGATGGCGGCTCGGGAGGGAGCGCGCGTCCTGCTGGTGGAGCGATATGGAGCGATGGGCGGCATGGCCTCCTACGGTGAGATTCATCCGTTCATGCCTAATCACCTGCTGGGCAAGTGCCTGGACAAGCCGGTCTATGTCGAGTGGATCCATCGCATGCAGCGATACTGCCCATCGGATACGCCGCCCGATGGCGAGGTGCTGGCCCACGAGCATCGCCTGATCAGCAAGGATGCGGCCATGTTGGCGGCCGAGGATCTGTGCCTGGAGGCGGGCGTGCAGTTGCTGTTTCACCACCAGCTTGCCGATGTGCTGATGGATGGCGGGAGCGTCAAGGCGGCCGTGCTGCTCTCCAAGAGCGGCTTCTCCGCGGTGCAAGGCAAGATGTTCATCGACGCCAGCGGTGATGCCGATCTGTGTGCGATGGCCGGCTGCCCGATTGAGATCGGGGGACCCAGCGGCCATTGCCAGCCGATGACGCTCTGCTTCAAGCTCTGCGATGTGGACCGCGCGCGGATGCCCAAACATGCCCAGATCAACGCCCTGTACCTGAAGGCCAAGGCGGAAGGGCGGGTGCAATGCCCGCGCGAGGATGTGCTCTGGTTCACCTGGTTCACGCCCGAAGTGATCCATTTCAACACCACCCGCGTGATCCATAAGTCGGGCACCAACGGTGTGGAACTCTCCGAGGCGGAGATCGAAGCGCGCCGCCAGGTGCGACAACTGCTGGAGATGCTGCGCAGCGATGTGCCGGGATTCGAGAAAGCGCGGATCTACTCCATGGCCCACCACATCGGCGTGCGCGAGAGCCGCCGCGTGCGCGGGTTGGCATATCTGACCAAAGAGGCGTTCATCGAGCGCAAGAAGTTCGACGATGCCATCGCTCGGGTGCGCTACTCGATCGACATTCACAATCCCGATGGCACTGGCACCGAGCATATGCACCTGCCGGAGGATCAGTGGTACGAGATTCCCTACGGATGCATCGTGCCGCAGGGCGTGAGCAATCTGCTGGTGGCAGGGCGTCCGATCTCGGTGGACCATGCGATACACAGTTCCATGCGCGTGATGCCCCCGGCGTGCAGCGTGGGCCAGGCCGCCGGCATGGCGGCCGCCATGGCCGTACGCGAAGGCAAACGTCCGGGTGACCTGGATGGCGTTGCCGTGCGGCAACGGCTGCGAGAACGTGGCGCGGCGTTGTGATGGCGGGCCATCGAATGGCGCTTTGACGGCTTCGATCCGGCGCCATCAGCCACAAGCCCGTGTTTGGCAATTCAGGTATCCTATCCGTACATCATGACTCAGGATGGTGATGAGTTTCCGATCCGCACGAATGGACAGGACTGGCTTCTGTCGTGGCATCCGCCACCGGCTGCCCCGATCGGCCGGCCGCACGGCTCGGCCGGAATCTGCATCACCGGCCGCGGCGAAGTCGTGCTGATCAGCGCTGACAATATTCACTGGGATCTCCCGGCTGGTCGACCCGAGGGCGATGAGACATGGGAACAGACTCTCTATCGCGAGATGCGCGAAGAGGCCTGCGCTACGGTAGTTGACGTCCGGTTGCTGGGCTTCAGTCGCGGCCATTGCATCACCGGGCCACAAGCCGGCCTAGTGCTGATTCGTTCCTTCTGGTGGGCGCAGGTCACGCTCGATCCTTGGAACCCGCAGTTTGAGATCGCCCACCGTCGCCTCGTCCGGCCCTGCGAAGTTCTCTCGCATCTACCACCAGTCTACCTCCCCATCTTCCGCCGCGCACTTACGGAGGCTAGGCTTTGATCGCTGAGGGAGCAGAAGATGCGATCTCAATGCGCCGCATCAGACAGGATGCCAGGATCCAAGTGAGCTCGCGACGGTACGCCTCGGTCATGACCTGCTCAAAGACAACATAGTCCTCATCCTGTTCAAAGCAGACTCTTCAGTCTCTTCCCAAGACGCAGCCTGCCATTTGCCTTCAGGCGCTTCTGAGGTTTCTTGTCTTCTCCGGCTCCAATCGGCTTCGCGGGATGTTCGTTGAGAACAGCCTGGAGCTTCTCGCGTGCAGATTTGGCCTCCAGATCCGCGGCGCCGGATGCGACCGCGATTTCCTCCCACGGCGCGTTCTTCAGATCGAAGAGTTCACCTTGATTCGTGAGTTTGTAGCGCGCATCGCGGGCGTACGACTTGCCGTTGAGTTCCACATAGACCCACTCGCGCGGTGTGCCTTTTTCCCCTTTGATCTGAGCAGCAAAGCTGTGACTGTCCAGGGCCACCTTTTCTGGCAAGGGAGCGCGACCCAGATCTGCAACCGTGGCGAAGAAGTCGCTGAAGTCGATGAGGTCGTGGTTTACGGCTCCGGCGGGCGTGGTGCCAGGCCAGTTCACGATGAGCGGCACGCGGCTGCCGCCTTCGCGCATGGTGGCTTTCTGGCCGTGGACTTTCTTTCCTTCGACCGTGGCGATTCCGGCCCCGAAACGGGCGGTGCCGTTGTCGCCGGCGAAGATGACGATGGTCTTCTCACGTAACTTCTGCCGGTCAAGTTCCGCCATGAGCTTGCCGACGAGTTTGTCCATGTACTCGATGTTGTCGGCGTAGAGGCGGTTGTTGTCCGCGCCTTCTTTGCTGTCCGGCGTGCGCAGGATGGGACCGTGTATGTGCGACATGGGGTAATAGAGGAAGAACGGCTTCTCTTTGTTCCGCGCGATGAAATCGGCCGCGAAGTTGTGCAGAAGATCGGGCAGGTATTCATCGCTCCTGAGCACCTTGTCCTGACCGTCGATGTTGTAGCCCTTCAACTGCGTGGACCAGTAGCGGCCGCTGCCCTGAAACACAATGTGTTCATCGAAGCCCCACTCGCGCGGGCCGAGGCAGATCTGGCCCCACTTGCCGACGCTGGCAGTGGCGTAGCCGGCCTTCTTCATGATGGTGGGGATCATTACTTCCCGATCTGGCGCGACGGCATTTGCGCAGCGATTACCGTTAAGCCCGGTACGGAAAGGGTAACGGCCGGTGAGCAGCTCACACCGCGAGGGACCGCACAACGGTGATGCATAGCAGTACTCGAAGCGCGTGCCAGCTCGCGCCAGAGCGTCGATGTTCGGCGTCTTAAATGGGCCGCCGCAGCAATGGATATCACCGATACCGACATCGTCGGACAGAATGAGGATGATGTTTGGTTTGGTGGCCGGATCTGGCGTACCAGCCGCGGCCAGCCCCGCAAGCGGCGCTGCAACCACGGCCGCAAATAGCGTGAGCGTTTTGATTTGGCGACCTCCGGAAATGACCTTCGGCGATGGGCTGGGCGCGAGCGTTCCCGATACGAATCGCGATTCCGCGCAGGCATGATCGGCGGACCTTGGGGTACGAGGTTTGGGGTGCGGGAAGACCATCGGATGCTCAAGTTGCCTCGCGGCGATGCCCAACGCATCACCGTTGATACCTGCTAAACGCTTCCGCGCACTCAATATTGCCCGGAGAAGTCTTCGGTGCGCTGGCGAAAGGCCAATCTACGCTTCACACCACCGCCCGACCTCCGCGCAGCAGCGGCACCTGATCGCCGTATGGCTCGTGCGTTCCCTTCTTTTTCACGCCGCCGTGGTGGTATTGCACGACATAGGCGTATCGCGTTTCCCCGGAAGTATTGGGCCCGCTGGAATGGGGCAGCAGCGAGCTGAAGACCGCCATCTGCCCGGCCCGCAGAACAACCGGCTGCTTGTAGGATGTATCCAACTGGCATTGCCACTCGCGCGCTTCTTCGCCCCAGATGTGCGGCAGCATTCCCTGCTTGTGCATTCCCGGAACCAGCCAGATCGTTCCGTTATCCACCGTTGCCCGGCTGATGGCCACCCAGCAGGTGATGTAGGCCAGCGGATCGGTCAGGCCGTATTGGTTATCCTGATGCCAAGCGAATGACCGCCCCTTCCCCGGCGGCTTGCACACCGCCTGGTTGTAAAACAAATCTGCATCCGGCCCGATGAGCTGCCGGGAAAGCTCCTGAAAGACCGGCAGGAAGCAGAGCCGCCTGCAGATATCGCTGTGCTTGTGAACCTCGCCGATGAACGGCCGCAGGCGCGCCAACTCGGCCGCCTTGGCATCGCCGGTCTTCTGGACCTCGGCGATGTTCTCCTGCCAGAGCCGGTCAAACTCATCTTGCACCCCGTGCAATGTGCGTTCATCAAACAGCACTTCCGTGGTGAAGTAGCCATCGCGACGGAACTGCTCAATCTGTGACGCTGTGGGAACCATAAACGCCTCACAATCCAGACCGTATCGGGCGCGAACTATATGCGTGCAAGAGCGATGTCGGCAATTCCGCGGATGGGAATACCCCTCAGTTACATCGATCTAACTGACTGCGCAGGCTATGGTTACGTTGTAGAGCGTGTATGTACGAGATTCTGCGCTGCCCGCCACCTCACACATGCCACATCGCATCATCTGCCCGCTCGCTTGAGTCCCGCCCCATGCCCCTTACAATCCGCCCCCTATGCGCAGAGTTGTCGTGACAGGTGTTGGCATCATCAGCCCCTTGGGCGTAGGAGCGAGCGCATCCTGGCAGGGCCTCCTGGCCGGGACGTGCGGCATCCATCGGGTGCAGTCCTTCGATCCCGGGGCCTTTGCCGCCCAGATCGCCGGTGAGGTGCCACCGTATAAGATCGGCGACTTCGTTCCCAAGAGCTATCGCAAAGCCACCAAGGTCATGGCGCGCGATATCGAACTGGCGGTTATTGCCGCCGACGATGCCTTCAAAAGTTCCGGCATCCAGTCCAAAGCCTACACTGATACGCCCTCGTTCAACCCCGATCGTTTCGGCTGCAACATTGGTGCGGGGTTGATCTCGGCCGAACTGAATGAACTGACCGCCGCCTTCAACGTTGCCCGCAATGGCAATGACCTGGACCTCAAGAAGTGGGGCGTCGAGGGCATGCAGCAGCTCACGCCACTGTGGCTGCTGAAGTACTTGCCCAACATGCTGGCTTGCCATGTGACGATTGTGCACGGGCTCAAAGGTCCGTCGAATACGATCACCTGTGCCGACGCCGCCGGCCATCTCGCCATTGGCGAAGGCTTCCGCACCATTGGGCGCGGGTCTGCCGACATGACGATCTGCGGCGGCGCCCAGAGCCGCGTCAACCCGATGGGGTTCATGCGCCAGGAACTCGCGGGCCGGTTGTGCCGTACGAGCAATGCCTGCCCGGAGAAAGCCGTTGCCCCGTTCGACGCTTCGGCCGCTGGAACGGCCATCGGCGAAGGTGGAGGCCTGCTTATCCTCGAAGAGTACGAAGCCGCCAAGGCCCGTGGGGCAAAGATCATCTGCGAGATCGTCGGGTTCGGCGCCAGCCAGGATGCCTACAGCATTTCCGAGCCCGATCCCTCCGGCACCGCCTATGGCGCTGCCATCACCAAAGCTCTGGCAGATGCGAAGGTGAAGCCCTCTGAGGTCTCGTGCCTGATCCCCTGTGCCACCGGGCACCCGCGCCACGACCAGGCGGAGCTGGCCGGCCTGCAGCATGCCTTCGGATCGGCCCTGAGCCAGATCCCAATGGCGCTGCCCAAGAGCCAAACGGGTAACATCGAAGCCGGAAATGCGGCCGAGTGCGCCTTTGCCGCTCTGGCCGTGTCCAATGACATGGTGCCGCCGGCCATCAATACGAGCAACGACAAGCTGAACCTCGCCCGCTCGGCCAGGGCGCAAACCGTCAATGTCGCCGTCTCCACCGTCTGGAGCATTGGCGGCCAGAATGCCGCTTTGGTGTTTAAGAAAGCGTAGAAGTCAGAAGTCAGAAGTCTGGAGTCAGAAGACAGAAGGGAGAAAGAAATGCCCGCTCGTGGTTTCCGTGAACTTGTGGTCTGGCAAAAGGCCCATCAGGTTGTCCTGTCTGTCTACTCGGTGACTGCTGACTTTCCTCGTGATGAGCTTTACGGTCTGACATCACAAATGCGTCGGGCGGCCGTCTCGATCCCGGCCAATATCGCGGAGGGATTCCGCCGCCGCGGTCGAAAGGACAAAGCTCGGTCGTACAACATCGGCCAAGCGTCGTTGGAGGAGTTACGATACTACCTGATCCTCTCGCAGGATCTGGGCTATGCCCAGACGGCCGATATGGAAGCGAACCTTGACGAGGTGGGCCGAATGTTGGACGCCTACATGCAGCGCGTCCTGGTATCATGTGAGGAGGAGTGATCCTCTTCTTCTGACTTCTGTCTTCTGACTTCTGACTACTTTCAAAATGAATACTCATCGAGTTGTCATCACTGGTATGGGCTGGGTCACACCGATGGGCCACGACATCGAGTCGGTGTGGAAACGCCTTCTCAATTCCGAGTCGGGGATCGATTACACCACGATCTTCGATGCCTCCACCTTCCCAACGACATTCTCAGCCGAGGTGAAGAACTACCGCGTCGCCGATCATGTCGCAGATGCCAGTAAGCACGCGACGGCCGGCCGGAACTCCGCCTTTGCCATTGGCGCCTGCGCCCAGGCGTGGAAAGCCGCCGGGATGGATCAGGCCACGCTCGATCTCGATCGTGTCGGGATCTACCTGGGATCAGGCGAAGGCCCGCTGGATTTTGAGTCCTATAGCCATGCCGCTCTGGGCTCTTGGCAACCCGAGGCTGCGCAGATCGATTCGCTAAAGTGGGCGCAACTGGCGGCCGCCGCCATGGACCGCATGCGCGAACTCGAGCAGGAGCCCAACATGCCCCTGTCTCACCTTGCCATCCTCACCGGCGCGCGCGGACCGGCGTTTAACTGCCTGACCGCGTGCGCTGCCTCCACGCAAGCGATCGGCGAAGCGACCGAAGTCCTTCGCCGTGGCGATGCCGATGTCATGATCGCCGGCGGAGCGCACTCCATGATCCACCCGCTGGGCGTGACCGGCTTCAACCGCCTGACCGCGCTCTCAACTCTGAATGCAGATCCCAAGGGCGCCAGCCGGCCATTCGATGCCAACCGCGGAGGCTTCGTGCTGGGCGAGGGCTCGGGCATGGTCATCCTCGAAACGCTCGAACACGCGCAGAAGCGTGGCGCGAAGATCCTGGCTGAGGTCGTCGGCTACGGTTCGACCGCCGATGCCTTCCGCATCACCGATCAGGACCCCGAAGGCATGGGCGCCGTGAAGGCGATGCAGGCTGCCCTGGCTGATGCGAAGCTGCAACCGGCCGATGTGGACTACATCAACGCCCACGGCACCGGCACCAAGGAGAACGACTCCAACGAGAGCCTGGCGGTGAGGAAAGTCTTTGGCGAGAGGGCGGGCGAGGTACCGGTAAGTTCGATCAAGAGCATGATGGGCCACCTTATCGCGGCCGCCGGCTCGGTTGAACTGATCACCTGCGTCCTGGCGATCCGCGACCAGATCCTGCCGCCGACGACCAACCTGACCGATCCCGACCCTGAATGTGATCTCGACTACGTGCCCAACAAGGCCCGCCCCGCGAAGGTCGATGTGGCGCTGTCCAACAGCTTCGGATTCGGCGGCCAGAACAACACCATCATCATCCGCCGCTTCGCGTGAGTAGACTCGTGCCTACAATCAAACCGAACTTTTACACTTGGAGAAACTGGATGAAGCTCGCAATCGTGGCAGGTATTGTTGTGATCGGTCTTGGTGGCTACGCGTCGGCCCAGATGGAAGGCCATGCCCATGACAAGCCCAAGGCCGCAACGACTCAGCCCACCACCAAACCGGCAAACACGAAGTGTCCGGTATCCGGAGACCCTATCGATCCGGAGGTCACCATCGTACAGGATGGCAAGACCGTCGCCTTCTGCTGCAAGGGCTGCATTGACGACTTCAAGAAAGATCCCGCGAAGTACATGGCGAAGCTGAAGTAGAAACAATGCAGCTATTTCGCGACGACTTCCTCTAGAGACCATCGATCTGGAATTGTCGGCAACGGCAGCCACTTGTCCTTCTCCTGCGCTACCAGTACGGTCTGTAACCCCCGCTGCTCCAGCCGGTCAAAAGGCGCCCACGCGTGCTTCGGGCCGCTGAAGATAAACACGCGCCTTCCGGCCTGCTTGTATGCTGCGATCAGGTCATCGCGCAGCGCTGTGAGTTGCTCGGGCGTTCGCCAGAGCAGCGCTTCCTTGAGGTAGCGCCGCCGTTCGGGGTCAAGCCCGCTTAGTTCGTTCGCCTCAAGTGGCATCAACGATTCCAGGTCGGCACGGCGGAACATTCGGCTGTCATAAAGCGTGTAGTTCGCGACAAATTGAAGATCGTACATGACATCCAGTTCATCGCAGAACACCACGGCGTCGGCCGGTACGCGCTCCCCGAGCCACTGGGCCCGGTCCTGAACATTCATTCGCGACATCGTGTCAACGCCGAAGAACGGCACGACGTTCAAGCTCGCAATCCCCGCAGATATCAGAACCGCCAGCCAAAGCGACACCTGCAGCCCCCGTTTCTTTGCGCGATCCGGTGTCGCCGCAAACAGCCAGACTAAACACGCCACGCCACAGGCGCAAAGTGGAGCAAACGACGGCAGGAACAGCCGGCCGTAGATGTTGAAGCTGTCGAGCGGCGCCCAGTAATAAGAGGCATAGAGCAGGATGTTCGCCGCCACCCAGGCGGCCATGGCGAGCCCCACTGCACGGTTGCGCCGGCTCAACATCACCAATCCAATCAGGCCAAGCGGAAGCATCAACCCAATGCCACGCATGAACAGGTGCTCAAGCGCAATGGGCAAATGCCCCATCAGGAAGTGCAGGGCAAACGCCTTGCTCTCGCCGGTCGACGCATACAGGCTCCACTGGCCGCTCCAGGCAAACTGCAGCGCTATGAACAGTCCAAGCACCAGACCCCACGCGCCCAGCATCGTCAGCGCCTGCTGCAGATCGCGCTTCGATTGCCCCAAGCGCATCGCGGCGGCAACCAGCAGTGGGGCGATCAGCACAATCTCGCCGCTGCGCGCGGCGGCAGCCAAAGCGCAAAGCACCCCTGCGCCAACTGCGTGTCGCCAGGTGGCATCGTCCAGCCAGCGAACCAGGCAGTATGCCGCCATACTGGCCAGCGCAAAGCTGATGCCATGGCTGCCCGGGAACGTGAACAGGCGCAGGAGCGGCACCGATGTGATGACCACCGCAAGAGCCGCGATCGCCGGTCCCGGGCCGACCAGTTGCCGTGCGAGCAGATAGACCCCCAGCAGGCCGATGCAGTAACCAATCGGGTTCAGCAAATAGGCAAGGTCAACCCCCAAGCCCTGGCCACCAATGCGCAACGCCCCGGCAACCAGCAGGGGGACCAGCGGTGGATACTTCGGCAGGAACCGTTCCTGCGGCGTGCCCAGGTTCTGCCCGACCCACATGTCGCCGACACAGGTTGGCACCGGGCTTGAGGCGTAATGCACGGGCGTTAACTGCGGCCGTCCCGTCAGCGCGATCTGCCGGCCGGCGACCAGATAGGCATTCTCATCTACGCCACCATGCGCCGGTACGTTCCAGACCAGCAGCAACGTGGCCGCTATCGCGATCAGCGCCAGTGCAAGGACAAGATAGAATCGATTGGCAGACCGCGGGTCGGCATCTCGCATTGGCGTTCTGGCGGCTTTGGCCATATCCGGCAGTATATACAGGATGCACGCCTTCGCCGAACGCCGGCCTCTCTACGCCGAGCGAGGGCGTGACAATACTTTCGGGCGGCACCAGTAGCACGGCTGCCCCCAGCCGTAGCAAGACTGCCGGCGAAGCCGCTTCCTTTTTTCTGCCCGAAAGTGTTGTCACGCCCCAGAGCGACGCCGCCGAACTGCCGGGCCGATTCCATGCGTGCCCAGATCCAGCAGGGCCGCGATGATCACCAGGAACGCATAAACGCCGCTCACACTGCTGTTGGTGTTGATCGCAAACGCGTAGGCCAGCGTGGTCAGGGGCATGAAAATAAAGCCCAGCAGCGGCCAGATCACGGTGTGATATGCCCGGCCCAGATAGCCGCTGAACAGCCAGACCAGGACCAGAATGACCCGGGGGAAGAAGTAAGCAAATAGAGCAATAAAGCAGGGCATAGCATTACTTTGCGCTGAATTTGCGCCCGAAGCAATGATAATTCTGCTTGCAGAGCATTCGAGTGATGCATGCCCCAAACTCCAGCCTTGGCAAGACTTGCACAGATTCGGTCCCCCTGAGTTGAGCAGGGGAGCGGCGATGGTAAACTAAGCCGGCACAGGCATTTGCACTTGTGAAAGAGATGGGCATGGCAACCACCGGCACTCCAGCGACATCCAGAAAACGCAAATCTGCGTTACCCAAGCTCATCGAGAAGTACTACGCCGACCTCAAAGACCTCGCCCACCAGAACGTCCTCTACGAAATGGGCACCCGCCTCGTCGGCCAGGTAATCCGCGTCAGCCTCGAAACCATGAAGATAGTTAAGTCCCTTCCGGCCGAGTACACAGGCAAAGAGAGCGGCTAGGCCGCCGATGGAGGATCGATGCCCATACAGCACGCAATCTGGAAAGTCGGCGCCAAGCCGATCTCGCTCACGGCCTCTTCACTGGCCAGCGAGCAGCAACTCGAGGACATGATCGTCGCCGCGCCCGAAATCCTGTCCAATGAATGGATGCTCATTGGTCGGCAGGAGGCCACAGGTTTGGGCGGCCGGATCGATCTTCTAGCCATTGCCCCCGATGCGTCGCTGGTGGTCATTGAACTTAAACGCGATCGTACCCCCCGTGAGGTGGTTGCCCAGGCGATTGACTACGCGTATTGGGTGGAACAGCTTACGGCCGATAGGATTACCCAGGTCTATGAACGATTCTCGAACGGCGGCCGGCTGGACGATGCGTTCCGACAGCGCTTCGGCGTGGAGCTCGATGAGGATTCCCTGAATGCCTCCCATCAGATCGTCGTGGTCGCCTCGGAGCTCGATAGCTCCACCGAGCGCATCGTTAACTACCTCAATGCCCGAGACATCGCGATTAATGTGCTGTTCTTCCAGGTCTTCAAATGCGGTAACGACCAGTTCATCAGCCGGGCGTGGCTGATCGATCCTGGACAAACACAAGCCAACGTCGCGGCGACAACCAAGGGCTCCGGCAAACACGAGCCTTGGAACGGCGAGTACTACGTTTCGTATGGTGACGACCGCACATGGGATGAGGCGCGGCGTTATGGATTTGTCAGCGCCGGCGGCGGCTCGTGGTACAGCCGAACCCTTGAACTGCTGTCTCCCGGTGACCGGATATGGGTGAAGGTCCCAGGCACGGGTTATGTAGGCGTAGGACGCGTCACGGAAGCGGTACAGTCGGTCAAGGAGTTCACCATCGACGGGAGGCCAGCGCTGGATGTCCTCAGCGACTCGGAGAACCTGCGACACGGGGCCGATGACCCTGAGCGGGCGGAGTACTTCGTGCGCGTGGATTGGCTCGACACGAAACCCAAAGATCAAGCCGTAAACGAGGTAGGCCTATTCGGCAACCAGAACACCGTTTGCCAACCGACCGTGCCCAAATGGAGCCACACGGTGGACCGCCTGAAGACCTACTTTCCGAACTGGAACGGACAACCAAAAGCAAAGCGAGAGGCCATGTCATGCCAGAAGCGATAACCTCAGTGGATGATCTGACCCATTTGCTCCTCTCGCGTTTTCGCTCGGCCGGCCATGCTCAAGTCGAGGGCTACAACCGATTCGAGTACGTCCGGCACACGGACCGCACGGTGACCATCCTGCGAGAGAAGGGAAGCGAAGAGCGGGTATCGCTGACAAAGCTCCGAAATGCTGTAGCAGCGGTGCGATCCGACCCGACGCTCGACTGAACCCGCAAACATGTAATCGGCACTTGGATAGTCCCGGTGCGCCGAGGTTCAAATCTTCTCTTGCTCCCTTCCGTGACGTGGCGTCCGTAGACTTCGGCGAGCTCAGTCGAGTCGCGTCGTGAGCGGTACCCCGCGGGCGTGAGAAGCTCTGCGCCTGCTGGTCCTCCGTCCCTCTGTCGCACTTTATCGTCTTCCTGCCGCCAAAAAATCTCGGAATTTTTTGGAAGCCCCATTTTTCCGCCATTTCCGAACAAAAACCACCCGAACCTACCCTTATATATAGAGAGACGTGTTTTTCTGCGCCTCGGATCTTTGGCAACCGAATACCCGTACCACCCAAAGCCCACCGACTGCCGTCGGTGGGTCTCCCGCGATGCCACCCGTGCACCTGGTGTGCCACGTACTACGTATCACGTATTACATTCTTGCGGAGCAATGTCCCACTTTGTCACAGTTTGTCACAGTTTGTCACACTTTTTTCCGCAGGGACACCGGCGCTCCTCTTCGATTCGCTTTTCGCTTTCGACTCGACTGTCTTCGACGCTGAGCTCAGACGAAGCGAGCTCGCCGAAGTCCGCTCTCCGCTTTTTGCCCGTGCTACACCCGTGCTACACTTTGCTACACTTCTGCTACACAATGCTACACTTTGCTACACCCGTGCTACAGCCTAACAGGCAGCCCGATCTGCTCTAAGTCCCATCGCTGCCTGTACTTAGCGCGACGCGCCCCGCCGCCCATGCTACACCCCCCCC
>CAIQIQ010000049.1 GCA_903871935.1 uncultured Phycisphaerales bacterium
AACAGGATGACCGCTACACGGCTGCCGGGCCACTGGCGGATCAGCACAAAGAGCGCAACTCCCATCAGCGCATACAGTAACGTCCAAACCGGCCCGAAGACCCACCCCGGGGGATTGAACGATGGCTTCTCCAGCGTCTGATACCACGAGCTGCTGCCCGTCTGTGTTGTTAATGCGCCGATGGCACCGGCCGCCTGGCAGAGCAGGATGCATCCGACGATTGCCGCGATACGTGCAACTCCGGTCATGCCGCATTATATGCCGGCGCGCTCTTCTACATCGGGCTGACGCTGGTGCCCGCTGTCGGTGGCTGCAGAGCATCGTGCCAGGTGCCTTGCTCACCTTCCATTTCGATCGCCGTGATGCTGTCTACCGGCATGTGCATCTTCTTGAAGAAGCCATCGAGGGTGCTCTTGCTGTCTGACTCGAAGATGCACGCCGCCTTCCCCTCAGACAGGTTCACGTAGCTGTGCAACCCATGCACTTCCTTTGCCTGTTGTGCGCTTCGGCTGAACTGTTCTACCTGTTGGCGCGTCATGGTTCCCGGGCCGAAGGTATGGATGCAGAGATAACGTTGCATGGTGAATCCCCTTCTTCTTTGACTCACTCTCCCCGGCTTTCACATCGAAAGCCACAAGACAGGCATGATGCCACCCGGCCGTCAGCGCTGTCAGCGCCAAAAAAAAGAGGCGTGTGGCCATCTCTTGTGACAAGAGCCAGTAGCACATGCCGACCTCGGCCGTGGCAAACCGCAGATGGCCACCGATGAACACGGAATTAGTTCTCGCAGTGAACCGCGAACGCATGGCCGTAGTGGCGACAATCCCCATCGCCGTGCCCGCACCTCTCTCGCACAGCCACAAAGCTGTCCCGGCCATGTGCCGACGTTTCCCCGGGATGCTGCCTGGGTAGGCCGCACGGCAGTGAAGCTCGATCTGGTGTATACTCTGCGAAATCCCGGCGGACGAACGCTGCGGGAATGGGAAAGGAGATCGCTATTGGCAACGGGAAGTAGTTACGTCGCCCTTGGCTTTCTGCCTCTGGCAGCAACCGGGCACTCCGCAAGGTATCGTGGAATGCGCTGCCGGGCACATCGACACGGGCAAAGGATGTTTCTTCGACCATCCAGACGTTGGACTACAATGATCCCGAACTTACTGTTCTGTCTCTGCGTTCCAGCAGTTCTGCTCAGCCAGGCGCAGCCGACAACCCAGCCGGCACGGGTTGTGCCGGTGCGCAAGGACGTCGAACTGAGGTTCTATATGCCCCCGGCGCCGCCAACGGCATCCCAGCCTTACTCGCTTGTGGTGGAGTTGGATAACCTCAGTTCCAGACCGATTGAGATCAATCAACCGATCGTCGCTCTATCAGCGCGATACCGACTTGACCTGCAACGTGGCACCGCTGGTAAAGATACGTTCTTGTTCATGATATACTTCGAGCGCCCACCAGATGTACCGCAGGACACCACCCGTGACCAGCCGGTCCATAGAACGGTTGCTACCGTTCAACCAGGAAAGTCGCATCTTGTGCGAGTCGACATTCCTCAGGACATCCTGGCGCCGGGTGACAATCGATTCACGGCCGTTCTTTACCAGGACGGTGCAGCTATTGGCGAATCTTCGCCGCTGGTGCTGCACTGCGATGCGTTGCCAGCCAAGTGACCGGGAAACACCATGTACTTTTCAGTCGCCTTGCTCCCGCTCATAATGCTTGTTTCTGCCTTGACGCCGAATGTCGGGCTTGGCGAGATCACTGTGGGCATCTACCTCGATGCTCCGGAAAGCTATCGATCCCAAGCCACGAGCACGGTTGTCATTGGGGTCCGCAATCGCAACGATCAACGGCCTAGAAAACAGGACACAGTTCGAATCGATGAATGATCTGGTCGTTTGAACCGAAGCATACGCTAACATCGGCAAGTGTTTTGCCGTGCAATACGAATCGCGTCCTGTTTTCCTGTCTGCAACAAGTCGTCTGGTGGTGCTATGCGAAGGCAACGTGGAACGGAAACACATGGGGAGCTCCTATCAATCCATGTTCGGATTTCTCGCCTGCGGTTGACACCACAAGCTTCCCTGTATGGACGACCAATGTTACGAATACAACGGAAGTTCTCGGCTGAGTCTACGAGTAGCCGGAGGATACAGATATGCATGCAACAACGTACCTGCTGCTGTTCAGTCTGGCTGTCGGAGCTGCATCCGCTTCTGGCGCAGCGAATCCGGCAACACAACCCGCTACAACCCAGGCAACTAACGAGGGTGGCGCAGTACTGCTGATTCATCCGCAGCAGATCGAAGTGCAGTCCGGTGATCCGGTTCTCATGACGCTAACAGTACAAAACCGCGGGAATCAGCCGGTCGAACTGTCCTTTGATATTTACACAGTGGCATACGGGATCACTGTGGTGGCTCCGGATGGGAAGCCCGCTCCGCCATCTCGCTTCAGCACAGGAAGCCGATTCCAAGTCGGAAGTACAGTGGGGCACAAGCTTCCTCCTGAAACCGAGTCCAGCTATCTTTGTCGGGTCAGCGCCGCTTTCGACCTAACAGAGCCGGGGAAGTACACGGTCAAGGCCACTGCAGATGTCTACAACCGAATCAAACGCCAGAAAGCCCTCTTGACCGCTGAGGCGCAGATAATGGTCAAAGCGCCCAGAACTTCGTCGTACACTGCTCCATCCGCTATTCCTCAGCGACATGATACGGGAACGGATTAACATACACACACACAGATAAGATGGGATGATGGTTGTCGGCGTGGATAAGGGGCCAGGAGAGTGTGAACTAGCGGGCAATCAAAGGGGTCAGGGACGAACGCCATTAAGTTAGCATATTGTTCATAAGTCCTTTTGGCCGGGATTCCTAGGGGGACGCGGTTAGTCACAATCGCGGCAAACGCCCGAAGTGCTGTTACGGTGGACGTTCAGGACACCTGCGTGCACCGCTCGGGGAGCATCCGACGCCCTGGGTTCCAGGCATCCTCTTTCTCCCATCGTCGGGTCACGGCAAGCCCGACCGCTAACTTGCACGGGAATACGGAAGTCTCACATCGACAATCACTTACGTGCAACATTCATATGCACTGCGGCGCATGTGTCGCGCAGGCGCGCACCGCGACTTACAGCAATCTTTTCAGATTTCTCGACCCCGACCCTCAAAAACCAATGGAAAATCGCAAATCCGCCCTCCCAGTGGTGCGCTTTGCGCGCAAAAAGCGCGACACCGCCTGTATGGGTAGAGGCCATCGCGCGCCCATCGCTCTTTCACAATTGAATACCACTACTCCTACCGGATAAGTAGGCAATGCCGCCTCAAGATGCGAATCGATCTTGAGCACCTTTGCCATACGCGTGACTTGGATTACATAACACCCTGGAGACGGCCACGCGATCCTGAGCATCTTCCTCGTGGGTCGCTCGCCCCCGAGCGATACGGCCGCCAGTACCCAAGGACGACGTCCAACCCGAGCGCCTCCCCTCCTCCATTTGCATCTGCCATTTTGTCATTTTGCATTGAAGCGCGATCTTGAGCACCTTTGCCAAGAGTGTTAGAGAGCTCACACAGCATCCAGGAATGCGCGCGCGATCTTGAGCACCTTTGCCTTTCCAGACCAATGTTGAGCGAAGCGAAATCCCGGCTGCGCCGGGAAACAATGAGGAGGAAACGAACCTGCGCACCTCCTCCCCTAATTCTCTCCTAAACCTATTCCAGTAAAAGACATAGCGCATAGGGGGTACCCCACTCAAGAACCTGCGCACCTGCTTGCTCATCCGACGCATGC
Organism: uncultured Phycisphaerales bacterium; assembly: GCA_903871935.1. Lineage (GTDB taxonomy): Bacteria > Planctomycetota > Phycisphaerae > Tepidisphaerales > Tepidisphaeraceae > CAIQIQ01. The sequence goes on from CAIQIQ010000049.1 coordinate 3,787, forward strand.
GATGTCGCCTGATCCCTGGCATTCCTCCGTGGCTCTCCCTCCCTTTCGTCACTCGGGTTTCTGCCCTTGGCGATTTCGTCCATCGACCGTCCCTCGTATGTGTTACACTGGAACCCCGTAGCGTTCCGGGCGTCAGAGAATGGGAAAAGGAGAGACTACGTCTATGCAATCCGCATATCGCTCGACCATCGGCCTGATTGCGATTCTGTCGGCCATTTCGGCCATGCCTCTCGTGGCTCAGCAACCGGCCCCGGCCAATGCCCCCGTGGCAGCGCCTGCCGCTGCGGCGGAGGTGCCGGTCAAACTTGTGGTGCTCTATTCCTCCGGCGTGGGCTACTTTGAGCACCATGGCACCATCACCGGCAACGCCACCACCGAACTTCGCTTTAAGACCGGGCAGATCAACGACCTGCTCAAGAGCTTGGTGCTGCAGGACTTGGATAAGGGCCAGGTCAGCGCCATCACCTACCCATCGCAGGATCCGCTGGCCAAGCTGCTTAAAAGCTTCCAGGTGGATGTGTCACAGAACCTCTCCCGCGCGGATTTGCTGACGCAGTTGCGCGGGGCGAAGGTGACCTGTCATCTCCTGGATGGCAAGACGCTGACTGGCACGATC
>CAIQIQ010000050.1 GCA_903871935.1 uncultured Phycisphaerales bacterium
ATCGAGCGACTCGGCGGTAGGGTCCGAGCGATAAAGTCACTGGCGATGAGAATCGGCCGCTCAAAGACGGTCCCGGCCGCATCGGGGCGAGATCATATTGTGTTGGGCTGCCACCTAAATCGACAGGCCCTTACATCGGGGCTCTTCCCCTTCATCCTGTCTATCCTGACCATCTACGTGGTGAATTCGTTCTCTCCTGCCCCATCACACGCCAATCATCGCTAATTGAGGTCGATCTCGATGCGAGCGTTGGCCGCCTTGATCGTCTTCACACCCGCTGTCGTGACGCGTGTGCCGCCGACCCGCACGCCCAGCGGTTGCGGAAGCTCACCGAGATACCCCAAGCCAACATCAGTCACACGCGTCCGACCAAGGCGTAGCTCCACGAGATGGCTAAGTTGGCGAAGATCGCGCACGCCCGCGTCACCTATTGCTGTGTCGTCAAGGACCAGGCTCTCCAGCCCATGCATCCGCCCGACAGCAGCCATTGCATCGTCGGTTATCCTCGTTCTTGAGAGATCAAGATCCGTAAGCCTGGATAGCGCCACGAGATCATGCACTCCCGCGTCGCCGACGACCGTATCTGCCAGGCGCAAGTCCTTTAGCGTTACGAGCGAAGAAATCCCCTTCATGGCATGATCGTCCACGCGGGTCTCATCAAGCTTGAGCGCCTCCAGCTTCGGCAGCGGGACACGTGCGAAGCAGCTTCCATCTATCGCCGTGTGACTTACGTCCAACTCCCTCAACTCCGGATGCGACACCAGCATGAGCAGCCCCGCATCCGTAATCGCCGTCCGCGACACCCGAAGTTCGCGAAGCTTGCCCATATTCCTGAGCTGCGTAATCGCGGCATCGCCAACTCGCGTCTCGGTCAGGTCCAAGGCCTGTATCGCCGTAAGTTTCGCTAGATGCTGGACCCCCGCATCAGTTATGTCTGTCCGCGAGAGCGAGAGCCGCTCGAGCATGGGCAGCGAGGCAATGTATGACAGACCTCTGTCTGTTACTGCCGTGTCATCAAGGAAAAGCCGCCTGAGACTATGTAGGCGCGATATGTGTGTCAGCGCCTGGTCGGTCACCCGGGTTCGCCGCAGGTCCAGGGATTCGAGTGAGGTCCAGAATGCCAGGCGAGGCACAAGCGATGCAAACTCGTCATCGGTAAGAGTTGATGCCGGTCCCCCAATCCCAAAGCTGACCGCGGTGAACGGAAAGCTCCGGGCATCAACCGACCCACCAAGCCGCTCTACATCTGATTCCAGCGCGGTCGTGCCTATCGCGGAGACAACGAGAGCCACAATGACACCAACAACCAAAAGGCCAAGCAGAATCACGAAGTGTTTTGCTCGCACTCGCACAGTCATCTCCCGCACGCCGATTTGAATCCGGAAAACGGGCCAGGAATCGACAGTCCACAAGCCGATCCCGGATCAACCACCACTCTACCACCCCAACCTTCAGCCGCAAAGAAGCGTGAATGTAGCCCTCTGTTCTGCGCATTGCTCTGCTACCTCTGCTGCCTCCTGTTCAAAAAGTATGGGTTTGCGCCTGCTGGTCGCTCCGCTCCCCGGCGCTGCGGGCCTGCACTTGGCCCGCCTCGTCTCCCGACGCGTACGTCTTCGCCTTGCTGACGCTGTAGCGGTGCATTCAGAAGCACCTATGCGTCGGCACGGCCGCCGCCGTTTTGGTCCAGTCGCCCCTGGCGACCCTTAGGGCCGCCTGTCGGCGGGTGGGGTTTGGGGGCCAAAATTCGTGAAAGATTTTTGGCTTTCGTTAACCCCTTATCATTCCTTAACTTCCATTTTTGGCAGCCTCCAAACTGCCCCTTATATATAGAGGGACGTGTTTTTTTCCCGCCCCTCGGATCTTTGGCAACCGAATACCCGCGCCACCCAAGCCCGCGAATTGCCATCCGTGGGTCTACCCGGACGCCATCCGTACGCTCTGGCACCATGTTTGCTAAGCCGATCCCCCGGCAAAAGTCCCGGAATGTCCCGAAATGTCTCACTTTATTTCCGCACGACCACGACCCCCCTCTTGGTCTTCAACGAATGACGTATCACGTATTACGTTCCCCTCCCCAATGTTGAGCGAAGCGAAATCCCGGCTGCGCCGGGGTCACACTTTGTCACACCTTGTCACACATTGTTCCACGGCGGACCCGCTGACGCCTGACCTCTGACCTCCGCTATCCGCAATCCGATATCCGCTATTCCCCAGAGTTATCCACAATCACCCCCAACCTGCGCACCTGCTCCCCCGATTTCTACCTAACCGCTTGTCTCCACGACACTTGCGATATAGGGGGTACCCCACCCGAGAACCTGCGCACCTGTAGGTTATCCACAATCGCCAACTCCCCTGAATCTGGGCGCAGTCTGGTACCCTTGGGGGGACACCGTGACCGTCAAGGCGACGTACTTCCCAGGATTGTCGCGGCGACGGCATTGCGTAACTGGAACTGCTTCGCCGCGTCCAGCTTCGTGAAGGTTAGGACCGGGGCGTCTGGCTCGTTGGCATATGCGGCAATCGCCCTGCGCACGGCCGCACGGTCCCACTGTTTCTGACCGGCCAGCAGGTAGAGATACTCGATGTCCTGCTGCGCTCGGCGCATGGTCTTGAGCCGAAGGCCAGGCAGAGGCCCCGCATAGTTCTTCCCGCTATTGGCGTAGTTCTTTCCGGGATAGAACAACGCCAGGTCGGGGTCGTTGGGCTTGACCCAATCTTTGCCGCCATCCGTCGTCCAGTATGGCAGGATGCCGCTCGAACCCGATGCCCAGGATTCCAGGAACGCCTGCAGCATATTCGATGGGGCGGCCGAGAGATTGGGTCCGCCGCCATAGTGCCAGAACTCTTCTTCCGGCAGCCATTTCTGCCGTACCATCGCCGTCGTCACATAGCCGTTTCGGATCGAGCCGCCGCCCAGCACCCACAGATTGCAGATGTTGTCCCACAGGCCGCGCGCCATCTCAGGCTGCGAGACATCGACGCGGTATGCGAACTTCACATCGGGCACATTGCCACTGGACCAGCCCTTCTTTGCCAGGTTCATGAAGAAAGCATTGGCCATGTAGTCGTCATAATCCGTCGGCTCATCCAGCAGCCAGAACGATGAACCGTAGTTGCTGCTCGTGGTAAGCTGAGAACCGAAGTAGGGCACTTTGAAGTAGTACTTGTTGTTGCCGAAGATCTGAAACACCGTTCCCGTCCATCCCTTCTCCTGGCAGTGCTGGGCAAACTGCCGCGCCACTGCCGCATATCCCTGCTTGTAAGCTTCGGGGAAGGCATCCTCTAAGAGCCGGCTCTTCTTCGCCCAGGCGGCCAGTTCCAGGCGAGTCTTCAGCGGCGCGTAGTCCTGATACCACTTGTCCAGAGGCAGAGGCCAGTTCTCGTGAAACGCGGTGTACATCTCGCTGATCGGCGTGCCCGCGTTTGGCCCCACATAGCCTTTGTCCGCCGTAAAGGCCGAGCCATCCAGCAGCGGCCCATAAAACCGCTCAAACTCCGACCAGTCCGCAATACGGACATCAGCGCCCTCGCCTTCGAGTTTCAGCGCTGCCATGCCCACACGCCCACGCTGGCCGTATGGGACCGCGCTGTACATCTGGCGATGTCGCTTGGCCAGGCGATAGAAATCCCACTGGGCATCAAGCGCCCGCGGATCGCTATCACTGACGCCCGCGACGCCCAGCAGACCACCATAGCTGTTGAGCTCAACATTCCAGCTCGACTTATCCGGCAGCGTCAGCGGCAGGACGGTCAACTGCACGGGCATCTTCACGCCATTTACGCCCTTGGCCTCAAGAGTAACTTCCCCGTGATACTCACCGGGCTTCGTTCCTTTGGGCACGTAGAGATCGACCCAGATGGCCTGGTTGGTCTGTCCTTCGATGTTATTGCCGGCCGCGGGAACGCTCGCCGTTACGCCAAACGGCTCGGCTAGCGGCACGGCCGCATCGGCATGCCAGGCAACCGGCCGGATCTTCACATCTTCGACCTCGTTGGGGCCCAATTGCCGCTTTTGCTGCGCTGAGCTTTTGATGTACCACTCGCGGAAGAACTGGGCGTTGGGATTGGCGGCAATCTTGCCAGAGGCGCCTGCCAGATCGCTCATGCTGATCTTCAGATCCTCGATGGGTTTGGCGCCTTTCTCCACGATCATCTGGAACGCGACGACCTCGTTACTGGCCGCCTGCAGACTGATCTGAGGCCTACCACCAGCCCTATAGACCGGGTTCGCCAAGGAATAGCTCTCATCGATGCGGTATACATCGCCGCCCTGGAGCACTGCGCCGCTGACGGGATCAACCTTCACGACGTCCGGCACCGCATAGACTCGCCCATCGCCAAAGGCCACAGACTTGCCAGCTTCACGTTGTGCTTCAGCTTTCGCTTCCGCCAGCCTGAGCGTGGGTCTCTCGGGGATGCTCAGCGCCACCTGCGCGGCCGGGCTGCGATTGCCCGTCATATCAATGGCACGAATGCTCAGGGTGTAGGCGCCGGGCGCAAGGGTCCAGATCGGCATGCGTTGGCTGAGGCCGCCTTTGCCGGGCAACGGTATCTCCCATCGCGGCAGGTTGTTTTCCGCACTAGTCTTCCCGGCCGGTGTGGCAGTTGCCTCATATGCCAGCAGGTCATCCTGTGGGCAAGCGAATTCCAGTGTCACGGTTGATGTGCTGGGCTGCACTCCGTTTACCTTGAGATCCTTGGGTGCGGCAACTGCCTTCTTGTCGGCCGGTGCACCGATCACTTCGAGCACCGGACGAAGCGATTCATCCTGCACATCGCGGGTGAAGATGTAAGGGTCGGCCGACTCGTTGTACCTGTACGGATAGCCCGCTCCGATCAGCGAATACGATTCCGCCACCTGCCCTTTGTCGTCGGTGAGAACTACGCCATAGTTCGTGCCGGCCGCCATGGCCGCCACGATTGCCGTCTTAATGGGGAAGCGCAGATGCACAAACGGCTTGTAATCGGGAGATTCACCCGGATAGCCAGTTGCGGTCTTCTGGATCTGTCCCGGCCCGGCGTAACTGTACCTGGCCATCGGATGCGACCAGGAAACACTGGTTACGGTGCTGCCCGGCCAGGCCCAGTAGTCCGCAAGCTGCGGCTTGCCATCCTCGGCCGGATTTCGGGCATACTGCCAACTCGCCGCTTGCGCTGGCCGCTCTCCCCGCGTCCCATTCTGTCCTTCGCTCCACGGGGCGAGCACCTCGCATACGCCGACCGCATACAGGTCTTCTTTGGCAACATACAGGTGCAGGTACGCCTCCTGGATGGTCCATCCCTGCACCGGTTTCGTGTCAAACTTCACCAGCAGAGCCTTGGTCTCAAAACCGCTCCAGTTCTGGTTCTGGCGAATGGCGGCCGACGGCGCGGAGCCGGTACTTTCCAGGAAATGCTCGCGGACACTGGACACACCGACATCTTCGGTTGCGCTGAGCATGACTTTTTGCTGGGCAAGCGCCGCGACAGCGCTCAACAGAACAGCGGCAACGAGAGTGGCGAAAGTACGTGCCATGCGCGGACTCCTAGTTGGAAGTGAAGTAGCGAGTGTAACCGCGTAAGCCGCTGATTCCAGCTAAACCGGTACAAGATGATCAGATCCGCAGCAACTCCCCGGAGACGAAGTCATCCCTATCGTACGCCAGGCGGATCCCTTCGCATTGGGAAAAGGTCTTGCCCCACTTGCGATGGTTGGCATTTGGCAGACACGCAACGGCCGAGTCGTCGATATATCCGCCATGCGTGATCACCAGGGCGCACTTGCCCTCCGGTACTCGCTGCGCCAGCGCCGCCCACTGAACGACCAGTGCCTGTGCATACTTCCGCGTTGACTTGTGCTCTCCCAAGATCTTGGCCCGCTCTGCAAAGGCCAAATCAAAGGGAAGCAGTTTTCCTACCTCCCGCACATGCTTCTTCTTCATCTGCTCCTGCACGGGCTCATAGATCTCATCTGCTGCAAAACCCATGGCAATGGCCGTCTCGATGCAGCGGGGGCCGGCGAGGTGACGACAAGGGCAAAGGGCCCAAGAACTTTTCCGACCCGCCGCGCCAGGTCTACGCCTGCCTGGTTGACATGGGGATCGTCTGCATCGCGTAACGTGTGCCGCCGAAGCTCAACGTATCGCATGGCATGAAGTATAGGTGACCCTCAGAGTCGCGTCAGCGCAACCAATGTCTACATTCAGTCCCGGCCACAGATCGAGCCGGCGGGCAGGTGACTAACTCACAATCGTGTAACTGCGTATGATACCGCGATGCCATCAGAAACAGCCGCGCGCGAAAAGTGGAAGTGCTTTCTCCAGGGCCAGGATGTCGGGCCCATGGTCAGCCCGCTGTGCGATGATTGGGCGGCCGATGTGCCGTATTACTGGCCGGAAAAGACGGCCGACCCATTCCCGCCGGGAAGCCCGCACCATCAACTCGGGCAGCAGATGGCGATGGCGTCGATCTGCAAGTGGGATCCGACGTTTCTGGCGGCCGTGCCGCTTAAGTCGTGCAATCCCGCCGCCGATGGCCAGACCACGACCACCGCAACCGATGGTGTCACGCGAACGCAGGTCATCATCCATACACCCCATGGAGATCTCATCGGGATCACCGAGAATCGACAGACCGCGCAGACCATTAAAGCCATGCTCGAGACCGAGGATGACTATCGCCGCATGACATGGGTGGCCCGAGAGCAGATGGATTATGACGAGGATGAGGCGATCCGCGTCGGGCGCGAACAGTTGGCCGGGATCGGCCAGTGCGGCGTGCTGGGCACGTGGTGGGAGCCACCACTATGGGTGAATCACGATGAGATGCACTATCACCTTGCCGATTGGCCGGAGGCGATCGGCGAACTGCGCGCGGCCAACAAGAAGCTCATGCTCAAGCGCATGAAAACGCTCCGCAAGGCGGGATACGACTACCTGTTCTATTGCGTGGCTGGTACCGAGTGGATCTCACCGGATTTCTTCCGGAAGCACATCATGGAGGACACGCGGGAGATCTTCCGCCAGTGGCGCACCGACGGTGGGTTTGTCCTGTGGCACACCTGCGGGAGGGCGGCCAACTTCATTGAAGCGGGCTTTTATAACGACTTGCGCCCGGAGATCTTTGAGACGATCTGCGAGCCGCCCTTGGGGAATGTGCCGACGCTGCGGTGGGCGCGGCAGAACCTGGATCGCGCCATTGCCACCAAGGGGAATATCTCCCTGGGCACCATGTTGAATGGGACGGAAGCAGAGGTGAGAGCCGAGGTAGCGCGAGTAAAAGAGCAGACGCGCGGGTATCGTCACATCGTCGGCCTGAGTGATGATCTGTTGCACAATACGCCGCTACAGAATTCCCGGGCATTCGTCGATGAGGCGAGGCGTTAAGGGCAGTGGCAAGTAGAGGAGGCAGGTCAGAATGACACATCGAGAACGATTCGTTCGGACATTGACTGGCCAGGAAGTTGATCGGGTTCCGTTTATCAAGGTTTTCGGCGGGGATAACGCGCATCGCCCCGAGTGGAACAGCGAATATCCCGGCATAGGCAAGTGCATCGATGAGGTGCTCCGGTTTGATGGACCCTATCGAGGCTGGCAGGTTTCACCTGTGAATATGGATGTGGCGAACAAGGGAAAGCCGGTAATCTCGCAACGCCCAGATGGCCTCATGGTGCATCAGTGGGAAGATGGGACTGTGCAGGTGCATGCGCCGGACCAGGATTTCCACTCCCAGACCCTCGAATGGCCGGTCAAGGATCGAGCGAGCTGGATTCGGGTGCGAGATCGCCAGATCGATCCAGACGACCCAAGCCGCTTCCCCGCGCACTGGTCGGAGTATGTGGCGAAGTTCCGCAACCGTGATTACCCGCTTCAACTCACCCACCGCGGCGTCTACGGCTTTGCGCGGAACCTAATCGGCGATGAGGCTTTAGCGTACATGTTCTATGACGACCCGGAACTCGTCCATGAGATCATGGACTACTACACCGACTTCGCGCTCAAGCTCTTTGCCAGGCAATGCGCTGATGTCGAGTTTGACCTGATTGAGTTCTGGGAGGACATGGCTTCGAAGAACGGTTCACTGATCTCGCCTACTACCTTCCGCGAGTTCATGAAGCCGCAGTATATGAAGGTCGCCAGGTTTGCTGAGGAACATGAGATCAAGATACTGCTGGTGGATTCGGATGGGTTCATTGAAGGCCTCACCGAATTGATGCTTGAGGCAGGCGTGACCGCGCTGTATCCATACGAAGTCCAGGCGGGCAACGATGTCGTCAAGATGCTTGATACCTACCCCCAACTGGGCATCATCGGCGGCTTGAACAAGAATGTAATGGCCGCAGGCAAAGATGCGATCGACCAGGAGATGCAAAGGGCCCGAACGCTGATCCGCAAAGGCCGATTCATCCCCGGCCCGGACCATTTCGTTCTATCGGATGTCACCTTCGCGAACTACCGATACTTCATGGAGCGCTTGCGCGAGGTCGTGCTGAGCACCAGGCCGGGCACCTGACCCGGTTCTCGCCTGAGAGTTGAAGCGGCACCATACATTGATACCATCTGCAGAACAAAGGAAGTTCGACTATGAGCAAGATTAACGTTGCGGTTATCGGCTGTGGGACCATCGCCAGGACAGCGCATGTGCCAGCCTACACGAACAATTCCGAGGTCGAGATCAAGTGGTTCTGTGATCTGATCCCGGAACGAGCCAGGGAGATGGCCGACAAGTACGGGCGTGGCCAAGTCACGACCGATTATCATGATATCCTCAAGGATAAGGACGTCGTGGCTGTTTCCGTCTGCACCCCGAATAACATGCATGCTCCGATTTCGATCGACTGCCTGAAGGCTGGTAAACATGTGCTGTGCGAAAAGCCCGCGGCCAGAACGTATGCCGAGGCTCTCACCATGCAGAAGGCGCAGCACGAGACGGGGAAGATCCTGAATATCGGCGTCGTGAACCGGTTCAATGACAGTGTGAACAAGATCAAGCAGATGATCGACGCCGGCGAACTGGGCGAGGTGTATCACGTCGACATGAACTTCCGCGCCCATCGTTCTATTCCCGGCCTGGGCGGTGCGTTTACCACATCGGCCATCGCGGGCGGCGGCGTGTTGATCGACTGGGGCGTGCACTTCCTCGACATCGTCATGTACTGCTGCGGCGACCCCAAGCCCCGAACGGTTTCAGGCGAAACCTTCTGCAAGCTGGGCAAGGACATGAAGGGATACACCTTCGTGAACATGTGGGCTGGCCCCCCGAATTACGATGGTGTCTATGACGTAGATGATTCGGTCACCGCGCTGGTGCGCACCGCGGGGCCGGTCATCAGCCTGCATGGCGCATGGGCCCAGAACATCGGCGAGGGGGAGATGTTTATCGACTTTATCGGTGACAAGGCGGGTATCCGTCTGCAATACGGCAAAGAATTCAACATCTACAGCACCAAGAATGGCATGCTGACCGATACCCACGTGAAGCTCAGCACGCGTAATCATTTCCAGACCGAGATCGATGCGTTTGTGCACTGCATCAAGACAGGCGAAAAGGCGCCATCGCATATCGATGCCGCGCTGATTACCTCGAAGATCATGCAGGGGATCTACGATTCGGCCAAAGCCCACAGCGAGGTCAAGCTCTGACATTTGCTGCGACGCTGCTGTCGGCAATCTGGTGCTGCGGGGCTCTTACGCTCCGCAGCACTTCTTGTATTTCTTGCCGCTTCCGCAGGGGCAGGGGTCATTGCGGCCAACCTGATCGGCATCCCGCCGTAACTGAGTTGGAGCAGAGCTTGTGGAGGGTGCGGAGGGTGCGGGCGGGATGTCGTCCGGGATCTCCATCAGGGGCAGTTCGTCCGACGGTGGGGCAAGGTTCTGGTCCGCGACATCGGCCGAGGAGAACCTGCCGGCGTTGAGGGTACTGACGATTGGTCCGCCCGCGGTCGTGGATGGCAGGAACACTGGAGCTGCCGGTGCGGCCGCCGGCGCGGGGGCGTGGTGGGTTGCAGCCGTTCTAGCCGTCGTCGCTTTGAGCATTGCGTCCAGAGCCGATACCGAGCGCTGCAGTGACGCCGTTTGAGCCCCACATCGGCCGCTGGCGACGATCTCAGAGAGACGGGGAAATCCCGTCGTCGTACAGATATCAGCCAAGGCAGCGCACAAGGCGCACAGAGCCGTCTGGTCATCTTCCTCGACAACGAGGCGAAGCAATGTTGACTCAACAGATGGAATACGAAAATGAGACATGGCGCGAGCGGCGCAGGTCCGGAAGGAAGGTGTGGCGGAGGCGAGATTGCAGCGCTGCTCCAGAATTGTAGCAGCGCCGGCCGTACCCAGCCGCCCGAGGGCAACCGCGGCAGCTTCGGCGATTTCGCTCTGCGGACGAGACAGACGATCAGCCAAAGCATTGACGGCGGCCGCCAGCCGCATTCGCCCGGCAAGTTCGATAACCGCCAATTCGCCGCTGGTGGGGGTGTTGCGGGCAAGGGTGGAGGCAACCAGAGAGGCAACGGCCGTATCGTGTGGAATCAATGCGAGGATCAGGTCATGCGTACTTGCACGATCCGCCGATTGCAGGAGTTGATCCCACAGCTGGCTGTGCGACTGCTGTGCAAGCGCGAGGCGATGCTCAAGGCAGGTGCGAAGATCGCTTCCCGACAGCTTCTTCACCAGATCGCGATTAGTCAGCAGGACACTGGTGGGGATCTCACGGAGCAGCGCGCCCGCGATGCTGCTCAATGTCAGAGTTTCGCCGGCGGCCGTCCTAAACGCCTTCTGCGCCACTTCGGGCGAGATGGGGAATTGGGCGATGAGAATCGGGGTGCTGAAGCCGGTCGCGCCCAGTCGTTCCAGAGCGGCAAGCGGTACATCCGCTCCGATTTCACTGCGTTCTCCTGCCATGGCCAGGGAGTGCAGGGCATGATCGCGGACAGCCTTGGTGTCATGAATAAGCTGATTCGCTACTTCGGCTGAACTGAGCATGAGAATAAAGTACCCAAAGCGGCTCCAAGTAGGAAGGACGCCCCCACGGGAGAATTGCAGACAAGGCTCTCTACTCGGCCGGAAGGTCCGAGAGGCGGATGCCCGGGTTGCGCTGCGTAAAATAGTTCACACTCCAGCTTTCCGAGAAAACAATGGCCTTCTGCTGCCGTGCATCGCGGACGAGTCTGGCGCCCGACGGCAGCAGTGTGCTGGCAAGCAAGTCATCGGGGACATCGGGCAACACCCAGCGCAGAACGCTCCACCCGGCCCGCTCGATGCGCGATTCGGCGCCGTATTCCATCTGCAGGCGATGCTGCACCACCTCAAACTGCAGCGGGCCCACCGCGCCCAGCAATGGCACACGCTGCGTCGCCTCAACCGGCTCCAGCAGGTGGACGACACCTTCCTGCAGCAACTGATCCAGGCCTTCGCGGAAACGCTTGGACTGCGAACTGTTCGTGCAGTGCAGATAGGCGAAACATTCCGGGGCAAAGCGTGGAATCTCGCGATAGACCATGGTGGGATCGTCGGCCAGCGTATCGCCGATCGCAAAGCCCGAGTGGCCAACCAGACCAATCACATCGCCCGGCCACGCCACATCGACGGTTTCGCGCTCCTGGGCAAAGAGCTTGTGGGAACTGGAGAGACGGACTTTCTTGCCGGTGCGGACGTGCGTGACGGTCATGTCGCGGCTGAACCGGCCGCTGCAAATGCGAACGAAGGCGATGCGGTCGCGATGGCGCGGATCCATGTTGGCCTGGATCTTGAAGACAAAGCCTGAGAAGCGGGAATCACCCAATGATACCAGTTCATTGGTGGTGTGGCGCGGGCGGGGCGGGGTGGAGTAGGCGAGAAACGTATCCAGCAGCATCTGCACGCCGAAGTTGTTGATGGCGCTGCCGAAGAATACCGGGGTCATCTTGCCGGCCAGAACCGCCTCGGTATCGAGGGTTTCGCCGGCGGCATCGAGCATGGCGAGTTCTTCGGTGATGCGGGCATGGGTGTACGGCGAGAGCTTGTCGCGCACTTCCGGATCACCCAGCCCGTGGATATGAACTGGAGACCGATACGCGCCGCCGGTGGTGCGCTCAAAGAAGTGCGCCTGGCGGGCGATGCGGTCGTAGACGCCGCGGAACTCCGGGCCATCGCCCAGCGGCCAGTTCATGGCAAAAGCGCCGATCCCCAGCACTTTTTCCAGTTCATCGAGCAGCCCCAATACCTCGCGAGTGGGCCGATCCACCTTGTTCATGAATGTGAAGATCGGCACCCCGCGACGACGGCAGATCTCAAAGAGCTTCTGCGTCTGGCTTTCGATGCCTTTGCCCGCGTCGATTACCATGATCACTGCATCGACCGCCGTCAGGACGCGATACGTATCCTCGGAGAAATCCTTGTGGCCAGGCGTGTCAAGAAGATTGATGCAATAGCCGTTGTATTCGAACTGCAGGACGGTGGAACTGATGGAGATGCCGCGTTGCTTTTCCAGTTCCATCCAGTCGGATGTGGCGGCTCGCTGATTCTTCCGCGCTGTCACCGAGCCGGCGAGCTGAACCGCGCCGCCATAGAGAAGGAATTTCTCCGTCAGCGTCGTCTTGCCCGCGTCGGGGTGCGAGATAATCGCAAAGGTGCGGCGGCGGGAGATCTCATCGCTTGGTGTCATGTTGAGCTATCTATGAAGACAGAAAGAGTGAAGCAGTTACAGTGGTGACTGAGAAACCGACGGTGCCGTTGTGCGTCGCTGGCAAGGCGACACGGCATCGCAACCGGCCGGGTCAGGGCGGCGTGCATGTAGATCGCGAATTGCGTTCAATCTGGCGTTGCATCAAGGCGGGGGAGTATACACGTTGAGGTCCCTGAGGCAATTGGGCGACGCAGTGCGTGCTTGACCGACCTGAGCTTTCGACGACAGTGGTCTGGCAGTGGAGGTAAACGTGAACTTTTTGGACCTGGCAAGGCGACGGCAGAGCGATCGGGGATACACGGATCGGCCGGTAGATCGAAAAGCAATCGAGCGGTGCCTTGAAGCCGCATGCCTCGCGCCCTCAGCATGCAACAGTCAGCCATGGTTCTTTGTGGTGGTCGATGAACCGCAACTGCGCGCCCAGGTAGCCAGCCATTGCCGCGATATGGTGATGAACCACTTCGTGGATACTGCGCCGGTGCTGGTGGCCGTCGTCGCCGAAACGCCGCCCCTGATCCCGAGGTTGGCCGGCCATGTCAAGGATAAGCAGTATCACCTGATGGATATTGGAATCGCGGCAGAGCATTTCTGCCTGCAGGCGGCCGAGGAACATCTAGGTACCTGCATCATCGGTTGGTTCAACGAGAAGGGGGTGAAAGAACTCCTGGGAATCCCCAAGGGCAAGCGTGTACCGCTGGTGATTTCGGTGGGGCATCCAAAGGATTCGACAGTGCGAGCAAAGGTAAGGAAAGAGCTGGGTGAGATATTCCAATACAACGGGTATGCCCGGCATGGCGTATAGAGAGTGTGGAGAACCGTATCCCATGAAAACCGCCCTTGTGTGTGCCGTTGCACTGTGTTTAGGCCTCAGCATGAACTCCCTTCTTGCCCAGTCACCCCAGCCCGCAATCCGAGCCGCCGCCGTGCTCCTCGCCCCCACTCAGCCGCAGCAGCAGGATCAGGCGGTGATCTTTTATGATGACTTTGACAAACTCCCCGATTTTCGCGCAACGTATTTCGGCTACAGCTCGGACAAGGGCGGCTTCACGTGGACAAATGAAGATGGCCTGCACGGCGGAGCGATGCGGTGCCAGTTTGAGAAAGGTCAGGTGTCCCCAGGCGGTTTGCAGGTCATCTTCGGCAAGAACCCCGTTGGAAAAAGCATCCGCAGTACCGAAACCTTCAACGAGATCTACTGGCGCGTCTATGTGAAGCACGAACAGGGATGGGAGGGAAACCCCGCCAAACTCGGCCGAACCACCTGCCTCGCCGGCACCGACTGGAGCCAGGGCCTCATGGCCCACGTATGGGGTGGCAAGGGCGATGTGCTCATCATCGACCCCGCCACCGGCATCCGTAACGGTCTTAAGGTGACCACGCACTACAACGATTTTCCCAAACTCAAGTGGCTGGGAATCCGTTCCAGCCAGACTCCTATTTTCAGTCCCGCCGAATCCGGCCGATGGGTTTGCGTTGAATCGCACGTAAAAATCAACACTCCCGGCCAACGCGATGGCGTGTTCGACCTGCGCATAGAAGGAAAACTCGAGGCCGCACGGACCGATCTGGACTGGCATGGCACATGGACCGACTATGCGATCAATGCCGTCTTCCTGGAAAACTACTGGAACAGGGGAGCGATCAAGCGCGAGGCACGCTGGTTCGATAACTTCGTCATCAGCACCAATCCCATCGGCCCGATCACGGCGGCACGGCCGGCAACGATTACCCGAACTGCTTCTCCGGCCAATTTAACCTGGGAAGCGCAAGTCGCTGCCGATCCCGAGGGCAAAGACATCGTCTGGACCTCCACCGTTGCCGCTGCCGCCGACCAGAGCATGATCGTGGACAGCGCCCACGGCAAGTTCGCCGGCAGTTGCCAGGGCAAGCAAACCCTCGATGCCGGGCCAACCTATTGGGTCCAGGTCCGCGAAACCGGCAACGCCCAATGGTCCCCCTGGCACATGCCGTTCAGATGAACCTCTCAATCGGATACCTGCCAAAGGTCTCCACAGCGCTCATCATCGCCTCAAGATGCCCCTTGGGGAATACCATGTGCTGATCGGCTCCGCAAAAATACCCACCATCCCGACCGAGTTGCCACAGCCGCCGTCGCACCTCCTCCACGATCGCGTGCGGCGGGCCGTTGATGATCGTCACGTTGTTGATCCCGCCGGCCAGGGCCACCCGTCCGGCGGTCTTCCGCCGGACCAGATCCAGGTCGTTGGCCGACACCTGCACCGGATTCAGGATGCTAATCCCCAGTTCCATCAGCGTATCGATCACCGAATCAATCCGCCCGCAGGAATGGAAATTGATCAGCACATCGCGACTCTTGTACAGATCGAAGAGCCGCCGGTATTCCGGCACTAGGAAATCCTCCATGACCTTTGGCCCCACCAGCGGCCCGCACTGCGTTCCCAGGTCATCCGTGAAGAAGACCATCTCTACTCCCACCTTGAGATAGTGCTGCGCGATCCCAAGCTGAAAATCCATCACGCGATGAAACAGCTCCCGCGCGGCTTCCGGCTCGGCGTACAGCGCCATCATCAGATTCTCCATTCCCGCCAGCGTGCAGGCCAGCTCCCACAGCGGCTGGCGATGGCTGCCGACCAGGAACCGGTCATCGCGCGGGAATTCCTTCGCCGCCGCGTAAACCGGACCACAGATCCTCTCGTCATTTGCATCCGGCCAGCGGTAACTGCGCAAATCCGCCGCCAGGTTGGGCAGCGCATGGCGCTGCGGAAATCCCATGATCCCCGGCAGTTCCTTCCTCCACAGGGTCCCCCAGATATCTGTCCACACGGTCCCCGGCGGGACGTCGTTGTCCCCGCCGAAGTTGTCGATGCTCTCGTGATTGCATCCGCGGTACGCCACCCAGTACGAAGGAATCCCACAAACCACGCGCTCAGGATGGTCAAACCGGATGATCCGCAGCGCATTCTCTTTGTTCGTCATACTCGCCAGGGACAATGTACCACGCGCTACTGGACCGGCAATGGACCTGATTGCCTTCGTTATCCGACATCGCAACATTGCCGCTTCGCCTCCTGCTCAGGTACACTTGACCGCCGATGTCCAGTGATCCTCATCAGGTAATCGACTACGGACACGCGACGCATCGCCCATTCTCATGGCGAACACTCTTAATGACTGCCGCAGTACTGCTGGCCGCTGCTGTCCTCCTGTGGACGGCCGTGTACTATGGATATGTAAGGCCAAGGGCCTATGTCGCCTATCAACGCCAATGCGACAGGTATCTCACCGTCATCGGCTCCGCAATCCAACTGTATCAACAGGACCACCTGAGGGCGGGGGGTGTCAATCCCCCCAATCTTCAGGCGCTCGTATCGAACCAACAGATCTCTCCGGAGCTCTTCTCATGCCCCGTTGGCGAGCGGTGGCCCGCGGCCGCATCTTCGAGGCCCATGTCCCAACGCCTCGCGGCCATGTCCAATCCTTACGCCTACATCTACGTTGGCGCGAGCATGAGAACCAGCTCTCTCCCAACGGCAATCTGCATGCTTGAGGACCCCGCCAATCATGACATGACGGGCGGCCATGTGCTCTATGCCAATGGCGCCGTGGCTTTCCTCCCCTTGACCCAGTTGATGCCCTGTTTCAACGACCTTTCCGCCGGCCGCAACCCGCCCACGTCACCCCCAGTAACTCCATCCGCCGCCCGCGACGACTACAGGAAGAACTGGCAATCCCGCATGCCTCTGCTCAAGACCGGCGTCTGGACAATTCCAGCAACGCAACCCGCGCGATAGTCGCCCCTCGGCCGGACTCCAAGAGGCACTTGTCCACTTTCATCCTTCATCCTTGACTCGTTATCCACAGTCCGCGCTACCTCGCCCATTGCCGCACGGCACATGGCGCTTATAGTCAGCACCGATGATTCGGATTGGATGTGTCAGTTACCTCAATACCACGCCGCTGGTATGGGGACTTGAGAGGGCGGCCGACCTGCAACTTATCTATGCGGTGCCGGCACACCTGCTGGCGATGCTCGAGAGTGGGGCGTGTGATGTAGCCCTCCTGCCGATCATCGACTACCAGCGGGCCGGCGACCTGGTCATCGTTCCTGGCTCGTGCATCGGTGCCTACGGCCATGTACATACCGTGCGCCTGTTCTCGAAGATCCCGATTGGGCAGATCCGGCGCCTCTACGCCGACGTCGAGAGCCATACCTCCGTGGGTCTGTGTCGCGTCATTCTTAAGCATGCCTATGGGATTGAGCCGGAGTTTGTGCAGGATACGGCCGCCGTCGATGCTCAGTTGCTCATCGGGGACAAGGTGGTGGTCAATGCCCCGGTGGGATATGAGCACCAGCTCGATCTCGCGGAGGCCTGGAAGAGCTGGACGGGCTTGCCGTTTGTTTTCGCCACCTGGATGGCGAGAGAGGGCGCAAAACTGAGCGACTTGCCGCAGCGGCTGGAGATCGCCATGCGCGAAGGCCTGGTTAATGTGGACGCGATTGTAGCTCGCGAAGCAGCAGCACGATCCTGGCCGCCGGATATTGCCAAGGATTATCTGTTACGCCTGCTGAAGCTCCAGCTCGACCTCCGGCCGGACTCGCCACAGCGACAGGCGATCGAGCTGTTCCACCGCCTGGTCCATCAGGCCGGGGTCACCGGCCAGTGCCGGCCGCTGAAGGTTTATCGGCCTTAAGCCGGATTCGCAGCAAGCGCGTATGCAGTTCAGAGTAGGAGAACGGATCGCGCTGGGCATCATTCGGGGGCTTCACGGCCAGCTCTGATCCGCTCAGGCTCTTGTCGATCAATGCCTGCAGGCATTTCTGGTTCTCGGACTCACCCTTGTCGGTGATCCCCAGGATGATCGTGGGTGAACCTTGTTCGGGATTCACGTTGTTGAACGCCTGCGAATCGGATTCAACGTCAAGAATGGCGGCCGCGAAAGTCGGTTTGGCAGCGCGAGCCAGGATCAGCGCGATTCGCGCCCCTTCGCCCCGGCCGGAAACAAAGATACGCTGCGGGTCGGCGTTGTACTGCCGGGCGATCGTCTGAACCATCTCGCAGAGGAATGGCACATCGCCATCGCCCCGGCCATAGAAGAGGAACGGGGGGATCACCGGCTGTACGATCACGAACGGCAGCGGCCGCATGAACTGGGTCGGACCATGCACGACGATGCCGCTGCTAAAGACGCCAAACTCGTTCGGATCGGGGAAATAGACCAGCAGCGGGCGCTTGGCATTGGAGCCGGGGCGGATGTCGGTTGGCAGGTGGATGATGTAGTCAACCTTGCGGGTGGGATCCTTTTCCGGGGACCACGCGAGTCGGTGAAACCCCCTGTTCTCAGGCCAACTCTGGGCGGCCGGGCGAGTCTGGCCGCGATTGTTCAGCAGCAGCCATTCGTATACCCGCGGAGATGCATAGGTGGGGATCCATACTGCATGCCCATCCGGCCCGGTGACTTGCTCTGCCAGTGCCCCGGCGCGATGCAAGGCATCGATCATGGTGCGGCTCTGCTCGATCTGGGGATTATCCCCTTCGCCGGTGATCGCCAGCACGGCAACGTTCTTGAGCTTCTGTGCCGTGGTTTCCGGATCCAGTTCATAGGAAGAGATCGGCATGATCGCTGCATACCGGTCCGGGCGATCGCTGGCGACGCGCCAGGTGCCCAGGCCGCCCATGCTCAGACCTGTTGCATAAACGCGATCCAGGTCCACATTGAGCGTCGGAAGGACCTCGTCCAAGAGAGCATTGAGGTACTGGTCCATATTCTCGCGATCCCACCGTTGCCCACGCGGCGGGCACTGTGGCGAGATCACGATCATGGGGAAGTTGTGGCGGAACGTGTCGTTGCCAGGTTTCTCCAGTTCAAAGTTCGGGCCGTGATAGAAGATGGCATCGAGGTCAGTGCCGGTTTCGCCCAGACCATGGAGGAAAAGAAGGACAGGAGTCTTGGGGCCCTTGGCCTTGTAGCAATCGGGCAGGAACAGCACGTATGGAAGCGTTAGTGCTTTCCCATCAACACGGACGCTGCAGGAAAGGCGATGCGTGCCGGCTTTCTGCGGCAGGACGATGGCCGGAAGCGTGGTGGGACGTGCCGACACTTTGGAGGGTTGCGATGGCGCAGTCTGGGCAAGCACGACCAGCGGCAGACCGAGCGCGGCAACAAACAGAAGCACAAGCCGGCGAGCCGATTCCCTCATTCCACGATTCTCCTGGCCAGCGGAATCTTCATCAGCAACAGAACCGTTCCGAGGCTCAGCAGGTAGACGATCAGGGTGTAAACGGGGATGCGGACCCACACGTTGGGCAGCATTTCGCCGATGCCATGCCAGTTCCACAGGAAGCCCATGTGCGGGAGCTGCGCGATGGGGTTGCGCAGTTTGTCGGGAGCCCAGAGAATCTCGCGAAACATGGGATGGATGAGATAGAGCCCCAGGGTAGTGGGCGCCAGCCAGGCAAATACGCGCCCGGTGCGGCCGGTTACCGGATCACACTTCTGGTACAGGGTGATCAGGAGTATCCATGCCGAGATTGCCATCGGAATCCGAAGTGGCGAGAGGAAATCCAGCAGGAACATCTGCCTCGAGGGATAGCCCTTGACGCCGTACTTCATGCATAAAAGGCCCGAGATGATGGCCACGAGCAGCCCACAGCCGATCACGTTCAGCAGGTGCCACTTCATGTGCTCCCGCTTGCAGTAGGCCTCGCGGAGCAGGTAGCCGCCGAGGTAGAAACTGACGAATGGAGCAAACCGGGCGAAGGCCGACACGTTGGTCTCCATAAAGCCGTTGATGACTGAGTCGGCCGACCAGACGCAGAAAAGAACACAAACCGTTGCCGTCAGCATGGGCCGCGGCGCATGCTTCACAAAGACGCGAAACATCGGCGTAAAGGCGTACAGAATCGCGATGCGGTATATGAAATGCAGGTGAGGGTACGGTTGGCCAAGGACGAGGTTCTGCAGGGCTTCTTTCAGGGTGTGCCACTGGTTATAGCTGACATCCAGGTAAATGAAGAACACCGACCAGAACACCAGCGGGACACCCAGCCGCGCCAGACGTTTGCGGTAGAAGGTCGCCGGTGACTCATTCCGGGCGGGATCAAGCAGCAAGGCGCCCGAGAGCATGATGTAGATCGGCACGGCCCAGCGGGCGAGGCAGTCGACGATGTTGTAGATCCACCAGTCGGTGGTGCTGGCGAGAGTTTTATTCGGATCGGCTTGGAAGACCGCCATATCGCAGATGTGGCCAACGACGACCGCGACCGTGCCCAGTACGCGGACGGCATCGCCATAGGCCATCCTCTGCGGTCTGGCAGAGGCGACCACAGCAGACATTTCAGGTGGCATGGTCACAGTGCTCATACAACTACAACGCCCAATCGGGGCTCCTAAGCTACCTACTGTTTGCGGCTGGGGTGCGTTGCAGCGTCGCGCTGGAGGTGTGCTTGAGCATGCGGTCGAGGAGATCCTGAGCCAGTTCCACCTCCAGGTCCTTATCCCGACCTATGGCATACCAGCGATTCACCGGAACCTTGTCGAGATTCGATTGCGACAGGCCTGTCTGCGATTCAGATCGCGTTAGCGAGTCGCGGAAATCAATGAGTGTTGTCACGTGGCGGGGCGGCGCGGTGAAGCGTTCGACCACGACATGGGGGATGGCTGCAAATCCGCCGCCAGCATCCGCAGTGACCTGCCAGTGCACAGTGCGGGAGTAGGTGCCGACGGAACTGGCAAGAGTCTGCTGGGTTGAGCCCACATCGCTCCGCCAGTATTCCCACAACTGTTTGGATACCAGTGGTTTAGACTCGAGCAGGCCGATGCGGTAGTCGAGGCGATCGATCTCATAAAAACGCTGCCGCAGCACGTGATCGCATTCCTGCATCAGGTCGCTGTAGCTGGAGGAACGCACCGATACCACCGGCGTCTGTTCAAACCAGTAGGATGTTAAGGCCGTTTCGGGTGGAATGTCGGTTGCGAGAGTCGGCGCCGTCGTTGGCCGCGTAGCGGCAGAGCCGTTGTGTCCGGCGCAGCCAGCAGCCAGCACCATCAAGCCGGCCAGTGTAGATAGCATAATGTGTCGACCGTCCATGTCCTGCTTTCTCCGCAACATCAGGCACTCTACCCGGCGGGGCCAAAACAGGGAAGCACGTGGGCGGCTCAGCCTAGAACTCACTAGCGCGTGAGGTGATCTGCCCGCGCATGCCGCGCCAATCCCAGAGCATGCCAAAGCCCGCAAAAAGCAGTTCGCCGCTGGTTGCCCAGAGGCGCAGCGTCAAAGCGATGAAGGCGAAGAACGCCACACGCGTTGGAGCATCCATGTCGTGGGTGATGGACGGCGGGATTACCTTGAGCAGGGTGATGCTCAGGATGTACTCACGAAAGCCGATGCCGGCCGGAGCCATGGCGCCGGCACTTACGCCGGCCGCCCACGCGAGGCAGTATGACCCGGCCAGGACATATGCGTGGTTCAGCGGAATCTGCAGGAGGCTGCGCGTAGCGATCCATGCGGCCAGGCCAAGCCACAACTGGCTGGTGCATGCCAGCGCTAACAGGCCGATCATCCGCCGGGCTGAGAGTCGCCGTTCCAGCTCGGGCTTGCCAAGCTTGCGGAGCACAAAGTTGAATGCGGGGTGGAATACCTGTGGGACCAGGACCAATACCAGCATGGGGAGCAGAGCCAACGCTACAAACAGGTAGCTGCGCGCTTCATCGGAGACCTGCGAGCCGGCAATGAACAGTGTGGTGACTGCGATGATCGCCGCGGCCAGGAGATTCATGGTGAACTCCAGCACCTGGCTGATGGAGCAGACGGCAGCCGGCAATCCGTAGGGCCTGGCCAGAACAACACGACCAACCATTTGCCAGATCGCGCCGGGGATATAACGGGCCAATTCCGATTTGATCCAGATCCGCGTAGCGGGAGCCTGCGGCATCTTCCATCCCAAGCCGTGCAGGACGCCCTGCCAGAGTTGGATACGGCAGAAATATTGGTTCACGGCAAACATGAGGCAGGCCACGGCCAGCAGATCCCAGCGGATATCCTGCAGGTGGAGCTGCAGCTTGGCCCAGTTCTCGTGGATTGGCTTGAGCAGGCGGTAGAAGATGATCGGCACAACGATCAGGCCGATGATCTTCGGCAGCCAGGGGCGCAGCTTCTTCCACGTTTCAGACATGCCTATCTTCCATGACTCGTGAATATGAATGCACTGTTCCCATCTGGTGACCCCGACGGCGGTGCCGGCGCGATGCGTGCCGATTGTAGCAGAGCCTGTTGGGGCCGCCATTCGGTGTGCAGCATTCATTTGGGCAGGGCCTGTCGCGCGCTCTATAGTTCTGCCTGCGACGGCATGCCGGCGGCAAAATGCGCGTTGATGGTCTTATCCGCTCCCTCTCGAACCGACGCGCGGGCATAGCGCTGAATGGCATCCATCAGTGCGTTGACCTGGATTGGCTTGGTGAAATGCGCCTCAAAGCCGGCGGCTCGGCTGGCGGCGTGGTCCGCATTGCCGCTAAGCCCACTCAGGGCGATGCCGTGCAAGCCGAAGCGATTGCGGAGGATGGGCATAAGCTCTGTGCCCTTCTGGTCCGGCAGGCAAATGTCGCAAATGACAAGATCGAAGTGCCTGCGTTCGGCAAGTGCGATGGCTTCAGCCGCGGTTTTGGCGCCGGCGGTAACATGTCCATCGTCGCTCAAGATGCGCTGCAGGGCCGCCAGGATGTTGTGGTTGTCGTCAATCAACAGAAGATGCAGGCCTCGGCCTTTCACTGCCAGCGATGGCCTGGGGGCGGCCTCCACCTCGTCGATAGAGACGGTGCGAACAGACAGCACCACCTGGAAGACAGCTCGCGGGTGCGTTGGATCAATCTGGGCCGTAATGGCCCCATCGTGCGCTTCAATGATGGCGCGGGCCATGGCGAGATCCAGACTGCCCCTTGCCGTCTGAATGCAATCGCCGATCGCAAGGGGCCGCAGCAGTTCAATGAGTTCTGCCCGGTTCATGGCCGTGTCGTTCACCATGATGTCGGCCCGGATGCTGTCGAGGGTCGCGTTGGTGGTGTGCACTGTGATCGTGGCATCGTTCGCGGCCATCGCAGCGCAGCAGCGGATAATCCCGGCGAACGCCTCAGAAAGACGGCCACCGTCGCCAACCAGGGCATCGCGATCGGCTGCCAGGTCAAACTTCAGTGCCAGGTTCCTGGCGAGGATCGCTTGTTCGGTCTTGCTTCTTGCGACCTCGAGGCAATCATGCACGTGCGTCTGCGTCATCTCGATTCGCAATGTGCCATCACTAGCGGCCGAAACGTCCAGCAGTTCGTCCATAAGGCGCGTCTCGCTCTCAAGATGCTGCCGAAGATTCCTCAGGTCCTGAAGGGCACCCGCGGGCAGGGAGAGATTGCGCTCCATGCTGCCGATCAGGAGCATGGCGGAGGTGAGCGGAGCACGCAGCTCGAAGCTGGCCACGGCAATGAAGCGGTCCTTGATGGCAACGGCCGCGCGGAACTGCTCCTGCGTCCGCTGCAGGGCTTCCTCGAGTTTGCGGATGTTCTCCACGCTCGTGACATGTGCAATGGCATACCGAGGCACGCCATTGGAATCGTGAACCACAACGGTCACGATGTTGCAGCGGACATGGCTTCCATCACGTGCCTTTAGCGTGGCATCGGTGCTGGCCAGATAATTGCCGGGATCGAATATCCGTGCGGCCATGGCCGAGGCCTTGGCGGGATCATCGAGCACGAGCAGGTCCGTCCACAGGGTTTCCACAAACTGGTCCTCGGAGCATCCGATGAGGCGGCAGAATGCGCCGTTGGCATCAACGATGTTGCCATCCGTGGCGACCATGCACATGGGAGCGGCGCTGTCGGCAAAGACAGATTCAAACCCCTGGCGATAATCGCGCGTCTCGCTCGACCGTTTTTCGACCAGTGACGCTTGCCGGCCGATGTGGACGAGCAGACGGTTAAAGGCGTCGGCGATCTCGGCGAGCACTGGATCACTGGGGGAAGGAGCCCGCGCCCCGGCGGGAATCGGGTCGCTGCGGGAGATCCGCTGCATCTCCCGGGTCAGATCCGCAAGGGCATGTGAGGTGCGCCAGCGCAGCGTTACGATATGCAGCAGCATGAGCAGCACAAACATGGTGCACAATGCAAAGACCAGGCGCAACTGGGTGTGAAGGCTCATCAGGCCCTTGGCGTGCGGAATAAAGCTCAGCAGCGTCCTGTCTGGCGCTGAACCATCCGGCAGAGTGACCAGGGTTGCCAGCATGATCGTGACTGCCAGCAGGCCGACCAGGAGCGAAAGTTGAGTGTCCTTGGGCACCGGACTGACTGAAATGCTGGGCTCGTGCGGCTCAGGACTTGGTGTCGACGCGCTTGCGCGTGACGCAACAGATTGATCGGACACAGCAGCCTCCCTCCGATTGATAGGGCCTGACCTAACTGAGCAGGCATCCCATCACCTTCACATTCCGACAAACCAACTTAATAGACCACTCCGGGTGGTTTTACGCTGTAGAGTTCGGTTGGTTCGAGAAAGGATGAGATTGCGCTTCGGCGGCAGAATGGCACGCAGGTCGACCGGTGGAAATCCCTGCGTAGACAAGGAGTTGCGCGCGAAAATCGACCAAACAACCATTCGCCAAACGTCGTTTGGCACAATATAAACCTATCCATCTCCCTAATGATATTAGGATATTGTTTGACAAACCGCTTCTCCCAACATTACTCTAACAATGGATGAAGTTTCTTACTGTCAATTCCGGCAAGCTTGTGGAAGTGGGGCAATGGCAGCGTGAGACGGCCAATGCTCAGCGGTTTTCCACGGGCATTCCCGGCCTGGATGAATTGCTCGGATCTGGGCCTGGATCTGCGCCCGGTGGATTGACGCGCAGCGGAGTGCATGAGCTGCTTTATCCCGCACATAGTGCCCGCCCGATGCTGCCGGCGATGTTGCTGGCCCGGGCGGCGGCCGCTGCCCCGCTGCATGGGCCGACGACAGATCCACTATCCGGGGCATTTCTCGCCGGCCCCGCGGCATTTGCCGCACATCCGCCGGATATTGCGGAGGATGGGGAAGGCGCGGG
This sequence comes from uncultured Phycisphaerales bacterium, assembly GCA_903871935.1. Classification (GTDB taxonomy): domain Bacteria; phylum Planctomycetota; class Phycisphaerae; order Tepidisphaerales; family Tepidisphaeraceae; genus CAIQIQ01. The sequence goes on from CAIQIQ010000050.1 coordinate 24,708, forward strand.
TGCGGGCGCGATTGTGATTTCTGATTCGCAGCGACGGCTCTACCCGCCGGCCGCCGCCCAATTGGGCATCCCTCTTTCCCGGCTCTATCTGCTGCATCCAAAGAACAGGGAAGAAGAATTGTGGGCACTTTCGGAGTGTTTGGCCTCCGGGGGAACCTGCGCCGTGATGGCCGAACTGGGAAAATTGTCGCAGGTGGAAGCCCGGCGGCTGCAGTTGGCGGCCGAGCGCGGCAAATCGCTGGGCCTGTGGGTCCGGCCGGCCGGTGCGATCTCTTCGATCTACGCCGCCGCCACGCGCCTTCTGGTCGAACCATTACCTGTGACTACGACAGGCTGTTGTCAGCGGTGGACGATACAACTCCTCCACGGGCATGGATGCCAGGTCGGTAAGAGCATCGTGTTGGAGTACAACCGTGAAGAACATACTGTGCATTCAACTTCCGAACTGGCCGATCGCGCGAATACTGCGCAAGCGTTTGGCGTGCGGGCCATTGCGTGAGGAAGTCAGGCACGAAGGAAATACGCAGGCGCCTCTGGTGCTTCTGCGCACCATTGCCAATCGCCAGTTGGTGGTGGCGTGTTGCGGCAAGGCTGCACAGGCGGGCATCCGTCCGGAGATGACCATGGCGCAGGCTCGGGCGCTGTCTGCACAGGTAGAAGGCATCGATTGGCGGCCGGATCTGGACCAGAAGGCGCTAGAGGCTCTGGCTCGCTACCTGAATCGCTTCACTCCCACCGTAGCCTTGGAGACGCGCGACATCGCTGATTTCGAATCGCAGATTTCAAATCTCAGATTTCAAATTTTCCTCGACCTCACCGGCTGCGAGCATCTCTTCGGCGGCCTTTCCAACATGGTGCATCGCATCGGCCAGGCGCTGCACAGCCTTCGCATTCCCTCGATCCTGGGGGTCGCTAATACTCCCGCCGCCGCCTATGCGATGACCTGTGCTCCGGTTACGAGCACCGGCCCATTGCAGCGAGTCCGCATGATCATCCCGGATGATCTGGCGCACCCTCCTGTCGATTCCCTGCCGCTGCATGCATTGCGACTGCCGGATGAGATCCTGCAGACATTGCATCACCTGGGCCTGGAGACGATCGGCCAGCTTTGCAAACTTTCGCGCGAGTCTCTTCCATCGCGATTTGGCCCCATCCTGCTGCGACGGCTGGATCAACTCGACGGCCGGCTTCCAGAGCCGCTGGTTCCCCTCGCCTGGACAACGCCTATGGTGGCGCGATTTGATTTCGATGGTTCGGTGGCCGACCCACAGGCTCTGGAACTGACCTGCCGTGACCTGCTCGAAAAGCTTTTATTGGAACTGGAACGCAAAGGCAAAGGCATCCGCGAATTGCGCATTACACTGGAGCGTGTTGATGCCCCGGCAGAGCAGCTCACGATCTCAGCCTCACGCCCCTCGCGCAATCTCCGCTCACTGATGGGCCTGTACCGCTGCGCCTTTGATCAGCTCGGAATCTCTCATCTTAAATCGCCAATCTCCAAGCGAAACTACTCTCGCAACTATGATGTCGGCTTCACTGCCATGGTGCTGGAAGTCACTCGCGGCCAGAGCCTGGCGCATCAACAGGTGACTCTGGGTGATTCCGATCGCGTGCAGTGTGACGATGCCTGGCAAAACACGCTCGATCTGATCCGCACGCGCCTGGGCGAGACATCGGTAGCACAAGTGCAGTTGGAGCATTCCTACCTGCCCGAGAAGGCATTCAAGCGCACCGCGGCCAATATCCCTGAAAAAGAAGCCTGCGATGCTGAATTGTCCGGCAGCCGGCCGCTTGTGCTGCAATCTCCGCCGATTGAGTTGGGCGTGATGGTCGCCCCTTCCCATGATGCCGACGGCGCCCCGCTGAGCTTCAATCTGCAGGGCACATCGCACACCGTCAAATACGCGTTCGGTCCCGAGCGCATCGCCGGCCAATGGTGGGAAGGACACAACAAAACTCGTGACTATTTCGACGTCGCCGACGAAGCCGGCCGGCGTTACTGGATGTTCCGCGTCCAGGAAACGGGGAAATGGTTTTTGCATGGAAGATTTGAATGAAGAAGAGCAGCTCTTGGGCTCTTTCCCACTATGCCTGACCTCGTCGCCCCCAAACTCCACTACCACGTCCCCGCACCGCGGGGGTCACTCTCCGAGTGCGACTATGCCGAGCTGGAAGTAACCACCAACTACTCCTTTCTCCGCGGCGCTTCGCACCCGGATGAGTTGATGTACCGTGCTGCCGAGCTGGGCTATCGCGCCATTGCCATCACCGATTTCAACACGCTTTGCGGCGTCGTCCGCGCCTATGAAGGGTGGAAGGAAACATCGAGCAAAGGCCCCGCACCCAAGCTGATCATCGGCGCCCGCCTGACCCTGAACGACTTCCCCGATCTGCTCGTCTGGGCGACCGATCGCGCTTCCTATGGCCGGCTCTGCCGTCTGCTCACTCTTGGCAAGCGCCGGGCGGAAAAGGGCTCGTGCCTGCTCACGCTTGATGATTTCCTTCAGCATCAGGAAGGCCTGCTGGCCGCCATCGCCAATCGTCATGAGCATCCTTTCCGTCACCCGGCCATTGAGTTGCTCCACCGCAGCAAATGCCGCAACACCTATGACAGGCTCATCCAGCTCCGTGAGACTCTCGGCGATCGCCTTTCTCTGGCCATCTGCCGCCTTTACGGCGGCAGCGATGTCCGTCAGATCGATGCTGTGCTGACTCTGGGAAAACAACTGGGCATCCCACCACTGGCCACCAACTGTGCCTATTACCATGATCCCTCGCGCCGGGTCTTGCAGGATGTGTTGACCTGCATCCGCCACCTGGTCCCAATCCAGCAAGCCGGCTATCACCTTTTTCCCAACGGCGAGCGTTATCTGAAGCCACCGGCCGCGATGCACCGTCTCTTTGACGACCTTCCCCAGGCCATCCAACGCGGCTTGGAGATCGCCGAGCGGTGTACATTCAGCCTCGCTGAACTCCGCTACGAGTATCCCAACGAACTCGCTCCCGAAGGCAAGACGCCGATGCAGCATCTGAGCGAACTCGCCTGGGAAGGCGCCAGAACCCGCTATACCCAAGACCTTCCTCAGAAGGTGAGCGACCTTCTCACCCGCGAGCTGACCCTCATCGAACAGCTTCACTACGAGGCCTATTTCCTCACCGTCAACGATATCGTTCGTTTCGCACGTTCGCGCGGGATTCTCTGTCAGGGGCGAGGGTCGGCCGCCAATTCTGCTGTCTGTTACTGCCTGGGCGTTACCAGTGTCGATCCCTCGCGTATTGATGTCTTGTTTGAAAGGTTCATCTCCGCCGCCCGTGGCGAACCGCCCGACATCGACGTGGATTTCGAGCACGAGCGCCGCGAGGAGGTGCTTCAGTACATCTATGAAAAGTACGGGCGGGAACGCTCTGGCATGACGGCCGAAGTAATCAGCTATCGCGGCCGGTCGGCCGTCCGTGATGTCGGCAAAGCCCTGGGCCTTTCGCTGGACATGGTTGACCAGATGGCCAAGCGTCTGGAAGGCTGGAGCGCCGGCACCATCTCCGAATCGCAACTGCGCGAGATTGGTCTGGACCCCGCCAATCCCCACATCCGCCAGGTGATGGATATCACCAGTCAGATTCTCGGTTTTCCCCGCCACCTCAGCCAGCACGTCGGCGGCATGGTGATGACCCGCGGACCGCTATGCGAGATGGTCCCCATCGAAAACGCCTCCATGCCCGGCCGAACTGTCATCGAGTGGGACAAAAACGACATCGACACACTGGGAATCCTGAAGGTGGACTGCTTGGGTCTGGGAATGCTGACGTGTCTGTCCAAAGCTCTTGTGCTCATGAACGAACGGTCGCCGCGAGAACTCTACCAGATCCCGCCAGAGGATCCCGCTGTCTACGACATGATTTGCCAGGCCGACACTGTCGGCGTCTTCCAGATCGAGAGCCGCGCGCAAATGTCGATGTTGCCGCGCCTCAAGCCACGAAACTTCTACGACCTTATCATCGAAGTCGCGATCGTTCGCCCCGGCCCCATCCAGGGAAACATGGTCCATCCCTACCTGCGCCGGCGCAATGGCGAGGAGAGCGTTACCTACCCCAGCGAGGCTCTGCGCGAGGTCCTTTCGAAAACGCTGGGTGTTCCGCTCTTTCAGGAACAGGCGATGAAGATCGCAATGGTCGGCGCAGGCTTTACGGGCGAAGAGGCCGACCAACTTCGCCGGGCCATGGCCGCCTGGCGACACCACGGCTCCATCGAGCGATTCCATCAGCGTTTCATCGATGGCATGCTTGCCAACGGCTATACTCCCGAATTCGCCGATTACTGTTTCATGCAGATCCGCGGCTTTGGTGAATACGGCTTTCCTGAAAGCCACGCCGCGAGTTTCGCCTTGCTCGTGTACGCCTCCGCGTGGATCAAACATTACTACCCGGCCGAGTTTGCATGCGCCTTGATCAATTCCCAACCCATGGGCTTTTATGCGCCCGCCCAGATCGTCCGCGATGCCAAGGCACATGGCGTCACTGTCCTGCCGCCGGATGTGAATCACAGTACATGGGACTGCCTCATCGAAAGCGATGGGGAAAATGCACTGCGGCTGGGATACCGGCTGATCAAGGGATTCCGCAGGGAATCCGCCGACACCATCGCCGCAGCACGCGAGCACGCCGGCCAATTCACCTCCATCGAGCAATTCCAGCGTCAGACAGGCATGAAGCGCAAGGACATCCAGAAACTCGCCGAAGCCGACGCATTTGCCAGTCTGGGCCTGAAGCGGCGTGAAGCTCTCTGGCAAGCCATGGAACTCTCCGACGACCACCACCCCCTCTTCGACCTCGTACCCTCCATTTCAATCAACAATCAACAATCAACACTTCCCCCCATGGCTCTCGGCCAAGAAGTCATGACCGACTATGCCACGACCAGTCTCTCCCTCAAACAGCATCCCGTCTCTCTCATCCGCCCCATGCTCGATGAGATGCGGATCATCCCCGCCTGCCGCCTGGCCGATCTCCCGCAGGAGACCTGGGTCAAAGTCGTCGGCCTGGTGCTCGTCCGCCAGCGTCCCGCCACGGCCTCCGGCATCGTCTTTGAGACACTGGAAGATGAGACCGGCACCGCCAACATCATCATCCGCACGCAAATCTATGAGCGCTACCGCGCGGCCGCCCGTCACGCCGTTCTGCTCGAATGCGATGGCTATATCGAGCGCAACGGCATGGTCATCCACATCCTCGCCCGCCGACTCACCGACCTGACCCATCTCATCAACGACCTCCATCACCACAGCCGCGACTTCCATTAGGGTTCTGCCCTCTGGGGCGATTCTGCGGGTATACTACGTCGCACCAAAAGCCATGATGCGGTCACATATCGACAAGGTGATTCTCTCGCGGCAGCGCATCTCGCGCCGAGTACAGGAACTGGCCGAAGAGATCACCCGCGATCTCTCGCCGCATGTGTCCCGCGAAAGCCATTTGACGATTGTATCGGTCATGACCGGCGCGATGGTGTTCTGCAGCGATCTGGTCCGGCAACTGCCGCTGCAACTGCGGATCGCCACCATGCGGGTCTCAAGCTATCCGGGCATCGCGACCAACACGCAGGGCGCCAAACTGGTTGAGGCACAGTTCGACGGACTTGCCGGCGGCCGTGTGCTTCTGGTGGATGACATCCTGGATTCAGGAAGCACCCTCCGGTTGCTGGTTCCCATGCTGAAATCCCATGGCGCGCTGGAGGTGAAGACCTGCGTCCTGCTGCGCAAGAAGCGGCCGGAGGCGATGGCGACGCCGGTCGACTACGTCGGATTTGATATTCCCGATGAGTTCGTTGTCGGCTATGGTCTGGATTACGATGACTACTACCGGAACCTGCCCGACATCGTCAGCCTGAAACCTGGGATTATCGGCGGCGAAGTGGGTCGCCGTGCATGAAGGAGAAGCCGTGGGTTTGAAAACGCAGGAGCAAGCAAGGGCGGTGTATTCGGAGTCGCCGGCACCTGAGCCGGTAGCTGGGGCGCTGCAAGCGATCTCTCCGCTCTCGGCGTTGATTTTCCGGTACATGTTCCAGGAAGGGGAGATCGTTGAACTGGTCGTGCGTGCGTCGCCGTGGTGGCTGTTGTTTTCCTCGTGGCGGGCGCTGCTGTTATGCGCGGCGATCATCATGGCGGGTGTGACTTTTGCGCCTGGTCCCAGAGACTGGTATGTCGAGGTGGGCGTGATGGGTGGGCTGGCGCGGCTGATGTGGGCGACGGTGAAATGGGTGTCGCGAATCCATGTTCTGACGAACATGCGAGTGATGACGGTGTCTGGTGTATTCAACGTCGTGGTCGTCGAATGCCCGCTGCGTCGTATGGCGCGTATCCGGAACGTTTCTGCCCTGAATGAACGGTTTCTGCTCCTGGGCTCTCTGGAACTGATTCCGATGGAAGAGAGCTTCCCGATCATGCTGTGGCAGACGCTCGGCAGGCCGGGCGAAGTGCAGCGGAAGATCCAGGCAGCCATGGATCGTTCGCGGCAGAATGGGGTGCCGCCCACTGCGCGGGGATGAGCGGAGAGGCAGGGATGACAAGGTGCCAGGTGTGGATAAGTGACAGGTGCGCAGGTTCTCGGCTGGGGTACCCCCTACGTGCTAAGTGCCTTGGGGGCAGTTAGTTAGGTTGAGGTTGGAGGAGGAGGTGCGCAGGTTCGGGGCGATTGTGGATAACTCCGCCTGGCGGAATGACCAATGCCCAAATCCCAATGGCCAATGAATGACCAAGGCCCAAGCAGCAATGACCAAGATGCTCAGGTTCGTATGCGCAATCTGAGCGATCTGTAATGTGGATCACTGGTGGGACGAAGGTGCGCAGGTCCGGTGCGCGTGTTCGGGCCTACTTGTCCGGTAGGAGTAGTGGTATTCGGTTGTCAAATAGCGTGGCCGGGGTGAGGCCAGGAGGGTGAAAAACATGTCCCTCCATAATAAGGGGTGGTTCGGGCGGTTTTTGTTTGAAAAGGGCTGAAAAAGCGCGGGTCAAAAAAATGTGCAGAATTCTGGAGGGCAGGGTTATGACACATAGGCACCAAGGCATGCAGGCACCAAGGCACCATGCGGGCTAACTCCGGTCGTCGCTGCGAGATGCGAGGGACGAGAGGAGTGTAACCTTTTGGATCGGATTGCTGTTTATACCCAAGGATAACTTGCACGCGCCTTGGGCGCTGGTTAGTGTTGGTTTTGTTAAAATTGTTGGGTTGCCGGTGGGCTATGCGGGAAAGCCACGAGGACAAACCACGGGAGAGAAGAACATGGCATCTCTGCGCGATGGCGGTATGAAGGGCTACGGAGCACGGTCAATGAAAAGGGCAGCACGGGCCACGGTGGAGCGTCTGGAGTCGCGCACGCTGCTGGCGGGCAATCTCATTGCCAACGGGGACTTTAGTCTGGGCAACAGCGGTTTCACTAACGACTACATCTACGGCTCGATCACGGTCGATGGGCACTGCGTGGTAGGGTACGATGTGGCGGATAGCTATTTTGGTACCACCGGCGGCAATGAGTTCCGGGATCACACCACCGGCACGGGGCAGATGCTGATGCTCAACGGGCGTGCCGTGGCGAACAGTGCCGCGTGGGTCCAGAGCGTGAGCGTATCGGCGTCGACCCCCTACACATTCTCAGGCTGGGCGGCATCGTGGGGTGATTCTGGCGGGACTGGCGATCCCCATCCGGCTTCACTGCTGTTCCAGATCAACGGTGTCACGGTCGGCACCGGCCTGCAACTGCCATCCACGATTCAGCAGTGGATGCAGTGGAGCCTGCAATGGAACTCAGGCAGTGCCACGACGGCGGTGATTCGCATCGTTGATACCGAGACCAATTGGTACGGGAATGACTTCACGATGGATGATCTGTCGCTGAGCGCATCGGGGCCGGCAAACCATGCGCCCACGGGACTCGGGATCTCGGGCGCCAGTGTCGCCGAAAACCAACCGATCGGCACATCTGTCGGTACGCTGAGCACGACGGATCCGGATGTTGGAGATACGTTCACATACAGCCTGGTCTCCGGCACTGGTTCTGCCGACAACGCCAGCTTCACGATTGCAGGCAATCAACTACAGACGGCCGCGGTGTTTAACTACGAGGTTAGGTCCAGCTATTCGATTCGCCTGCGTACGACTGACCAGGGCGGCCTGTGGTATGAGAAGCCCTTCACGATCACCGTGACCGATGCGAACGACAACCCCACGGGCATTGTTCTCACGGGCAATTCGATTGCGGAGAATCAACCCGCGGGGACGGTGATTGGCAGCCTATCGGGGTTTGATCCGGACGCGGGCCAGAGCGCCTCGCTGACGTATTCGCTGCCGCTTGGATACGCAGACAACAGTCAGTTTGACTTGGCGGGCGATCAACTGATCGCCAAGGGCACGCTCAACTACGAGTCCAAGAGCAGCTATTCGATCCAGATTCGGGCAACGGATACTGGCGGCCTGAGTTACGACAGGCTGTTCACAATCACAGTGACCAACGTGAACGAGACTCCGACGAACGTTGCGCTGGCGGGCACATCGGTTGCGGAGAACCTGCCTGCGGGAGCGACGGTGGGCGGCTTATCGGGCAGCGATCCGGATGCGGGGGAGCTGTTTAGCTATGCCCTGGTGTCGGGGGTTGGCTCTACCGACAACGCCAGCTTCACAGTGTCGGGCAGCCGGCTCAAGACGGCCGCGGTGTTCGACTACGAGACGAGGAGCAGCTATTCGATTCGCCTGCGTGTGACGGACTTGGGTGGCCTGTGGTATGAGAAGCCCTTCACGATCACAGTGACCAATGTCAACGAGACACCGACGGATGTTGCGCTGGCGGGCACGTCGGTGGCTGAGAATCAACCCGCGGGAACGATGATTGGGGGCCTGTCGGGCAGTGATCCGGACGCCGGCCAGAGCGCCACGCTGACATACAGTCTGCCCTCTGGACAGCTTGACAACAGTCTGTTCCTGGTCGTAGGCAACGAGCTGCGGACTAACGCGGCGTTCAACTATGAGTCGAAGAACAGCTATTGGATCCAACTCCGTGCGACTGATACGGGTGGCCTGTCGTATGACAGGGCTTTTGCGATCGGCGTGACCGATGTAAACGACAATCCTACGGACATTGCGCTGGCGGGCACGTCGATTGCGGAGAATCTGCCGGCCGGGACGGTGGTTGGCGATATATCGGGCAGCGATCCCGATGTGGGCCAGAGCGGCACGCTGACGTTTGGCCTGCTACCTGGATACGCAGACAACAGTCTATTCGAGATCGCGGGCAATCAACTGACGACCGCTTCTCGATTCGACTATGAAGCCAAGAGCAGTTACTCGATCGGCGTTCGCGCTACCGATACAGGTGGGCTGAGCTACGATGAGTCATTTTCGATCACGGTCAGCGATGATCCGACCGATTTGCGTGCGACCATTGGGCTGGTCAATGGCAAGACGGTAGCATCGCCGGCGTTGCAGGATGCCGATGGGGACCTGGTGAAGTTCAAACTCAGTGGTGGCGGAACTGGGCAGATCTACGGGTTTGGCAACAGCTTCGAAGACATCGTTTTGGATCGGACCGGCACGAAGTCGGTCCTGACGATCACGGTGAAGAAAGCCGTGGGCGGCGATGGGCACGTGACGGTCGGAAACATGACCAGTGACGGGCTGATGAAGAGCATAGCGGGCACGCCTGTAACCCTTTCGGGGCAGATGTTGCTCAATACGCTGAATCGAGCTGCGGGCAGGACGGCGGTATCGTTGAAGTTGCTGCAGGTCTGCGATGCGAATATTCAGGTCCAAGGTTTGCCGGTGGCTTCGCTTAGGGTGAGCGGGGACGTTTCGGGAAGCCGGATCGTTACGACCGGCTCGATCAATACGTTTAGCGCGGCGACGCTGCTGAATAGTGACGTTCTGGTTGGCGTGGCTACCGGCTTTGCGGGAGACTTTGCCGATGTCCCGGGCGACTTTGCCAGTACAGGCGCCAAGCTTGGGAGCCTGAAGGTGACAGGGAGGAAGCTGGCCAGAGGGCATGCAGCACCGGCGTATGTCGAAGGCGGCCACATCTCGGCCCCCAATGTGGGAACGGTGTCGCTGCTGAATGTGCCGCAGGGCTCCGGGCCAGTGGTGCATGTGCTGAATGATGTGGGTGTGCTGAAGGTGGGCCGGGCGACACTGACGTCCACCGCGATGGTTGCCAGTGGGACGTGGAAGGTGGCGGGGGCGCGGCCGGTGATTTGGGAGGTAGTGTAAAGCTAAGGCGGAAAGCGAAAAGCGGAGAGCGAAAATCGAAGGATGAAAGCGGTAAGCAGAGAGAAAGCGAGCGAGAGCTCTGCTATCTCAATAGTCCAGCAGGTCCAGTCCGTCGATGCCCTCGAAGTGCCTGCGATTGCGGCTGGCGAGCCGACTGCGATGCTCGATGGCAAAGCCCGCAATCCATAAATCCGCCTGGGACCGCCCTTTGAGCTGGTTGTCGTGACGAAGTCGCGCGGTAACGTGAGCATATTGACTGGCGGTGCGAGGAGAGAAACTGCCAAACTCAAAGGCTGCGAGAAACGCCAGGGCTTCGCGATAGCGCGCTTCAGAAATATACGCGGCTCCCTCCAGGAATTCGCCCACGGCCATTACTGGAACCACAAAAACTTCGGCGGAATTCTCCGCCAGCAGGCGCACTGCTGCGTGTGTGGAGTCGTGCCGGTTGCGCCAGAGATCGATCAGGAACGTGGTATCAAGACAAATCATGCTGTAGCCATGGTTCGGACTTGCGATGTTCCTGGACGACCTCAAGCATACGTTTGGCCTCGTCGCTGGTAAGCGGGCCTATCGTGGCAAGTCGCCTCAGAATATCCGCGCCGGTATGCGCAGTGGAAAAGTGATCGACGAGGCGATCGATGACACTGGAGAAGGATTCCGACTCAGCTTTGACGCGGGCGAGCTTACGATAGACTTCCGCATCGACGGCAATGGTCTTCGTACTCATACATGTAAGTTTATATGTAAGACGTGAGGAAGGCAAACTCACTGATTGAAGGTTTGCTTGCGCCAGGTGCGCATGAGGACGGTCTATCGCCTTCGGCCTAAAAGATCGACGAGCGCTTTGTCGTAGGGTTGGTCGACCATGATGGAGTGATATTCGCTGTCACAGTCCATACAGCCTCGCTTTACGGCGGCAACGTGGGCCTGCACTTGTTTCTGGTAGACGTCGCGGATCTCTGATGGTTCGATGGCAAGTTTTTCGCCGGTTTCGAGATCCTGGAGGGTGATCTGGCGGGAGTAGGATGGGCCCTCAAGAGTCATCTCAGCACGGTCGAGGAGGTGGATGACCATGGCCTGGTGCTTGCGGTAGCGCAGGTGCTGCAGGGCGCGAAGCAGTTCATCGGTCTCGACCCACAGATCACTGATGATAATCAGCATGCCGCGGCGGGGCAGACGCTCCGCCAGTTCGTGCAGGCGCTGGGGCAGTGTCGTGGCCGTGCCGGCGGGCAGATTTTCCAGTGCGCGGAACAGGCGATCGATGTGCGCAGGCGAGGAGGCGGGGGGAAGCTCAACCTGGATCTTTTCGTCCACCGCGCACAGGCCTGCCAGGTCCTGCTGCATGGACAGGAGGTAGGCAATGCAGGAGGTCAGGTGGCGGGCATACTCCATTTTGTTGCCGAAACGCATGGAATTGGAGTTGTCCAGGACGATGGTCGCCCGCAGGTTGGTCTCCTGCTCGAAGAGTTTGATGTAGTAGCGGTCGGATCGGCCGACGACCTTCCAGTCCATATGGCGAAGTTCATCGCCGGGCGCATATTCGCGGTGTTCGGAGAACTCGGCCGAGAAGCCGCGATGGGGTGACTTGTGCATGCCGGTGATGACGCCCTCGACCACATCGCGGGCAAAGAGTTGCAGCTTGGACAGCCGAGCGGCGTCCTGCGGGGAGAAATAGCGGTATCGGCGCAGGGCCATACGTAGTGATTATTGATTATTCCGTAACAGCATGCCAGTGGGCTGCTGGATTACCCTTGATCGCTGCGCCTGATGAAGCGAAGAACCATACCACCGTATTCTCGGCGGTCAAATTCGACCGTATCGGCGGGAAGACCTAATTGGTCGTGGGCATCGTGGCGAAGGACGATGTAGCCGCCGGGCATGAGATGCTGTTGGATCATCGAGCGGATGAGCGTGCGGAGGTCGTCGCCGCGCTGGGTGATGAAGCGGTAGGGGGGATCGAGGAAGATGACGGTCGGCTTGTCCGTATCGGCGGGGATGGTGTGAGAAAACCACCTGAATAGATCGCCGGGGATGATGCGGGATTGGGCTTCGGTCTGCAGGGCGGTGATGTTCTGCTTGAGCAGACCCAGGGCGGAGCGATCTGCCTCGAAGAAGAAGACAAGCTTCGAGCCGCGGCTGAGCGATTCCAGACCCATGGATCCGGTGCCGGCAAAGCAGTCGTAAACCACTGCGTCGGGCAGGTCGCCGGCGATGATGTCGAAGAGGGATTGCTTGACGCGGTCGGTGATCGGGCGTGTGGTGTCCGAGGCGGGGGCGAGCAGGTTTCGACCGCGAAATTGACCGGCGATGATGCGCATGATGATCGCGTCGTGAGCCTTGCACCACCATGGAATACGAACGCGGCCGGGGACCTCAAGAGATCTCCGGCCGCTCCAAAGTATTGCTCGTATACCAAGCCTACGTTTGCGGCGCGGGCTCGGCGGCTGCGGTAGCAGCCTTCTTGGCGGCTTCCATGGTGGCCTTGCTCTCGGCATCGGGAGCAACCCAAACCTTGATGTCGGCCGTTAGATCGTCGGCAAAGCGAACCTTGGCGATGTAGGTATCGACATGGTCCAGCCGGCCGGGAAGGCTGATATCTTCGGCCTGGATGTTGAAGCCCTGCGACTGCAGCGCCTTGGAAATATCGGTGGCCGACACAGCGCCATAGAGGTGGCCCTGTTCGTTGGTCCGGCGCTCGAGGGTAACCTCGACGCCTTCGAGTTGCTTGATGAGGGCGGCCTGCTGTTCGCGGCGTTCGCGCTCCTGGCGCTCGATATCCTGGCGGATGGCTTCCACCTTCCTGATATTGCCGGCCGTGGGCAGCACGGCGAGATCCTGCGGAAGCAGGTAGTTGCGGGCATAGCCGGCCGACACTTCGACGACATCGCCGACCTTGCCGACGCTCTTGATGCTCTTCTTCAGAAGGAGCTTGACGTTCTTGGACATTTTCTTACCTCGTTGGTCACTGAGTCATTAGTCATTTGTCATTCGTCATCTGTCATTAGTCATTTGTCCCAAGGACCAATGACCAACGACTAATGACTAAAACGGAATATCGTCCTCTTTGAATTGAGGCTGATCGTCATAGGGAGGCTGTTGCTGGTTCTGGGCAGGCGCCTGAGACTGTTGCGGAGCCGGGCGAGCCGGGGCCGGACGCCTCGCGGGCGCCGGAGCCGCCTGGCCACCTTCGGGGGCATAGCTTCCGCCACCGCCGCCGCCATCGCGGCGGGGCATGAGCTGGAAGTTGTTGATGGCGATGCTGTGCTTGGAGCGTTTGCCACCGCCCTGTTTGTCTTCCCAGGTGTCAAACTTCAGGCGTCCTTCAATGAACAGAAGATCGCCTTTCTTGCAGTACTGGTTGACGATCTCCGCCTGCTTGCCGAAGGCAGAACAGTCGATGAACATCACCTCTTCGCGATCCTGTCCCTGGGCATCCTTGAACTTCCGATTGCACGCCATGCCGAAGCTCGCAATCGGTGTATTGCTCGGCAGATAGCGCATCTCGGGGTCACGGGTCAGGTTGCCCAACAGGATGATCTGATTGAAGCTGGCCATAGCGGGCTCCTCTTTGAACGAACAGCCTCGAAAATCACACTATTCCTTGGCGGTTGTGTCAGCAGCGCCTTCAGGCGTTTCTTCCTTCGGTGCATCATCGCGGCGCGGACGGCGCGGACGATAATCGTTGGTTTCCCAACTCGGGCGCTCTTCACGCGGCGGGGCAATGGGCTGCGGCTCGACCGCGGCCATTTCCTGCTCGTTGAGCTCATCGCAGCGGGTTACCAGCACGCGGAGGACCTGCTCTGACAACCGGGCATCGCGCTCGATGCCGGCGACGGCGTTGCCCTCAGCGCGGAAGAAGCAGATCAGGTAGAGACCTCGCTTTTGTCCGCCGAGCTCATAGGAGAGCTTGCGCTCATCCCACTTTTTCAGAACGATAATCTGCCCGCCATGGCGCTCGACCATGCTCTTGGCATAGTCGGTGCAGGCCTGCAGTTCCATGGTTCCCGAAGGCGGGAACAGGAACATCGCTTCATACTGGTTCAGCTTTGCCATCTGGCTTTCGCTCCCAAGCTTGGGTTATGGCCACCCGCGAGGCGGCCGCCCGGGTCTATTTATCCGGCTTCGTCCCGGCAGTAGCACTGGCACCGCCGGTCGCGTCGGTTTTCGGCTCGGCGTTGAAACGATTCATCGCCGATTCGATTCCACTCTCAATCCAACAGAGGATCGCGCTCGCGGCACGCTCCATTGCTGGTTTCAGCAACTTTCTCTGGTCCCCGGAAAACTTTCCGAGGACGTAATCACGCTGCGGCACAAATTGCGGCGGGGGATCAATTCCCAGCCGCAGCCGCGGATAGCGGTCGGTCCCGATGGACCGCTCGATATCCTTCAGGCCGTTGTGGCCGCCATCACTGCCGCCGGATCGGAGACGAATCCGCCCGCACGGCAGCGCCAAGTCATCCAGAACCACCATGATATCGCCTGGCGTCACCTGGTAAAACGCCAAGGCCTGCTGAACGGACCGGCCGCTGCAATTCATGAAGACCATCGGCTTCAGCAGCAGCAGCTTCTCACTTTGGCCCGAGGGCAAAGTAAACTGTCCATCCAGCGTCAGGCCGTCGAACTTCGTTCGCGCCTGACGATTCATGCCGTCGTCGCCCAGAACCCATCCAAGCTTTGCAGCGAGGTGGTCCACCGTGTCGAACCCGATATTGTGTCGGGTGCCGACGTACTGCGGACCGGGGTTGCCAAGGCCGACGACGATCTTCATAGCAATGCTCGCGGCTTACGCCGGAGAGAGCAATCATTTCTTCGCTTCGCCCTTGACCGGCGCGGCAGTCGTCTCGACCGCAGCCTTCTCTTCGCGTTCCTTTGCGCCAATGACTTCCGGCTCGGGAACCGCAACTTCGGCGACGACCGGGGCGATGATCTCTTCCTTCACTTCACGAACCATCGCAACGATCAGTTCGGGATCCTGCAGAGGCTTCACACCCTCAGGGAAGTGCAGGTCCTTGATGTGCAGCACCGAGTCCATTTCCATCTCGGTGACAATGTGGCGGATGAGTTCGGGGATCGAGACCACCACGCACTCAACGTCGAGTTCGGCGATGAGCTGCTGCAGCTTGCCACCCTCGGCCTCGCCCTTGGGCGTGCCCTTGAGCTCCAGCGGAACCTTGACCTTTACCTTCTCGTCAAGGCTGACGCGGGAAAAGTCCACATGCAGGAGTTGGATGCCCAGATGATCGTACTGAGCTTCTTTCACCAGCACCGTTTCGCTCGTGCCGGCGACGTCCAGGTCAAACAGGTGTGCGCCCTTGTTGATGTGGCTGCTGACTTCCCGCTTGTCCAGGGTGATCGGGAGGACGGCCTGCTTGTGACCGTAGATCACGGCCGGGATCATGCCCTTGTCACGAATTCGCTTCATCGCCCGCGAGCCCAGCTCGGTGCGGTTCTGCGCCTTCACTTTGATCGTGTTGATTGCCATTGTACAGGACTCCTTATTTCAGTTTCAGATCAGAGATCTCGGATTTGCGTTAATACCTATTCACTCAGGGCTCGCCCGTGGAACCCTTCACCCTTAAACAGCGACGACACCGACTCATCCAGGTGAATGCGTTTCATCGCTTCGCCCAGCAGATCGGCAACCGACAACACCACCAGGCGGTCGCGGATCGCATCGGCGCGGCTGCCGATCGGGATCGTGTCGGTTACGGCCATCTTCGTGAACGGGCAGCTCGCGAAGCGCTCCATCGCCGGCGGGGCGAACACCGCATGCGTGGCAGCCATATAGATCTCCTTCACGCCGCGATCACGCAGCATGCGCACTGCATCGGTCATGGTGCCGCCGGTGGAGATCATGTCATCGACCATGATCACGCTCTTGCCCGCCACATCGCCGATCAGGTGCTTGGCCTCGGCTTCCGAGCCGCTCTTGCGTCGCTTGTCGATAATGCAGATCTCGCCGCCGAGCATGTTCGCGTAGACCTGAGCTCGCTTCACGTTGCCCACATCCGGCGAGACAAACACGATGTTGGAGATATTCAAGCTCTTGAACCACTGGCAGAACACCGGTCCGGCGTGCAGGTGATCCATCGGGATATCAAAGAAGCCCTGCACCTGAGCAGCATGCAGATCGATCGAGACAACGCGGTCTGCTCCAGCACGCTCGATCAGATTCGCGATCAGCCGTGCGGTGATCGGCGTGCGGCCCTCATCTTTGCGGTCCTGCCGGGCATAGCCGAAATACGGTATGACCGCGGTGATCCGCCTGGCCGATGCCCGCCTGAGGCAGTCGATCCAGATGAACAGCTCCATCAGATTGCCATTCACCGGATGGCTGCTCGGCTGGACGATAAAGCAATCCTTGCCACGAACATCCTCCTCGATCTTGACGAGGCACTCGCCGTCGGGGAAGAGCTCCGTCCGGCCGCGACCCATGGGGATCTGGAGGTAATCGCAGATGCGCTGGGCCAGCTCAGGGTTGGCCCGGCCGGTAAAGAGTTTGAATTTGTTTGGGTCTAACTGCGACATAGATCTCCACGCCAAAAGCCTGGGTATCCACCGAGCTACCCCGCCTGGATTCGAACCAGGACAAAGAGAACCAAAATCTCTTGTGCTACCGTTACACTACGGGGTAAAGAGTCAGCTCATTAATCAGTACAGGAGAGGTATTAGGGCAGGAGGGCCAGTGCCCCTCAGATGAAAAGGCCGATGACTTTCCGCCTACCTTTCCGCATCCGTGTGAGTGGCATTCCACTCACCATGCGCGGACCTCTCGACGAACAGGCCGGGATGATAGTGGCCGGGACTGGCAAGTCAAGCTGCAGGGGGAAGGCTTACGGCCGAGCCTAACGAAATGAGGGCGGGAACGCTTGCTGAATCTGGTGCTGAAGCGAATGCACGCATCGACAGAATCCATATGGAGTTAGAGCTTCAACAGAAGCATTAGGCAAAGCGTATAACCTTTGCGGCGGTGAGGCTCTTGGTCGTCGATACGAGAGCTCGGAACACAGTTTGTCATATGGCCTCTTTGCAGTCACAATGTGGCTGGTTTGCTCATTTAGTGTTTGGTGCATTGATCCGGCGGCTGGGTTGGCTAATGACAACGGGCAATTCTGGCGGCCAAGAGCAACTTGAACTCGTGCGGAGTAGCAGCGTGAGGACAACGCCCCTGATGTGGATAAGACAACGCATCGTTCGGCTGCCGGGCAGGGCCTCAAGAGCTTTGGCCGGTGTGGTCTGCGTTCTGGGCGTCCTGGCGGGTCTTGCGCCAGCTCACGCTGATGTGGCTATGCCGCAGTTCCGCAAGGATGTCCAGTGGCTATCCTCGCGGGTGCGAACGATCGGGAGTGAAGGATACGAGCAGACGGCGAAGTTCATTGAGGAGCAGGTCAGCGCTCTGGACGGCAATCGCGTCGAAGTGCAGAAGCAGGATTTCCAGGTCTACGTTCCGGTGACCGATTCGGCGTCCCTGAGCTTTGCGGATGGGCACCAAGAACCGGTCTATCCATTTTGGCCGGCCGGTGTTCGCGTGAATGCCACACCCGCCGATGGTATCACGGGCAGTCTGGTATATGCCCGTGAAGCCAGGATTGAGGAGATTCTCCCAAAGAAGGTGGATGGGCAGATTGCCGTATTGGAGTGCAGTGCATCCGGTAACTGGCAGCAAGTGGCGTACTTTGGCGCTCGCGCGATCATCTTCCTTGGCAGTGATAACGTAAACAATTCTGATCTCCGCACTCACGACACGGCGATCCCGTTTAATATCCCGCGTTTCTATGTTCCCCAGGGCGAGCTTGCCAACCGTATCCGGGCCGGGACGATCGAGGGCGAAGTTACGCTGCGCTGTTCGGTTACATGGCAGCTCAAAACCGCGCACAATTATTACGTGGTCATCAAGCCGCGTGAATCGCGCGATACTCCGAACCCGGCTGATGTTCTGAGTGTCAGCTATGACGCGGGCAACCTGGTCCCGGATCTTGCATATTCCGCTTCGCAGGCGGTGCAGACGGCGGCGGGTCTGGCGATGGCGCGCGCGGTTGCGGAAAAGCCGATGACGCGGCCGGTCATGATCTTCTTCTCGGGCGCTGACAGCATCGATCAGATGGGCACGAAGCAGATGCTGATGTCATTTGGCGACGTGCCTGGCATCTGGGCGGCCGAGTTGACTGATCTCCTGGAAAAGCGGCAGACGGCCACATCCGACCTGGATAAGATCCGCAGGCTGCTTACCAACCCTGAATCGCTGAACCTCAACCGCGACCGCCAGGCTCTCAAGCGTATCGTCGATCTGACCGAAACCGATATGGTCCTGGACCAGGATCGGCTCTTCCGCATTCGCAGTCGTTCGGCTGAGGAGATGAGCGTCGCATTGAAGCAGGAAGAGGGGCTGCTTCAGGGCCGGCAGATCATGCTGAATCAGATGCGCTATGCCTTTACGCGGAACCTTTCGGAACTGCTCAAACCGGAACAAGCGAAAGAAGGCAAGCAATTCATTCAGCGGGCGATCAACCGGCTTGCCGGCACCACTGAAGGCAAGCCCGGGCTCATTCGGCAGTACAAGGAGCGCGAGGATTTCCTGAATCGACGCATCGCCTTGTACCGCTGGCTGGCGAAATTGACCGGTCGCAATGTTGATCCGCCCACACGCGACAACAATTCCCGGATCATTGAGATGATGATCTCGCTGGACCTGTCTGACCGGGGCGTCCGCTTTGGGCCGATGTATCGCGGCAACCTGCGCGAAGCCAGCAACATCAGCCAGATCCAGGACTACCGCGACTGGTTTAATCGTCTGAAGGATGATGCCGCTAAAGGCAAACCCGAAAGTCAGTGGTTTACCGGCATCACTCGCGTGTTTGACATGGAGCCGCTGAGCAACTCGCAAGCTCCGCAGACATGGCTGGCGGCGCCGATGGCGATCGGCACCGAACTCTGCCAATACTGGGGCGTCCCGGGCTTCAGCCTCGTAACCCTGGATGATCTGCGCCTGCGCCGCGATACACCGGCCGACACGATTGAGAATCTGGATCTGAAGGCCATCGAGCCCCAACTCCAGGCGGCTGCGCTGCTGCTGAGCAAGGCATGGGATGATCCAAAGTTCAAGGGACCCGTTGAGTTGAAGTGGCAGCGAACGGTGATTCGCGGCCAGGTGGTATCGCCTTCGCCCTGGCAGCCGGTTCCTAGCCTTCCACGTGAGGATTTTGTGGCGGCCTGGTATCACGTGGGGGGCGTACGAAAGATTCCTGCGATCCGCTGGTTGCCTTACACAATGGGTGTTCGTCGCACCGAGGTCATTCCTTGCGATGCCGAGGGCAACTGGATTGTTGAGGGCCTGCCACGCACCACCGACTGGTCGTGGAAATTCATCAACGTACAGGTTTACCAGATCGAACCGGGAACTGGCGCCATCTCATGGGTAAGCGACCTCGGTAGGCAGATGGGCGGCATGAGTCACACATTTGATGTTGAGGCGGATAACGATCCGATGCGCAACCCGGTCTTCCGTTGCATGGAATCAAGCCTTCTGGGGCTGATCGATCCGCGGTTTCTGCAGGACCTGGGCGAGCTGATTCCGCTCGATTCCCGTCGGAACGCCGAGCCGCAGCGCTACAACGTGATGGTGCAGCGCCAGATCATGGCCGGCTTCTTCGAGCCGGACATGAAGGCCTTTCTGCTGTTTCGCTATGGCCGGGTTGGCAATCGCCTGGTGCTCCTGAACACGGGCAAGACGGTAGAGGAAGCGATGAAGCTAAAGGATGCGGATGTCCCTGCCAGGGGATTCCGGATTCCAGAGCTCTCCCATCTCGGCCCGCTGTCGCTGGTGACCAGCCGCGACTTCTTTAACCTGGATGCCATCCGACTGGAGAAGTACCGGCAGGCTGGCGTTTCCAGCGAGTTGATCGACCAGCTCCACACTCAGGCCGGCGAGCGGATTGACGATGCCGTCAAGGCGTATCAGGCCGACGATGGGCCACTGATGACCAAGCACGCCAACGGCGCCTGGGCCGGCGAAGCTCGCGTCTATCAAGCCACCCAGGATATGGCCAATGATGTCATCCGGGCGGCCATTTTCCTTCTCCTGCTGTGCGTGCCGTTCGCCTTCTGTCTCGAGCGCCTGACCATCGGCACTCCAAACATCTACAAACAAATTGCCGGCACCTTTGGGATATTCGCCGTGATGGCCGCGGCGCTGTGGATGTTCCATCCCGCCTTCAAGATCTCCTCCAGCCCGCTGATCATCATCCTTGCTTTCGCCATTATCTTTATGTCGCTGGTCGTGATCAGCGTTGTCTATGGCAAGTTCGATACCGAGCTCAAGCGTATCCGATCGGGCCGAGGTTCCAGCCAGACGGCGAGCTTTGCCCGCGCCAGCGTGCTGATGAGCGCTGTGCTGCTGGGTATCGCCAACATGCGCCGCCGCAAGTTCCGCACCGCCCTCACCGCTACGACCATTGTGCTGATCACCTTTGCGGTGCTGTGCTTTACCAGTGCCACGCGCTACCTCGATACCGTTACACTGCCAACCGGCATACAGCCCAATCATCCCGGGATAATGCTCCGCCAGCGCGGCTGGCGGATGATGCCCGAGAACGTGCTGACCAATCTCCGCGCTGTGCTGGGCGATAAACAACTGGTGATTCGCCGATGGAATATCAATGCCGGTGATCCGAAAGACCAGGTACACCTCGTCTCGGTATCCGCCGATGGTTTGCCGCACATCTACGCCACCCAGGCCATACTTGGGCTTTCACCCGGAGAATCGCGTCTGTCGAGCATTGCCAAAGTGATCGGAGAAGCGAAATACGCCCGTCTTGAAAACGGTGAGCAGAACATCATCTACATGAGCGATGTGATCGCCGGGCAACTCAATGTCAAAGAGGGCCAGAAGATCCAACTAGGCGGCATGGAGCTGGAAGTTGCCGGACTGTATGACGCGGCGACGTTTGATCGCAATGTTGATACGCTTTCCGGCGAGCCGATTGCGCCGCTGAAGTATATCAGCGGCATGCTCGACGCCAGCGGCCGCAATCTCAATGACAATGCCCTGGAGTCGCTCGATCTCGACCCAGCATCCACAGCCGCGGAAATGGGTGGCAACTATGAACACCTGTCGGCCAGCCAGTTCGTCATCGTGCCGGAGTTGATCTCCCGGCTGATGCCAAATTCATCGCTGCGCAGCGTCGCCTTCCGGGTGGACCTGAATGAGAAAGATCTCCAACTCGTCTCCGATGCCGGCCTGAAGGAGATGGCGAAGGTTGAGGACATCTCCAGCGAGTTTGACCGGGCGGCGGTCATCAAAGAGATCACCTCTCTTGCCGGCTCTGGCGCCCAGGCCAGCCGTCTGCGCGACCGTGTTGCGGTGCAGGACGTCCTGATCAAGGAAGTCAGCGACGAGATCTCAAAGCGGTTTGCCATCGCGATCTTTGCCGGGTTCACCGAAGGCGTGAAGATGGTTGCCGCGAGCAACCTGGCGAGCGTCTCTGGCGCTGGCGAGGTCGCCATTCCACTGGCAATCGCCGGCCTGATCATCTTCAACACCATGATGGGCTCCATCGCGGAGCGCCGCCGTGAGATCCACGTCTATACCTCGCTGGGCTTGGCGCCGATGCATGTTGGCGCACTGTTCCTGGCGGAGGCGATGACCTACGGTCTAATCGGCGCTGTGTTCGGCTACGTCATCGGGCAGGGCGTCGGTACGATCATGATGAAGATGCACTGGCTCGGCGGCGTTACGCTGAATTACTCCGGCACCAGCGCCATGGGCACCCTGGGCATCATTCTGATTGTCGTGCTTTTCTCGGCATTGGTGCCTGCGCGGCTGGCAAGCAAGATCGCCGCCCCGAGCATTGACCGCACCTGGCGCGTCCCCGCTCCCAAGGATGACCAGATCATCGCAGCCCTGCCGTTCACGATCAACAAGACGGCTGCTGATGGCTGCCTGGCCTATCTGGCTGAGTACTTTGATGCTCACCAGGAGGGTTCGATCGGGAAATTCTCGGCCGGCATAGTAGAAGCATTCATCTTTGCCGACGAGGCGGGCCGCAAGAGCAGGGGGCTCAAGACCGTCATCTGGCTTACGCCCTTCGACCTGGGGGTGCGGCAACATCTGATGCTTCTGATTCACCCCGGACAATTCGAGGATATCTACGAGGTCCAGGTTGTCCTGCAGCGTCTGTCTGGTGATGACGGAAGCTGGTATCGCATGAACCGCAGTTTCCTGACGGAGCTGCGTAAACAGTTCCTGCAGTGGCGCTCGTTGACGCCGCAACGCATGATCGAATATGTACAGCAGAGCCAGGCCCTCTTTGCAAAGACGACCGATGAGGTCGTGACCGTGGTGCCAGGCGAATCGGTGAGGCTTGGATGACCACTGCAGAAGTTAAACAACGCCCGCGGAGACGTGCTTTCGGAGATGATCCGGAACTGAAGGCATTCCGTGACCTGATGCCCTCTCCCGGTCATTGGGAGGAGGGGTTTGGCCTCAAGGCGATGATCGGCGCGCTGTTCGTCGGCCTGATCATGACTCCCGCCAGCATGTACATGAACCTGGTGGTGGGTTCCGATATCGGATCTGCCGCCCAATGGGTGACCGTCATCCTGTTTATCGAAGTTGCCCGCCGCTCGTTCACCATCCTCAAACGACCGGAGATCTACGTCCTGTACTACATGGCCGGCGCCAGCATGGTCAATGGCTCGGGTCTTCTCTGGAACCAGTTTCTACCGCAGAGCGAGTACTTCCGGCAGTTCGGCATTTCCAGCCAGATCCCACCCTGGGTTGCCCCCACCAGTATGGATGTGCTGGGCCAGCGCACCTTCTTCCACCCGGCATGGGTGGTTCCCATCGCGTTGATGGCGATGGGCATGGCGATCCAGCGACTCGATCAGTTCGGCCTCGGCTACGTCATGTATCGCCTGACCAGCGACGTGGAAAAACTGCCGTTCCCGATGGCGCCCGTCGGCGCCCAGGGCATTATGGCGCTGGCGGATGCCTCAGGCGGCCGTGAGAGTTGGCGCTGGCGCGTGTTCAGTTTCGGTGGCATGCTCGGCATGTGCTTTGGCGCCATCTATATCGCCTTGCCAGCTATCTCGGGCGCCTTCCTGCCTGAGCCTATCCAGATCTTTCCGCTTCCCTGGAAAGACTTAACGAGCAATACCGAGACGTTCCTCCCCGCATTCCCCTTCATCATCGCCTTCGACCTCGGGCTGGTATTGGTGGGCATGGTGCTGCCGTTCTCGGCCATCATGGGATCTGCGCTGGGACTGCTGATATGCGTCGCCGCCTGCCCGATCCTTTACCACACCGGAGTTCTGGGCCACTGGCGGCCGGGCGTCGGGGCCATCACCACGATGATCTCCAACCGCCTGGACTTCTTCTTCTCCTTCGGCCTGGGCCTGATGGGCGCGATCGCCATCATCGGCATCTATAACGTGATGAGCGTGCTTTGGACGCGGAACAAGGACCTCGACGAAGCCGGCGCCCCACGCGTGGATTGGCGAGCGTTGTTTCATCCGCCGGCCGGTCGCGGCGATTTCTCAGTGTGGATCGGCGTCGGCATTTACCTGGTCTCCATGACCTGGGCGATTGGTTCCGCCTACTTCCTGCTGTCGTGGGCGCATCGGATGAATCCGGCAAACTCGCCGGTCTCGATGACACTCATGTCGGTACTGGTCTTCTATGGTTTTGTCTACACGCCAATCCTGAGTTATGTGTCAGCCCGAATGACCGGGATCATCGGCACGGATGTGCAGATCCCATTTGTCCGAGAAGCCACCTTCATCCTCACCGGCTACCAGGGCGCGGCGATCTGGTACACTCCTTTCCCGGCGTACAACTACGGCTGGCAGAGCCTCTATTTCCGTCAGACCGAGCTTACAGGCACGAAGATCAGTTCGATGATCAAGGCCGAGGCGTTCATTTTCCCGATTGTCCTGGTTTCGACCCTGATTTTCAGCCAGTTCATCTGGCGGATTGCACCCGTTCCTTCCAGTGCTTTCCCTTACGCGAACCAGATGTGGGAATTCAACGCTTACAACAATGCGCTGATCATCTCCAGCACGATGCCTGGCGGTGCACATGGTCCATTCATGGAAGCGTTCAATCCAACCTATCTCTTTATCGGGCTTGGGCTGGCGCTGGTGCTGTTCACCGGCCTGTCCTGGATGGGCCTGCCTATCCTGCTGGTCTACGGATTGATCCGTGGGCTGGACCAGAGCACCCCGCATGTGATTGTGCCACAGTTCATCGGCGCCCTGTTGGGCAAATACTACTTCTCGAAGAAGTTCGGCGAGATGTGGCCGCAGTATCGCGTGGTGTTCCTGGCCGGCTTCAGTTGTGGTGTGGGTCTGATTACGATGCTGGGTCTGGGCTTGGTGTTTATGAGCAAGAGCGTGTTCCAGGCGACTTTCTAGGCGGGCCTGATGATCATCGCATGGCAAGGCTGGCGACTGGAAGTGCCTGATCGGTGGGGCCCGGTTCGCGTTGAAGGTGACGCGGATGCGGGATACCTGCTGATGGCTGACCTGCATCGCCCGCGTCTGGGCATGCGATGGAAGGTGGCCGGTGGCAAGCGATTCAAGGCGGAGGTGGCAGTAACCGCCGCAGTCCGCCAGGAGGTCGGGCAGCTTGCCGCGCAAGATGCCCGGCCGCTCAGCATGGATGGCGGCAACTGGCAGGCGCCGTTGCTGTATGAAGATGATGAGCCGCCTGGCCGCGATATCTGCGTGGCCTATAGCCTGACGAGCGGGCGCATCATCGAACTGGTCTATCACGCGCATCATCGAGATCGCGTGCTGACGCAAAGGCTGCTGCCGACGCTTGTGGATACGAGTCGGAGTGAAGTGTGGGAGTGGTCGATCTTCGATCTCTCCTGCCGGACGCCCTCTGGCATGGTCATGGCAAAGCATCGGCTCAATGCCGGTGATCTGAGCCTGTCATTTACGCATAAGGATGGCAGCGCCGTTACGGTGCGACAGCTTGCCATGGCTAAACTGGCCCTGCAGCGACGGCCGATGGAACGCTGGATCGCCGAGCAGGCGGCATGGCATGGCAAACAGTTCAAGTTTGGCTCTTCGCCTGTTGAAAGTGAGGGCGAGCCAAAGCGGGTCCGTCAGCAGGTTGTACGCCGTCGGCGCTATGGCTGGGCATGGTGGCTGGCGAAGGGCTATACGGTATTGGCCCGCCATGACCAGGAGCGTGATCGCCTGGTGATTGTTGATGCCACCGATGAGGCATTAGCCAGCGAACTGATGGACACGGTTGGCTGGGCGAGTACGAAGCAGACCAAAGGATCGATGGAGTCGATGGATACGGAAGAGGATTAGGCATGTTCTGGTCGCGCAAACCGAAGATTACCAAACCGCAGGCACTGGCCGCCAAGCCCTTGCAGTTGGCTAAGTGTACGGTCACTGAGGCCCCCGACGGCGGCGCCCAGCTCAAGGTGCCGATTCAACCGTCGCGCATTGCTGGCCGGTTGTTCCGCGTTCCAGAGGGTACGACCAAGACGTTTGAACTGGAAGCAATAGGTTACAGCGTCTGGAAACAATGCGATGGCAAGACCAGTGTGCAGCAGATCATCCGCCGCCTGTCCAAGCAGTACAATATCAGCCTCCGTGAGATGGAGGTTTCCACCGTAGCGTTCCTCCAGACCCTGGTCCGCAAGGGCCTGATCGGCATGGCTATGCCCGACGCCAGCCCTGACAAGGAATGAAACCACAGATAGACCGGAGTAAAGATGGAACCACAGATGAACACAGATGAACACGGATGGAATTGGATCACTCGGAAGGTCATCGGCGGGTCGATGCGTGTTCACAACTATCATGGGTGTGGGTTTTTGGAGAAAGTGTATGAGAATTCGCTTCTGGTTGACCTGCTGCGCGAAGGACTAAAGGTTGAGCAGCAAAAACCATTTGCGGTGAGGTACGGCGACGTCGTAGTCGGGAACTATGAGTGTGATCTGCTTGTGGAGGGGCTGATTATTGTCGAGGTCAAAGCAGTGGAGGCGATCAGCGATGTCCATAAGGCGCAGTGCATCAACTATCTTCGAGTGACCGGATTGCCGATTTGCCTGCTGATCAACTTCGCCAGACCCAAGCTCCAGATCAAACGGTTCATGGGTCCTGCCGCACAGCGGCTACCCTCCTGATCTGTGTTAATCTGTGTTCATCTGTGGTTTCAAATTGAATGACTGGACGCAGCATGACTAATAGAGATATCAAGTCGAAGCGGGTGGAACGGCAGGTCAAACTGCCGACCTCCAAGGCCGTCGAGATTGCCTGGAAGAGCATTCGCCAACGGCTCCATCGCAGCCTGGTTGTCACCAGCGGCATCATCCTGGCAATGGCTTTTCTGATGTATATCCTCTCCAGTGACAAGGCGATCGATGGCATGCGCAACTGGATGCGCGAAGCCGCGGATACCGCGGAAATCCAGTCGGCCAAAAAGCGTGTTGAGACGCTGCAGCCACAGGTGCTCGCCCTGGCATCTGAGATCACCATCGCGGCGGCCAAGCTCCCGGCCAATGCATCCGATACATTCGACGACAAGAAATCCTTCGGGCAGGAGTTCGTCGAGATTCAGAAGGAACTTGGCCCGCTTCCGGTCTCGCCTGATGTGATGAAGAAACTGCTCGCCACTCGCGCGGAGATGGTCAATACCTTCACTCAGTGGCGCGAAGCCACAACGAACCTGAAAGAAGCCAAGATTATCATGAACGGCCCACAGAATCTCGTCGCCATGATGAAGGGCAATGGCGTTCCCACCACTGACGCTGAGATCCGCAATGCCCGGACCCAGACCAACTGGCTGATTGCCCTGGCCCTTCTGGTGGCATTTGCCGGCATCTTGAATTCGATGTTAATGAGTGTAACGGAACGTTTTCGCGAGATCGGCACGATGAAGTGTCTGGGTGCGCTCGACAGCTTCATCGTAAAGCTCTTCCTGATCGAGAGCTTCTTCCAGGGCGGTGCTGGAACCATCATGGGCATTCTGCTGGGGCTGCTTCTGAGCATGGTCGGCGTGACGGCACAGTACGGCGGATATGCGTGGAAGATGTATCCATACCCCAGTATTGCCGCGGCAACGGGCCTGTGCCTGGTGGTTGGTGTCCTGCTGACCGTTGGCGGCGCTGTCTATCCGGCATGGCGAGCTGCCCGGATGCACCCGATCGAAGCCATGCGTGTGGAGACGTAGTGTTCCTGAGCTGATGACTTATGAATCCTGACCCCGGAGTATCAACGACCATGTCACAAACAACCGCCCCGACGCCTGTTACCGCCGATTCCCTCTCGGAGTACACCGTCCGCACCATCGGCGTCAAACGTTCCTACAAAATGGGCACCGAGGAGGTGCACGCCCTCCGTGGTGTGGATATTCAGATCAACCGGGGTGAGTACATCTCGATCATGGGCCCATCCGGATCAGGCAAGAGCACGCTCTTCAACATGATCGGCGGCCTGGACAAGCCCTCGGAGGGCAAGGTCTACATCGACGAAGTCGACATCGCTCAGCTTGATGCGTACGAGCTGGCCTGGATGCGCTGCCGCAAGATCGGCTACATCTTCCAGACATTCAACCTGATCCCCGTCATGACCGCCATCGAGAATGTCATGCTGCCCATGATCTTCGCCGGCATGAACACCGCCGACGCTCAAGACAAGGCCGCCGAGATTCTCAAGCGCGTCGAACTCGGCCATCGCATGGTGAACAAGCCCTCGGAGATGTCCGGCGGCCAGCAGCAGCGCGTCGCTATCGCCCGCGCCTTTGCCAATGACCCGGCCATCATTCTCGCTGACGAGCCCACCGGCAACCTCGACCTGACCACCGGCACCCTGATCATCGAACTGCTTCGCCAGCTCAACAAAGAACGTGGTGTGACCATCATCAGTGCCACCCACGACCACAAGATGCTCGCGGTATCCGACCGCATCATCTGGATCCGTGACGGCCAGATTGACAAGATCGAGCGCCGCGAGGACCTGAATATCCAGGTCGGCACCATCGACGGGCATTAGAACGTATAGCCAATGCCAACGCTGCCGATGAATTGGTTCTCGGTGCCGTCGTTGTCATCGACAATGTTGTCGGCAACCAGGCGTATGTACTTCACACCAGCGGTTGCATATAGGTATTCGGTGATGTTGTATTGTCCTTCCACAGCCGCCGATGCATACCCCAGCATCTCCTGATGACCATCGTCGTTTGCATACCAGCCGTGCAGACCCATGCCCACGGCAACTGGGAACGTCAGCTTCACGGGGCACTTCACAGTGGACCACTCGGGCGTCACGCCGACCTCGAGGTATGTGCGCTCGCTTGTGTTCTTGTTTACGATTTCCTGGTAGTAACCGACGCAGGGATTCAGGGCGATCGGCAGGCCAAGCTGGTCGGAATCGTCATACGAGATGACAGCGCCCAACTCATGAATGTCCTCCCAGTTCCTGGCAGGGGAGTGATAGTAGGCGTACTGGAGGGTCAAGGAAAAACGGCCGGAGGTGATATCAACGCCAGGGGTGAGATCGACCTCATCCCAGTAGTGGTAGTTATCAGCATAGGTCTTGTCAGTGACGTTGTTCCAGACATTGAACCACGGAGTAATACTCAGGTTGTCACCGACCATTATCGTATACGTTGCGGTGGCTTCGGGTTGCAGGATCAGGCCCTCCTCGCCATTGTTGACGCCGCGGAAGAAATACGCTGTGACGTACTTCATGCTGACATCCAGCGACAGGCCAGACTCTTCCACTGCCGCCGGCGCTAATGCAGGGGCGGTGGCCACGGGGGCAGGCTGGGCAAACGCAACCGAGACCATTGCGACCGCCGCTAACAATCCAAACGGCGCGGTTGTGTTAGTCATGCCTAATGTCGTACGACAGCAGAGCCGGGTTTGTCAAATTCCCCAGAACTGCGGTGGTATCACCTTGTCGGCATCCGCCCTCGGTGTGATGGGGCAGATCATCCATGCTGAACTCAGATGAAACGATCTGCGCTTTGCACGCGGCAGCGTTTCGGGTGCGTGCTGAATAGGGAGCCGGAAAGCGAGAATCGCCAAAGGGCAGTCCAGTGATATAATCCCCTGCGAACCGATCGCAGATCATGATGACAGGCAGGGAATGATGGCACGCCGCGGCGGAAGACCGGCCACAATAGTGGATAGTGCGCCCATTGCGTCTCCCGCCATGCTATGGTGTGAGGACGCGCTGCCGGCCGACGCTGCGCATCTGGTCGGCACCAAGGCTCAAGGCCTGTTTGCGATGTACCAGGCGGGCTTGCCTGTGCCACCGTTCTTCGTGGTGACGACGGCGGCCGCTGAGCACCCGATCCCATCACGCGGCCTGGAGCCTGAGGTGCAGGTGGAGATCCGTCGCGGACTGCAACGGCTCGAAGAACATACAGGGCGGTCATTGGGGGATGAACGTAACCCGCTGCTGCTGGCGGTGCGGTGTTCTGCTGAAGATGCGCCGGCCGGCTTATTGCCCTCGGTGCAGAACCTGGGCATGAGTCCTCGCGTTGCCCAGAGGCTGCTGGCACGCACAGCCGATGACCGCTTTGTGTTCGACTGCTATCGCCGGCTGATTGCACAGCATGGACGGTTGGTGCATGACATTGACCCGATCCACTTCGAACGCGATCTGAAGGCGGAACTGGACAACCGTGGACTGACGACAGAAACGGACTTGGACGGTTGGGCCATGCGCGAACTGGTGCGACGCTGGCAGGGGATATACTCCATCCGGGCGGCCGTCGAATTCCCCAATGAGCCGCTCGTCCAATTCAGCCAGGCGGTGCTGGCAGCCCTCAAAGCCGGCGAACAGCCACGGGCAATGGCGCTTCGCCACAACGCTGCCGGTCCACTGCCGGTCGCCGTGATCGTGCAGGCGATGGTCTTCGGCAACCGCGCCACCGACAGCCTGACCGGAGTGGCGTGCACACGCGATCCGAACACCGGAGAAGATGCCTTGCGGGGCGAGTTCATACCGGTGGCGCAAGGTGCGGATGTTGCGGCAGGGCGTTTGCCTCCTGCCCCGATTACCGAACTGGCGAAGCGTTCGCCAGCGTCGCTGCAGAGTTTGCAGGATTTGCGCCACGGCCTGGAGAAGCATTTTGGCGATGCTCAGGAGGTCCAGTTCACGCTCGAACAAGGGCAGGCGTGGGTTCTGCACAGTCGGCCGGCCGGGCGGTCGGCCGAGGCGGCCGTCCGCATTGCCGTCGAAATGGCGGAGGCGCGTCTTATATCCCGCGACCAGGCGATCCAGCGCATCGACCCACACTCGCTGGAGACGATCCTGCATGCCCGGTTTGACACACGAGATCGGCCGGAGGCGGTGGCAAGGGGGTATGCAGCATCGCCCGGAGCGGCCGTTGGAACCTTGGCATTCACCGCAGCCGATGCGATGCAGCGTACATCGCGCGGGCAGAGCGTGATCCTGGTTCGGCGCGAGACTGACGCCACAGACGTGATCGGCATGCAGCAGTGCGAAGGGATTCTTACCAGCACAGGGGGAATGACGTCGCACGCCGCCGTTGTCGCACGCGGGATGGGGCGTTGTTGCGTGGCGGGAGCCGGAGACCTGGAAATCGATGAGCAGCGCAGGATCGTCAAAGTTGGCCGATATGAACTCGGCGAAGAGGACATCGTCAGCATCGACGGCACTACCGGCGAGGTGTATGTGGGCGAGGTACGGCGGATCGAGGCAGAGACTACGCCATGGCTGATCACGTTGCTCCAATGGGCGGATGAGGCCCGGCGCAGCTCGAAGCACTCGATCGGGGTCTACGCCAACGCCGATACGCCTGATGATGCCCGGTTGGCGCTGCGTCTGGGTGCCGAGGGAGTGGGGCTGTGCAGGACGGAGCACATGTTCTTCGCGCCGCGGCGCATCATGCTGATGCGCAAGATGATCCTGGCCGGACGCGATGATACGGCAACCCGCCAGGCAGCCCTGGAGGCCTTGCTGCCATATCAGAGGCAGGACTTCGTGGCCATATTCAGGGAAATGGCCGGCAAAAGCGTCGTGATCCGCTTGCTCGACCCTCCGCTGCATGAGTTTCTGCCCCACGGGCAGGAGGATCAGAAGGAAATAGCACGCGAACTGGGAATGACGCAGCGCGAAGTGCGCCGGCGCATCGAGCAATTGCATGAGGTCAACCCAATGCTCGGTCACCGTGGCTGCAGGATCGCCGTGAGTTTCCCGGAAATCCTGCAGATGCAGGTTCGGGCGATTGTGGCGGCCGCGATTGACTGCATCGGCAAGGGATATGATGTTCGGCCAAAGATCATGGTCCCGCTGACGATCTCGCGGGAGGAGATGAGGTTGATGCACGATCTGGTGCAGCATGCAGCCGAGCAGGCAATGCGCGCTGCGGGAGTCATGGTGGAGTATCAACTGGGCACGATGATCGAGACGCCGCGAGCAGCACTGGTAGCCGGCAGCCTGGCCGAGTATGCGCAGTTCTTCAGCTTTGGCACCAACGACCTGACGCAAACGGCAATGGCCATTTCTCGCGATGATGCAGCGACGTTCATGGGCAGTTACCAGGAGATGGGGCTGGTCGGCGTCGATCCGTTCCGCAGCGTAGATCAGGAAGGTGTGGGCGAGTTGATCCGCATGGCGATTGAGCGAGGTCGCGCGGCTCGAAGCGACCTCGAGTGCGGTGTTTGCGGTGAGCACGCCGGCGATCCCGATTCGATAGCATTCTTTCTCAAGGCGAAGGTGAGCTACATCAGTTGCTCGCCTATGCGCTTGCCCATCGCGCGGCTGGCGGCGGCGCAGGCGATGTTGCTGAGGGCGCCGTAGTTGCTCTTCCGGACGCAAGCGGGCATGATCCATCGGTGTGATTGAAGGCGTTGTACTGGCATTAATGACCGGCCTGCTCTGGGCGATTGGGCCATTGTGTTTTGCGAGCATTGGCCGGCGGATCGGCGCTGCCGGGATCCTCGTATTGGGCAGAATCGTTGCTTCCGTGCTGCTCGTGATCGTTAGCGCAGCTTACCTGCTGATTATGCCTGAGGCCCGACAGGTGCCCGACAGCCAGCAGGTGCTGTGGATTGCTGTGTCTTCGGTGCTGGGCATGGTGCTTGGCGATATCTTGCTGTACGAAGCACTGGTGTCGCTTGGGCCACGACGTGCAACGCAGATCCAGATGATCGCTCCGGTGTTCAGCGCCAGTGCGGCGTGGCTGTGGATGGGTGAAACGATGGGACCATTGCAACTGGCCGGGGCGGCCATCGTGATGGGCGGTATCGCGGTGGCGGTGATGGCGCGAGCGCGAACGGGCGAGAAGGGGCGCGAGCCGGGATTTGTGACCAACAAAGGCCTGGCCTGTGCCATCGGGTCGGCAGTCCTGACCGGTCTTGGCGCTGTGACCTTACGCCAGGCATTTCGCCTCGGGCCGCTGGATTCGATCATTACGGGCACTGTGCGTGTGGGCATCGGCGCAGTGCTGCTGTCGTTCATGCCGCTTGTGCGAGGGCAACTGCCCGCGCTGCTGCGATACCTGCGCGATCCCTGGATACTGCAGCGGTTCGTGCCCGGTGTGCTGGCCGGCCCGGTGCTGGGAATCCTCTGCTATGTGGCGGCCGTGAAGCGGGTCAATCCCGGCCTGGTCTCCACGCTGGCGCAAACCTCGCCACTGTTCATGATGCCGATGATCTGGTACCGCTACAACGCGGGAATAGGCTGGCGGACGGCCCTCGCAACCCTGGCTGCGATCGGCGGAGTTGCGTTGATCTGCTGGCGGTGATCCCCGATCGCTTTCACCGCCTGCCCCCTCGCGGAGTGTTCACGGATTCTCGCAGCTCCTTGGTGAGCTGCACGCCCAGGATCCCGGTCGCATGGTCGATGATGATGGCATCGAACGGCCCCGAGACGCTATCACCGATCTGTGGGAACAGGGTGCCGCCGTCGATGTTGGCTGATGCCACCAGCAGGTTCATCCCGAAGACGCCGTCAAGCGTCACTTTCTCTCCTGTCTGCGGATGCTCGACGATGATGTCGTTGACCAGTACTGGGGCGGGATGGTAGATCAGATCGTCGCCCTCGGTTGTGGGTACGCGCAACTCCTCGACGTAGAAGCCGGCCGACGTTTTCATTCCGCCGATGCCGCCGACCGAAAGGGTGAATTGCTTTTCCTTGGGCACACCTTCCAGAACCGGGTTCGCGGTTCCCTCGGTGCCTTGCTTATAGCGAATCCCCAACTTGGCCGCCTGGCGCGTGGAGATCATGGAGGCGGCCGCTCCGGTATCCAGCAGCCAGGATGCTTCGGACTTGCGCCCGCCGTGGGTGAGGATGATCGGCGACGACTTGTGGGGGTTTCGGCCGGTCGGGTCGGGGCCGATGAAGGGATTGGGCGCTGTGACCGGGCGCTGGGCATTGACCGGATCGGTCGAGGTAAACGGGCCGAAATCGGCGTAAGACAGGATCACGTGGCGATCCATCTTGGGGAGCTTCGCGCGCCTCGCCTCATCGGGCGTGAGCAGTTTGACCTGGATAACATCTTCGACCTCGTTTACCGGCCGCGGGTCCATGTAGAGGATCTTGCCGATCATGGCAGGCATGCCGAGCACGTCAATGCCGCCAACAATGCTTTCGAGAAGCCCGCCGCCGGAGAGCGGACCTACCTGGCAATTCCATGGCCCGCCAGCCGGCTGCAGCAGGTCATCTGCCGTCAGACCTCCCAGAGCCTGATACGCTCCGAAGTAAAGCAGCAGGGGCTCGGAAACGTTGAACTGATCGGTACCACCGATGCCGACATCGTGGAAGACGATCTCGGGGGCCTCTTTTTCGCGACCCGTGCGCAGGTGGGTAATCCCCAGGGCATCGGCGGTGACTTTGCTGATGAGTATGCCGCTGGCGCCGGTATCAAGGAATGCCGCGAAGCCGGCGACGTTGTCGGTGGCGTTCTTGTCCATACCGAGCAGATCGGCGAGTCCCGCATCCTGCTTGGCGACAAGCGGCGGTCCTTTGAGCGTGCGCCGCGCCATCAGGGTGACCCGCGGCTGATCCATGGAAGCGGTCTGCACTCCCTCGATCTCAACAGCGCGTATTGCGGTTGAGGTGGCCAGTAAGGCGGCTGCAACGGAGAGCAAGCGAATGTTCTGATGCATATCCGACCTCCCCAATTTGTCTCTGTCGGAGCATTGTACCGCATCGCCGAGCATGAAACACCGAGAAATCGCTCGAAACGACGGCCGGCACCAAGCTAAGTCGGAGCAGGCTGCAGAGCCTTGCGGATCTCCTGCATAAGCTGGTTGACTTTGAAGGGCTTGAAGAGCACGGCCTGCAGACCTTCCTGGCTGGCGCGGATGATCGAATGATTGGGGTCGTATCCGAAGCCGGTCATCAGGATGACCGGGATGGTGTTCATGCGCCGGCGTACGGCCGCGAAGATATCGTAGCCGCTTTTATCAGGCATGCGGATGTCGGACACGATCAAGTCGAAGTCATGTTGCTCGATCTCGCGGATTGCCTCGGAGCCGGTACTGCAAATGGTGGCCACGGCATGATACTTGTGGAGGATATCGCGAATGGTGATGCGGATGTTCTCTTCATCGTCGGCAACGAGAATGCGAGCACCTTGAAGGATGGGATCGTTCTGGCCCGAGCTGACTTCATCGAGTCCGAGGATGGCGGCCGGACCCTGGGCAGTTTGGTTCAGGCATCTGCGAATCTCGCCAACGTTGTCGACGATCTGCTGCAGGCGATTGCGCATGTCGTCGTCAGGCCCGATGTAGTCTGCCAGGATCGCCTTGGCATCTGATGCAATGTCGTTGAGCGGGCCGGCAACCTCGGCGCAGACATCGTCGGCCACACGATGGCGGGTGCTGACACGCTCGACGACCAGAAGGTCAAGGATGTTCAGGGCGATGGCGACATAGCGGCCGAAGATCTCCGCGAATTGCCGGTCATCCTCGGTGAATGCAGCATCATGGTGGCTTTCGATATTGAAGATGCCGATGACTTTGTCGTGTAGGAACAGGGGGACCGTCAGGCTGCTGCGGGCATCACCCAATCCGTGGATGTAGCGAGGGTCACGTTGGACGTCGGGGCAGATATAGGAGCGGCCCGTCGCAGCCACAAACCCGCTGATGCCGTTGCCTTCTTTGTTGGCGAAGAGCTCGACAGAGAGGGCCTCGGGGGAAAACCCGCTGCTCATGACGACTTCAAGCTTGTTCGAGCGCCGGTCGAGAATGCGGATCGCAAAGTGGTCATAATGCATCAGCTCGCGGACATTGTGAACGATCTTGTCCTCCAGCACCTTGAGCCGCTCGGTGGCGCTCAGGCGGGCGATCAGGTCGGACTCAAGGCGCACAAGTTCGCCGCCGGCGCGGTCGATCGCGTCGAGCTTCTGCTGCAACCGGCGCTGGGCGGTGTTGTCCCAGACGACGGCGACGACTTGCACAACGCGATTGGCAGGTGCGATTACCGGTGAGACGACCATCTCCCAATAAAACTGATCATCAAGGCTCAGGGCGAATCGGCGGTTGCGGTTCCAGGCGGGCGTGGTCTCGCCAGTTCCCAGGGCGCAGGCAGCCTGAAACTGGCTGAATGCCTCAAGGCAGTTGCGGCGGATTTCATCGTGGAGGCGAGCCGGCCAGCCCTGAAGCCGCTTGTTCATCCAGTTGGAGTGGCCCTGACCATCAACGATGCAGACACCTTCGCCGATCGTGTTGAGGATCAGTGAGGCCTGCTGCGATACCAGAGCTCGCTCAAGCGGCAGGTAATCGCCGGCATCAGTGAAGATGGCGGCGAACTGGTCGGTGCGCAAGAGGGCAACGGCTTGTTCGATACCGGGAGCCTCGACGACTTCGGCAGTCTTGCGCAGTGCATCGACGGCCTGAGAGTAGACTGGCGATTGCCCTTGAAGGACGAGGATTTTCGTTGGCGCCTGCATTACGAAGTGAATATCCTGATCAACCCATTCATTGTACGATCTTATGCCTGTCGGATGCGGGCGGCCATTACGAATATGGCTCCGACCGCCATGCCCCCGGCCACGCCTGCTAAAGCGATCCAAAACGCCGGTGCCGGGAGGCGTAGGACTCCAGGGCGGCGTGCAGGTGGGGGACATCAAAATCGGGCCAGAAGACCTCCGTCACGTAGAGTTCGGCATAACTGATCTGCCAGAGGAGGAAATTGCTGAGTCGCATTTCGCCGGCGGTGCGGATCAGCAGGTCGGGATCGGGCAGGCCGGCGGTATAGAGATGCTGGCTGATCAGGTTCTCATCGACCGCATCAGGCGCGACCTCGCCGGATGCGGCTTTGCGGGCGATGGCGCGCACGGCATCGACGATCTCCGCGCGGCCTCCATAGTTGACGGCCAGGTTCAGAGTGAGGCCGGTGTTGCCGGCCGTTGTCCGGATCGCCTCGTCGCGGGCCTGGATCGCTTCGGGCGGCATTCCTTTGGTTTGGCCGATCTGATGAAAGCGAACGTTGTTCTGGAGCATTGTCGGCAGTTCGCTGTGGAGATACTGGACGTACATGCCCATGAGGAAGCTGACTTCATCCGGCGGCCGCTTCCAGTTTTCGGTGGAGAAGGAGTAGAGGGTGAGGTATTTCGGGTTGCCGTACTGGTGGTTCAGGCGGCTGCATTCGGTGACGATGCGGCGGACGGATTCGGCGCCGTGCTGGTGCCCAACGATGCGCTGCCGGCCGCGCTGGCGTGCCCAACGGCCATTGCCATCCATGATGATGGCAATGTGGGTGGGGAGACGCTCAGGGGATTTGATGGGGAGGTGCTCCATGCTTGTCGTTCCTTCGTAGACTCGCCTAACCGCATGATCATGCGTGGGCAGCCAATCCTCGCCAACAACACTTCCTTGTGCCTGTTACAGCCGGTGAGGTCACCGGCTCTACTTACCTCATCAATGTGGCTTCACGGTCGGGGGCGACGCTGACCATGCGGATGGGGGTCTCGATTAGTTCCTCAAGACGCTGCACATATTTCCTCGCATTGGTTGGGAGATCTGCGAAGCTGCGGACGCCGGAGATATCTTCGCGCCAGCCGGGCATGGTTTCATAGACGGGACGCACGTCCGCCAGCATGCCCATGTCAGCACGGAAGCCATCCACCGGTTTACCGTTCATCTCGTAACGGGTGCAGATCTTCAACTCGTCGAGGCCGGTGAGCACATCGAGCAGCATCAGTGAGATGGCGGTGACGCCGCAGAGTTCACTGGAGTAGCGAACGGCGACGGCGTCGAACCAGCCGCAGCGGCGCGGCCGGCGGGTGGTGGTGCCGTATTCGTTGCCGCGTTCGCGAATGTAGTTGCCGATCTGGTTGTCCTGTTCCGTGGGGAAGGGGCCGCCGCCGACGCGGGTGGTATAGGCCTTCATGATGCCGATGAAGTTGCGGCAGATCTGCGGTGGCGCCCCAGCTCCGGTGAAGATTCCCAAGGCGGAACATGAGGAACTGGTCACGTAGGGATAAGTGCCGTGATCGACATCGAGCAGGACGGCGTGGGCGCCTTCAAAGAGGATCTTCTTGCCGGCCTTGTTGGCTTTGATCAGGATCGAAGAAGTATCATCCACGAATGGTTTGAGCCGCTCACCGTAGGCCCGATACTCCAGGAAGAGCTTGGGCACATCCAGGGCGGGCAGATCGTAGACTTTCTGGAAGATGGCGCTGCGGTCGGTGGCAATCTGTTCGAGCTTGGCTTTCAGGCGGGATGCATCAATGAGGTCGCTGACTCGGATCGCACTCATGCGATGCATCTTGTCCGCATAGGCTGGGCCAATGCCGCGACGGGTGGTGCCGATGGAACTGCCCTGAGTTCGCGTTTCGCGGGCACCATCTTCGAGCTTGTGATAGGGCATGACGACGTGCGTCTTGTAGCTCACGCGCAGGTTATCCGGCGAGATCGGGAAGCCCTTGGCGATGAACTCGTCGACTTCTTTGAAGAAGGCTTCGGGATCGAGGACGACGCCGTTGCCGATCAGGTTCATGATGCCGGGGCGGAAGATGCCGACGGGCAGGAGGTGGGTGGAGTATTTCTGGCCATTGATGCGCACGGTATGGCCGGCGTTGGCACCGCCGCAATAGCGGACGACCACCTGGGCATCTTCGGCAAGGTAATCGACGATCTTGCCTTTGCCTTCATCGCCCCACTGGACGCCGAATACGCACGCATTTCCCTCGAGGAACGGGTTCACTGTGTTCTAGCCTTTCTTATTGATTGGGCCAGGGAAGCGATCGGATCGCAACTGCGGGGACGTCCCTGCCGGAACGTGGTCGGAAAGTATGGCGGATGCATAGTGCTGTCAAGGCGAAGGTTGTTCATGCGGCGACTCCGGGTGGGAGTTGGGGGAGGCGGCGACCGTGAAGTCGGGATGACGCGAAGAGGATTCAGTAGTGTCGATGCTGGAAGGAAGATTCGCGAGGGTGGCGCAAATGTCTTTTTGAGATGCTTGTGCTGGCGGGGCAAGGAGTTGCGCTTCGTGGGGTGGAGAAGATTGGCACGTTTCGTCTGCCTTGGTTTGGAGGTGAGATTCCTGCGGCTGAGGAACGGGCTGGGAGGCGGCGGCCGGCCTAATAGGAATGGTGGGTGGAAGATCGGAGAGTTCGCTGGCGGGGTCGACTTCTGGAGGTCGGCGGGCCTAGGGAAGCTCTAGATGGAGCTACAGATCACACGATGGAAGACCCCTCGCCCCCGTGCAACCAATCCCGCCTTCGTGGAATCAGCTTTCCTGTCAATCTGATTCTCTTATCAATTCGGGCGTTTCGACTGTCAGCTTCAGACCGATCGCATGCCCTACGGCAACAAGGGTGGGGCAGAAAACTGCGGTAAGCAGGAGGCGATCGGATCGTTCCGCCACACGATGGCCCGCTTTAGGTTGCGGAAGCCGCCGGGCTCGGATGCACTGCTTCTCCGGGCGCCAGGTCGCGTTCGATCCAGCGGACCGCCTGCGTATTGAGGATGCTCAGGGCCAGGCTGACCAGGTTGGCGATACCCAGGATGTACAGTTCGTAGGAGAGGCCAAGGTTGATGATCCACTGGGTTTGTAGCCAGAGGGTCGGGAATGAGGCGAACCCGGTCAACGCCCCGACCATCCAGATGCCGTGGTGCGGCAGTCCGTAGACCGTCTTCTGGCCGCGTTCGCGAGCGCGGATGTCACGGATGATGAGCCAGTACTGCACCAGTCCGGCGGTCGTGAGCAGGATCTTCAAGGGGAACCAGATGTGGAGGTACCAGTGGCCGATCTCGCGTAGCTTCTCGGCGTGGAGCATTTCCCAGGTGAAGTACCCCATCAGAGCGAGATTCATGGCCATGCCCACAAGGCCCAGGTTCAGAGCCGTCCGAAGCCAACGCGGGATGGTTGCCACCGACTTGAACTGGCCGGCGGGGGGTTCCCGCCCTTCGGGCAGCCACGGCGCCGGCGCCTGGTAGTGCTCGTCGCCGCCGAGTTTCAGCCACTCGCGATAGGCGAGGCAGGTAACGACGGCGCCGACGACGGTGAAGGTGCCGCTCCAGAGGAAACCGAAGCGGTAGGCGAAATCCGGGCCGAATTTCGCGGCCATGCTGGAGTCGTGCAGCAGCCACGTGATACCGTCAATGAAGATCCCCGCGAGGAAGCCGGCCACCATCCTGCCGATAGCGCGGATCACTGAACTGGCGGCGGAGAACTGCCCGTAAAGAGACCTGGGCATAAGCCGCATGAACAGCGCGATCCCGCAGAGGCCCGCCATGGCCCCGCTGAACTGCGACGCCACGCCGCTGATCAGCGCCGGCCAGAACATCACCGCCGAGGGCAGCGTGATGAAGAGCCAGATCCAGCCGTTGAAGCCGGAGAACGCAGCGCCGATGGCGTTGTAGGTCGAGATGCGAAGCGGATGCCAGCGATCGACGAAGACCGACGCATAGTACGTGGCAACCATGCCGCCGAAGGTGCTGACGGTGCGGAGGATGCCCTGCTGCTTGAGCGACAGGTTTAGCTGCTGGTTGGTAAAGACATTGAAGATGGCAACGCCGCCAGCCAGCGCGCCCACGCCGGCCGTGAGGTAGAAATACCAGTAGAACTTCGTGGAGAACGATTCCTTGCCGACCGACATGAGCTTCGCGAAGAAGCCTTCGTACTTCTCCTCTTCCGGAGGTGGCGGGTATGTGCCCTCCTTCACCCGCAGGCAGGTGATGCCCATGCCAACGAAGTAGAGGATGGCCGCCCCGGTCATGATCGGCCGGAACAGCGGGACCGAATGCTCGAAGAGAAACCAGTTGTACAAGGCCGCGGCAATGCTGCCGACGATATTGAAATAGCCGTTGAAGCGGCCAAGCAATTGCGGGGGCACCACATCGTTGAACAGGTACCAGTAGGCGCTGTCGACAAATTGGTTGAAGAACTGGAACGACACCATGAAGAGCACGATCATCGCGACGGTCACCGTTGTGGGCGCGAAAGTTTGTGCCATTGGCATCACGTGCCGCAGAGCAGCGCCGATCTGCTCGCTCCAGCCGATGAAGGCGAGGCTCAGGGCCTGGAACGGCAGGGTGTACCAGATGAACGGGATGCGCCGGCCCATGCGGCTGCGGTAGCGGTCGCTCTTGTAGCTGACGACGGTGCCCACGGTGATGTCGAAGATTCCGGGGATGGTGGTCATCACCAGGGACATGAGCCAGTTAGAGACGCCCAAGTCCTTCAATTTGAGGGGCACCATGTTGGGCCAGACGGTCTCCATCATGGTGAAGCAGAAAAAGCCCCACAGGAGCCACCCGAACAGTGCGACCAGGGCCTTGCGCGTGTATACGAGCGTACCGCAGCGATAGTGTGATTCGGCCGCAGCGGCAGATTCGCCATTCCCGGGGGCGTTGAGTTCATTCATGCGACTTCACTCTTTCGCTTGCGAAGCGGTGTCAGATCGCGGTGAGCATCCCGCGACTGGCGGGGAATGATACGAGGAGGTGCAGGTTCTGTCTCGCCCCCGGCCGATGGATGTGGATTATTGTGCGGGTTGGGTGGTGGGGATCTGTTTTTCCCAGTCTACGCGGGCTTGACCCAGGAGGGTGCCGGTGGCGAATGCGAGGTCGATTTGGGCGATTTCGTAGTCGGTGAGGGCGGCGATCTCGGAGGACTGGGCATCGGCCAGTTTCGTCTGGGCGTCCAGCACATCGGTGGCGGTACGGAGGCCCTGGTTGAATTGGCGCTGTTCGGCAGCGACGGTACGTGCGGCGAGGACGGTTCGGGCTCGGCTGGCGATGATGCGGTTCCATGACGCCTGCAGTGTATCGATGGCATCCAGGACGTCTTTGCGGATCTGCAGCGACTGGGCGGCTTTGGAGGATAGATCCTGCTGCCGCTGCAGCAGGCTGCGGCGGAGTTGGCTCTTGGCGGCCTCATTGCCGATCGGCACATCCAGCCGGAGCATCGCGGTCTGGTC
Organism: uncultured Phycisphaerales bacterium; assembly: GCA_903871935.1. Classification (GTDB taxonomy): domain Bacteria; phylum Planctomycetota; class Phycisphaerae; order Tepidisphaerales; family Tepidisphaeraceae; genus CAIQIQ01. The sequence goes on from CAIQIQ010000050.1 coordinate 66,322, forward strand.
CTGGTAGTCCTTGCGGAAAGTCATGTCATAGGCATCGTTGGGCGTATCCCCGAGTCCGTGGACGCCGTAGGTGTATTGCAGGGCAAGCGAGGGAAGGGCCTGGTTCCTGGCGTAGTTGATCGTGAGGGCATCCTGTGCCAACTGAAGCTGCGCCTGCAATAGTTCCGACCGGTTCTCCATGGCGGAGTCGACCAAATGTTGGGCAGTGATCGTGTAGTGAATCGGGTTGGGATCGCTGCCGGGAAGTATTAGTGTGTCATCATCGAATTGCGTGTCATTGAGCAGGCGTTTGAGGTCGCGCTGGCGTTCGCGGACAACGTTGTCGACGGTGATGATCGCGTCAAGCTGATCGGCCAGGCCGGACTCAGCGCGGGTGATCTCGATCTGGGCGGACTTGCCGGCCGCGACGAGGCGGCGGGCCTGTTCCAGCAGTGTACCGGCCAGATCGTACTGCTGCTTCTTAACCTCAAGCTGCCGCCGGGCGGCATAGAGGCGCCAGTAGGTGCGATCAACGGCCGCGAGCACGGTGGTTACCTGCAGCCGAGTCTGCATGCGGCTGATCTGCTGCTGGTATCCAGCGATGCGGATGGAGTATTCGGCCGACTCCTGCCCGGCATTGCGGAGCAGGGGCTGGCTGATGGAGAAGCTGATGTCGCTGCCATATGTGACATCTTCAGAACTGGTGCGAGCGAACGGAGAGGAGACTTCTACTGTTCCGCCGGTACGAAGGGGGATGGTGATTCCCGGCCTTACTGATTCAAAGTCGGTCTGGGTGCTGCCAATCACCGGCCGTGTGGTAGCAGGATCAATCGTGCCTGCCCTGGCTTCGGTGAAGAAGGTGGATTCGAACTTCGCCTCTTCCTGGCTTACTTGTGTTTTGGCGATTTGGGGCGAATAGACGGAAACCTTCAGGTCGAGGTTGTTGCGCAGCGCCAGTTCGCGGATGCGTGCCAGGTTCAGTTTTGCCTGGGAGAGCGCCGGGCGCGAAGCCGGGAAGGTTGTCGGCAGCGATGTCGGCAGCGTGGCGGGCCGGCCGTCGGAGGTCATTTCCAGAACGCCGATCTGACCCGGGTCGCGCGGGGGAGCGAGCTTCCAGTCTTCTTTGGTCGGGCCGCAGCCGATACCGGTGCCGGCACCGGTGCCGGCAATGGCAAGCAGCAGGATGCTGTATGCAAAGCGTCTACTCATGGCGGAGGGCCTCGATGGGATCAAGACGGGCGGCTTTGATGGCCGGGAACATGCCGGACGCCACACCAATGGCGGCCGAGAAAAAGAAGGAGGCCACGATTGCGATGAAGGGGATCGATGCCTTGGCCAGCCCGCCATTGGGGAGCTTAGTGAGGCCATAGGTCAGCGTTTCGCCGATGGCGATGCCGATGAGGCCGCCGAAGAGGCAAAGGATGACGGCCTCGACGAGGAATTGGAGCAGAATTGCGCCCGGGCGTGCCCCGACGGCTTTGCGCAGGCCGATTTCACGGGTGCGTTCGGAGACGGAGACCAGCATGATGTTCATGATGCCGATGCCGCCGACCACGAGCGAGATGGCGACGATTCCGGCGGCGACGAGGGTGATCATGGTGGCCATGTTGTTGAACTGGGTCAGGTATTGCTCGATGATCTCCAGGCGGAAGGTACTGGGTTCGCCGGGCTTGATGTGACGCTGTTTGCGGAGGAAGAAGGTCAGTTCGGCACGGGCATCTTCGGATACGGAGGGCGAGCGCGAGGCGGCGATTCCGACGATAAAGCCATTGTTCATTCGCCAGGCGGAGGTGAAGGGGATGAAGACCTCCAATTCGGAATCGCCGCTGCCGAACATGCCGGTCTGCGGGTGTTCTTCGATGAGCCCCATGATCGTGAAGCGTGCTTCGCCGACCATAATGGTTTCGCCGACACAGTTGGTGGGGAGAGCGAGCTTGTCGCGGACTTTGGGATTGATCAGGCAAACCGGCCGGGCCTGCTGGCCATCGATCAGCGAGAACGGCCGCCCCTGGGTGACAAAGCGGTTTTCGATCTGATGCCACTGAGGGTCGATGCCGGTGATGGAGACGCCGCTTTCGGTCTTGTCTTTATAGGAGACATCAAGGCGCTGGCCCATAGAGCGAGTGAAGTTGGCGACGGACGGGCAGTGTTCGAGCAGGCCGGAAAACTCCTCCGGATGGAAGCGCAGGAGCCAACCGTTGGAATTCTTGAGTTTCCCCGTCTGCGGTCGTTCGGGAACGATGAAGATCTTGTTGGTCCCGATGCTCTCGAAGCTCTCGAGCACGTACAGGCGCAGGCCGGTCAAGGCGGCGATCACGGCGGTGGCGGAGGCCACGCCGATAATGATGCCGATCGTGGTCAGGATCGATCTCATCTTGTTCGCCCAGATCTGGTCCAATGCCAGCCAGGCGCTTTGCAGCAGCAGGCGCAGAAGCGAGATGGGGTGGAGGAAGAGCCGCATTTTAGGGCGCTCCCTTCTGCACACGCAGAGCCGCTTCGCGATGCGAGGCCACGGCATTATCCTGCTCAACCGGAAGATCGGAAAGGACCTTGCCATCGCGCATGCGGATAATGCGGTTGGCATGCGCCGCAACGTCGGGCTCGTGGGTCACGATCACGATGGTCTGGCCCTGTTCGTGCAATTGCGAGAAGAGGCGCAGAATCTCCGCGCTGGTAACTGTATCGAGGTTGCCGGTGGGCTCGTCAGCGAGGAGGATAGTAGGGCGGCAGACCAGGGCACGGGCAATCGCGACGCGCTGTCGCTGGCCGCCGGAAAGCTGATTGGGGCGATGCCGGGCGCGATCGGTGAGGCTGACGCGGTCCACGGCTTCGCGAGCCATTTTACGCCGGCTGCGCCAGGGAACATCGGAGTAGATGAGGGGAAGCTCGACGTTCTTCAAGGCGCTGAAGCGCGGCAGCAGTTCGAATGACTGGAAGACGAAGCCGATCCGCTGGTTTCGCACTCTGGCCATCGCGGCCGCTGAGAGGGTGCTGACGGCCTGGCCATCGAGTTCGTACATGCCTGAACTTGGTCGATCGAGGCAGCCCAGGATGTTCATCAGGGTGCTCTTGCCCGAGCCTGAAGCTCCCATGATGGCGACATACTCGCGGGCGCGAATGTCCAGAGTGACGCCGTCGAGCGCATGGATGGTTTCCGCGCCGACCTTGTACTGCTTCTTCAGTTCGGTCACGCGAATGACGGCCGGGGATGGATTTGCTGAGGCGGTCATGCGCTTGCGGCCGAATCCTTCTTCTCTGGTTGCGTGGCGGGCCGCGTTGAGGGTTGGGTCGAGGGTTGCGTGGCGGCCCTCTCGTCCTTTACTTTCTGGTCGTGGGCCAGCTTCTCAAGTGCCTTGTAGGGGCCGGTAATGACCATGTCACCATCGGCCAGGCCGGCCTTAATCACGGTGTGGGTGAGATCCGAGGCACCGACCACTACGGGCACGGCAACGGCCTTGCCATCCTTCATGCGGAAGACCACCGTGGTCTGAGAACTGGCCTTGTTCACGTTCGGGTTGCCATCGCGGACTTGGGCGGGCAATTCATCGGTTGTGCGCCCGAGAATCGCCTGGCTGGGGACTTTGAGGATGTTGGTGTGGTGCGCGCTTTCGATATCAACATCCGAGGTTAGCCCGGCGAACAGGCGTTCGCCGCCAGAGTCGACGCGAACCTCGACCTTGAAGTATTTCCCGGATGATGATCCGGAGAGTTGGGCGGCAGATCCGCCAGACTGGGCAAGGGCTACCGTCTCCACCACACCATCAAAGACACGGTCGCCATAGGCCTGTGTGTGGATGCGGGCTTTCTGCCCGACTTTCACCGTGGCGATGTTCGCCTCATCGACACGGGCGGCCAGCAGCATCTCCGAGAAGTCGCCGATCTCGAGGATGACAGTACCCGCGTTATTCATGGTACCGGTTACGACGAGCTCACCTTCCTTGGCATTGAGCTTGGTGATCATGCCGTCGATGGGCGAAGTGATCGTCGTGTAGGAAAGATTGTCGCGGGCCCGCATGATCTCGGCCTCGGCGGCATCGAGGTTGTATTTCATCACCTCAAGGTTTGCCTGCTCGGCCTCAAGCGACTGTTTTGCCGCGTCGAGCATGGCCTGAGTTTCATCGACGTGGCGCTGTGCGGTATCGACAATGGACTGGGCGACATCGTGGCTTGAGAGCAGATCGGTCTGGCGCTGGATATCGCGCTGCGCTTCGCGAAGCTGTGCCTCGCAGGCGACGACTTGCGCTTTCTGCGCCCGCATCCGTGCCTGCGAGACGGTGATCTGGGCCTTCTCGGCGGCATAGCGTGCTTCGGTGGAACGCAGGCCGGCCTGCAGATCGGTTGAATCCAGCTTGACGACGATGTCACCTTTCTTCACCACCGCGCCTTCCTTGAAGGGCAGTTCGGTGATGCGGGCGGCGACGCGGGCGGAGATAGACACCTTGTTTCGCGGCTGGATCTCGCCGGGTGCCTGCACCAACTCGGTCAGGTCGCCCCGGACCACCGGCTCAAAGCGGACCGGTGTGGCGTCGGCATCGCCGGCTTTGCTGGCAAATCTCATCCAGGCAAGAACGCCGCCGCCGACGAGGGCCAGGACCAATGCCACGATTGCGATGATGAACAGAAGCTTCTTCATGGATGTATTCGCCGGATGGTCAAGGACGGAATGCTATCGGAATATACCTGTCCGCCTGATTGCCAGCAACTTATGGCAGTATGCCGGAGTGGCACCATTACAATTGCAGGTTCGTTTCATACATGGCGTGACGGTGTGTGCGCGCATCGCGACTGGTGGGTTACAGCCTGCAATGCCTGTGGTATGCTCTGGCGGCATGCAGTACACCACTCTTGGTTCTACCGGCGTTACGGTTTCGCGGTTGTGCTATGGGACGATGAGCTTCGGCGGCGATGCCGATGAGGCGATGTCGGCGAAGATGTTTTCCCGCTGCCGTGAGGTGGGGATCAACTTCTTCGATTGTGCGAACGTGTACTCGGCCGGGCGGGCGGAAGAGATCTTGGGACGGCTGATGAAGGGGCAACGTGATCAGCTTATCATCACCAGCAAGGTGGGGATGGCGCTGAAGGATCAACCGCTCAATGCGCGCGGGCTGTCGCGGCGGATGATCTTCCAGCAGATCGAGCTAACGCTCAAACGGCTCGCGACGGATTACCTCGATGTATACTTTTACCATTGCGACGACATGAGCGTGCCGCAGGAGCAATACCTGCGTGCCATGGACGAGCTGGTGCGCTGCGGCAAGATTCGCTATATCGGTGCGAGCAATTGGTCGGCTTGGCGCATTGCGCGGAGTCTGGGGATCTGCGAGAGAGAGCACTTGAGCAAGGTGGCGGTCCTGCAACCGATGTACAGCCTGGCGAAGCGCACGGCCGAAGTGGAGATCCTGCCCCTGGCTCAGGCCGAGCGGCTGGGGGTGATCAGCTACAGTCCGTTGGGGGGTGGGCTGCTTTCTGGCAAGTACCGCGATGGCGGCGCGCAGGGCCGGCTGAAGGCTAATGCGATGTATGCCAGACGTTACGAACTGGAGATGTACCGCCAGATCGCCACACGATTTGCGGAGTACGCGGCGGTGGCGGGCGTGAGTCCGGTTACGCTGGCTGTGGCTTGGGCGAAGCGCCACCCAGGCGTTACCGCGCCGATCATAGGCGCCCGTAACCTGGAGCAGCTCGAACCGTCGCTTGCGGCGGCCGACTACATCATGAGTGGTGAGGAGTGGACGCAGATCGCCGGACTGACGCCGCCGGTTCCGGTCGCGACGGATCGCGATGAAGAGCGGTAGAGCAGGCTGTGGTGTGTTCCGGTAATCCGGGACTTCGCCCTTTGCGTATAAACCTCTATAAGGGATACTCTTAGCCATGGATGCAACACAGGTTCAGCAGGCGGGCGAAGAACTGGAAGCGGTGCGCAAGCTCCAGGAAGCGTATGCCCAGATTCGCGGAGAACTGGGCAAGGTGATCATCGGCCAGGATGCCGTGATCGAAGAGCTGCTGATTGCACTGTTCTGTCGCGGTCATGCGCTGCTGGTCGGCGTCCCGGGTCTGGCAAAGACTCTATTGATCTCCACTTTGTCGCGGACGCTGGGGTTGTCGTTCTCGCGAATCCAGTTCACGCCGGACCTGATGCCATCGGATATCACCGGCACCGAGGTGATTGAGGAGGATCGTGCCAGTGGCACCCGGCAGTTGCGCTTTGTGCGCGGGCCGGTGTTCGCCAACGTGATTCTGGCGGATGAGATCAATCGTACACCGCCAAAGACGCAGTCGGCGTTGCTGGAAGCGATGCAGGAGCATCAGGTGACGGCCGGCGGCAAGCTGCACCGGTTGCCCCAGCCGTTCTTTGTGCTGGCGACGCAGAACCCCATCGAGCAGGAAGGCACCTACCCGTTGCCCGAGGCGCAACTGGATCGGTTTATGTTCATGATCCATGTCACCTATCCTTCGGAGCAGGAGGAGTTCGACATTGTTCGATCTACTACCGGCACGCGGACGGTGGAACTGTCGCACATCCTGTCGGCCGAGGCGATCCTGAGTTTGCAGGAGACGGTCCGCTCGGTGCCGGTTGCCGACCATGTCATCCGCTATGCACTGCAACTCACGCGGCTGACTCGCCGCGGCCAGAGCGACTGCCCGAAGTTTGTGGACGACTTTGTAAGCTGGGGCGCCGGGCCGCGAGCTTCGCAGTATCTGATTCTCGCGGGTAAAGCGCGGGCGTTACTTAAGGGACGCCACCACGTTAGTGTCGAAGACATTCGCGCGGTGGCATTGCCGGTGCTTCGGCACCGCATCGTGACGAACTTCAATGCCGAAGCCGAAGGAGTGAAGAGCGAAACGATTGTGCAGCGGCTGTTGGAACAGGTGCCTGCGCAGGTGCATGAGCCGGTCGATCGCAGCGTTGAGGCGGCATTGAAGTCGGCATAATCGGGCTAAAAGGTGGGGAGCATGTCGGTTGACACGCAGGTCAGTGACTACCGCAAATACCTCGACCCTCGCGTTTTGGCGAGGATCGCGCATCTGGACTTGCGCGCACGCCTGATCGTGGAAGGGCTGATGAGCGGAATGCACCGCTCGCCCTATCAGGGGATCTCGGTCGAGTTTGCCCAGCATCGACCTTATTCCCCGGGCGATGATATCCGCCACGTGGACTGGAAAGTCCTGGCGAAGACCGACCGCATCTATCTCAAGCAGTATCAGGAAGAGACCAATCTGCAGCTTCTGCTGGTAGTCGATGCCAGCCAGAGCATGACTTACGGCAGTGTGGGCGATGGCGATGCTCGCTGGACGAAACTCGATCATGCCACGGCCATCGCCGCATCGCTCGCATACATGGCCCTGGGGCAGCAGGATGCGGTGGGGCTGGTGGTGGCCGATTCTGAGCTGCGGCGATTCCTGCGCCCGACCAATTCGCCGGCGCAGTGGAAGCAGATCATCGCCGAACTGGGCGCTTCGCCGCGCGATCGGCAGACGCGCCTGGGCCGGGTGCTGGATCAGGCGGCCGAGAAACTCACCCATCGCAGCCTGATCGTCGTGCTTTCCGATTTCTTCGACGATCTGCAGCAGGTGGAGCGTGGCCTGCGGCATTTGCGGCATCGTCGCCACGAGGTGATCGTCTTTCAGGTGCTGGATCCCAACGAACTGAACTTCCCCTTCGAAGATCCGACACGCTTTCTTGGGCTGGAGGCCATGGGCGAGTTGCTTACGGACCCGCAGGCCTTGCGGCAGAGCTACCTGCAGCAACTGGAACAGGCAACCCAGACGCTGCTGAAATCGTGCCGCAGTATGCGAATCGACTTTGCCCGGATGAATACCGGCGATCTCCTGGACGTCAGCCTGAGCAGTTTCCTGGCGACCCGTGCCGCGACGATGCGATAGATGATGATCAGTCTCCCCACCAACCTCGTGCCGCTTCTCCTCGCCGTGGGGTTTGGCGTTCCGGGCCTGGCTGCGGCGGGGGTGCTGTTGATGAGCATCCCGATCATCATCCATTTCCTGAACCGTCGGCGCTTCAAGGTGCACCAGTGGGCGGCGATGCAGTATCTGCTGGAGGCGATGCGGAGAAACCGCCGGCGGCTGCAGTTTGAGCACTGGTTGCTGATGATGATCCGCTGCTGCGCGATTCTGCTGGCGGGGCTGGCGCTGGCTCGGCCGCTGGGCTGCTCTGGCAACTCGGCCGCCGCCGTGTTCGGGCAGGGCGGCCGACTGAATGTGATCGTCATCGATAACACCGCCTCGATGGCCTGGCAGCGGCTGCAGGGAGATGCCCATACGAATTTCGAGCGTGCACGCGAACTGAGCGGCGAACTGCTTGCCCGCTGGGCGAAGTCGCACGATGCCGCCTGCCTGATTGCGACTGCCGGCGAGACAGGCGCTGTGGCACAGACGCCGACGTACGACATCCAGGCGGTTCGACAGGCGCTGGATCAATTGCCTCAACGTTTCACGGCCGGTGATCTGGGAACCGCTTTGCGCCAGGCGCTGACGATCGCTCGCGATGGCGGGCCATTCCCCGGCAGGCGGCTCTACATTCTGAGCGACTCGACCGTTCCCGCGTGGCAATCGGAAGCGGTGGCGAACGAACTACACAAGCTGGGGCCCGAACTGGCGCAGGTCTACGATGTTGTCCACATCGATGTTGGCGAAAACCAGATGCCCAATTCCACGGTGGAAAGCGTGCGTGTCCTGGGTGGCTTGGCGACGACGGCGATGGGTGTGGATCTTGCCGCGCAGCCGCGGGCGTATGGGCAGGGGGGCGGTACGCTGATCTGGCAGCGCGGGGCAAGGGTACTGGGCACGTCGGCCCGCCTGACGATTGATGCCTCAGCGCCGGAGCAGATCCTCCCGCAAGTGAGATTCGACACCGACGGGCCTGAGTCGTTGACCGTGCGGCTGGATCCGGGCGATCGCCTGCCAGAGGATGATGCGTTCTCTCTGGCTCTGAACGTGCGCAAGCGGCTGAATGTTGTGATCGCGGAGGGGGAACGGGGCTCGAGCGCTCTGGACAGCCCCGGCACCATGCTGCAGATGGCGCTGTCTCCCGGACAGGAAGGCGGCGCTGATGCGGGGCTGTCGCGGGTGGACCTGATCGCCGAGACGGAGCTTGCCGGACGGGTGCTGTCCGATACCGATGCGATCCTGCTGGCCGCTCCATCGCGGGTGATGCAGAGCGAGGCAGCGCAGCTTCGTGGCTATGTCGAGGCGGGCGGCACACTTGTGATCTTCCTTGGCGAAGGGATCAATGCGGAGCAGTGCAACCAGACACTGCTGGCGGAGAAGCTGCTGCCGGGCAAGATTCTCTCGCTGACGACGGCGGCCGAGGGGCAGGAACCCTTCCGGTTCGACTTTCGTCCGGATGCCGCGCTGCATCCGCTGCTGCGCGCCTTTCGCGAGCAGGAGAACTCGGGGCTTGCCACCGCACGCATCTTCACGTACGGCCGGGTGCAGCTTGACGCGGCACAGCAGGCGCAGCGTGTGCTGGATCTGAGCAACGGCGATCCGGCGATCACTATTCACCACCTGGGCACCGGCAAGGTGGTATTCTTTGCCACCTCTGCCGACACGCGCTGGACGACGCTGCCGGCCAAGCCGGCATTTGTGGCTCTGCTGAACGAGATCCTTCTGGGTACGATCGACGCGGACAACGGTTGGATGAACATTGCCGCCGGCTCGCGTCTTGAGGTCCCCCGTCGCATTGCTCAGACGGTCATGCCCCGCCTGACTGATCCGCAGGGACATTTGCTCTCGCTGGAGCCGGCCGGCGCCGACCATCCGACTACGGCATACGTCAGCACTTCTTTGGAGATGCCGGGCCTGTACCGGCTGCAAATTGACGGCAAGAGTTACCCCATTGCGGTTCGCTTTCCGGCGTCAGAATCAAACCTGACCCACCTCGACCCGGCCGCCATCCGCCGGGCATTGGGCGATATCACCATGGAGCAGGAAGCCGACCGGCTGCCGGCCGAGTTCGCCAACTCACGGGATCAGGCCGATTTCGGGTGGCCACTGCTGCTGGCGGTGCTGATCCTGGCTGGCACGGAATGCTTCCTGGCGATGTGGTTCCGGCGCGGGTAGGGGAGAGGAACGGCAGAGCTCGTGGGGCGACATACACCGGGTCATTTGTGGCATTCGCGGGGGATTGGAGCAGTGCTATACTTTGGGGTGGCGTTGGGAGCGTGCGGGAGGGTTTACAGAAGGGAACGCCATGACCAGAGACCCGGTTTGCGGAATGGATGTGGACGAACGTGAGGCCAAATCCAAGGCATTGACGGCCGAGTTTGGCGGACAGGTGCGGTTTTTCTGCTCGGCGGAGTGCAGGGACCGGTTTGTGGCCGAGCCAACTCGACATTGGCAGGCACAGCAGGCCGATGTGGCGCAGTATAAGCAACACCATCAGCGGCATCGGGGGACGTGAGGGCGCACTTGGAATCTCCTCAAGCGGCCGTTGCCGCCGCCGGCGCGCTTCGGAATGGGACGGTCTTAAAGCCTGACGATCCGATGGTTGGGCCACAAGAACGCAGATTGATGGTGCATGACGGCACTACCGCCCTCTCGAACTGCCCTACGATGGGCGCCGCATCAGAGTCGAGGAGGTCGCGAATCTTGCCGTGGCAGCGGTGGCAGTATTTGTAGACGAACCAATGGTCGGCCTTGCCTTGGCAGCCGGGCGTGGCGCACAAGCCCTGGTCGTTCCGAGCATTTCCAAAGAAGTATTCCAATCTCTCCTCCTCGCTTCTACTGGTGCCGCGGTTGCGGTGGATCGCGTCCCGGGGCCTAAATCCCAGCGCCTTGAGTGGCGGCGTCATCGACGGGAATCTGTCCCCTGCCAAGCTCTGGTTGTGCGTGCCTCTCCCGGAATTGCTGAGCCCGCAAAGGACATGCCACAGTCCAGTCTGCTGGCAGGCAATGGCAGACGATGCTCGGGCGCATGAGGCGCAGAAGCGCGAAAGGCGAAGGCGGTGCGACATGAAGGGACCTGATCTGTAATTGTCCAAGGAACAGCGTGTTGTAGAGCAAAGGTCGGATGCGCAGTGGGCAGTTGGCGGGTTGATCTACCACGCCTTCAACCGCGGGGTGGGCGCAACGTGTTTCTCTATCAAGCCCGATTCGAGTAGCTCTTCAGTGCGGGCAAACTGTCATAATTCGGCCACATTGTCCGGAGTTAATGGCGTCATACCAACCAATCAGCGCAAGGGGAAGTGCGGAGGCAGGCTGCGCGCCGATACGAAGGTCTTCAAGGCTGACGCCCGATGGTCACGCTACATGAACGCGGCAGCATGACGCGTATCGGCACCTATTTCTGCCGTCTCTAGCTGCCCGACAATGGGGGCGGCATCAGAATCCAGAAGGTCGTGAATGGTGTCGTAGCAGCGATCGCAATACTTGTAGACAAACCAATGGATGGCCTTGCCTGAGCAACCTGGCGTGGCGCACAACCCCTCATCGTTCCGGGTATTCCCAAAAAAGTATTCCACTGTCCCCTCCTCGCTCTTGCTGACCCCGCGGTTGCGGTGAAATGTCTCTCGTCAAGGGAAGTCTATGCCAACTCATCAATGGCAGACTAGAGGGAATCTTGCAGCTTTTTTGTTTTGTGCGTTGTCTACATCGCCGTCAGGCGGAGCGTCTTGGCACGCAGTTCAGCATTCCGTTTTATCGGCGTTGTCCCGACTAGCACCGCGTGGCTGAGGGCGCCGGCGACACCGGGGGCATCAAGCCCGGCTTCGGTAAGCTGTTCTTTGCGCGTAGCGTGGGCAAACATGCGGTCGGGCATGCCCAGCATCGTGATGAGCTCGGTTGGAAGCTGGTTCTCGACGGCACACTCGATCACCGCAGTGCCGAAGCCGTTCTGAATCGCGTGGTCTTCCAAGGTCAGCACGGGATGGCCGGCCTTGAGGACGGCTTTGAGCATCTCGGAATCGACAGGTTTGCAGAAGCGGGCGTCGATTACGCCGACGCGGAGGTTCTGGGCTTCCAGCAGTTTCGCGGCGGCCATTGCATGGGAAGTCAGGGCACCATAAGAAATGATTGTCGCATCATCGCCCTGGCGGAGACGGCGGCTCTTGCCGATTTCCCATTCACGGGTGGCCTGATCGCGCAGGGCTGGGTCGATGACCTTCTCAAAATCCTCGGCCGGCACGGTGTCGCGCGGGTAGCGGATGGCCGATGGCTGGTCGAGTTTGAGGGTAAGCCGCAGGCAGCGGTTCAGCTCGGATTCATCGCTGGGGGCCATTAGGATCATCCCCGGCATCGGCCGGAGGAATGCCTGATCCATGAAGCCGTGGTGTACAGCGCCGTCATCACCGACGAAGCCGGCACGATCCATGCAGAAGACGACGGGGAGCTTCTGCAGGGCGATCTCCTGCCAGATCTGGTCGAAGGCGCGCTGTGCGAAGGTGGAGTAGATGCAGGCATAGGGACGCAGGCCGCCCCTGCACATGCCGGCTGCAAATGCTGTCAGGTGACTCTCGCAGATGCCAACGTCCATGAAGCGGTCGGGGAAGAGGGGGGCGAATTTGGAGAGGCCGGTTCCATCGGGCATGGCGGCGGTGAGAGCGAAGACGCGCGGGTCTTGCTTTGCTAAAGCAATGACCGCATCGGCGAAAGCGGTTGTCCAACTCTTGCCCGATGCCGGGGCGAACTGGACTTCCTCGCCGTCGAACTTGAAACTTGTGGGCGAGTGGAACCTGGTTGGCTGCTCGGTGGCGATCTTGTACCCGTTTCCTTTGACGGTGCGAGCATGCAGGACCACTGGCGTCTGCAGGTGTTTGATCTCGGAGAGGGTCTGGATCAGCTCGGTCAGGTCGTGGCCGTTGACAGGGCCGAAATACTTCAGGCCGAAACTCTCAAAAGGTTGGCCAGGCCAGACGGCGGACTTCAGGCCTTCCTTCACATGGTGCCAGACGGCTTCGACGGTGTGGGCGACGTTGGTGGGAAGGCGGCCTACAAGGCGCTCTGCCACGCGCTTGGCTTCATCGTAGGTGGTGCTGACGCGCAGGCGCTCGAGGTATTGGGCAAATGCCCCCTGCGGCTTGCTGATGCTCATCCCGTTATCGTTGAGGATGATGAGCAGTTGCCGGTTAAGCCCGGCCGCGTGGTTGAGGCCTTCCAATGCCAGGCCGTTGACGATGGCGGCATCGCCAACAATGGCGATGACTTTGCTGTCGCGCTTGGCGACGGCATCGGCCTTGGCGAGGCCGATCGCGGTGCTGATGGCGGTGCCGGCGTGGCCGACGTGGAAGATGTCGTAAGGGGACTCATCGGGTGAAGGGAAGCCGGCGATGGAGCCCTTCTTGCGGAGGGTCTCAAAGCGCCCGGCCCGGCCGGTGAGCATCTTGTGGGGGTAGCATTGATGGCCGACGTCAAAAAGGAGGCGATCGGGACCTTGGGGGAAGGGACCGATGTCGTAGACGAAGTGCAGGGCGAGGGTCAGTTCGACGACACCGAGATTGCTGGCGAGATGGCCGCCGTTGCGTGAGACGGCCGAGACGATCTGCTGGCGGATTTCTTCTGCCAACTGCTCGAGTTGCTCGACTGTAAGTTTCTTAATGTCCGAAGGTTGGACGATATCCTGCAGCGACGGCATTAAACCTCTCCAGTCTCGGCGCGGCATCGGCCACCCCGAAGCGAACCACTAAGCATATCCGATGAATGGGCGGGAGGCTACGTAGGGCATGTGGCGTTTCGCGCCGACGGGTACGGATTCACAGCAGAGGCATGGACTGTAAGGGCAACATTGGTTATGTGAGCTGGCTTAAGTTAATGCGATTTGATCCAGGCCCAAACCTATGGAGTGCACAGCATGGCAAAACCTTATGAAACACTGGCGGTTTCGATCAACACATCTGACCTTGTCGAGTTCAAAGCCAAGGTGAAGCAGGCGAAAGAGATGGGCGCCACGCATGTGTTCATCCACGCGTTGCGCGACCGCACCGATTACCGAGGGGAAAACAAGGGCAGCCCGTGGACGGAATGGAACATCGGCTTTGCGAGCATCTTCAAGCACGCCACCCCGCCGGTGCTGAAGGATCTGTATCCCGCAGCATGGCAGAAGCGGCAGATGGCGTTCATGAAAGCCAAGCACGACATCGTGGCGCGCGAAGGTCTTCGCTGCGCCTACCACGGGCTTGAGCCGCACTGGATCAGCGAGCGGATCTATGAGATGCATCCGGAGTGGCGCGGCTGCCGCTGCGATAATTCGCTGCGCACCTGCGGGATGTTCTTCTCGCCCAACACCGATCATCCCGAAGTGCAGCAGGCGTACCGCGATGCCATGAAGATGATCGTGAAAGCCTGCCCGAAACTCGACCTGTTCACGTTTCACACCAACGACTGCGGCTCGGGTTACTCGTGGTCGAACAAGTTGTATGTGAATCCGAATGGTCCTTCCTTTGGCCCGGGCTCTTTCGGTGGCGACCAAGGCAAGCGGATCGCCGATTTTCTCCGGACGCTTCGTGCTGGAGCGAAAGATGGCGGCGTCGATGCCTGGATATACGTCGCCCCGTTCATGCTCACGCACGATGAGAGGCACCTGCTTTCCAAACAGCTCGAACCAGGGATTGGCGTGGCGTGGAACGGCGACTATGTCGAAACGGATCCCGCGTATCGGTTGAGCACGGCGGGCGATACGGGTGATTACCTGGGACTCGGGGTCGACAGCCCGTGGAGTGTGATCAACGCGGTTGCGCGGATGAAGACGGGAAGGGCGCGCGCCTTTGAGGCGCCGAATTTGACCGATAGTTTCCGCACCGCGTTCACGGTTGCGATGAATGAGCCGCCGGCACAGACGGAGCAGGATCGCATGGGCGTGGCGCTCAAGATCGCCGAGGCGATGTATGGTAAAGAGGTCGCAAATCAGGTGGTTGATGGATGGTATGCGCTGAAGGAAATCGTCGCCGCCGAACAAGCGATCCGTCCGCCATACTTCTGCGCGATTGCTTTGCGCTGGCTGGTGCGGCCGCTGGTGGCATATCAGAACATGCTTACGCCTGAGGAGCGGTCGTACTGGGAGCCCTATATCTACCAGTCACGCGAGTCGCAGCCTGAGACGTATCTGGACTACTTGAACACGACCGGCCGCAATTGCGTGAGCAGTTGGGAGCATGTCGCGCAGATCTGTGCGCCGTTGTACGGTGTGGTGGACGGTTACAAAGGTGTCGCAGCAAGATTCGAGGCGGCGGCGAAGGCGGCGAAGACTTCGCAAGCCAGGCGGGCCCTGGAGATCTGTGCGCTGAAGCTTCGCGCCAAAGCCTGCATTGCGTTTACCGTGCATAATGTCATACAGGTTGGCCAACTGATCATCGAGCGGGACAAGGCTCCGAAGCTTACTTCGGTCGATCCTGCGCCGGTTCCGCAGTCCAACGATGGTAACATGGGTTCGCCGGAACTGTTCATGATGGCTCGTGCACTCCGCTGGGAGTTGGATAATACCAATGAGTTGATTCGGCTGATGGAGAAGTCGCCGGTGCCGCTGCTGCACCATGTGAAAGACAAGGCGCTGGAAGGGGCCCTGGTGTACGGCCCTGATGTGCTGGCGAATCTGAAGAAGAAGGTCAGGCTCATGATCAAGTACTGGCGCTCGGCCGAGACGGGATTCTACCGCAGCACCAAAGGTGGTTGAGTGTTTGTTTCTGTGCGCTATTGCGTAAAACGCGCAGAATACGATAATTCTCGGCATGGCCACCTTACGCCAACGTCGATTCGTGCCGGTTTCGGTTTCGTTGCGTGATCTGCTCGGCGAGCAGTATGTCTCGGCTGTGGCACGGGGGCATGCCCTGCTGCATGGCAGCGATGAAGATGCTGCCATGGAACTGGCCTGCCGGGCTGTTGATCTGCTCCCGGAATCGTTCCAGCAGCAACAAGTGAGGCTCTTGGAGAAGGTGGGTCAGCAGGTTACCGATCCACTGACGCACTCGGCCGGTGGGGCGACGACCGCGAAGTACGCTGCTGCCACACGCAAGGCGATGGCTCCTGTGTCCACGGCGGGCATGTTTCGCCTTGCCGAGGATGGACACTTGCACGTGATCACCAAGGCCGAACACTATCATGTGTCGCTGGGCCACGGATTCCCCGGCTGGCGGCTGCTGGAGCACGCGCGGCAACTGGGCATCCCCAATGCCACGCATAACAATACCCGCGGCCACGTTACCCGATTGCTTGAAGAGCAGTTGGTGGCGGCCGCCGGGGCGGCCAGCGGCGGGCCGGATCGCGTGCTGAACCTTGAGACCGGTAGCCTTGCCCTGGAAGCCGCGATCAAGATTGTCCTGGCTCGCTTCTATCGCGCCCAGGCAGACTCTCCCGAGCCGAAGTATGAGGGTAGGGTGCCTGTGCTGCTGGTCATGGCTGACGAGGAGGGCGATATCACGGCCGGCTACCACGGCACCACGCTCCTTGCCCAAACGATGCGCGGCATGTGGCCGGCCATCCGCCAGTCGGCGGAGAAACACGGGATCTATCGCGTTCGCGCCATCCGCCCGAATAATATCGCCGACCTGGAGCGTGTCTTCCGCGAGAACGATTCCGGCCACACCAAGATCGCCGGATTCTTCTTTGAATTGATTCTGATGAACTATGGCGCTACCACGCTCAGCTCTGAATTCTTGCATCGAATGCAGGCGCTGTGCGATCAGCACGATGTGCCGATGATCATCGATGAGATTCAGACCGGATTGTGGAGTCCGAAGCTGTTCATGTTCCGTGAGTACGGCCTAAAGCCGGCGATGATCGGGTTGGGCAAGGGATTTCCTGGCGGTGAGTATGCCGCGTCACGCCTGATCTTCTGTGGCGATCTGGATGTGCTGCCGCAGTTCGGCGCACTGGTGACCAATGGACAGGAGGAGATCGCTTCGCTGGCATACCTGGTTGCGATGCGATGGGCTCTGGCCAATGCCGAGGTCACCAGCGCGATCGGCGAATACTTCGAAACTCGCATCCGCGAGGTTGCGGATGGACATCGTTCGATTGTGAAAGGCGTCGAGGGCCGGCGGCAGTTGCTCGGCATCCATTTCCACGATGTATCTTCGGCACGGGCGTTCACCAAGCAGGCTGAGGCGATGGGGCTTGATATCAGCGTGCAAACGTACAAGAGCTCCATTCCGCCGGCCGCCCTGACCAAGCTTCCGCTGACGGCTCCGCCTGAGGCGGTGGATCTGGTCGTGGACAAGCTCAGCGCCGCCTTGGTCGCGGTTGAGAAGCAGGCATCGGGAGTTGCATGAACCGACGGCAGGCAGACATTCTCGAGCTACTGGCCACGCGGGGCGAGTTGGAAGTGGCCGCGATGGCAAGGCGCTTTCGCGTGAACCAGGCGACGGTTCGTCGCGATTTTCAGTATCTGGAGGATGAGGGGCACCTGGTTCGGTCGCATGGGGCGGCCATTTCCTCGCCGGCCGCCCTGGCACAGCTTGCATTTGTGCGCAAGGGGCAGAAGAACGAACGACAGAAGCGCGCGATTGGCCGGGCTGTGGCGGCAGAGATCAAGCCCGGGATGGTTGTGGCATTGGATACCGGGACGACAGCGCTGGAGGTGGCGCGGGCCATCACCAATATCCCCGGCATCAAGGTGCTGACCACATCGCTTCCGATCGCGGCTGTGCTCCATGCTCAGCAGAACATCGAGGTCATCCTGATGGGCGGTACGGTACGCCGGAATGACCCGGATCTGTCTGGGGCGCTGACCGAGGAGAATCTCCGCCGGTTTCGATCCGATATCGCGGTCCTGGGTGCGGATGCTGCGGGGAAAGACGGCTTGTTCACCACCGATATGGCGATTGCTCGCACTTCCCAGGCAATGATGTCCGGCGCGCGCCGCCGCGTGGTCGCGGTCGACGCGACGAAGTTCGCAGCACGCGGGCTGTTTCGCTATGCTCCGTGGGATGATGTCGCGGCCGTCTATACCGATGCCAGCGTTACGGCATCCGATCGCGCGTGGCTGAAGAAACTCGCTATTGAGGTACGCTTCGTGGCGAAGGAGACATAGATGCGTGAGATTGGCATTGGCATCATCGGTGGCGGCTTAATGGGGCGCGAATTCGCGTCGGCCGTTTCCCGATGGGGCCATCTGACCGGCCATCCCGTCCGGCCGAGCATCGTCGGCGTCGCCGACCGGACGCCCGCCGCGCTGGAGTATTTCGCACTGAGCCAACCAAAACCCGCGCAGCTCGTCGCGGATTACCGCGAGCTTCTGAAGAATCCCGCGATCCATGCGGTCTATGTCGCCGTTCCCCACGACCTGCATCAGCAGGTGTATAGCGATTGCATCCGCGCGGGCAAACATCTGTTGGGCGAGAAACCATTCGGGATCGACCAGGCGGCCAATGTGGCGATCACCAGTGAAGCGAAGAAGCGCCCGGAGCTGATCGTTCGCTGCTGTTCGGAGTTCCCTTACTGGCCCGGGGCGCAGCGGATCATCTCGATGGTGTGCAAAGGCGAGATGGGACGGATAATTGAGGTGGAATGTGGGCTGCTTCACTCGTCCGATATGGACCCGAAGAAGCCGATCAACTGGAAGCGCCGTGTGGCGAACAACGGAGAGTATGGGTGCATGGGCGATCTGGGGATGCACGTGTTACATGTGCCGCTTCGCCTCGGCTGGCAGATCTGCAACCTGCGGGCGATTCTGAGCAAGGTGTTTACGCAGCGTCCCGGATCGGCCGGCAGCAGCGAGATGGTTCCCTGCGAGACATGGGATAATGCCACGCTCTTGTGCGAGGCGGCCACTGAGTTCGGCGACCGCTTCCCGCTGATCGCGAAAATGATGCGTATCGCCCCCGGTGAAACCAACACGTGGTATCTGAGCGTCAAGGGAACCGCTGTCTCCGCCCGCTTCAGCACGCGGCAGCCGCGTTCGCTGTTTACTCTGGCCTATACGCCGGGGAAGCCGCAGGCGTGGCAGGAAGAGCAGCTCGGATACGAGACGATCTACCAGACCATCACCGGCAGTATCTTCGAGTTTGGATTTGGCGACACGATGCTGCAGATGATCGCGGCGTTCTGCGACCAGATTGACAAGGGTCCTCAGGCGCAGCTCCCGTTTGGGCTCGCCACGCTCGAAGAGGCGGCTGGCACTCACGCGGTCTTCACCGCGGCATTGCGCTCGCAACAGTCGGCGCAGACTGTGCAGGTGCAGTGATGGCCATCCTCATCGGCATCGACCTCGGCACTACCGTCCTGAAGGCCTGCGCCTTCGACCAGAAGACCGGTAAGGCGGTAGCCCAGGCGAGTTGCCGCCTTGAACCTGATGTGGACAACGCCGGCAAGCGTGAACTCGACACAACGCAAGTCATTCGAGCTCTGAAGCGCACCTTCGCGGAAATCCGCGCCGAATTGGGCCAGAGATGGCGCGGTGTCGCTGGCCTTGGTCTGGCGGCCCAGGGCGGCAGTTGCATCCTTGCTGACCGCTCCACCGGCAAGGTTCGCACTCCGATGATCCTCTGGAACGACATGCGCTTCCTTCCCCATTGCCGGGAAGTGGAAGCAAGGGTCACTACCGATTTCTGGCAGCAACTCTCCTGGCGCGATGAGCCGGGGGCAGGTCTTGCTCGGATCCTGTGGCTTCGCGCAACTCGCCCGGCATTGCTCAAAGGCAATGTCATCTATGCCGGCGCCGGAGATTGGCTGTATTTCATGCTTACCGGTCAGTGGCGGCAGGATGCCGGCAACGCGCTCCAGGTCGGCTGCTACAACGTGGCCAAGGGTGATCTTGATCCTGCCCCGATGGCGCTGATCGGGGCCGATCTTTCGCTCGTCTCCCCAATGCGCAAAGACCATGAGACCCACACGCTGACTGCCGCCGGCGCCAAGCTGCTTGGACTTAGCCCTGGCATCCCGGTTGCTGGTCCGTATATGGATCACGAGGCTGGTTATCTCGCCGGCGTCGGCGCAGCACCGGAGGGCGCCCGTCCGCTCCAGTTCTCTCTTGGCACCGCCTGGGTAGGCAACTTCGTTCTTCCTGAAACCGCCAACTGGACCAGCCCGTTTCAGCTTGTTCTACCCTCACCGGCCGGGTCAGGATACATGGTCTGTCAGCCGCTTCTAACCGGCAACGTCACCTGGGACTGGGCATGGAAGAGCCTGCTCGACCCCGGGATCAAGTTCTCGGCGATCGATCGCATCTTCTCCGATTCCCTGTTTCCCTCCGATGGCCTGTGCGCGTTGCCATGGCTTAACAGGCCCAATCCACTCACGCCGGATACTCTCGGTGGTGGCAGCTTCTTCGGCGTCAGTGCCACCACCACGCGAGAGGATCTGATGCGTGCGATGGCACTGGCGATGGTTTGTGAGACGCGTCGAGTGTTTGAGGAGGTCATCGCGGCCGGCCAGGTCAGCGTTGCAGTTCTCTCTGGCGGCGCGAGCAAGGGGCGGCATTTCCAGCAGCTTCTCTCGACCGCCATGCATCCACTGCCTATCCGCATGATGGGTGATGAGGACACCGCCGGCCCACGCGGTGCTCTCTATGGCCTGCACAAGCCGATCATACGCACTCGCTCTACGGCGCTGCCGCGTGCCGGCGCGAAGATCCAAGCCACGTTTGACCGACGCTATGACCAGTATCTGAAGCTCTATGATCGGCTCTACGCGCACTTGCCTGTAGGCGGAGCCGTGCACTTTACGAGGAAACCATGAAACCCTCCGCCGGACTTCTTCCGCTGTATCTTGAACTCTATGATGACCGTCTGCCGGAAATGCGCAAGGTGCTCGACCCGTTCGCAGCGCAGGTTGCCGCCGGTCTGCAGCAGCAGGGCATTACCATCGTACAGACGCCAGTGGTCCGCACGCGCCAGGAAGCCGAGCACGCCCTGCAACTCATGGAGAAGGGCAACGTTGATGCGGTTGTCACGCTGCATCTAGCGTATTCACCGTCGCTGGTTTCGGCCGAGTTGCTCGCTCGGACGTCGCTGCCCGTGATCCTCTGCGATACCACGATGGACTACAGTTTCGACCAGTCCACCGACATCAATCGCCTGCTCTACAACCACGGGATTCACGGTGTGCAGGATCTGGCCAGCGTGCTGCGGCGGATGGGCAAACACTTCGAGATTGCCGCCGGCCATCTGACACAGTCCAATGTGCTGCAGCGCACGGCGCAATTGGTCCGCGCGGCGGCCGCGGCGAAGTCACTGCGCAGCACCCGCGCCCTGCGCGTGGGCGATGCCTTTGTCGGCATGGGCGATTTTTCGGTGCCCGAAGAGCAATTGGCCCGGCTGCTGGGGATCAAGGTGGACCAGATTGACCCCACCGATCTGGTTGGATTTGCCAAGCGTCTCAGCGCTGCCGAACTTGACGCGGAGATCGCTCGCGACCGCGAACTCTATCGCGTTACCGCATCTGAAGGGGTGCATCGCCGCTCGGTGCGCGTCTCGCTCGCGTTGCGTAAGTGCCTGGAAGAGGGCGGCTACAGTGCCTTCAGCATGAACTTCGGGTGCTTCAACAGCAGGCAGGAGCCGATAGATACGGTACCGTTCCTGGAGGCCTCCAAGGCCATGTCGCGTGGCATCGGCTATGCGGGCGAGGGCGATGTACTCACCGCTTCGCTGGTTGGCGCTCTGGCCCGCAGTTTCGGTGACACTACGTTCACCGAGATCTTCTGCCCGGACTGGAAGGGCAACACGCTGTTCCTCTCGCATATGGGCGAGATCAACCCGGCTCTGTCGGCCGGCAAGGCGCTGTTGTGTGAGAAGCCATATTCGCTGAGCGATACAAACAATCCGGCCATTCTTGCTGCGGCGTGCAGGCCCGGCCCGGCCGTTCTGGTGAACCTCACGCCTGGCCCGGATGCCTCCTTCGACCTGCTTCTGGCGCCGGTCGAGGTCCTCGATGACTCGACGCACCCCTCCATGCAGGAGCAGGTACGCACTTGGATTCGCCCTGGCCGGCCGCTGGGCGACTTCCTGGAAACCTATTCGCGCCACGGCGGTACCCATCACAGCGCCATGGTGCTCAATGGAAACGTAGAAGCACTCAAAGCCTTTGCCGCCTTTGTTGGCTTTGGCTGTCACGTGATCTGATAAGGAGTATTCATGGCCACAGACCAGATCAGACTCGGCATCGTCGGCGCCTGCGGCCGCGGTGCTTCTTTCAAGTCCGCCTGTGATGCAATGCCCCAGGTGAGGATCCAGGCGGTCTGCGATACCAACGCGGAGGAACTGCCCAAGGCCAAGGATCGCCTGGGCGCTACGGATCAATACACCAGCTACGACGACATGCTTGAGCGCGGCAATCTCGATGCGGTGATCATCGGCACGCCGATGCCCCTGCATGTGCCACAGGCGATTGCCGCCATCCAACGGGGTATCCACGTTTTGAGCGAAGTGCCGGCGGGCGTCTCGATCGACGAGTGCCGTGATCTGACCATCGCCTGCCGAAAGAGCAAGGCGGTCTACATGATGGCCGAGAACTACGCTTATATCCGCTCCAATGCTCTGGTTCGCGAACTGGTGAGGCGAGGCCTGTTTGGCGAGACCTACTTCGGTGAGGCTGAGTACCTGCACGAACTCAAGGGACTCAACGAGATCACCAAGTGGCGGCGCAAGTGGCAGACGGGTATCAATGGCAATACCTATCCGACGCACTCCCTTGGCCCGCTGCTCCAGTGGATGCCGGGTGACCGCGTGACGCATGTCTGTCACGGCGGATCGGGGCACCACTACCGTGACCCGCGCGGCGATGAATATGAGCAGGAGGATTCCGTCCTAACCCTCTGTCGCATGCAGAAAGGGGGAATGGTCAAGCTTCGCATCGACATGCTCTCGGATCGCCCCCATGGGATGCACAATTATCAGCTCCAAGGAACGGATGGCTGCTATGAGTCGGCGCGGGCGCATGGCGAACCCAACCGAATCTGGCTTCGCGCTTTGTCCAAAGACCCAAACCAATGGATGCGCCTGGAGGAATTAGAGGAGAAGTTCCTTCCCGATGACTGGAAGAACGCCTCGGAGATCGCCCGCAGGGCCGGGCACGGCGGTGGCGACTACTTTGAAGTGATCGACTTCGTCGATGCCATCGCAGGAAAACGGCCGACCGATATCGGCATTGATGTCGCCATGGACATGACGCTCCCTGGTCTGTGCAGCCAAATCTCCGCGAGCGAGAACGGGCGGTGGGTCGAGGTGCCGGATTCGCGGAAGTGGACGGCCGACTACATGCCGCCATGCGGGCAGCTTCGCATGCTCTTTGACATCAATCGGAGTGCTCCGGAGGTGAAGTTGCCGCCGGATTATCGTTTGCGCCAGCTTACCCGGGCGGACTTTGGGAAATACCGTCAACTCATGGACGGCGCAGGCTTTACCGGCTGGGATGATACGGTGATTGGCAAGGCGTTTGAGCGTTCCTTGCCGAACATGTACTTCGTGATCGAGCATGTTCCGACCGGCGATCTTGTTGCGACGGCGTTTGCCGATCACGATCCCAGAGAGCAACTGCCCAACGCCGGCAGCCTCCAATATGTTGCCGGTGATGCTCGCCACAAAGGCAAGGGCCTGGGCTACGCCGTCTGCGCTGCCGTTACCCGCGGGCTGCTGGAGCGTGGATACGAGCGAATCCTCCTGACCACCGACGACTGGCGCCTGCCGGCCATCGCGACCTACCTCAAGCTTGGCTACGTCCCGGACTTCTATTTGCCCGATATGCAGGCGCGTTGGGACAAGGTGATGGGGGAACTGGCCGGAACACGTAAGTGAGCGAGACGTTGCCAGAAGGTGCCACATATGACTTGGAAACAGATCCCCGCAAATCAGCCATACAATCGTCGAATCTGGGAGGAGGAACTTGCTTCGTTCTTGCCGGAGCGGATCTTTGATGTCCATTCCCACATCCTGGATGATGGGACCATCCCGGGCTCGGGCACCTTTTCCTGTGCCGGCCATCCGATGCGGGCGTATGGTGCACAAGAGCTCCTTGCGGACTACGCGGCCGCTCTTCCGGGGAAGCATGTACAGGCGATGTGCTTTGGTTTTCCTGACCCCAGCTACGATTTCGATCGAAACAACAACTACGTCGCCACGGTTTGCGACAAGCAGAAGCTGTTCCCTCTTCGCCTGTTTGACCCGCAGAACGATACGCCCGAGCTTCTTCGCAAAGATCTGGCGGCCGGCCGGTTTGTGGGACTGAAGCCGTATCCTGATTACGTCCGCGGCGATTTGTCTCAAGCCACAATTCACCAGATGCTGCCAGACTGGGGAATGGAGATCGCCAATGAGTTTGGCAGCATTATCATGCTGCATATTCCCCGGCCGCAGCGTCTGGCCGATCCGCTGAATCAGCAGCAGCTCATTGACATCTGTAGTCGCTATCCGCGTGCCCGGGTCATCCTGGCCCACATTGGCCGGGCGTATTTCCTGAAGAACGCCGTGGGGAATATCGCGCCGCTGGCGCATCTGCCCAACCTGTACGTTGATCTGGCGATGGTCAACCACTGGGAGGTCATGGAGCACCTCTTTAGCATCTTTCCGCGTGATCGTATCCTGTATGGCTCGGACATGCCCATTGCCATCGCTCCCGGTAAGAGCGTCGAGATCAACGACCAGTACACTTACGTCACTCCGGTTCCCTGGAAGCTTTCGATCTCGGATGATCACGGGAAACTTCAGTTCACTTCGTTCCTGTACGAGGAGCTGCGCGCGATCAAACACGCAGTGGAGCGCATGAAGCTCCCACGATCATTCGTCGAGGATCTGTTCTACGGCAACGCACAGCGACTGCTTGCCCGCGATGAGGCTCCGCACTCGCGCGGCTCGGGCGCTCGTTCTTCTGAGCGATGGGCCCGTAGACTGCATGATGTGATGCCTTGGGGTTCCAGTACCTGCTCGAAAGCGGCGCGGCTGATGCCGGAGGAGCCCGGTGTCATCGTTCGCGGGAAGGGGTGTCGAGTGTGGGATGCCGATGGACGGGAGTACATCGACTTCCGCAATTCGCTTGGGCCCGTGACGCTGGGGTATGGCTTTGGCCCGGTGGACGAGGCGATTCGCTGCCAACTGGAACAGGGCATTGCTTTTGGTCATCCGCATCCCCTGGAGTGCGAAGTGGCGGAGATGATCCGCGATGCGGTTCCCTCAGCCCAGAAGGTGCGGTTCCTGAAAACCGGAGGCGAAGCGGTTGCGGCATGCATCCGCCTTGCGCGCCATGCTACCGGACGCCAGCATGTGATCCAGATCGGCTACAACGGGTGGCTTAATAGCCTTTCTGCTGGCGGACGGGTGCTGCCTGGACGCTCGGCTGCCGATGCTCCGCCGGGAGTACCGCAATGCCTGTCCGAACTTCACCATGCGTGCCCGTGGAACGATATTGAATCCGTTCGCCTGGTCATGGAGCGCTTCTCGGGCGATGTCGCGGCCGTCGTCGTCGCCGCCGACTATGCCGACATCGCGTCCGGCAAAGACTTTTACCCGGCCGTTCGCCGACTGACCCGGGAGCAGGGCACTCTGCTCGTGCTCGACGAGATCGTCACCGGTTATCGCATCGCCATTGGCGGGGTGCAGGAGTACTTCGGAATCAGTCCTGATCTCTCCATCTTTGCCAAGGGCATCGCCAATGGGATGCCGCTGTCGGCGTATGCTGGCCGGGCCGACGTGATGGACAAGCTCAAAGAGGTGGTCATCACGTCCACGCTTGGCGGCGAGACGCTGTCGCTGGCGGCTGCAAAGGCAGCTCTGGAGTTCTATCGGACCAATGATGTCGTTGGCTACCTCTGGCGGATGGGTGAGCGGATGTGGAAGGGGTTCAACAATCTCGCCGCCCGGCACAAGCTGCCGATTCAGGCAAGGGGATTCTGGCCGTGCCCGCAAATCGTCTTTGGACCGGGGAGTGCGGAAGATATTCCCGACCGGTTCTTCCGCGCTGCGTATCGGCGCGGCGTGTCGCTGTATAACGTGTCCTACGTCAACTTCAGCCACACCGAGGCGGATGTCGATGAAGCTCTGGACCGGTTGGACCAGGCTTGTGGTGATGTGAAGAAATAAGTATAGAGGTCCAGGCATGATCATTGACCTGCATGTGCACCACTGCCTTAGTGCCGAACCGCGGACGGACTTCGCGGCGATGGAACGCCTCAAGCGCGTAGCCAAGGCTGTCGGGATCTCTCACGTATGCCTGCTGGGCAATGTCTTCCGGTACGGCATCCGCGCCAGTCGCGAGGGAATCCGCAAGATCAACGACTCGACGATCGCCCTGGTGCGTCGCGATCCAGGATTCGTCAGCGGCTTTTGTTTCATCAACCCCACGTTGCCGCGGGCCGTCATACGCGAGGAGGTGCAGCGGTGTGTGCGGGCGGGGCTGTCCGGGGTCAAGCTTGAGATTGACCTCAACGCCAGAGACCGACGGATGCGGCACTTGATGGAGGCGGCCGCGGATCTGGATGTGCCGGTCCTGCACCATGCATGGTACAAGTCGCACGAGAAGTATCCGCACGAGTCTGATCCATCGGATATCGCCGACCTGGCACGCCGATTCCCTGCCTGCAGGATCATCATGGCGCATGTCGTGGCGGCCGGGGTGCGGGGCGTGCTGGATGTTGCCGAATGCAAGAACGTCATGGTTGATACCTCGGGATCCCAGCCGGTGGCGGGGATGGTCGAATATGCGGTGCGGATGCTGGGAGCAGATCGCGTCGTGTTCGGCAGCGATGTCTGCGGGCGGGATTTCTCCTGCCAGCTTGGCAAGGTGCTGGGGGCCGAACTGAAGGCATCGGATCGTCGCAAGGTGTTGTATGACAATGCCCGGAAAGTACTGAAGCTGGAAGGGGGCAAGCGATGATCATCGACGTGAACGCATCCTTGGGCAACTGGCCATTCCAGAGATTTGCCCTGCGGACGGCCGGGCAATTGGACCGGCATTTTGCGGGCCTGGGGATCGACCAGGCGTGGGTCTCGTCGGCCGACGCGATTCTTTGTCCCGATATCGATGCTTGCGATGAGGAGCTTGCAAAGCATCTGCGGACGTATCCGAGGCTGAGGATGGTGCCGACGATTAATCCGGTGCTGGCCAACTGGGCGAAGAGCCTGGACAAGTGGGCGGGGCGCGGGGTGCATGCCGTAAAGGTTTATCCCAACTACCACCAGTATTCCCTCTCGTCGCCGATGATGTGCGAGGTGGCGAGGCAGGTTGCTTCGCGGCGCATGGTGCTGCAGGTGCAGATGCGGGTGGAGGATGAGCGGGGGATGTATGCGCCGTTGCGGATCAGCGGCGTGAGCGTGGAGGATGTGGCGAAGCTGGCACAGAACGTTCCCGAGGCTGCGATCATTGCCCTGTGCCCTTACTATCGCGAGGCGGTGCAGCTTGCGGCGAAGGCCCCGAAGGTGATGGTGGACCTGTCCTTCATCGAGGCTTGCGATACGGTCAAGACGCTTTTGCGCGATGTGCCGGCCGGCCGGGTGGTCTTTGGATCGCACACGCCATTCCTGTGCACGCGGGCGGAACTCATGAAGATCGAGGCGGCCAAGGTAACGCAGAGAGAACTGCGACGGATCCGGGAAGCCAACGTCCGCAGCTTGTTCTCTCTATCGGTGGACACCAAGTAAGGAGAGGCTATGGCCAGCATCAAGTTCTTTGATTCGCATATTCACATTTATCCGGGGAGCGAGGGGCGGTGTACGAAGTTCCTGGAGAGCGGGCATGTGGATGGGATGAATTTGATCCTGCTTTCATCGGCATATAAGGATGCGGCGAAGCTGAATGGGGAGGGGTTTGCGCTGAAGCGCAAGTTCGGGAAAATGGTGCAGCTCGCGTATTGGGTGAATATCAATGAGAAGGGGTACATGAGGGTCATGGAGAAGGCGTTTAAGGAACATCCGGAGATCACGGGGGTAAAGGTTCATCCGCCAGGGGATCGAAAAGAGATCAACGAGAAGAACTACGGGCGTGTGTTTGATTTTGCGAAGGAACGCGACCTGTACATGATCTCGCATACGCACCCGATGCCCGGAGCCAATTCCGGAGCGTTCATGCCGGTGATGCAGAAGCGGAAGGAATTGCGATTTATCCTGGGACACTCCTCGCCGATCGAGGAATCGGTGTTTATGGCGGTGTCGTTTGAGAACTGCTATGTAGAGCCGTCGTGGCTGTCGCACTATCCGCTGATGTTCGACATGATGGGAAGGCTGTTTAAGCATAAGAAGATGCTGGTGGGCACTGATGGGCCGATGCGATTTCATCGGTGGGAGGTGGATGGGGTGAAGTCGGATGTGATCGAGGAGGAGATTTCCTGGGCGAGAAAACACCTGCCGACGATGCGCGAGGTGCAGGCGTATTGCTATGAGAATGCGATGGAGTGTTTCAGGATCAAATAGGCACGAAGGAAGGTGACGCGATCATGTCGTATGTTGCGCAGCGGAATGTGGTGTGTGTGCAGCCGGATGGGATCGGACTCTTGATGGATGTGTTTGTGCCCACGGTGGCCAATGCGCCGGGGAAGGGGTATGGGTTGGTGTGTGTGGCGAGT
The DNA here is from genome assembly GCA_903871935.1 of uncultured Phycisphaerales bacterium. Classification (GTDB taxonomy): domain Bacteria; phylum Planctomycetota; class Phycisphaerae; order Tepidisphaerales; family Tepidisphaeraceae; genus CAIQIQ01. The sequence continues at coordinate 94,730 of CAIQIQ010000050.1, forward strand.
GGTGGATGGACATCGCCGCGGAGAGTGACCGAGGCGCACGAGGCGGCCGGCTACTTCAGGGAGCTGTGCCAGCGGGGGTTTACGGTGTTCGCGGTGCGTCCGGGGTCGTCATCGGCGTTCACCATTGACCAGATGGTCGCGTATGTGCACATGATGATCCGGGAAATCCGGGCGCGGGCGAAGGCAGGGGAGTATGCGATCAAGACGAACTGGCTAGGGTTGACGGGAGTGTCGGCCGGGGGACATCTGGCGGCACTGTCGGCGATCCGCGGGATGGAGAGTGATGCAGCGCAAGAGGGTGCGGCGGTACAGGCGGTGGGGCTGTTGTGTCCGGCCACGGATCTGTTGGATTGGGGCGGGGTGGGCGGGGTGAAGTATGGGCCGTACCTGAAAGACTGGAAGCTGATCTTCCCTGGCGGCGAGGACGGGAAGACGCAAGAGCAGAAGGAAATGGCCGCGAGAGCGGTATCGCCGGTGTATCAGGCGAAAGCGGGGCTGCCGCCGTTTTTCATCGCACATGGCGATAAGGATGATGCGGTGCCACTGCCGCATGCGGAAAAGCTGGCGAAGGCGCTGAGGGAAGTAGACGTGCCGGTGAAGTATGTGGTGATCCCCGGAGGGAACCATGACTGGCCACAACTGATTGGGCAAGTGGGGCCGATGGCGGACTGGCTGGTGATGCAACTGCCGCCACGCGGCGTCTGATCAGCGCGACATCACCCATAGTACGGTTCGGCTTCCTGCTCCGGCAGCGTCACTGCCAGTCCGTGCTGTTTTGCGTAATTCGCGATAGCCTGCGCCAACTGCCCGCGCCACTGCTCCAGCCCCATGCTCTCTTCCGGTGCGGTCATGTAGCTCAGGTCGGCGCGACGGTCTGCGAAGTGGTCCTTCACGTCATCCATCACGTGCAGGAATTGCTTCCCGCCAACGCTGCGGTTGCGCGGATAGCGGCTCTTTTCCCAGACCTGCTCAAGGCGCCGCAGGGCCACGGCTCGTCCTGCAATCACGCTGCCGGCGGCTCCGTGGGCTCGAACCAGGAGCGCCGCCGCGTTGGCCGCGTCCCCGGCGACATGCGCTTCGTGCGCGGATGACAAAGTATTCTCTACGCTCTGCATCGCCATGAGCATCTCCAGCGTATGCCGCATCAGGTACGCCAGCGACAGGAACACCTCTACGCTGTATCCGTTCCGCTGGACGCGCGACAGAGCCTCGTAGAGCTTGCCGATGAGGCGGTCGTTCTCCGCCAGGCGTTGCGGCGTTTGGGCGACCAGGTGCCCGTATCGCGCTGAGTACACCGGCTCGACACGCAGGTCTGGACCGGCCGGGAGCGCCGGGGCGGAGAGTGTCCAGTCCTCTCGGGTGTATGGATGCTTGCGCCGGGAGTTGCCGTACATCGGCCCGCGCACGGTTGAGATCGGCCGATCCCATATCGACTGCCAGAACCGCGCCTGCTGCTGCATGAGCTGATACACCTCGGTCATGCCGCCGGCCGAGCGCCCGTAATACACATCCATGAAATCGGCGACGGTCTGGCCCACCGTCGTAGTTCCGGGGCTCCAGGAGAACTGCGCCATGGCCGCCCAGCCCAGCATGAACGTTTCGCCGTGCAGTCCCGAATCCTCCCATGTTGCGCAGAACGTTCCGATCGGATTGCCGCGCGCGGCTTTCCCTGCCGTCGTGACGACGAATCCATCGGCCAGCCTCCCGTTGTTCGTTCCGCCGCCTCCATGGTCGTCGCTGGTGGGAAAGTAGTTGGGGAACAGCAACTCCTCGCCCTGCATCGACGCGTAGGCCAGGTGCCGCATGCCGTGTTTGAGTTCCTCCTCAAGCATACGGTCATTGCCGACGACGCCGTCGATAATGTCGCTGGGCAGCAGGCTGATGTGTTCGGCCAGCAGGGGGTATTCAGCCCAGATGAGGACCTTCCGCCCCAGCTTCTTCAGGTGCGCGTGTGCCGCCTTTACGAAATCCACCAATGCGAGGCTGCGGTTCTCCGGGTTATAGGGCTTGCGGTACTTTTCACAGATGCCCGCATAATAGACCTCGTCGGTCGAGACGTGGAAATACTCCACGCCCGGCGTAGCGGCGCAGCAGTCGCTGTACATGTCGAAAATCAGCCGCTGGACCTCGGGGTCCTCCACGCACGCCTGATAGTTGTTGCCATCGCATTTCAGGTGGGCGAATTCTTTATGCTTCAGCACATACGTCATGTGTGCTGGGGCCTGCACATTGGGGATGAGCTGCACGTACCGGTCCAGGCCATACCGCGTCAGCTCCTGCATCTCGGTGACGGTGAACGCGCCCGGAGCGCCGATGACCGGATGCGATGGGTATTCGAACTTATCCTCGATCTCCATGGAAACCGCGTTCACCTTAAGCCGCGCAAGAGAGTCAAAGAGTCGCTTGAGAGTCTCGGGCCGGTCCTGGTGGTGCTTGGTGTCCCAGTGCACGACCCGCAGGGCATAGCGCGGCCAATCACGAATCATAATCATTGGAAGGCCGCCCGGCCGCGGTCCGTCCAGAAGCTGCAACAGGGTCTGTACGCCGTAGAACAAGCCCTGTCGGCTGTTGCCCACGACCTCGATCTCCCCTTCGGCTATGCGCAGCAGATACCCTTGGGCGTGACACTGCGGCTCGGCTCCGGTGGCTACGGCATCTGCTCTCACCGCCAGTCGCAACCGACCGTCTCCAGTCCCAAGCCGTAGCCTCCAGGCCTCAACCATCGCCCGCACGGCCACGTCGTCGCTGCCAACGCCATCCAGGTGCATTTCCCAAAGGCCATCGACGCTGACCTCTGCCTGGCCGAATTCCACCTCGCGCGGTGCCGGCAACACCGCGTACCCTCTCGTCCGCAACGCATTGGCCACCGCCACCGCCTGTTGATCCGCCATCTTCGCCTCGCACGTTGAATTGTGAATCAGAGCCTAAGGTTTGTAACCGGGTTCCTCGACCATGCAATCGCGGCCGTCGAGAGACAATGCGATCATATCGCGTCCGCGCCGATAGTTCCTTTCAGAGCATCGCAGTACGCCGGTGCGGAGGTCCGCTGCAGTTCGCGCTGGGCGTGAGCCAGGCGACCGGGAATGCCCAATTGCCGGGCGAGAGCGGCGTCGGACTGATGTTCGGTCCAGTCGGTGAGGTAGTTCAGGCATTGCTGCCAGCGTTGGACGTCGCGCTGCTGGACGTTACGGAGACGCTGGATATACCAGTCGCTGGCAAGCAGGTACTCGCGGGTGAAGAGGCGGCGGATGTCGGGGTGGTGTACGTCTTTCCCCTCACACTCGCCGTGGGCCATGATCGAGAGCAGTGCCTGCAGGGGCGGGCAGGCCTGGCCGATGCTGCCATCTTCGAAGTATTGCAGCGCGACACGCTGCTGCGCTTCAACGATGTTGAGGATGCCGTCGGCGAACGCATCCATGTCCTGGGTCTCGGGACGCAGCATGGCTTCGTCCAGCACGCGCATGGGGTTGTCGAAGATTCGGCCGAAATACGTGCGGACGAACTCGTAGGTGATGCGGTAGCCCAGGCGGCTGGCGGGGATGGTTTTGCCGGCATGGGTGAAGTCAGCGATCTCTTCCAGACAGCCATTGGCGATTAGAGCGGCCGGGGAGCGCTCCTGGTCGCTCAGGCGACACCAGATCTCGGGCACGAGCAGGCTGATATCGTGGTCGACGCGACGGTTCGGACCGACATAGCCGGCGGCCGTAGAGTAGCCCGCGAGGCCGGTCAGGATGAAGCCGCAAAGGGCGGCGTTGAGATCGGCGGTGGTGAACAGTGCATTGAACGGTCCCTTGGTCATCGCACCTTCGCTGCCGGCGCCGGTGGTTGAGGGGCTCTTGCCGGTCAGTGAGCAGATCACATCCATGAAGAACTCCGGCAGTTCCTGGTAGTGGATGGGATTGTAGACGGCGAGGTTGCGGATACCCGCGGCGGCTTCAGGAGGATTGTTGCGCCGGCCGATCAGGACTGCGTTGACGGGGAAGACGACCGGTGCATCCAGCGGCAGATTGCGAGCAAGGCGTATGCCCATCTCGGTGAGGTAGCGCTCAATGGGGCGGGCAAGGTCGGGCCGCAGTTGCAGATAACGCGGGTTCTTGGATGGTTTGCCATCGACGAGGCGCGGGTTGGCCGGGCAGGCGGTGAGGCCCTGCGACTGGGCGGCCGACGCGAGTAACTGCTGCATTGGGGCCGAGAACTCGTCGAAGTCGGTTACGCGATCGACGATCTGCTGCACGGCCTGCGATGGCAGCGGCTCGTAGTTGGAGAAGAAGTTGTCGGTCCGGGCAAAGTCTGATTCGGTCTGCTTGTCCAGGCCCGGGTGGATGGCATCGTCCGGCCGTTGGAAGAGACGCTCTTCGCAGTTGATGACGAGTTTCACGCTGCCGGTAACCTCGCTGGCGGAAGCGGCACTGATCCACGGGGCCGGGACGACCACGGACGCCGTAATGTCATCTTCGGTCTGGATCTTGGTTGCCGGGTAGAAATCCTGACGGACCTTGAACGTTCGCCATTCGCCGGATGGGAGCAGCCCCACACGGAGGTAGGTGCCGCCGGCCTTGCGGTTGTCGACTTTCAACTCGTGGCCGGGCTCGCCGTTGACGGTGTCGACGGTGAAGTGCTCACGCCAGTTCTCGCCCCACTCGGGCTGGTAGAGACGCTTGACCAGGAAGACCAGGGCGAGGATTTCGCTGGGGACGGAACGCAGCCATGCGTTGTACTGGTCATTGTAATCGGGCGAGGGCGTCAGCAGCTTGATCGTACTGCCCAGCGAGCGGCGGGCGTCCAGGATGGTGCGTGGGGTATTCTTGGCGTAGTAGACCGCGGCCAGGTGGGGTTTCCATCGCTGGCTGTGATCCCTGCGCAGGACCTGCTCGACCTGATCGAGATCGGACTCGAGGGAGGAGACGTAGATCGGACCATAGATCATGTAATCGAGCAGCGACTTGCTGATTTCGCTCTTGCCGCCGCCGCTGACGGTGCAGGGTTTATGGCAGAAGGTGCCGTGGGGCATGGTGGTGACGATGCGGAATCGTCCAGACCCGGGATGGCGACTGAGGAAGAAACGCTGGCCCGCAGGGGTGACGTAGATGCGATCGACACGTAGCGGGATGGAGCGGGCAGCGCCTTCCAGTTGCCATTCGATGGTTCCGCGGTTCAGGTCCATTGAGGCATCGGCGGGGAAATAGATGATCTCGGGAAAAGCGCGATCGAGCGCGTATCCCTCGGGCCGTGCATCCAGGATCTGCGGAAACTGCCCGGCGAGTTCGGCGATGGACCGCGGCACAGAGGCGGCCAGCGTGAGCGGGGCCGGGTGGTACTCAATCCCCTGGATGTAGCTGGGGAAAGCGATGGCGCCGCCGGAGTGTTCCTCTTCGGCCTGGCCCATCAGATTGGCCGCGAAGCTGATCTGCGTCTTCACCTCCTTCTTGCAGTAGCCGAAGTAGTTGTCGGCGATGAGGGTGACCATGACGCCGCGCGAGGAGCGGCAGGTGATCTTGAATGCCTGGCCGTCGTTGTAACGCTCATCGGGTGACTTCCAGCAGGCGCCGTCGCGGCGCTGGCGCGGCGTGGCCTGGTCATAGGCGGGCAGTCCCAGTTCGGCCTTGGTGAGGCTTACCAGATGGGGCGCGAGGATGACACAGCCGGTATGGCCGGTCCAGTGCGTGACATCGAGGCGGGCATCGTTCTCGGGCAGGACGGGATCGCCGCCGTTGCCGAAGATCGACTCAACGAAGTCGAGATTGCTGACGAGGCTGCCAGGGGCGAAGAATCGGATCTCCATCGTCTGCTGTGGGCGCAGGCTGGGGATCTCGGGGCAGACGATGGGCCGAATCAGCAGCGAACAGAATATCTTCGCTGGGTGTGGCCATTGGGCCGTGAAGGGCAGCGCGAGCAACTCCTCGGGCGGGTTGACGGCATGCTTGAAGAGATTGGCGAATACGGCGAACGGCACCGCAACCTTGTCGCCGGGAACGGGAAGTCCGACATCGGCAATGTGGAATGTGCCCTTGGTGGTGCGCCGATCGCTGCGCGGATTGTGCAGAACGCCGTTGCGCAGGCGATAGGAGTTGAGCCAGGAGTTCTCAAAGTGGTCGTCACCGGGTGGGAAGGCCAGTTCGCGCGCTATGCCAGGCGAACTGAGGCTGAAGGTCTCGCTTGCCAGAGCCAGGTCGGCCGGTAGTCCCTGCTCGCGGCAAAGGTCGTTGAGGAACTGTTCGATACACGAATCGGCCGGGCAGCGGTAACCCCGTAGAAGACGGGTCTTCTGGCGGTAGTTGGCAAGCAGGCCGTGGGCAAGAACCTGCTCGACGCCGGCTGCGAGACCATCGTGCTCTTCCATGCCAAGGGTAGTCAGTTGCAGGCGAATGAATCGATGGAGTTGGCGGCGGGTAGCGGCCGAGGCCTCTGGGAGAGTACTCGCCGGGGCGCCAGGCTCATGCGTGAGGGAAGCCCGTGAATCGTCGACGCCGGGGAGAGATGGAAGCTGCATAGCTGTATCCTTCCTGCGGGCAGAGCCTGTGCTGTCCCGAGATGCATGGGATGGTGCGTCACAGCTCAGATTGGGCTGCCGGAAGCGATGGTTTGACGTCGAGGGCCGCTGGGTCGGCGCAGAAGCCGTGTCCCGAAGGCCTTTGCCGTCCGATCGGTTCCAAATGGGATGCGCTCAGGCATGTTCCTTCCCTTGCTCTCGAGGGCTGTGACGCTAATGCCAAACTGCTGTGATTATACCGTGGAGCTCGCGGCCACGTAATCGGCAAAGACTCGCGTGGCACAGGGCCGTGGTGTATGTCTGGCGGTTCCATCATACTTTCGCGATAATCGGGAACCATACCGCTTGCCGTCGTGGCATCAGATCATCACGAGGCGAGCGAATGGGACACCAGAAAGGACGGGGCCACGCATGAACACACGGTGGATCGTTTGCGTTGTCTTCATGGCGTTTGGCTGCGGGCTCTTGTCTCCGCTAAGTACCGTGATGGCCGAGGATACCGAATGGAACAAGCTGATCGACGAGACCAAATCTCTCTATCGGCAGGGGCAGTATGACCGCGCTATCGAAGTGGCGAAGAAGGCGTTGGAATTGTCGGAGAAGGGAGGCGAGGCGAATGCTCCGTCCGTGGCTGTGAGCCTGAACAACCTGGCACAACTGTATTATGACCAGGGCCGGTATGCGGCGGCCGAGCCGCTCTACAAACGTGCTCTGGCGATCAGAGAAAAGGAGTTGGGTCCAGATCACCCCGATGTTGCGGAGTGCCTGAACAACCTCGCACTGCTGTACTCCATGCAAGGCCAATATGCGGCGGCCGAGCCGCTCTATAAGCGTGCCCTGACGATCATTGAGAAGGCATTGGGGCCGGATCATCCTGCCGTGGCTACGGGCCTGAATAACCTCGCGGAGTTGTATCGTACCCAAGGCCAGTGCGCGACGGCCGAGCCGCTCTACAAACGTTCCCTGGCGATTCGAGAAAAGTCGCTGGGTCCAGATCACCCCGACGTTGCGGAGAGCCTGAACAACCTCGCACTGCTGTACTCGATGCAAGGCCAGTACGCGGCGGCCGAGCCGCTCTATAAGCGTTCCCTGGCGATCATTGAGAAGGCATTAGGGCCGGATCATCCTAACGTGGCTTTGAGCCTGAATAACCTCGCAGAGTTGTATCGTACGCAAGGCCAGTATGCGGCGGCCGAGCCGCTCTACAAACGTTCGCTGGCGATCAATGAGAAGGCACTGGGACAGGATCATCCCGTCGTGGCCCTGAGCCTGAACAACCTCGCGGAGTTGTATCGAACTCAAGGCCAGTACGCGGCGGCCGAACCGCTCTACAAACGTTCCCTGGCGATCAGAGAAAAGGCGCTGAGTCCCAATCACCCGGACGTTGCGGAGAGCCTGAACAACCTCGCGGAAGTGTATCGTGCCCAAGGCCAGTACGCGGCCGCCGAGCCGCTCTACAAGCGTTCCCTGGCAATCAATGAGAAGGCATTGGGGCCGGATCATCCTGTCGTGGCCCTGAGCCTGAACAACCTCGCGGAGTTGTATCGAACTCAAGGCCAGTATGCGGCGGCCGAACCGCTCTACAAACGTTCCCTGGCGATCAGAGAAAAGGCGCTGGGTCCAGATCACCCCGACGTTGCGCAGAGTTTGAACAACCTCGCACTGCTGTACTCTACCCAAGGCCAGTACGCGGCGGCCGAGCCACTCTACAAGCGTTCCCTGGCGGTTATTGAGAAAGCATTGGGGCCGGATAATCCCACAGTGGCTTTGAGCCTGAATAACCTCGCACTACTGTACTCTACCGAAGGCCAGTATGCGGTGGCCGAGCCGCTCTACAAACGCTCACTGGCGATCTACGAAAAGTCGCTGGGCCCAAATCACCCCGACGTTGCGAAGAGCCTGAGGAATCTGGCGGCTCTCTACCACAAGACCAGCCGGCCGGAAGATGCACAGGCGCTCGAACAGCGGGCTGCAGCCATTGACCAGATCAAGCGGTAATGTGCTGTGGCGCTACCTACGTCCCCGTTCCACGCCTTTATTCGCCTTCGCTTACATATGGGCGCCACGTGTGAGCGCTGAAATCAACGCCGGAATGGATGGTGTAACGCTTGCCCGCATGGATGTCTGAATTCAGAATCACGTCGTGGTCTGTAGCGATAAAGCCTCCATATTTACCAGCTACAGTAAACGTACCCGTGTATGACTCGGAGCCGATGCGGCTCGCTATGCCTTCATCGTATGAATTTTCATCCGTGACCTCCTGGCGGCGTGGGCCGGCGCACTCCTGTCTATCCATGCTCTGATTCGCGGCCCTCCGTCTTCGCCCGCCTCCCTTCAACGCCCGTTTCCGAGCGCTCCCTGGCCCTTCAACCACTGCTCCACCACTACCACATGCTCCTCGAGCGCCTTCGCCGCCTTCTCCACCTCCGCCCTCTCGCTCCCCTGGAACGCCGCGTTCAACGCCTTCATGTCTTCATCCAATGCCGCGTTGGCCGTCTTCACGTCTTCCGGCGCCACCGTCCCCATACGCTGGGCGCGCATCACTCCCCCCTTGGCCTGCCCCTCCCTCACCATCAGTGGCGAATACTCCCGCATCAGCTGCACCCGCGCACGGATCACCGCCGGATCACGCACCACCGGCGGCCGGGTCACCAGAGGCGTGTCGGGCGCCCTCGTCACCTGGCCTCTCCCGTTCTGCGGCGGGAGCGGTTCTGCCTTGACCACCGGCACCGGCAAATCCCCCGGCCCCAGAATCTTCTTCCCGCCCAGTGCCACCTCCTCCGGCGCCCATTCAACGCCCTTCGTCTCCGCCGCCGTTCCCGGCGAAAATCCCGCAATCGCCTCCACATACGTTTCCGTCACCGTCCGCATCGGCTGCATCATCCGAGGATCCGCCGGATTCGGCGGCACAACTAGATCCTCCACCTTTCTCACCAGCTTCCCCGGCACCTCGTCGCTCGTCCAAACCTTGATCGAAATCGTTCCGCCCTTGTAATACGACTGGTCCGTAAACTTGTAGGTCACCGATCGCCAGTGCGCCTTGATCTTCCGTCCACCCACCTCCACGTCTTCATCCCCTGTATCCTTGTTCCCCGGCGTCGGATCAAAGCCCCGCTCCGGCCGGCTCATCGCCAACAGCGCCGCCTGCGGCCAGGCTACATTGTCCTCCACCACCCCCATCGCCTTGTGCGCAGTGGCCGTCCGGCCGCTCGTGTCCGCCTCGATCTTTGCCGGAAAGGCAATCTCCGTGTCCCGCGTTGGATGCGCTGCACCATTGGGATCAAACACCTGCTCCGTCCGCCACAGATCTGCGCGCTCCGCATCCACCGACTTCAGCAAATACGTCATGCGATCGTCCGGATGCCTCGCCACCAACTTGTCCCCGCCCTGAACCTGCTGATACCATATCCGCTGCACCAGCGTCACTTTCGCGCCCGGCGCGAAGCCTTTCCACGCCAGATACTCCGGATAATCCACCATCGGACCGGCCACCTTCGCCACCGTCGGCTGCTCCAACTCCTTCCTGATCACATCCAACTCCCACTTGACCAGCAAATTAGGCTTCGCAGCCGCCGACCGCTTCGATGCCTCCAGCCACGCGGTCTCTCCCTTCTCTGTCGTGATCTTCTTGTACTCCCCGGGCACATCCACCTTCCCCGGATACTCAAAATCCTCACCAAACGCGATCGCCGCCTTCAGATGCCCCTCCGGATACTTTCGGCAGATAATGTCCTCAAACGTCTCCAGCGGCATCTGCCGCGTCGCCCCCAATTCCTTCTCCCCAATGATCGATCCGCTGATCACTCGCTTCTTTGCCTTCCGTACCGACTCCGCCACTGCCAGCACTTTGTCCTCTCCGCCGAACGCTTTCACGATCCCCCCGTATGCATTCATCGCATACGTCCACTTGTCCGCTGTGCTCGGCAAGAACGACCGACCCTCGTAATACCGATTCGCTAACTGCAAAAGCAGATACCGCTTCGCATCGTCCTTCGTCGCCGCCGCCTCAAATGCCATCTTCGGATCGCGGTACACCCCCGTGATATCCTCCGGATAGGCTGCGTCATAATCATCCACTAGCGCGCCGCTGGGCCCTTTCTTCACCGGTTCCGGCAACGTCACCACCAGGTCCCCGTTCTCCTTCTTGGGCTGAGCTCGCACCCAATCCGCCGCACCCTCCACCACCTTCGGCGAGAGTGCCTTCTTCATCCCCTCATAGGTCGCCACCGACTGCGCATACGAGAGCTTCCCGTACCGAAAATACAAGAAGATTGCGTAATGCTCCCGGTCATTGAACCCCGCCGGCACCACTCCCTTCCTGTTGAACTCCGCCCAGTCCCGCTCCATGACATACGCCTGGTATTCCTTACCGGCAGGATTCCAGACCTTCCGAAAAGTCGGCGACAGCAACCCCGCGCCCGCAACCCAACCGCCCCTGGCATACTCATCGGTAGTCTTCGCTTCCCCCAGCGCCGCCCGCGCTGCCTCCGCCCACTCCACAAATTCCGGCCTTGCCGTCGGCGGTATCCCCCCATCGACAAGCAGCCCCATCGCCTCCGCCAACTTCGCCGGAATGTCCTCTCCCCGCTGCACCGCGCTAGGCTTGGGATTGCCGACCGAACCGAACAGATACCACTGCAAATTGAACATATCCTTGTAAAACAGCGCCTGCGCAAAGGCCTCCCGTGCCTCCGCATGCCCCTTCTTGTCCGGATAAGTGTCCCAGAACTTCTGCCGCAGTTCGTCGATGTTGTCCAACTGGCCCGGCTTGCCTTCCGCCTCGGTCGTAAACGGCGCATTGAAGCGCTTCTCCGGGTGGTCCTTCATCACATCGCAATCAATGGGCCCGCACTTGAAATCATCGCCGCCTCCCGCCGCATAGTCCCACGCCCCAAGCATCAGCACGAGCGCCGCCGCCAAAAGCACATGCCGCCGCATGACTACCTCACTGGTTTGTTCCGACATGACCCCTAAGGAGATTTGACTCACACTTGATTCACTCTATGCGGCCCCCGTCGCCTTATCCAAACGAATTCTGCAGTTACAAAAGGGGTATCCCAGGAGCATTCAAGCGTTGGGCAGACATGTTGCACATGGTCAACTTTGACCGCGCATGAAAAAGGACTCGCATTGCTGCAAGTCCTCTTCACGTAAACAGTAGCGGGGGCAGGATTCGAACCTGCGACCTCCGGGTTATGAGCGGGTTAGCACCGCCCGCCGGAAGCCTTTGATTTCACGCAACTTACGCCAGTGCCGCTTTCTAGCAGGAACTTCAAGAAATCGACATGTGCCACATCTGCACCATGTCGAACGGCATTTGGCTACATTTTGGCTACAGGCGGCTCGCATGTCAAACGGTGCGAGCCAGCCGTGAAGATGTTTGGCTTCGCCACGAATGGAGGGCACGTCGTGGCGGACGTAGGAATGGTTCCCCCCATAGATCAATGCTGTCGTCGCCGCTGAATCACCTGCCAGGGTGCGCCCTCCGTCGAGTCCGAAGCCACGCTCCGCCAGGACTGGATCTCGATTGGCAACACCCACATGTTCATCGATGAAGCTTCCGAGTCGCGACAATTGGCCGATCCTCGACCCGATCGAGGATTTCGATCAATCGGGGCCGGTTACGATGGCGCGCACGAATCTCCTCCACGATCTGTTTCCATTCATGTTCGCGATCCATGGGTCGCATGGTGGGGTTCAGTTTCCGCAGATACGCCGCGACTGTTTCGTATGCGCCGACGCTGGCGTGAGTGAGATTCTGGTTGATCCACTCGGGAACGGCTTCGCCGCGGCCCAGCGGCTCCAGATACTCCGCAACACCGCCACCGCGTGCTTACAGCCGTCATAGCCCACTGGGCATGCGCATCTGGACTGATCGAATCTTCAGCACTTTTCTTCTTCTGCAACCATACGCACACGACGCAGCGATCGCCGCCCGCGACCGTTGCCAGTAGACGGGCATCCTCCGAGACCGCCAAATCTCGCACTCGTCTCTGTTGTTGGTACGAGCGTCCAATACCGAGCGGCTGTCCGCCCACTTCTCCAGCTCATTCCAGTCAATGCCTCCCACCGGTCCGCTGATGATGACGATCTGCCGGCTTTGGCTGTCGGTTCTTCATCTGGTCTATTGATCACAGACAAGTCCATCCAGTGGCAAGTATCACGACTGCCGTTTCGCCAGCGCATCCGCCATCGCGACCGCAGCGTCGAACGCTCGGTTCAGATCGAATTGGTCAAACTCCTCTTGTCGAAGCACCGGTCGGAGTCGCGCCTGCAATTGCACCTGCAACTGCGTCAGCCGATTCTCAGCAACGTTGACCGGTTCGATGCCGGGGATTGCCAACTTCTGACTCACAAGGCCAACCAGATCCGGGGCCATTGGGTCCAGTTCCAACGACCGGACGGCATGATCCAGATCGAAGAAGTCACGGATTGCCACCTCCCGGCGCGTCAGTGCTGCGCGAAACTTCTCCGCCCACGCTTCGCGGAGCGCGATGCACGATATACCCGTGGGCTGTACCAGCGGCTCGCCATCCAGGGGATCGAGCAGGAGCGTATTCGCTGGGCAGATAGTCACTGGCAGCAGCAGGGGCTCGCGCAGGCTTACCTCGATCTTGATGGTTTCGACACTGCCGTCGAGAATCGATCGATAGCTGATGCTGCCGTTGTATTGAGCCGAATCGTTGGCCCCTCGCATCCCATCGGCGATTTGGCAGAACCCGAGCGTCCGGGGGATCGCCGCCATGGCTGCTTTGATGCGCTCGGCCTGCCGTCGGCGCTCGTTCCGCGAGGTCATCGTCGGCAGAGAGATGGCGAAGTCCAGGTCTTCGCTGAGCCGATAGAACCCCGCATGGACCTTGGCCAGGCAAGTGCCTCCCTTGAAGGCCAACCGTGGATCCGAAGCAGCCAGATGCACCAGTAACACGGTGCTGTAGTAGTCCTTCTCAATGAGCCGGGCCACGAAGCCGGAGCGCACGGCGGTGAAGTTCAACGCTTCCCGGAACAGGTCGGGATCCTCGTGAACGGTGAACGTGGGCGGCTGCAACTTAGCCATTGAGCACCACTCCCCAGCGACGGCTGATCTCGCCTCGGCACGGTCGGTTGGGCACCCACGGGATGAGGCTGGTCGAACTGGCCAAGTCCTGTTCCAATCTGCTCAGCAGCTTTGCGGCCACACCGTCCGCTTCCAGCAGCGCCCCGATGCGGCGGATCGTTCCCTGGTTGCCGTAGCGGAGCGTCAGGTCGACCAGTTCGGGGGCGCTCACTCGGCCGGCCGACATCTCCTGCCTGATCCACCCGTATGCCCGGGGCAGCGTGTCAAAGCGCGACCAGTCATACACGGCGTCGACCAGAGAGCGGGCTCGGGAGCAGTAGACAGCGGTGAGCCCTTCGGTCGTCGTCACTTCCTCAGTGCTGCCCATGCGCTTGTCGGCCACCTTGATCAGCGACAGCCTCACGGCGCCGATGGTACGGTCGCCAGACAGCCGGTTGTTGTAGGCGTAGATGCGGGTGGGCAACTGCTCGTCGAAACCATAGCGGCTGAAGGCATTGGGGCCGCAGATCTGGTAGCGTCCCTGGCGGTCCGCGATCAGAGTGTTCAAAGCCAGAGTTTCATCAGGGCTCCAGACGCCGCCCAGCGGCAATCGCGGCGGCACCAAGTACAACCCCCGGCGGACGCGGACGATCAACCCGGACACGGCCATGCGACTCAGCAGATATCCAACTTGTTCCACCGCGGGTCGTCAACTTCCGCGACGGGAACAGATTCTGCCCGGCCCAGACGTTCGAGATATCCCGCGACTACGGCCACCGCATGTTTGCAGCCGTCATGACCCACAGGGCAGGTGCATTTGGACTGGACGGAATGGTCCTTTGTCGCGTTCTCCTGCAACCGGACACGGACGACATAGCGATCGCCCCCATCAACCGTTGCGAGCAGACAGCCATCTTCGGAGATCGCCAGATCTCGTACTCGTCCCTGTCGTTGGTACGAGCGGCCACGCGACACCGAGCGGCTGCCCGCCCACTCCTCCAGATCATCCCAAGTCAATAGTTCCCAACCGCCTGCTGATGTTGGCTTACCGCGTTCTGAACTCCGTTGCTCGGTAGATTTGCCAGCCATCGCTAATCCCACCCTTGGTGGTCGTGTCGAGTTGTGCTCCGTTGTTCAGAATGATAACCGCCTCACTGGAGCATGCACAATGAGTCGGTCGGTGTCCTGCGGAGGGATGCGCCACCACTGTGGTGTGGAACCATTCGCTCCGACTTGTGCTTGGCGGGAATCATGGCGACCGCTTTGCGATCGCATCTGCCATCGCAACTGTAACGTTGAACGCCCGCTTGAGATCAAACCGATCAAAATCCTGTTGCCGAAGAACCGGTCGCAGGCGCGTCTGTAACTGCATCTGCAGCTCCGCGAGCCGACTCTCGGTGATGTTGACTGGATCGTTTCCGGGGATCGCCAATTTCTGCCTTACCAGTTGCACCAGATCCGGGGCACCTGGGTCAAGCGCAAGCGAAGCAATGGCATGGTCAAGATCGAAGAAATCACGGATCGCCGCCTCGCGGCGTGTCATCGCCGCCCGGAACTTTTCCGCCCACGCTTCGCGAAACGCGATGCACCTCACCTGAAGTGGCTGCACCAGCGGATCGCCACTCAGGGGATCCAGCAGAAGAGTGTTTGCAGGAGAGATGGCCGCCGGTAGCAGCAGGGGCTCGCGCAGGCTCACTTCGATTTTGATGGTTTCCAGGGCGCCATCAAGCATAGACCGGTAGCTGACGCTGCCATTGTATTGAGCCGAATCGTTCGCTCCCCGCATAGCCTCGGCGATCTGGAAGATGTCGCGATCGTTGGAAAGCGCCGCTACCGCGGCCTTGATAGGCGCGGCTTGTTGTCGGCGCTCACTTCGTGAGGCGGTCGTTGGCAGTGAGATGGCGAAGTCCAGATCCTCGCTGAGGCGATAGAACCCAGCGTGCACTTTGGCCAGGCACGTGCCACCCTTGAAGACCAATCGTGCATCGGCCGCAGCCAGATGCGCTAACAACGCGCTGCCAAAATAGTCTTTCTCGATTAGCCGCGCTGTGAAGCCGGTACGGACAGCCGTGAAGTTCAGTGCTTCCCGGAACATCTCGACATCTTCGTGAACCGTTAATGCTGGCGGCTTCGACTTATCCATTGAGCACCACCCCCCAGCGACGACTGGTCTTGCCTCGGCGCGGTTGATTGGGCACGAAGGAAATCACGCTGGCCAAATTGCCGAGAACTCGTTCCAGTTTCTTCAGAAGGTTCCGGGCGACACCATCTTGCTCCAGCAGCGCCCCGATACGCCGGATGGTTCCTTGGTTGCCATACAAGAGTGCCAGGTCGACCAACTCGGCGGCTTTCACCCGACGGACCGCCATCTCCTGTCTGATCCAGGCGTATGCCCGAGGTAAAGTGTCAAAGCGTGACCAGTCATACACCGCATCCACCAGGCAGCGGGCGCGGGAGCAGTAGACGGTAGTCAGACCATCAGGCGTTGTGATTTCTTCGGTGGCGCCCAAGCGATCGTCGGCCACTTTGATCAGCGTGAGGGCGACCGCCCCGATCATACGGTCGCCCGACAACCGATTGTTATAGGCATAAATTCGGGTCGGTACTTGCTCATCGAAGCCATAGCGGTTGAAGGCATTGGGGCCGCAGATTTGATAGCGGCCATGGCGGTCGGCGATGAGGGTGTTCAGGGCCAGGGTCTCATCGGGGCTCCAGGCATCGCCCAGCGGCAAACGCGGCGGCAGCAGGTACAATCCCCGGCGTACGCGAACAATAAGCCCGGATAGGGTCATGCGGCTCAACAGATAGCGTTCCTGCGTCGGCGTGAGGCGCAGCTGCTCAGTCAGTTCGCCTGACCGGATCGTCCGAAGCCGGCGCATCTGTGCATAGGCGAGCAGGCGGCTTTCGAGTTGTCCGAGGGGCCGTGCCATCTATCACATTATACTTACCAGTAATCGTCTCGCAAGCGATTATACGAAAATAGAATACGATAACAGTTCGCTTATGAAGGCATCCAATTCCACTCTCGGCAAGGTGGTTGATGGCCGCTTTCGTGGCAGCAATCTCGGTTGGCGTTCGTCGGCCGGATGCTTCAACCTGCGAGTGCGATGTGCGAAAGAGAAGGGGTACGCTGAAACCATGCCGATGCCTCAGCCGCTATAGAGGTGGACGAGATTCCGTCCAAGGAGCAATTGTTTAATGCATTCAGACATGCCAACCAGCGTGTACGCGGCCAAAGCGATAGCGCGTTTCCCCTCGCAGTGCCGAAACAGCTACATTTTAGCTACACCCGGCCCGCCGAAAAAGAAACGCCAGCCATAAGTGGCTGGCGTTCTGAAACTTACAGTAGCGGGGGCAGGATTCGAACCTGCGACCTCCGGGTTATGAGCGGGTCAGGCCTGCTTCCCCGAAGCCTTTGATTTCACGCAACTTACGCCAGTGCCGTTATCTAGCAGTATCTTCGGAATATCGACATGTGCCACATTTGCGCCATGTCGAACAGCATTTGGCTACATTCTGGCTACAGTCGGCTCGCATGTCAAACGGCGCGATCCAGTCGTGAGAATCACATATCACGCCACGAATGGAACGCCACATCGTGGCGGACGTAGGATTGGTCGCCGCCATAGATCAATGCTGCCGGCCCGGCTGAATCACCTGCCAGGGTGCGCCAATAGTCCAAGCCCTCCGTCGAGTCCGAAGCCACGGTCTGCCCGGACTTGATCTCGATTGGCAACAACCGCTTGCCCGAATCGATCAGCACATCCACTTCGTGACCGGTCGAATCGCGCCAGAAGTAGATGTCGGCTTCCATGCCGCGGTGCAGGTAACTCTTGACCAGTTCGGAGACGACCAGACTCTCGAAGATCGCCCCGCGTGAGGCGTGGCTTGGCAGATCTTCGGAAGTGCGAATTCGCAGGAGGTAGCACAGCAGACCGGTGTCCAGGAAATACAGCTTCGGGCTCTTGATGAGCCGCTTGCTGAAGTTCTGGTGATGCGGCCGCAACTGATAGGCGATAAAGCTGGCTTCCAGCAGCGATATCCATCGTCGGGCTGTGGTGTGGGAGACGCCGCAATCGGCAGCCAGGGAACTCAGATTGAGAAGTTGCCCATTACGACCCGCGCACAGGCGCACAAAACGATCGAAGGTGTCGATGTCCCCCACGTTCAGGACGTTTCGCACGTCGCGCTCGACGTAGGTCTGCACGTAACCGGCCAGCCATTGGGCGGGGTCCAGTTTCTGGTCATGAATGCGCGGATAGAAACCGGTGTGCAGCACGGAGAGAAGTTCGCCTGCAGTGGGTCTGCGGCGAGGGTGCAACTCACCCAGAGACTCGGGCACCACGGGCGGATGCCGATTCAGTTCGGCAAGCGAGAATGGCAGCAAGTGCAAGATGGCGCTGCGCCCGGCCAGAGTCTGGCTGATGTTGTTCAGCAACAGAAAGTTCTGCGAGCCTGTCAGGATGAAACGGCCCGGTCGCGGCGCCTCATCGGCCAAGACCTGGATGTAGGAGAACAGCTCCGGTACACGCTGTATCTCATCGAGGATGACGCGCCCGGTGAACTGGCGCAGGAAGCCGCGAGGATCCTCGGTGGCGAAGGTCCGCTGATCGGGCGCTTCCAGCGAGACGTATTGGGCCTTGGGAAACGCGGAACGGACCAGCGTCGTCTTTCCGGACTGGCGCGGTCCGGTCACGGTCACCACCGGGTATTTCCGGGCGGCGGCGGCGAGCTTTGGGGCCAGGTGGCGGGCGATCATGGCCTATCCTTCTGATTGAATATCCGATATTCAATCTACAACGACACGGGAGAAAGTCAAGGTGCAGCGCCAGCATGCAATGGTTTCCAGTCGCATTCGGCGCAGCGGATGTGTCGTGCAAGAAAACGGATGCCTGGTACTGTGGTTCCCTGCCGAAGATACTGGCAATTCACATGTTCATCGATGGGGCTTGTGGGTTGCGACAATCGGCCGGTCCTCCAGTCGATCCAGGATTTCCATGAATCGGGGTCGGTTGCGGTGGCCAACACGGGTCTCCTCCACCAGTTGCTTCCACTCATGTTCGCGATCAATGGACCTCATGATGGGTTTCATCTTCTGCAAATAGGCCGCGACCGTTTCGTACGCGCCAACATTGGCATGAGTGAGATTCTGATTGATCTGCGTGCGATAGATCTCCAGCGATCGCTGAGGATGCGAGAGTGCGACTGCCTCGGCCACGTTGTCCGCATGCGCTGCGGGGCTGGTCCATGACGCGCCGCATACCGTTTGCTTCCGCTGGGCGCGCAGCAGATCAAACCAACGAAGTGCGTCGTCCGGACGTTTGTCGGCGATGGCCATGTCGATCAGAACGTCAAAATGCGGGCCGTTCGAAGGGCGCCGATGATCGTCCGGTCGCAATAGCGGAACTAGAAACGCCGATATCGGCAGCGGCCAATCTTCGGCTGTCTGGATCTTTTGGTCGCCCCTCTTCGTTAGGGTGACATGTATCGGGGCGATACCGGTCTCCAGAAATCGCTGCGCCGATCGACACACAGCCTCCTGGCACTTTGCCTTGGCGGCCGCGGTCACGAGTTGGTTGTACGCTTCCCTGCTGGGACGATCGAAGAACTGACAGGCGGCGTGAGCAGCCACGATGTCCCATCGCTTGCGATGGCTCGCCACGTCGCAGATCTGCTTGGCAAGATTGCCCGCAATGCCCGGAAGTGTTTTCGCGGTCTTCTCGATCCCCTCCGCCGCCCAGCGTTCTGCGTCATCGTAACGCTTCTGATCGATGAGGAAGCTGACTAGGCGCTCATAGCTGCCGGTCGTACGCGCTTCCTTTTCGTATATCGCCAGCGCCTCATCGCCACGACCAGCACTGTTCAGCGCCTGGATTAGCCAATCACTGATCTGGTCGCGCTCATAATTCCGGGAAAACCCCTCGCCAACATCGTCATTATCGCTATCGTCCGAATGCCGACGCCCAGACTTGGTCGCGGCCAGTCGGGCCGCCAAATCGTCCGCAACCGCGGACCAATCGGCTGGCTGATACTTCGCATTGAGCACGATGTTTGCGGTATCGCCGATGACGTCATAACCATCCTGAAGCAGCGCGTCGATAGCGAAAAGCAACTTCTGAGGCCGCGTGAGGCTCGATTGGGCCACTGCTCGGAACACCACGGCCAGGCATCGGGCCAACTCCATAGCCGTTTCGCCCTCATCGTGCGATCGGCCCAGTTGTTCCATGCCGCAATCGACTATTTCCCGGCCAAGTTGCGCCACCGCATCCGCATGGCCCATCTCAACCAGTCGCTCCAGTCGATGTAGCAGCCGGCTGTAGTCCGGGATGCTTCCTTCGCCATTCCAGTGATTGCGCCACGCCTCTTGCGATGTGACGCGCTGCAGTTCTTTCCGCGCCTGCACGACCAACCGATCGACATCACCTTCAGCCAGGGCGATCCGCTCGCGGAACTCTTCTCTCAGCTCGGGGAATCGCTTCGTGAGCGAGCAAACCAGTTCCGCCAGATCGTCACGGTTCTTTGCGTGTATGTGCTGCCTGATCTTCTCGTCCCATTCTTCCCGGGTTTGTCGCTCTGGCTGGCTGCGGGCCGGCTTCACTTCTTCGCCGATCTCCTCGTCGCTCTCGTCCTCATCCAAATCCGTATCTGCGTCATCGTCCGTCAGTTTGTCCCACCGTGGATCATCCGCATCCGCTATGGGAACCACTTCGCCGCGGACCAACCGTTCGAGGTATTCCGCCACCACGGCCACCGCGTGCTTACAGCCGTCATAACCCACTGGACATGTGCATCGGGACTGAACCGGGGCTTGATTGTTCTGTTTGGCCTGCAACTCGACGCAAACCACATAGCGATCGCCGCCCATGACCGTTGCCAATAGACGGCCATCTTCGGAGGTCGCCAAGTCTCGCACTCGGCCCTGTCGTTGGTACGAACGCCCACGTGACACCGAGCGACCACCGGCCCACGCCTCCAGATCATTCCAGGTCAATGCTTCCCATTTGCCCGCCGACGAGGATTTGCCGGCGTTTGCTGTCGGTTCCTTATCTGATTTGTTTGCCATAGCCAACTCCATCCGTGGCAACACGGAAGTTCACGACGAAAACCAGAATAGTTCGGATGGATCATTCGGTCGAGGGGTGGCTGATTGGCGAAGATCACAGCGACCGTCTAGCCACCCAATCCGCCTTTGCGATCGCTGCGCCGAACAACCGCTTTCTGACGGGTGGGCGTTCCGCGTCGGGAAAGAGTGAGGAATAACCGGGAAACTGAAATATCAGCACTGGTTCATCCGCTGTGCTTGCGGACGGGAACTGTCGAAAGGAGCCGATTCCATGATGCCGGGAAGATTGCTCGGTGGCCTCATGCCTCAGCGCGCAAGGCTGAGCATGCGGCGGCGTCGAGTTAGCTACATTTCAGCTACACGTGCTCCCCCCAAAAAAGACGCCAGTCACAAGTGACTGGCGATAAACAACTTAAAGTAGCGGGGGCAGGATTCGAACCTGCGACCTCCGGGTTATGAGCGGGTTAGGACCGCTTTCCGGAAGCCTTTGATTTCACGCAACTTACGCCAGTGCCGTGGTCTAGCAGGAAATTCAGAAAATCGACATGTGCCACATTTGCACCATGCCGAACGGCATTCGGCTACATTTTGGCTACAGTCGCCCCCCGCGTCAACACCCAACCTGGCGAACCTGCATCGTCGGGAAGACGCCACCCACAGCGAAGGGCGCGTTGCCCGCGGGAGTGAGCCAGGGCCGATCAACGATCGTACTCTGAGCTGGCGAGGTCTCAAGCTGGCAGCGCATTGAGACCATAGATCGCGTAGGTGCCGAAGGCAGAACGCACCCAGTCTCAAAGTACCAGGTTTTTGCATCCTCCTCCGCACTACTGGTATTGCTGTCGGCAACGTCGAAGCGGCCACGGCGATGCCATTTCCCGATCTCATCGAGAGACGCAAGCCTCGTTAGCGTTGCACGATACTCCCCCATGAACCTCGGCGGGCCACCGTAGAGGGCAGAACACTGTGTTCGGGCGGGAGGCAGAGACACCAGCATGTAGGCGCCATTCGGATTCCGCGCGCATTGATCGGGAATTAGCCTTCCGCCAATGGTCCGGAATTAAGCCGATCAGCGTGCTGGACGTATGTCGATCAAGGCATCAGCGGCCAACAGTACATGATGCACAAGCGACACCGCCGCTGCAGCAGCCAGCGGCTGGTAGCGATCGTCCTTGTGGCCGTCTGCCCAGTCGCAGATAGCTTTCACAAGAATCCACTCGACACCCTCGCGGGCGGCAGCCGCGAACACTCCTGCGCCCTCCATCTCGCCACCGATACCTTCCGGGAAGCGGCCAAAAAGCTGGTCCTTGAACTCCTTGTCGTCGATCAGTTTTTCGCCCGAAAGTAGAGCGCCGATCTTAAGAGTGACGGGTCTACCGTCGGGGCGCACGAACTGCCATCCCTGCACGTTACGAAACCGATTCAACAAGACGCGTCCGACAGGTGGGATCGGCGCGCGGTTCACGGACGTTTCTCCGACGCGCTGTGGCTCGTACGGGACAATTCGGTCCGCAACCAGCACGTCGGCGATCTGCTGCTTTTTGTCGTCCTTTCCGAGCGCCAGCCCCACCATGATGAGCGCGCGGGGTAGCCATGCCGCAATGGCAGTGGCCGAAGCTAAGATCGCGGCATCCCGACCAACTGCTCCCATAGCGCACATGGTCAGGGCGGTGGTGTGAGCGCCAAACTGACCGACGAAGTATGTCTCTCCGCGGTGGTGGACGCGCAGCACCGTTGTCTGACCCGGAAGTGGTGTCAAGAACTTCAGCGCCGCGTCCCTTTCTATCTCGTTCGCAGTCATCAGGACAATATCAACGCTGGCGGGCGCGACGGATCGGTCCGCTGGTTTAGCGACCGGTACTTTGCGAACAAACCACTCCGCGGTCTGGTACTCGGTGAGAGGGTCCGTTACTCCAGGTTGTTGAACGGGATTCTCTGATGCTACAGCCGGCGTCTCAGTCGTGCCGATTGCCATCGTGACAGGATCGACCGGAACACTCCTTCCCTCCTCCGAGAGGACGACGAATTCCGGCGACGACTGGTCTGGGTCGTCGTAGATCAAGCCGCGAGTGCGAAGCTTGTTCACCGCGTCAAAGTACTTCCTCCGCAGCCACTCAGGGCCTCGCTCACCACCGTACGCTTGGTACGCCCCGTTCATCACAAGGACCCCGGTCTCCGTGACGTTCCGACCCAGCGCCTTTGGCGCCAATTCAAACTGCAGGATCGATTCCAGGCTTCCCCCGAAATAACCGGCTGGCGGTCTCTCCCGCTCGTTTGTTCGAAGAATGGTCAGGATTTGTCCAGCCATCTGGTCGACGGAGCACTTCTGGAGATCGATCTTCACACGACTCATTCGGACCTCATCGGGTTCGATTCCTCGGGCATCCCGGACGCGGCAGCACGCATCCGAGGGTACAGCATTCTACCAGCACCTGACTGCAGCCAGTAGGTCCGCGGTGCTTGCGCCGCGGCGCTGCGGCATTTATGGACCTCCTCGCGCACGTTCTCCGAACTCGTCTCACAGCGCAAGCGTGATGAGACCGCGAATCGGCTGGCTCCTCGGCCGGAAACGTGTGACGTATCAAAGTCGCCGCTTTTGGCGTCCCGCCGGGGTCCCATGCATGCACCCAAACCAGGCGAGTCGTGATGACCGCCGGGCGTTCAAGAAATGTCGTATGGCTTCCGCGGATCGGCAAGGGGGCTTCGTTCCTGCAAGTCATCTCCGGCGTGACTGGACACCATTAAGAACTTTTTGTTCGCACCGCGTTCGGAATGAAGCGGGTCGCTTTATTGGGTCATTTCGCTGGACCATCTGACGGCTCGCCACAGCGTCGGCGAGCCATCAGATGTCCTTCGTGGAGCAACACTACTGCCCTGCCATGACATGGTGCCCTCCATTTCATCGCTTATCGGGCCAAATGACAGAACGACCGGCCATTACCCGATTCACGCAGACGAGGTAATCACGAAACGTCATGCCGATCTCTTGCGCGAATCCGGCCACGTTCACGTACCGTGGATCTTGATTCGGTACAAACGTCACAGGGTAGTGGAACACCGCGTGCGAGAACAACGTGCGGATGGCCTCGAACTCCTCGTCGAGATACAGGTACTTACGCGTGTGTTCCAGGAGCTTCTGCGCCATGCGGTAGCCGGCTGTCCGCATTGTTGTAGGATCAGTCATCTCAATATCGACGCCGACGAGGTATGGGGCCCGAAGATCATCGCGGATGAGACGTGGGCTGAGTGCTCTGGCGGCATCCGCCGTATTGCAGCCGACGGTGAGTAGATGCGGTGGGACCGACGGGGCTCCTCGAACAAGCGAGTAGAGCCCGTCCCAATCGATCCACTCGTCGTCGCGGATGGAATCATCCTCGCGATCCGGCGCCGATCCAATTCCCATGGCGCGACGCGTCTCTGAATCCAAGATGCCATGTGAGACTGTGACAAGATACTGCGTGTTCGGATTGTCCGTCATCCAGTTCCGCACACCCGCAACAAACTCCGGCCTATTCCACACGGCTACGATCTCGACTTCAGGCCGTAGTGCTTCGGGGACATCCCTGAATGCGCGGTCGACCATGCGCTCCGGCTCGGGCGCCCGCGCGTGGAACCATTGGACGAGGCAGATCGGTTTCATGGAAGATCCTTCTCTTCAAGAATTTGGCAGCAGTCGCCTGCGGCACCAACGAGACGATCTGTATAATATGCTCGGGCCTGTAATTACGAAAATGGCTGAGAGGTCGCGTGATGACCGAGCGGATGGAACTGCCCTCACTGGACGAGTTGCCTATAGCCCGTACGTTCTCAGGAATTCCGGACCCGCCGCCACTCTTCACAGACGGGAAGCCGAACGTCCAAGCGGTGTTTGCCTGGTACGCCCGAATTGGCACGGCCATGTATTCAGGCGAGGCGTTTACCGCGCTCGGCGTGCTCTTGATGGGTATCAAGCAGATTGGAGGGCGGTCGGACCTCAGTCGTCGCCACTTCACGCATCGCAAACGGATCTTCGAATTATTGCAGCGGGAGCGAGGGCTGCGGGCACTCGCTCGGAATTGGTATCTGCGGTATCGCGAGCCGCTGCATGCGGACCCGCAGTTGGCGACGCTTGGGCAAGCCCCAATTTCCTCATCGATCTTGCGGCCATCGTTGCGCACCTCATAGAGACATATCCGCCTGCGCTTCCCGAGAATGAGAACAGCACTGCCCTTGCGGAGCTTCGCGTGGCCTTGGGTTTGATCGTCGAACGCGCGATGGCAATGGTCCGGCCCAGATTGTCGCGCTAGTCATGGCTCTCTCCGCTCTTGCGGACGTTATTGTGCAGTCGTCCCCAAGGCGGACATCGGCACGGTCAAGACAAGCCCCGGCCGATGGGTAATCTACCCATACCCGCACGCCGGAGAAGTGCATGTGGCAGTTAGCCGCGACGACGTCGAACCCCCAAACCTAGTAAAGCATGCAGGTCGGACACCTAATAGGCCTCAAGGCGTGCTGAGCGATCCTATCGCTTGGGGCCACATGTCCCCACGACGCATTCCTCCAAGACGTCAAGGAATGTCGTATCACAGGCCTCCTGCACGTAGTTCAGATTCCAGAGTGCGCTTCGGCGGATCTCTTCGCGGGGACTGAAGTTCCCCAACCACCCACCGCTCGGGCGATCGAAGGGACAACAGTGGTTCGAGAGTAAAGCAATCGCGTTTCGCTCAATGAATGATCGCATGCTGCCAGGACCAGGCTCGTCCGGCACGTCAACCCATAACACCGACATACGGCCAATGTGTTCCGACACGCGCTTCTCAAGAAAGGCCTCGGTCGAACGTATTGAGCGAGGGGCGGAGGATCGCTGGCCCCATGTCGCCAGTGATAATCCGTCCCGTGCCAACAGCGCAGCGCCAACATGCAGACGGAAGATCGAGCCACGATGGTTACCATTGCCCGCCTTTCCACCCCGATGCGTGCGGAGCCGCCCCCATAGCTTGGATTTGGAGCCCGCGCTCACCGCGTGCGTCCCGACGCGCACCACCCGGGGCATAGCGGGCGTCCGGTTGCGCGTTTCGCCAGGTTCCATGAAGAAATAGACGCCTCGAGCGGGCCAAGGCGACCGACCCGATTGTTCATCCAGACGGCGGCCCTGTGGTGTCACCGCCTCTAATCGCGCAAGAAGCGTGTAGAAACGATCCAGATGGTCTTCGAGATCGCTCATGGGAACATGGCCTTCAGGCGATGTAGCTGCTCGCCTATCTTGAGGCCGGCAAACGGGACCGTAACCAAGCATCCACGCGCCTGCAGAAACGGCACGAGATCCTGTCGGTAGCGATTTCCGGCCAGCACTATGACCTGCATTCCCGGCGCGATCAGCTCCGCGAGCTGCCGTTGCACCCGCTGCGCCCAGGAGAGCCGCTCCTTCCTGCCCATCGTGTTCAGGGCGCGGTCATAGGGTGCCACGACCTGGTCCGGCGCTACAACACCATACTCGGCAGACAAGATGTACCACGCGTCGCTCTGGGATTCTGCGTAGCGCCGCAGACCGCAAAATAGGGGTGACAGGTAAAGGTCGCGCGCGGGCGAGGCCTCGCCACGCTTATGCTTCACACAGGATACCAGAGCAACCCGCTTCATCATTCACTGCTCCGCATCATGAGATACACATTGAGCCTGGATCGGCAGCGAACATGTCGGCCTTGCAGTACGGGCAGCGTCGACCTTTGAGGTCGACGGTGTCGGCGATGTCCGCCGCACCGCACTTCGGGCATTTCTCGACTGCGGCGCGGGAGTCCACCATGAACTCCTCCCCACACGCCAGGCAAAGGTGCGGCGAGTCGTTTCCGATGCACCGAGCCAGATTCTCATGGTCCGGGTGGTAGGCGTATTGCTTGGCCCCGCTTTCATCAATGTAGTATGGGTTGCCGTCATCCCAGGCAGTGATGGCCCGCTTGCACCCTCCGCAGACGTATGTGATGCCCATCGCCATGACTGTCACCTCGGTCTTTCGTCCGTTTCGTACGCGCCGAAAAGGCCGAAGAATGCTTTGGCCAGGGCGGGCGCTGCCGTGGCAATAACCGGGTCCGTGAAGCTGGCAAGCTCGTAGAAGAGATGCGCGATCACCGGCTTCTCGTACGCCACGATGCTCTGCCAGGTCTTCGGGCGAATCGGTCGTCTCAGCGAATCCATGATTCGGGCCATCTCCTGCATTTCGCTGTCGCACTCGAGTCCGTTGAGGAGGGGGCTCGCCGCGGCCGCCGGCTCATTGCGACGCCAGAACACGATGCCGGCGGTTTCGCCCACGCCGACCCATTCCACATCCGCGGCGGCAACTCCGGAATGTCGACCTTGGAGCGAAACCGTCGCTCTCCCTCCCGCGCCTTGAGCAGGCTCTTTCGGAACGACCGACACAGGAAGCCGTCGTCATCCAGATTGAGGTTCATGCCCGGCCGGGCGTGCTTTGCCGCGGGCGACTTGCCTAGGTAGAAATGCATGCCTCGGACGACTGACATGGCGGCATGATACCCCGCGCACCCAGCATGAGAAAGCACTACGCCCGCGGTCGGAGATCGAGATTTACCTTCGCCAATTCGCGCGCACCCATAATCGGCTCCGCTTCCGTTGATGGATCTGAGGCGAGTTTCCTGCGGTTTGGCAGTAGGACTTGGTGCCATCGCATACGGTTGACCATGACGTGAAGCACACGCTCGTCATAGGTGTCGCGGCAGAGCAGGAAATACACGTTCACGGGGCCCTTGGCTTCGCGGCCTTGGCGGTCCACGCGTCCTTCGCGTTGCTCGAGTCGCGCGGGATTCCACTCAAGATCGTAATGGATGACGTGACTGCAGTACCGCTGCAAGTCGATGCCTTCCTGACCCACCGAACTTGCCACTAATACCACCGGACAGAAGGGGGAGTTAAACCCGCGCAGGTGTCGGTCGCGGTCTTCTTGATGCACTGCCCCATCGTATCGGGCGACCAGGTCGCGCGTGCCGTAGCGGTCGTGAATCACCGCCAGCCGCAGTGCTCGTCGGTCGTTCTCACGTCGCCGCTTCTCGGAATCGGACGCAGACGAGCGTGCTCCGACTGCCAGCAAGTGCCGCTTGAGGTGAGCCGCCTCTCTGGCAAGTGCCCTGGGATTGGCCAGCAAAAGCCCGGCTAGCCGAGAACCTGCAAATCGCCGTAACACCCGACGAAGGTTATCCTGCTCCTGGTCGCGGAGGTCGTGGGAGGTTTCACGCAGCATCGCGACCAGCTTGGTACTGATGCGAACGCTCAACTTTGAGGTAGGCCGCCGGATCAACTCGCGAAGGCATTTCTCCAGAACATTCTTGATCGTGCTGGCGGTACCGTGTCTGTCCTCACCCGAAACAAATCCCTCCTCGGTGTCCGCGCCGACGAAGGTGCTGAACACCAGGACCTTGTCGAGCCATTTCCGGTCCTCCTCGGTCGAGTTCTTTAGTTGATCGCTTACGATCTGCCGCACCAGCCGCTTTAGCGCGCCCAGCTTGGGATGCTCGTGAGATGGAATCCGAAACGCGAGGTCCCTGCCAAACCGGCTCTTCCGAAACTGCTGATAGGTGGAGAGCAACTGCCGCAGCGTGCCGGCTACAAACGGCCGCGTCGAAGACCGGCTTGCCGCCGCCAGATGGTTGCGAACCGCCAAATACGTCTGAACGTCCTCGTCCAGGAGTTCAATGAGTTCGCCGTCCCCGAGGGCGGCGTGCAGATCTGCTTCCCCCAGCCGGTAGATATCAGGGCCGATGCAGCGGGCCTGCCCTGCCGAGGTGACGAAATGGTACTGCCGCTTGTCTCGCTTGGGGTTCCGCAGCATGCGATGGCGAAGCAATTCGCTGACTGTTCGCGTGAGCTTCGCGGTGCCAGCCAGCGCATCAGCGTCCGCCGACCTGAAGTACTGCGCGATGGCCCGCCGGTAGTTGTGGAAATCCTGATCGGCGTAGAGGCTCTTGGCATCGGCGGCGGCCCGGCGCCACAGGCTGGGTTGGCCGTAGCCTCCGAACGTGTCGCTCAGCAGGCACCGCAGTTCCCCCGGCGCGAGTTGGAAGGGCGTAGCGGTCAGGAGGATTGCATGCATGTGAGAACGCGCCAGCAGCGTATGGGGAGGCAACGATGCAAGGTCGCCGCCAATGCGGTGCGCCTCATCGATTATCACCACGTCCCACGCGGTGTTGTGGAGTTGCGTTGCCTTGCGCTCCGGGCGGTCCAGCAGGTTGCTGTTGGTAACATAGCAGCCCGGCGGGAGGACCTCCTTGCCGTAGCGCATATTGCCACGTTTGTTGAGGAGATCGCTAAAGCGGCGCAGGACGACGACCTCGTTGGCCAACGTACGGTACACGGCGCGGGTCGCGGGGCTTTTGGCCCATCCCTGTATGTACTGGAGGAACCCGTCGGCCTCGAGTTCGGTGGCCCACTTGGTCACCAAGCCGGGCGGCACGAGGATCAGGATACGATAAGGTTGTCGCCGTTTGGCCGTCCGTCCGTGTTGCCGCTGAGCCAGGAGCGTGGCCGCAGTGGCCAACGCCTCATATGTCTTCCCCAAGCCTACGCCGTCGGCTAGGATAATGCCGCCCGGGCGCGCATTGAGTTCACGCCTCGCGGCGCGGACGACCCGGAGTTGGTGCTCCCGGCCCGTATTGACTTCGCGGATTCGCGCCATTAAGCCATTCCTTCAGCTTGTCGAAAGAGCCGCTCTACGAACTCGCGTTTTGGCTTCGTCCAGCCGCCTCGCCCCGCGCGGATCTCGCCGGCCACCATCTCCCGAGCCTCCGCGATCCGAGCCAGCGCAAGTGGGTGGTTCTTCCCGGCCGACCTGAGAATGCGCGCGACCACGAGGCGCCACTGCAGTACAAAACAGTCAAGACTTCCCTGGTGCTGGCATCGCGTTAGTTCCTCCTCCTCGGCGTCTTGGTTCTCCAAAGCCGGTTCTTCGAGGGGAATCTCGCCGTTCGACTTGCCGGCGCGGCCCGGGAATAGCCGACCCGCATAGCGCCAGAACAACTCGGCAACGGCATCGACGCTGCCGGCGGTGGCCAGGCTCTCCGTCAGGCAGTTGACGTTGAGCCGCCGCCAATTGCCCTTCGGCGACAGGCGGTATTCCATGGTCGCCGGCATCTGCTCAGTGCGGAAGCCCAGCCGCTCCGAAGTCTTGCGGTCCACCGCCGCCCGGCCCGAGGAAAACTCGAGGCTTAGACCGAATACGCGATGCTCCGCGCTCCGGACCCACAGCCTGCGCCGGGCCGGTCCGCTGGCTTCCAAAGTCAGATCATGCCCGTCCCATACGCCCTGAAGCAGACACCATCCTTCTGCGATTTCCTGTTTCTCAATTGTGATTGCGGCCGAGGCAACGGGCTTGGTGGCGGTCCAGGTATGTTTGCAGGGAAGAGACCACAGGAAGCGGTCCCATTGTTTGTGCGTGACGTCGCTCCGCACGAGCACGTCGACGTTAGCCTTGCGGTCAGACCTGAGCCACGCGGATTCGCTGACGTTGGCGCTGCCCCAGAACAACTGTATGCCGCGGGCGGTGTGGAAAGCGAACATCTTCGCGTGCATGTGGGCGAACACGGCTATCCGTTCGTCTTCGTCCGTGCCGGCGGGAGCTTTCAGGTTCCAATACTCGTTGCAGCCGGCAATCCGGGGCATCGTCTTTATCCCGGTGTACAGGCGAATCTGCGCCGCCCCCGTCCTCTGCTTCAAGTGACCTAGCACTCGGGACGGGTCGCAGTTGAGGGGCGAGACGATGTCGATTGCCTTGACGGTGCCGCTGACTCGTTCGAGAACCAAGTCGATCAGCCGCCCGTCCAACGTGGACATCACGGAAGCAGTACTGCCTTGAGGCAAGGCGCTGACAAACTCGCGCAGGTCGAGCGAGCCCGAGATGATGCGTCGGGCGCGAAGCCTGAGGAGAAACGAGCGGATACCGCCAAGGACTTCGGCGTCACGTTTGAGGTCGTCAAAGAACTGCCAGCACTCAAGGTTCCCCCCGAGCCCGCCCCACGTGAGATTCGCCGAACCCACTCCGACCGCCACGCGCTGGTCACCGAGAAGAACCAGCAACTTCGGGTGGAACGTACCCCGCCAGTTGGCCCGCCACACGCGGTACTTCTCGCGGGGTGGTCTCTGGCCGTCGGTGCCGACGACGACGTCAGTCACCAGGTTGCCGCGCCGAAACAGCAGTTCGAATCGCGTTTCGAAATCGTCCGGGTTGAACTCGTAGGAAAGGGCGAGCATCCGTCGGCGACCGAAGCTCTTCCCGCGGAAGAAGTCGACGCACTGGCCTGGAAGATCGAGCTGTTTCATATCTCCCCCAGATCAGCCAGCAGCGACGCGAACTGGGAGAGCCGATAGCCGTGCAGTTGGCTACCGGAACTCCGTGCAAGTCCTTTCCGGAGTTGGTTCCACTGGCGGTCCACCCACGGTCCGTCAGCCTTGGCGCGATAGTGCCGATCCAGCAGAAACGCCTTGAGCGACTCGAGCCCCTTCGGAATCGGCGCCCGTTTATATCGCGCGGCGCAGGCGAAGTGATTGGCCATCGCATGTCGAAACCCTCGCATGTCTTCGCCAGGGCGGGGCAAAGCGTAGGGAACCGCGAGCCTTCCGGAAGGAGGGAGAGTACCCCGCAGGTGATCACCGGACCGATAGAGCCAGTAGAACAACTCGGTGCTCGGCAGCGCTTCGCACTCAAGCACGGCCGCTTGGTGCAAGGTGCGCTCAGTCTCAGAACGCGGAGGCTGCCGCAGGTGGGTTCTCAGGACGGGCGCGGCTCCGCGGTCGTATGCCTCCCGCAAGAGGGGTTTGCCGACCTCGCGCAGGGTGCGTCGCCGGGTCTGGCCAGCCGGTGTCGCGTCACCAAGGAGTGCCTCCCAGAGGAGTTTGCGCTCCGCATCGCTCATGCAGTTCAGGCACGGCATGGCCGAGCACGATTGGATGCGCTTCGGGACGCTGCGGGGGCAGAAGCGATCGAAGGCCTTGGCCAGCGCCCCGCCCGACTCTGTCAGCACATCGTCGTTTGTGACGAGTCCACCGGACCGGAGCAGGACCATGTAGCGCAATCTCGCCGAGGGTGTGTGCAATCGGCGAGGGATCGGATCGCTGGGGCGCAATTCCGCCTGGGCCGCTAGGAGAACGCCAAGATAACTGCAGGTCTGATCGCCGTGGTGCCGCAGGTGCTCCCCCATGCTCATCGCGACGTCGAGCCGGTCGATCAGGCGCGGGTTGCCGGAACTCTTCGCAATCGCCCAGCAAAGGAAACTGGCGTAGCGTGCCCGGACAGTGAAGACAGTGATGCCCGGCAGGATCGCGTTCGCCAGGGACTCAACCTCTGGCTGGTATCCCAGGGGGTCGAGGGAGCCCGGCTCGACCGGCGGTGGCGCAACCCAAGACGGCATGGTGCTACTCATTAGACTCCCCGCCAAACCCCGGGACAGAGAGAGCGGAGTTTGTCTCCCGGTATTTCGGGAGGCACCGGTAGAAGGACTTGCCGCGGTCCTCGCCGCGTATCGCGGTGCAGAGAACCATCTGTATGCCGCAGTTGGGACAGATGGGCGCATGCTTGTTAAACATTCTGCTGCCGATAAGCCGGAGCCGATCACCAAGGCTAACGCATCGGTGAAGTCGACGGTTAAAGCATAATCTAACGACACTGAGCCGAACAGTCGGCGTGGCTCAAATGTCCCCGCAAAGGCGCACTGCGGGTTGGGGCAACTGGAGATCAAACGGGGTACCGATAACTCAGCCGTAACGGGCGGCACAGACGTGGCCCGGATGCAGTTCGAGGCGCTGCGCCAGGAGGAATATGACAAGGGGGCCAGCACCGACGATGGCAAGCACCGAAGGTGTGGCGGAACGGTCATCTTCGCTGAAATCATGGGCGGCCCGTTATCCCCGGCCCAGCGGATTGGGCTGGTACAGGCGCCAGAAACTGGCATCGTCGCCTCCCATCCCCTTGCACAGGGCTGCGGCGATCGCCGGACTGCGGCTCATGCCCTGTTCGCAGTGGACGTTCTCGTTTCCGTTCTTTGAATTGGCCGAAGTTCGAGTTGGCGAGCATGTTTGAGAATGTCGCGGTAGTTCAGTCCTGCCTCGCCGACGGCCACGACGTAACTGCGATAGTAGTAGATCGCGGCGGCATAGAGTGGCACGTGGTTGCGGGCAAAAGCGGCACGCTCTAGGTTCTCGCCCTGCTGGTGCAACTCGCAAAGACGTTGCAGCACCAGCGGCCAAGGCCAGTGGTGCAGCGGTTTCTTGGGTGGATAGCC
>CAIQIQ010000051.1 GCA_903871935.1 uncultured Phycisphaerales bacterium
CCCACCAAACTAAAGCTGACACTCTTCGTCGCCGGCGACGACCTCAAGCCCGGCCTTTATGGCCAAACGGCCGCCATCACAGTCACCGACCACGGCGAGCGCGGCCTCCCCGGCGCCGAGATCAAGCTCGAGCGCGGCAGCTTCGGCTGGAAACGCGCGGAACTCTATTTCGACGTGCCGCCTAAGACCCCGATCGTCAAAGTCTTCATCCAGCTCATGGGAAGCGGTCGGATGTGGGTGGACAGCGTCTCCCTGACCGGTGCCAAGCTGGATACCAATAGCGGCCTGACCTGGTCCGACACCAACAAGAAGGTCACACCTGATGCCCCGATTGTTACCGAGAGCCCGCAGTTGCTGGCCAAGGTCGCCAAGGCCAAAGAGGGTCTCAAGGCTCTCGAAGCGGCCGTAACCGCCGCCAAGGCCGAGGGCATCGAGACACTCTACGACGAGATTCCTCTGATGCTGGGCAAGCTCGCATTCGAAACACGATGGGATCTGCCCGACCACCTGGTGCTGCGTGATGGCTATGTCGATTACCTCACCACGCGCGCGACACAATGCATCACCCACCTCGCCGATGTTCAGGCCAGCAGAGCCCCGGACCTGAAGGTGCCGCCGCACCCGGACTTCAGCAAGCTCAAGCTCGACGGCCCGTACTACACGCTCGACGGCCAGCCCAAGATCCTCTTCGCGATGCAGTACCACAATGGTGGCGAACTGATCAAATGGTTCACGCCGATCGAACACCAGGGCGATGTCCCCGCCGTCGGCGCCACCCGCTACGATTTCAAGCAGATGCCGGTCTGGGAGGTCTACCAGAAGGACCCCACGTCGCACCGTATCTATGACAACGGCTGGTGCGGCCACATCATCCGCGACCAATACTCGGCCGGCGGCGAGGACATGTGCGTGATCAGCCTCGACTCGCCCGCAATGCGCGAGGCCATCACCAAGAGCATCAAGATCTACTGCGATCGCCTCAAATCCAGCCGCGCGTTCAAGAACACTCTGCTGGTGAACCTGGGCTTTGAATACGCCTACCGCAACTACGATGAGCAATCGCTGAAGCTCTTCCGCCAATGGCTCACGCAGAAGTACGCGAGCATCCAAAAGCTCAATGAGATCTGGAAGGTCCAGTACAAGAGTTTCGACGATGTCACGTTGCCCACCTACATGCCCGGACAGACCGAACCCAACCCTGCCAAATACTACGACTGGGGCGATTTCAATCTCTGGCGCTTCACCGATTACATGAAGTGGGCCGGCAACCTTGTCCGCGGCCACTTGGGCAACATGCCCCTGACCACCGGCGGCGGCAATCCCTTCGGCGAAGGCTTCTGGTCCGATGGCCTCGATGAAGAGGCCCTGGGCCGCGATGTCTGCGGAGTCTGGCTCTCCGAAACCGGTAGCCGGGCCCTTGGCGTCACATCCCTGATGGACCTGCAGCGTTCGTTCGATCCCAACAAGCCCATCATAGACCCCGAGTATCACGCTTTGCCCAACACCTGCTTCCTGATGTTCCTGCACGGTTGCAGCATGATGCACTACTGGTGGTGGCCCAACGAAGTCGATGAGTTCTACGAGAGTTCGATGAAACACTCCTCCACCCGCAGCCTGCCTGAGGTCGAGACGGTCATGCGGACGGCTCTGGACGTCCGCCGCATGGCCGGCGAGATCTCCCAGTTCCGCAAGCTGCCCAATGAGTGGGC
>CAIQIQ010000052.1 GCA_903871935.1 uncultured Phycisphaerales bacterium
CTTCCCAAAGATGAAGCCCTGTTCAGGACGGGTGAGCAATGATGCAACTCTACCACGGCTATTTCCGAACCATGCAGCCCGTGAACCGAGCCCGTTTGCGTATGATCAATGGCAACAGCATGCAGTTGATCGAACACATCTCCTGCCCGGAGCACTTCATGCGAGAGTGCTGGCGGGTGCTCCAGGCAGGCGGACAGCTTCACATCGAAGCTCCTGATGTTCGCATGACGATGATGCCGCACATACCACTGCTGAGGAGCGATCGCGGCACTCTCAACTTCTGGGATGACCCGACGCACCTCCGTCCTTATAGCCGGGTCGCCCTGCGTCGGCTCGTTGAGGCCCATGGCTTCCACACCATCGGCACGTTCTATGCACGTAAATGGGCGCATCTTTCAGCTCTGCCGGCGGCCCTGCTAAGCCGCGACAACAACTACTGGGCAGCGTTCTTTCAAACGGTTTTGGGTCATTTCTGTGCCGTGCATGCAGACAGGCCGTGTGGTCCCCAACCAGTAGAGATGTGCGGTGATCCCGGGAGCAGTAAGCTTGAAGCGCACCGGAGAGTAATGCATGGATCATAACAGACTGCATCCTGGTCTTCGATTTCCCATGGCGTGCGGCGTGTTCTTCTTCGTCGTTCTGGCTTGCTGTGCCCTCGTCGATGTAGTTGGGAGTCTCTCGCGCTTGCCCGGGAGTGCATCGACCGACCTTGGGCAGCACTTCATATATTGGCGAACATGGGCGAACGCGCAATCAATGGCCGGGCACATCGCTCTCTGGAATCCAATGATATTCTGCGGCAGCCCGTTTCTTGCCGGCTTTCAGTCAGCCGAGCTGTACCCGCCGCACCTTCTGTATCGGGTCGTGCCATTCGTGCCGGCCACGAACATTCTCCTTGTGGCCCATCTTTCGTTATTGGCGTGCGGGATGATGTGGTGGTGCCGGTCGCGTGGAAGTGACTGGGTCGGCGCTCTGGTGGCGGCAATCTCGGTGATGTTCTCTGGAACAGTATTCCTGCGGTTGTACGCCGGCCATATATGCATGCTGTACGCGATGGCGTGGACACCCTGGGTTTTGGGTAGTACCGGTGCACTGGCGTGCGGTGCCGGCTGGAGATGCTTCTTATGTGCCGCCGGCGCCAGTGCCATGCAGATACTGACCGGTTCCCCACAGATTGTGTTTCTCGCCTGGCTTGTCGCAGCCGCCCTGTCGATGATACAGCTTGTAGGTCAGCCACGCTGGTTTCGCTACGGCTTCGCCATTGCTGCTGCACTTGCCCTTGGTTCTCTATTGGCGTCGGCTCAGCTACTGCCGGGCCTCGCGATCGTGTCGGAGACGACGCGCGCGGGTGGGCTGAGTCATCAGGCGGCCTCAATTGGATCCCTCTCGCCCCATTCGCTGCTTACAGCCCTCAATCCATGGGCAGCAGGTATTGCCTCATCGCAGCATCCGTTTGCACCAAACGATTGGGGTTGGCTGGGTGAGGGCGCGGCTTGGGAACAGCAGTGTTACGGTGGCACTGTCATGCTCTGCGGAGCCATATACGGCCTGATTGAAGGATCGCAGTGGCGCAGGTGGGCTATCGTGGCGTTGGCGGCCGTCCTCCTCACCATTGCTCTGGGCGGCTCCATACCACTGTACGGTTCCATACTGGACGCTGTGCCGATGCTTGGATACTTCCGCGCACCGGCGAG
The DNA here is from genome assembly GCA_903871935.1 of uncultured Phycisphaerales bacterium. Classification (GTDB taxonomy): domain Bacteria; phylum Planctomycetota; class Phycisphaerae; order Tepidisphaerales; family Tepidisphaeraceae; genus CAIQIQ01. The sequence continues at coordinate 1,695 of CAIQIQ010000052.1, forward strand.
GTTTGTGTTTCCGGCGATACTGCTCATGGCCCTTCTTGCCAGCCAGGGGATCACGCGCCTTCGTGCAGGTTCACCGAAACACCAATTCATCCGGCCGATACTGCTGGGCCTGGCGATGTGCGTGGCAGCACTGGCTGCGCATCCGGGTGCCAGAACGCCAACTCTCGTCGGTGCCGCTATTGCTGTGGCCAGCATTGGTTTGATGCTCCTTGTTTGTGGTCGGCCAAGCCAGAGCGCTGCGGGTGGCCTGATCATTGGGGCATGCACGGCTGAGATGATGCTCTTTGCATGGAGCGGGCGCGCATCTATGGAGTATCCCCCTCAACCCGATCATGCTTGGGAGCAGAGCATCGCACATGTCGCCGGTGCGGAGCGTATCCTGTGGTATGGCATGAATGGAACGAATGCGGGTATCGTTCGTGGTATCCCCAATGCATACGGCTACGATCCATTGATGTTGCTGCGCTACGGTCGCCTGGCCGCCGCGGGCGAGCACGGCGACTGGAATCGTCTGTCCGACCGTGTGGGCGTACCGATGCGCTGGCCCGATGGCCTGTTGCAGTTGATGCGATGCTCTGTGCGCCAGTTCGGCAGCGGGCCAGGCATACCTGTACCTCACCCAATGCCCCGGGCCATGATCTTTGCAGCGTACCGATTTATGCCGAACGAGAACGAGCAGATCAGAGCGATACTGGACAGCGCCTTCTCGCCGTGGGATGGCCTGATCCTCGGATCCAGGCCATCGGTGGAACCGGTTGCCGGTGCGTCGGGCTCCGTTCGTTGCGAGGAACGCTCACCTGATGAACTGGTGCTTCATGTGGAAGTGGACAAGGCGGCTATCCTGCTTATTACCGACGCGTACGCCAGAGGATGGATCGCTGAGGATCGATCCGGGCGTGGCCGTTCGTATGAAGTGATTCCGGCCGATTACCTGATGCGCGCTGTACCTCTTGAGGCCGGAACGCATGAGATCACGATGGTGTATCGCCCCTCCGCGTGGACCTGGGGAGTATGGCTGTCAACGACGGGTATTTTGGTGTCGCTAACCGTTGCTGTTGCCGGGCTTATATCGGACGCAAGGAATCGGCACCGTTTGGGGAACTCCGACCTCCGCTCAAAGCCCCATATCAGTGCAGATGCGGATGTCTCCACGTAGGGCCGGTGCGTGTTCGTGGTCCGATTCAGTGCCTCAGCCAGTACAAACAATAGGCAAAAAACGCGATCCACCCCAGCACGGCGAACTGAATCATCCGATCTCTGACCAGTACCGCTGTCGGTGAGCCACTCTTCTGTTCAACCATCGCGATCTGCAGATAGCGCAAGACTCCCAGAATGACAAACCCCACGCTCAGGTACAGCTTCTGCGTCCCCATTCGCGCTTCGACCTCGGGGCTGATGGTATACATGATGTATGAGAAGATCGTCACGGCCGCCATGACAACCATGGCACTGTCGAGAAACGCCAGCGAATAGCCGTCGACGGTCTCGCGCATCTTCGCGCCGGTGCGCGCAAATACCGCCACATCATCGCGCCGTTTTGCCAGCGCCAGGAACAGCGCCAGCAGAAACGTGACCAGCACGATCCACGTGGTCAGATGCACATTTGCGGCCATGCCGCCCACGAATAGCCGTACCACAAAGCAGACTGCCACGACCATCACATCGAGGATCGAGACCCGGCGCAGCCACAGGCTATAAATAATGTTCAACCCAACGTAAAAGAGCATGACACCCAGGACATCCGTTCCCAGCACCTGCGCCCCGAACAGGCCAGCGCCCATCAACAACAAAAGCAGCACTACCGCATTTCGCACGCTGACCTCGCCGGCGGCGATCGGCCGCCGGCGTTTTTCAGGGTGAAGGCGGTCGTGCCGGACATCCAGCAGGTCGTTCATGATATACATGCTGCTGGCAACGACGCTGAAGACGATCATCGCCACGGCAATCCGCAAGAGCAGTTCCGGGATGATCACCCGTCCGGAAAAGAAGAGGGGGAGGATGATCAGCCCATTCTTGAGATATTGGTGCGGGCGCATCAGTCGGATCAGAGGCACAATCGATGTGATCTTGCTCATGGCTTCCGCTTACCCTCCACTCCCTCCGCACCCATCTTACCAAGCACAGCCGCGGCGATGCGCTCGGCTGGCAGACCGCCGATGCAGGTATACCCGTATGGGCAGGGGGGCACCTGTGAAAATCGCCCATAGGCACACGGCGAACAGGGCAGATCATTGCGCCTCACAACGCGGATCAGCCCGGGATGTCCCCATTTTTGGTGGATACCCGGCCCGAAGATGCCCACGATGTGCCGCACTCCGGCAAGCACCGCAAGGTGCAGCGGCCCCGAATCGGTGCCGGCGAAACCATCGCACTTCTGCAGCAGCCCAACCGTCTGGGCGAGCGTTGTCGTCCCGCAGGCATCGACCACGTTCGCTGCCGCATCCTTCAGATGCCCAGACCACTGTCGGTCAACCGGCGAGCCGATGAGCACCACTTGGTCAAAGGCGCTGGAGATGCGCCGGACCAGATCACGCCCCGTGGCCTCCGGAACAAGCCTTGACGGCACGCTGGCCCCCAGCGCGAGCGCAATCAGCCGTCCTTGCGGGATCGACGCCGGCCCCGCCGTCGGCTCCAACCGCAGATCCGCCAGGGATAACTCCGCTCGCACCCCCAGCGGCTCCAAAAGATTCAGGAAACTCTGAGCTTCGTAGTCTTCCTGCGAGTAATGGACAAAGGAGTCGTAGAGATTCCGTCGCTCATTCGTATCAAAGCCGATGATTGCCCCTCGGTGCATCAGGCTGGCCAGCACGCCCGACCCATAAAACCATTGCTCGGAATCAAAAACGCAGTCGTATCGCTGCGCCCTGGCGGAGAACACGTCGGCCAGGCGCTCCATGAGGTAGATCTCTTGCACATACCCGTGACTGCGAAACAGCTCGAATATGCCCCGGTTCCGCGCCATGCAAAAGACATCCACGGTTGCTCCCGCGATGCGAAGGCGCCGGAGCAGTGGTAACATCAAGGCAGCATCGCCAATTCCCCCTGGCCGGATCAGCAAAACCCGATGGCATTCCTCCAACCGCATCTGTGGACGCGCCGGCCTGGCGAAGCGTCCGGCCATACGGACGATTCGTCGCAATACGTTCCTGTCGATGGACTTGATCGTGCGCTCTTCCATGCCCAGCGCCATTGTAATCGCCAAACGGCCCGTGTCAGGAGTCTGCCGGTGGAATTGCTCCAGGCAACCACCGACCACTGCGAATGTAGTTGGTCACCAATGCGCTGCTCCAGACTCGTGCCTTGCGACCATCATGGGGCCATGTTGTGAGACCCACCGGCCCGAACGCTTTCTAGCATTCGGAGATATCGGAATGTATAACCAGATTGGCATTGACCATTGGCGGGCTCAGGTAATAGAGTCTCTCCAGTGGCATCGCGGGAAGAGTGCGCGTTTGCGACTCTCCAGGCAATGCGTAAGTGCATGATCGGCGGCTGGTTACGGAAGGCATACGGGTGTCCAGGATATTTCCGAAGAACTCTCGGCAGATTGCGGCCGCCCTTGGGTTGGGCGTGGTCCTGTTTGGCGGGTTGATAACGGCCGGCGTCACCTATTACTTCACCCCTAAGTACACCCGCGTTGGCTATACACCCTACCAGCCCGTTCCCTACTCCCATCGCATCCACGCCGGTCAACTCGGCTTGGATTGCACCTATTGTCATACCAATGTATTCGAGTCGCCGCACGCGAATCTCCCTTCGCCCAATGTCTGTATGAACTGCCATGACCCGGCCAAGGGCAACATTAAGGGCGATTCGCCGCTGCTGGCGCCCATCCGCGATGCCTTTAAGACCGGCCGGCCGGTCGACTGGGTCAAAGTCCACAAGGTCCCAGACTTCGCCTATTTCAACCACCAGATCCATGTGAACCGGGGTGTGAGCTGCGTTTCCTGCCATGGCCGGGTCGACCAGATGGTGGAAGTCCGTCATGAGCAGCCCCTGTCCATGTCATGGTGCCTGGATTGCCATCGCAACCCCGAACCGAACCTGCGCCCCAATGAACTGGTCACCAAGCTGGATTGGGACTCGGCCAAGGACTGGAAAGTTTCTCCGTTGACACAGAATACCGATTCGCAGGAGGCTTTTGCCCGGAAGATGGTCAAGGTCAGCGCATTGCACCCGCCGACCAATTGCACGACGTGCCACAGATGATTTGAGACTTGGAATAACCGATGGCCGATAAGCCGGAACAAGATGCGATCAGAGAGCTAAGGCGAAAGCTGGCCTTGGAGACCGCGCCACTGACGCGCGAGCTTGATGCCGCTGAAGCGGCCGCCGCCAGCGAGCCTCGCCGCAGCTACTGGCGCTCCGTCGGCGATGCCATCAAGAGTCCCTCGTTCCTGCAATGGGCGCACGATGAGTTTCCGCAACTCAAGCAAGAGCTCAAGAACCACAAGCAGGACGGCCATAGCCGCCGGACTTTCCTGCAATTGATGGGCGCATCGATTGCCCTGGCAGGCCTGGGCATGGGCTGCCGCCGGCCGGAAAACAAGATCCATCCCTATAACAAGAAGCCTGTGGATGTGGTCATCGGCAAGGCGATGTATTTCGCCACCACCTTCGTCATGGCCGGCCGGGCCATCGGCGTGCTGGCCGAAACGCACGAAGGCCGGCCGACCAAGATCGAAGGCAATCCCCGCCACCCCAACAGCCTCGGCGGCACCGATGTCTATGCCCAGGCATCGCTGCTGGATCTCTATGACCCCGACCGCTCCCGCAACATCACCAATAAGGGCCAGGTCGTGGCTCGCGATGCCTTCGTGGCCCAGCTCAACAGCATTGCCAAACAGTTCCGGACCAGCCATGGCGCCGGCCTGGCCATCGTGATGGAGGATTACGCCTCCCCGGCCGTCATGATGCTCCTCGAGCATATCCGCAAGACCATGCCCGAAACGGCCATTGCCCAGTACGAGCCGGCCAATGGCAGCGACATTCTTTCATCGCACTGGGCCGACCTGAGCAAGGCTCAAGTGATCGTCGCGGTCGATTGCGACTTTGTCCTGACCGATGATGAAGGAGCGTTGAACAAGCAGGCGTTCATCGCCGGCCGAAAACTGGATGGCGCCGGCAAGATGAACCGGCTGTATGTGGCGGAGCCGGTTCCCACCGCCACCGGTACTGTGGCTGATCATCGCCTGCGACTCCCCGGAGCGCATGCGGCGGCGTTTCTCGAGGATCTGCTGGCCGTGCTCAAAGGCAAACAGATCCAGAGCTCGTACGCAAAGTGGATCGGCGCCGTTGCCGAGGATCTGAAAGCCGCAGGGGTCCATTCGGCCGTGCTGGTCGGCCGGCGCCAGCCTCCCGCGGCGCAACTCCTTGGCCGACAAATCAACGCTCAACTTCGCAGCGAAGCCGTGAGCTATCGCGGCCGCCCGGAGCTGCAGCGCCTCGACCAGATCGTCGAGCGGATCAACGCTGGGCAAATACAGACGCTGCTGCTCCTTGGAGGCAACCCAGCCTTCAACGCACCGGCAGACCTGGATTTCGCGAAGGTGATCGGAAAGGTTCCCCTCTCCATCCGCATCGGCACGCACGAAGATGAAACCAGCGCCTTGTGCACCTGGCATGCGCCGGCCGCTCATTATCTGGAGAGCTGGGGAGATGCCGTTGCCGGCGATGGCACCGTTTCCATCGTCCAGCCCATGATCGAGCCGCTGTTCGGCGGATTCACCCCGCTGGAGGTGCTGGCCCGCATCTCTGCCTATCCAAAGACCGATCCGTACGAGATTGTCCGCGACAGCTTTGCCAGAATTGCAGGCAGCATCTCCGAAGATGCCTGGAAGAAATTCGCTCAAGAGGGCGTGCTCTCCGGCAAGAAGATGGCGCTTCTACCTGATGCGGTGGACTACGACTTCATGGCCGAGGGGCCGTTCCGTGGGGAGATCTCGGCCAAGCGGATGGAGATCTGCTTCGCACTCTCCAATGCGATCTTTGATGGCCGGTTCGCCAACAATGCCTGGATGCAGGAATGCCCCGATCCGGTCACCAAGCTGACTTGGGATAATGCAGCACTGCTGTCGGAGGCAACTGCCAAAGCCATCGGTGTTGAGACCGGCGACATGGTTCGCATTGAACTGGCCGGTCGCAGTCTTGAGATCGCTGCATTCATCGTCCCCGGGGTCGCGGATTGGAGCATCACGCTGCCACTGGGGTATGGGCGAACCAGGGGCGGTGTGATCTGCCTCGACACCGGCGTGAATGCCTATGCCCTGCGCACCAGCCGTATGCTGCTGAGCCCCGGCCAGGCAACAGGTGCGAAGGTGACGCCCACTGGCAGGAAATACAAGCTCGCCACCACTCAAGAGCACTCAGCGATGGACATGGTCAAATATGCCGCCATCTCCAATGAGCAGGCTGCCGAGCGCGCCATCATCCGCGAGGTGACACCGGAGCAACTGCAGAATGATCCGGCCATCGTGCGCAAGATGGGCGAGCATGCCCCCATCCGTCTGAGCATCTATACCGAGCCGAAACTCACCGGCGCCAATCAGTGGGGCATGGCGATAGACCTGAACCGCTGTGTAAGCTGCAACGCCTGCGTGGTGGCATGCCAGTCGGAGAACAATATCCCCGTCGTCGGCAAGGATGAGGTCCTCCGCGGCCGGGAGATGCACTGGTTGCGGATCGACCGTTATTTCCAGGGCGAGAACGATGATGATGTGACGTTGGTGCCCCAGCCGATGATGTGCCAGCACTGCGAGAACGCGCCCTGCGAGCCGGTGTGCCCGGTGAATGCAACAGTGCATTCTCCCGAAGGGTTAAACGAGATGGTCTATAACCGCTGCATCGGTACGCGGTATTGCTCGAATAACTGTCCCTATAAGGTTCGCCGATTCAACTTCTTCGACTGGAACAAAGGCACCATCCGCGAGAACGCCGAGCAGTCCAAGGCGACCCGCGATGGCCAGATTGAGCCCGACCCGACCAAGGGATTCAGCCGGCCGCAGGTACTGCAGCCGCCGATGCAGGAAATGCTCAAGATGGCCGAGAACCCGAATGTCACTGTCCGGATGCGTGGCGTGATGGAGAAGTGCACGTATTGTGTGCAGCGAATCGAGTCGGCCAAGATAGCCTTCCGCTCACAGATCGGGCAGGGCCCCGCCAATGCCCAGGCCGATGGCGCCGCCGCGATCAAGCTGCCCGACGGCATGGTAACCTCAGCCTGCGCTCAGGTATGTCCGACGCAGGCAATCATTTTCGGCGACAAGAACGATCCCAACGGCAAACTGGCGAAGTTCTGGGACCGCAATAACCCACGGACCTATGAGGTGCTCGAGCACCTGTTCGTGAAGCCAAGAACGCATTACCTGGCGAAGGTGAGGAATGTCAACCCGAAGCTCGGCGACCATTGACCAGTAACCCATGACAACCGCAACGATCCAACCTGACCTCCAACGCCCCCAACTGGTCTTGGGCAACAAGCGCATCGGCGATGTGACCGAGATCGTCTCGGGCATCGTTGAAAAGAAGACAACTCCGCTTTGGTGGAAGATCGCCGCAACCATCACCGGATTGGGCGCGGTCGTCGTCCTGAACCTCAATATCTTCTACCTGTTCACCACCGGCGTGGGCGTCTGGGGCCTGAATCACCCGGTGATGTGGGCCTGGGACATCACCAACTTCGTCTTCTGGATCGGCATCGGCCACGCTGGCACACTGATCTCCGCCATCCTCTTTCTGATGCGGCAGCGCTGGCGCACCAGCATCAATCGCTCGGCCGAGGCAATGACCCTGTTCGCCGTCATGTGCGCTGGCATCTTCCCCGGCATCCACGTCGGCCGCTGGTGGATGGCGTGGTTCCTGGCCCCAGCGCCCAGCCAATGGGGCGTCTGGCCAAACTTTCATTCCCCGCTGTTGTGGGATGTATTTGCCGTTTCCACCTATGCCACGGTTTCGGTGCTGTTCTGGTATGTCGGCCTGATCCCGGACCTGGCCACGCTCCGCGATCGCGCCACCGGCAAGCTCAAGCAGTTTGCCTATGGCCTGTTTGCCCTGGGCTGGCGCGGCAGCAACCGCCACTGGCGGAACTACGAAATGGCCTATCTGGTGCTGGCGGGCATCTCGACACCCCTGGTGCTCTCGGTTCACTCGGTGGTCAGCATGGATTTCGCCACCTCCGTTCTCCCCGGCTGGCACGCCACTATCTTCCCGCCATACTTCGTCGCCGGCGCCATCTTCTCCGGCTTCGCCATGGTGCTCACGATCCTGATCCCCGCACGCCAGCTCTTTGGCCTGCAGGACCTGATAACGATCAAGCATGTCGACAACATGGCCAAGGTGATCCTCGCGACGGGGTGCATGGTCGGCTATGCCTACGGGATGGAGTTCTTCACGGCGTTCTATTCCGGCAACGCGTTTGAGAGCTTCGTCTTCCGCAACCGCGCCATGGGCCCATACGCCTGGGCCTACTGGACCATGGTCACCTGCAACGTGATCACGCCGCAGTTTTTCTGGTTCAAGAAGATCCGCCAGAACGTGTGGCTGGTGCTGGCTCTGTGCATCTTCGTCAACGTCGGCATGTGGTTCGAGCGCTTTGTCATTATCGTCACCAGCCTGCACCGCGATTTTCTCCCCTCCTCATGGGGCTATTTCACTCCCACGTGGGTCGACATCCTGACCTTCGTCGGCTCAATCTGCCTGTTCCTGCATCTGTTCCTGCTGTTCATCCGTTTCCTGCCCATGATCGCCATGAGCGAAGTCAAAGGCATCATGCAGGGCCACAGCCTGATGAACGCCGATCAGCCGCTGGATGTGCATGGGAGGAAGGAATGAGCGAGACAACCTCCACAACCTCCGCGCCCTCAGCGGCCCCTTGGGGCCTGCTCGCTCAATTCGACTCTCCCGGCGCTCTACTGCGCGCCGCCCGCGAAACGTGCAAGGCCGGCTACACATGCTTCGATGTCTACAGCCCATTCCCTGTCCATGGCATGGATCAGGCGATGGGGCTGGGCCGCAGCAAACTCGGTTGGATTATCGCCGGCGGTGCCCTGGCTGGTTTTCTTACCGCTGTTGGCCTGCAGTACTTCGTCGCCTGGGATTACCCACTGGTGCACCAGGGCAAACCGTTCTATGCATGGCAGCCCTACACGATTGTGTGCTTCGAGCTGACGGTTCTCTTTGCCTCTTTTGCCGCCGTCATCGGCATGTTCTTCCTGAACGGGCTGCCTCTCTGGTATCACCCGACTCTCAAACCGACCAGCTTTGCCAAAGCCACCGACAACGGTTTCTTCCTGACCATCGAGTCGCGCGACCAGAAGTACAGTCCAACGACGACAAGAGAGTTTCTGGAACAACTCGGAGCAGTGAAAGTAGAGACATTGGAGGAATAGTGATTATTGATTATTCCGTAACAGCCGGCCACCTGTTACGGAATGATCAATAATCACTACGCCCGCGAATAGAGCCAGATTGACATAATGAAGTATGTCCTCATCATCCTCGCCCTCCTCACCGTCCTCACGGTCGGCTTCGTGGGCCTGCGCGGGCAGACCTCGCGCCAGCCGCCGGTGATGGTCTTCAACGACCTCGTCGATCAGCCCAAGTACAAGAACCAGGGCGAGAGCGCATTCTTTGCTGATGGACGGCAGATGCGGCTTCCCCCCGCCGGTGCCGTCGCCTGGGGTCGCACCCCTGACAAGCCGGATCCCGGCAACCTCATCGACGACGCCGACTACTATGGACTGAAGGTCATTCCCCTACCTGTCGATGCCGCGCTGCTGCAACGCGGCCAGAGAGTCTTCAACACCTATTGCGCGGTCTGCCATGGCGGTTTCGGCACGGGCAACGGCGTCGCCACCAACTATGGCATGTCCGCCCCGGCTAACTACCACACCGACCGCCTCCGTCAGGTGACCGATGGCTATCTCTATCAGGTCATCACCGAAGGCAAAGGCCTCATGGGCGCTTACGGCCCAAGCATCAAGCCACCAGACCGCTGGGCCGCCGTGGCCTATGTCCGAGCCCTTCAGCGAGCCGGCAACGCGAAGATCGACGATGTGCCCCAGAACCTCCGCGGCGAACTGGAGAAGCAGCCGTGACCCAGCGAGATCGCCATTTCGATCACCTGAATCCGCTCGCAGAGCATCCCTCGCCGCTGCTTTATGAGAAAGGCCGCACGGTATGCCTTGCCCTGGTGATCCTGGGCGCAGTCGGCGTCTTCTTCGGCGCCTTGATGGCCGGCCGGCAGTTCTACTTCTCCTGGCTCACCGGCTGGGCGTTCTGCTGGTGCATCATGATGGGCATCCTCTTCTTCGTGATGCTCCATTACCTCGTCGGGGCCGGATGGGATACCGTCATCCGTCGCCCGGCCGAACAGATCCTGTCCGCCATGCCCGTCATCGTGCTGGGGATGATCCCCATCATCATCGGCATGGTCAACGGTCAGCTCTATGGTTGGGTGCATCCCGAATCCGCAAGTCCGTTGCTTGGTTTCAGAGCGGTCTTCCTCAGCCAGAAATTCGCCCTCGTCAGCCTCGCCATCTGCGGCGCCATTTGGCTCTGGCTGGCCTATGTCTTCCGCCGCAACTCCATCTGCCAGGATGCCGA
>CAIQIQ010000053.1 GCA_903871935.1 uncultured Phycisphaerales bacterium
ACCGTCTGGTCGATAAACGGGTAGCCCATTTGTGCGACCACAAAACAGACATTGGGGAACGATCGCGCCGGCTCATCCCACAGATAAGGCTGGGCATATTCCAGCTTGCTGGCGCGTGAATAGGCGCTCGCCGGATGAATGATGATCGGCATCCGCAGGCGGTCGGCCTCGGCATATAGCCGCATGGCGCGCGTATCGCTGGGATGGAAATCCTGGTTGGCCGGCGAAATGACCATGCCGCGAAAACCCATCAGCACCTTGGCACTGCGCAGCTCGTCGATTGCCGTCCGTTCCGTGGGATCGATGCCGGCAAAGCCGACCAGTTTTTCCGGCGATCGGCGCACATAGTCGGCGATGAATCGGTTGGGAATTTCCGCCCGCAGGTATCGGCTCTTGAACCCCAGTACGATGGCCGTCGACACGGTTGCATTCTGCGCCCAATGATGATCGGGGTCGGCCGCCGGGATCGAACGGAAGAGCTTGAGATTGTCCCCGCCCAGCCGCGAGCTGCTTCGCACCAGCGACGCCGGCTCGCCCAGCAGGGCTTGCCCAAGCTGTTCGGGGGATTGCCAAATATGAGTATGACAGTCAACGATCATGCGTACAACGGCCGTATTCTAAGTATCGGCGCTGATGCGTCTATACAAATGCAGTCGCAGATCAGTCGTTATAGGCTTCCTCGCGCCGCTGCCAATCCGCCGGCACATCCGGCATGGCAAACTGCGCATCGGTCACCGGCACATTGGACTTGAACTCCAGCAGATCGGCTCCCTTTCGCATCGTATCGTTCGGATCGACCGTCTCCACCCGCCGGGGCATCCCGCTGGCAAGATCCACCCAGACATCGATGGTCTTGAACTTTCGCTCAAATCGCGTGCCCGCCTTGGGAGTCAACAGAATATGCGTTGTATTGGCTGGGTCATCCTTGCCGGCCGCAACCCTCGCCACATCGAAGTTCTTGTACACATCCTCGCGCGTCTGCCCGATGGGGAGCGGAAACGGGCCTTCGCCCAGCTTCAGCAGGTTCGCCTTCTCGCCCGGCTTGAGCATCTGCCGCTTGACCTCGAGCTTCCGCGCGTAGTTGCGGTCCACCAGCCAGCCGTTGTCCAGCAGATAATCGATCTGCTGCTGCTGGGTCACGGCATCTTGCGTTCGCGTCGTGAAAGTGATCCGCATCCGCGCATCGCCATTGGCCTTCTTCTCATAGACGGCCTCACCCGATCGGCTTGAACTGTCCTGCGCAATCAGATCCGTTTCGCGCAGCACAACTTTTGCGGTAAAGGTCTTCAGGTCCTGGCCGACCTCGTGCAGGCGGTCCAGAATCACATCCGTCGACGAATTCGCCGTCAATTCCGCTCGGCAGAAGGCGGCAGCGCCAAGAACGATGATAATCCAAGCAAGCAACCTCATCATTGGTTTTCCCATGGTAATTCAGACACCTATGAGTGTACGGTAGTTAGGTCCGCAGGCAACCGCACAATCACCAGTTAGGAAGGAGCATGCGATGAAGGCGATCGTTGTACACGAGTTTGGCGAGCCCGAGGTCATGAAACTCCAGGAGGTGGCCGACCCGATACCCGGGCCGGGCCAGGTGCTGATCGGCACCCGTGCCATCGGCGTCAATCCCGTCGACACCTATATCCGCGCTGGCAAGTACGGCTCGCGTCAATTCCCCTTTATCCCGGGCTTTGATGCGGCCGGCGTCGTCGAGGCAGTCGGAGCGGACGTCAGAAACTGCCGCACCGGCGACCGCGTCTATACCTCCGCCCAGGGAGCAGCATATGCCCAGAAGATTGTCGTCGAGCAGTCGCGGGCATACCCCATGCCCGAGCGAATCACCTTCGTTGAGGCGGCATGTGTTGGCGTACCCGCGGCAACGGCGTACCGCGCCCTGTTTCAGCGCGGCGACGCACAAGCCGCTCAGGTCGTCCTCATCCATGGTGCCACCGGCGGGGTCGGCACCGCCGCCCTGCAGCTTGCTCGGGCGGCCGGGCTAAGGGTCATTGGCACCGGCGGAACCGAGGATGGCCGAAAACTGATCCAGCGGCTGGGCTGCCACGTCGTCGTGGATCACCGCAAGAGCGGCTATGAGAAGCAGATCATCGACGCCACCGGCGGGCGCGGGGTTGATCTGATCCTCGAAATGCTGGCGAACGTGAATCTGGCGAAGGACCTGGAGATGCTCGCGCCCAATGGAAAGGTCATTGTCATCGGCAGCCGCGACAAGATCGAGATCGACCCGCGCCTGACCATGGGCAAGGAAACCGACATCCGCGGCATGACCCTCTCGCGGGCGACCCCCGAACAACTGCGCTCCATCCACGCCGCCTTGTATGTGGCGATGGAGTTGGGCATCTACTTGCCCGTCATCGCCCGCGAGATGCCCCTCGCCGAAGCCCCGGCCGCGCACCGGGCGATACTGGAGACCCACGAGCCCGGCAATCTGGTCTTGATTCCGTAGATCTGCATCACCAGTAGGAGTTCACGCCTTCGCTCGGGTTTTCGTGCAGGCGTGGTGCCTTGGGATGCAGGATACGCTCAATCCAACGCTGCGGCAGCACAGCGCCGGCCGTGCATAGCCCCCCAAGCCCCAGAAGCCCGGCTCCAACCAGGGCAACCAGGGGAGCGCCGCTGCTGTCACGCTGCCGAGAGTGAATGCCATTCCTCGCAAGCTGCGTCCTCTGACTCAGGGCCTCCTGGTGCAGGCCATACGCCTCCATCTCGCATCTCACCCCGCCGTAGCTCAGAACCAGGGCCACCGCCGCAAGTGTTCCCCTGGAAATCAGGTTGCGAGCGCGTTCGTCGAGCATGGCGCATCATAGGCATCTTGCCGCTGAACCTGCCACGTGCTTCAATATGGGCAAATCCGCGATTTAACAGGAGCGCACCATGGGAAGGACTTTCGGCCACATCGGTCTCGTGTTGCTCACGTTAACTCTATGGATGTCTGCCGCCCCATTGGCGATAGCGGCCCAGACCCCTTCGGCCACACGTCCTGCCAAACAGCTTGCCCCCGTGCCCCCGACCGACCGGTGGATGAGCATCGTCGGCTGCATCACGAGCGGTCTTCGCTATCACAAGTCCACCGCCAGCGATGCGATGATCTATGGTGGGACCGGATTCGCCTTTGCTCTGAACATCGGTGACAAACTGGATATCGCAGGGCCTACCGCATGGGGCTACCATCCATGCTTTGTGCTGGCAGGAAACCTGGGGTTGAACATCGTCGATGTCGGCCTTGATGGCGGGGCCGGCCGGGCGAAGGATCTCGAAGACGCCTGGGCGAAGATCACCGCCGGCATCGATCACGATATCCCTGCGTTCGCCTGGGCGATGAACGTTCCAGAGTATTACCTCATCTACGGGTATGATGACCAGGGCAACTACCTCTTCCGCGACTTTGGCGGAGTTCCAAAGAGGCTGGCCCACGAGAAGCTTTGTGATCGCTGGCCGCTCATCGCATGCACGATGGCCAAAGGACCGGCCGTCGATGAGGCAAAGATCGTCAACTCGGTCCTCCAGTTCGCCCTGGACGTCGCGGCCGGCAGGCACTCCAAAGGCAGCTACCACGCCGGCGCTGCTGGCTACGATGCATGGATCAAAGCCCTGATCGACAACACCGCCTCCCCCGAAGGCAACGCCTACAACGCCCAATGTTGGTCCGAATGCCGCCAGGCCGCCGGTGAGTTCTTCTGCGAAGCTGCCTGGCACACCACTGATCAGGATGATCTCAAAGCCCTCTACGAAGATGCCGCTCAGGACTACACCAGGGTAGCCACAGAACTCAAGGCTGTCGCCAAGCTCTTCCCCTTCAAAGCCGACAATCCGACGATGATGAAGCAGAATCAGGCCGATACCGATCGCCGGAAAGAAGCCGCCAAACACCTCGAAACCGCCCGCGACGCCGAAAAACAGGCCCTGGACGTCATCGAGCAGATCCTGGCCAGGTAGACCGGTCCAAAATCCCGAATGAATGGCTCGCGTACCCGCGCCGTGAGTATTCCCTTCGCCCTCTGATCCACGGACGGAGTCGCCATGGCGACGAGAAGGGTTAGGTATGAGGGTGATGTACTCAGCTCACCGACCTCGACCTTCACAGAAACCATTCCCGCGCTCTCCTCAATCCCGAATCCCGAATTCCGATCTGGTTACGGACTGATCAATGATCACTAGCTGAATCCCCAATCTCCAATGCATTCCTCCGTATTCCCTTCACCCGTCGAACCTGAACAGGAGCGCAGAGATCGCATGGAGCACTTCTTCAGATGGCCAATCCGCTTTTCGCTTTTCCCCTCCTCTCCCACTCCCCCACTCTGGCCCTCCGCCCTCCGCCCTTCCCTCCGTGCCTCCGTGCCTTTGTTTCCGCTACCCGCTTTTCGCTATCCGCTCTTCCCTTCGCACACTATTCCCCGACATCCAACTCAACTACAATGCCCAACCCGAAACGGCCATTGCCGTAATTGTGTTTTGCAGATTGGAGTCGTTCTGAACATGCACATGCAGTTGTTTCTTGCCTTGGTTGTGATCGCGCTGGCTCAGGGTGTCTACGCAGCGCAGGACGTCCCGGCGTCACCGTTGCCGGAATTGAGGCTTGTGGAGACCAAGATTGGGCCCAAAGGCAACAAGGTCCTGGTCTTCAAGCACAAGGCCGTCAAGGGCATGGACTCCCCCGGCTATGTGGCACAGGACTTTGAGCACGGTGTGAGTTTCATGCTGCCCGCCGGCTGGGATGAAATCAAGCGGACACCTCGGCCGATGGCTCTCTCTCTCCACGGATTCGGTGATTCGCTCACTGACTACGCCGATAGCATGAGCCGCTGGTTCGCCGACAGCGACTCGTTCATCATGGCGCCCAATGATCCGCTGGGTACTTGGTTTTATGGCTACTCCGACCAGTTGCCCGACGGCGACCCCAACAAGGGCATGGTCGTGAACTACACCGAGCGCCGCGTGCTGGCCTACGTGGAATACTTCGCCTCAAAGTACCCGGTGGATTGCACGCGGATCTCCGTCGCCGGTGGATCGATGGGCGGCACCGGTACCACTTCCCTCGCCTTGCGCTATCCCGAGATCTTCTCCGGTGGCGATGCCAAGAAGGGCGCAACAAATCGCGCCTACTGCCACTGGAAAGCGCAGTGCGAGAAGATCTGGGGCCGCTACGAAACCGGCGTCCTGAATAACGAAGGTGTCAATGTCTGGGACTGGCAGAATATCGCCTGGTATCTGCAGCACCATCACAACAAGGCCAACTGGCTCCGCACCTACAACGGCAAAGAGGATGTCTCGATCCCCTTC
The DNA here is from genome assembly GCA_903871935.1 of uncultured Phycisphaerales bacterium. Classification (GTDB taxonomy): domain Bacteria; phylum Planctomycetota; class Phycisphaerae; order Tepidisphaerales; family Tepidisphaeraceae; genus CAIQIQ01. Next base: position 5,296 of record CAIQIQ010000053.1, read on the forward strand.
CGCCAGCTCGCCGGCCCGCCCGAAGTGACCCCCATGAGCTTCTACGCCGCCCTCGAAGCGTTCAACATCGGGCATGTGGCCCTGTGGGATGGCTCCTCGCATAGCAAGCCCGATCCGAAGAATCCCGCGCTCGACGACTGGTGGGAACCGTTCTCGGACAACACCTGCTTCCTGCGAACCAACCTCTCCTTCCCCGCGTTCTCGAAGTTCTCCAAGAACGACAACCCCGGCACCGGCGCCGGCGATGCGGTGGGCACCGACAACGATCTGGGCAACAACACCTATGACGGCGACCCCCAAGGCGGATTCAACCGGTTCCTCCGCTGGAACTCCACCACCATCCGCGACACGGCGGCCGAATGGTCCATCGAGCTCCGCCTCTCCTCCGGAGCCGCCGGCTATAAGGGCGCTGGCACCGAGACCGTGAACGTGACTCCCCGGCGTCTGCAGAAGTTCGCCGTAAAGCCTGGCACAACGTACATCTGGAAGACCTCCACGGGCCAGTCAGGAACCCAGAAGGCGGATGCCGATGGCCTCCTTACCATCCCGGGCGTCCAGGTAGCCAAAGACTGGGCGCGCCTGATCGTGACCGCCGTGCCGTAGCGAGCGTGCTCAATCTGACGGCATAGCCCAGGCTTAGCACCGATGCGCGCACGCGGGTTGGGAACTGGTCCAACGTGAGATAGAGTGGCACGCGGGAAGGCGGCCTTGATCAGCCGCCAAGCGGCCCGGGCGGGTGTTGTCACGCACCTGTCACAATGTTCACCCGTCCGACCCACTACAAGACAGGTAGATGATGGCTGAACAAGACGCGATAGGCGGGAGCAAGGTTGTCTTGGACTTGTTTGACGACGTCGCGTTTGAGGCACAACCCAAAGGCTTCTCGCTGCTCCCTGGAGATCATCGCATGGTCTTGGCATTCCGGGCCGCGGCGTGGGTTGATCAACGCTGAGAAGGAGCACGCGAACACGACCCAAGGCGTCAAGCGGCTGAAGGCACAGCGCAATCTGGCGACGGCCGCCGATGCATTGAGCAGACGGTTGCAGAGTGTCGGTGCGGGGCGCCCAATCGGGGAAGCCATCAAGGCGCCGGTCCTCGCAGGTGGCGGCAATGCAGTGTGTGCACGAACGGCACTGCAGGCCCTGGATAAGGTGGCAAGAGAGCTCCAACTTCCTGAACCGCCACCGCCTCGACGTTGCAGGGAACAATCTTCAGAACAAAGTGTAGCCGCTGCCCTTGTAGTCAAGGCGGAGCACCCAGAATGACCGGACGGAAAGATCGCCTGCAAGGTTGCATGCGCACCCCCCCCACTCTCTACAACAGTAAGCAATGGCGGGCTAGCCGGAACAGAGTGGGTCGCGCCGGGACCGTGCGGCGAAGATCAAAAGACAAAGACCCGCAGGACCGCCTGTAGATCGATCCTCAGAGCCCCGATGCGCCCTCTTTATCGAAGAGCCACATTTGACGCGCGCCGGCGATATCGTCGAACGACTGTCCGATGAGGGGCAGCACCGCGTCGGCGATGGGAGCAAGTTGCTTCTCGACATAGTGTCGGTAGTCGATCTGCGTCGGCTTGAGCTGGATCGGCACCGGCCCTTCGGGCGTCATCACGTAGCGGACATCGCGCACGCCACGGCCGAGCATCCGCGCGGCCTTGACCTGCGGCGGCACATTCCGGGTGTATTCCTTCTCATCTTTGCGCAGGCGCTTGTAATAGACCAATTGGCCATCCTTCGTACCGCCCCTGACCGCATCGACGAACGATCGCATCCACGCTTGGACGTCCTCATCGTGGAAGAGGCGCCAATAGAGTTCGTATTGGAAGGTCTTGGCCAGTGGCGTCCAGTCGCTGCGCACGTACTCCATGCCGACGAAGTCGAGCACCTCTTGATCGCCTTCGCGACGCAGGCCGGCATAGCGCTTCTTCGCCCCTTCTTCGCTCCCGCGTGCCGAGGGCAACAGGAACCGCAAGTAGTGCTTCTCATACTCCATCTCGAGGTGGCTCTCTACCTCGAACTCAGTGGCCAGACGTTGACGCCAGTATTCATTCAGCCGAGATGCGAGTGCTTGCCCCGCTTCCGCGCCCGCCGCTCCCTCTTGCGCTGGCAGTTGCACGAAAACCGAGTCCGTGTCGCCATAGAGCACGCGATAGCCGGCTTCCTCCAGAAAGGCGCGACACCCCTTGAGCAGCCACTGGCCAGTGCCGGTGATGGCCGATGGCAGGTCCGGATGGTAAAATCTGCAGCCGAGCGACCCCATCACGCCGTAGAAGCTGTTCATCAGGATCTTCACCGCCTGAGAGAGGTACGGGTCTCCAGCGCGTTTGGCCTCGGCTCGCCGCGCGAGCAGGCTCTCGATCATGTCCGGCAGGATGTGCTCGCGCCGCGAAAAGGCGAAGCCGTCGGGCGTGCGGATCACATCTTCTCCGGAACGCTCCGCCGCGATAAGGCGTGAGAGAGGATCGATCTTGAACGTCCGGATGATCGACGGATACAGGCTTCGGAAGTCGAGCACGACCACGTCGCGATACAGACCGGCCACCGGATCCATCACGTACCCGCCGGCGGCGTGGCGCCCCGACACAACATCGCGGACGTTGGGCGCAACGCGGCCGTGGCGGTGGAGGCGGGGTAGCATCACATGATCGAACGCGGCAGTGCTCCGCCCGATCTGATCCAGCAGGAGCCCCGAGATCTGGGTCCGCTTCACCTGCATCTCGAGCAGAGCGGTCTTGGCGAAGATGGCGCTGACCAGCCGCGCATCCTGCAGGTTGTACGAGGCGAGCGCCACCTTGTCTTCGCGGAAGAGGCGGTCGATCTCCGCCACCTTCGCGTCGTCGCTGGCGTGGATTTCCTTTCCGGTCCCCAGCAGCGCCTGGGCCACGGTCTCGAGCCGGTAGTCCTCGAAGTGGTAGAAAGCGTTGCGCAGCAGCACTGGGGCATCCAGGACCACGCGGCCGGGAATATCCGCGTACCAGCGTCCGTGCGGGCTGCGCCGGATGCGGGCTCGACGTTTGCCACGACCCAGTTCAAAAGGCAGGCCTAAGCGGCCACAGGTGCGCTGCAATACGTCGAGATCAAAGCCGATCACATGCCAACCCGACACGAGGTCGGGATCGGCCTGTCCGAACCACGCCAGAAACGCCTGCATCAATGCACGTTCGTCCGTGTGGCGGCTCAGCCAGGGCGGGTCGCCGACTCGCGCCTCGGCCTCGTCGAACACGAAGACCCGCTCCGCCTCGGTCGCCGGGCGCCGTCCCGTCAGGTGCACAGCGATGCTGTACAGGATCGATTCGCCGGCGCCGGTCTCGATGTCGAGCGAAGCCATACGGAACTTCGGTTTTGCGTCCGCCGGTGTCAGCGAGGATTGCCACACCGTGAGCAACCCATCGGCACTGCGCATTTGTCCCCGCACCTGGCACTGGCCGTGGATGAAGCGCTCCATCAGATACCGTTCGACCGGCGCGATGTCGCTCTCGAAGGTCCGCCCCCGGGTCCCATTGCAGAGATCCACCGCCTTCCGGTATTCCGCCAGCGAAGCGAAGTAAACCGCTTCGACCACAGTGCCATCCATGCTGCGTAACGGCAGAGTTCTGCGCTCGCTCGGGCGCACCTGCTCAGGAAGCTGCGTACCGGAGGGGACGAAGAAGACGGCCCGCTCACCCTCCACCTCGATCTCCAGAGGTTCGCCCTCATCGGACAAGGCGTAGAACCGCAGGGTCAGGCACCCGCGCTGGTCAAACGCCTCGGCTGACAGCAGGAAGCAGGTCCGTGTCTCCATGCCGACAGTGTAGCAGACCATTCCTGACAGGTAATCGGGGTGTCTCGCTCCATCCCATTGATCAGTCCGCTTGCATACATGACGGAGATGGCAAGACAACGTTTCGAGACTGAGCTGCGGGCTGGCCACCAGTTGCGCCCTTGTCTCATTCCGGCGTGCCCGGCTTGGCAAAGGAAGTTCGAACAGAGCCGATGCGGTGCTTGGCGTTCGCTCAATGACGGCCCAGGAGATGTCACGCATACAATGCGATATGCCGGAAGCCGGTACACGAGGCGCGGCATTTGGCGGGTTCAAGGACGTTTGCGCGTGGCTCGGAATCAGTGAACGATTCGCAGAAGGAGCGATCATGCACAAAAGCGTCATTGTCGCGTTGGCTGTTTGCCTGTTCGCGCCGGTTTGCTCCCGTGGCGAGGACGTGCCTCAGGCCGCAGCGCTTCCGGGCTTTGTCACGGTCAACGCCACGGAATCGGGCCAGGCCCTGTCGCGGCAGTTCCCCGCGGGCACAAGCCTGAAGGCAGCGCTGCAGGCGACATTCCCCGCCCTCGAGAAGCGGTTCGGCAATCGTCCTGATATCCTGGTTGCCTACGAGGACCAGCGAACCCATCGGGCAGTGAATGTGTCGTTCGCCGTTAGAAGCAATGGGCAGCCCATCAAGGGGCTGGTTTGCGCCCGAGCCACCGATCAGGGCACAACCGTGGCCGTCATCCTCTGCCGTGCTGATGCGCCCGGAAGCGAGTGGGCCAAACTGATGGCAACTCCAGGGCAAGGCGCGCCGGCCGACGCCGCCTCTGATGATCTGGCCGCGGTCAAAGCTCAGGCGGCCAAGGTTCCGCTGAAAACGTACAACTTCCCGGACAATACCGGCTCGGTGGGCATTGCCGAGGGCTGGACAACCAACGCCAAGACCATCGGCGGCGCAACGCTGGTGGGGCCGGCCGATCAGAACGTCTACATGGGTGTCAGCGCCGAGGTGTTGACCCCGGACAGCCCCATGGTCCAGATGCAACGGCAGTTGACGATGCAGGCCCGTCAGTTTCGCCAGCCTGACCCGCCGCCCATCCAGATGCTCATGGCTCCATACAGCCCGGATCCGGCGAAGGCGCTATTAAATGTTTCTCCCGCCATCAGCCAGATGGCGCAGCGTGCCGGCCGGCCGCCTTCGGCCATTACCGCAATTGTGCAGCAATGGCCCATGAAGGCGTTCAGTGCCAACGGGCATGCGGCTCTGATCCTCTGCGATGTCGACAAGGGAGCCGGCGGCCAGGTACGACACTACCGCTCGCTGATCCAGATGGAAGTGTACATGGTGGGGCAGGGAACCTGGGCGTTCTATGCTACGCAACTGCTTGCTCCCAAGGACACCTTCGACAAGGACCTGCCCGTGATGCTCGCGCAGAGCATGTCGCTGAAGGAGAACGCCGCGGTCATTCAGCAGAACACGCAGAACGCCATTGCCGCGCAGAACCGCTGGTTCGCAGCTCAGCAGGCTGCCCACAAGCAGGTCACCGATGCTTTCGACAGCTACAACAAGAGCGTCGAGCGCAACTCGACTATTCGGTCTCGGTCCAACACCGACTTCGATGAAACCATCCGTGGCTACCGCACCGTGGAAGACACAACCACGGGAGAGCGGACCAGTGTTGACCTGGGGAATGTGCACGATGTGGTGGAGCATCTGAATCAGGCCGACCCCGGCCGCTACCGCGAGATCCCGCTCCGCGATGAGTTGTATCCCCTCCCCGGTCAGGATCATTGAATGCAGCCACCGCTGCACACGCGAGCGTGTGTCAGGCATTCTACGCCCTGCATCCCCTCACTGCACATGCTAGCCAACCTCAATCGGTTATAATGGGGACGAGGTGAAACACCGCCTCATCACCATCCTCTCGGCGCTGGCGCTACTGCTATGCGTGGCGATGGCGGTGCTATGGGTGCGGAGCTACTGGGTGCAGATTCTGTGGAGCTATCGCGGTGAGAGTGGGGAGACGTACTTCGTCCGGTCGAATGATGGATGCCTTGAAGTGATGGCTACGACGGGCATCACGGCCTTGCCTTGGACTGGATTCCATGAGTTTCCCGCAGACGACTCCAGCAACGGTTTCCGCTGGGCTTACCTCGGTTTTGACCTGCACCTCCAACACCCCACAACCGCCGTAACACTACTATGGGTTGACATACCTGATTGGTTCATCTGTTCTGTCACGGCTGTTCTTCCGTACCTGTGGTATCGGTCATATCGCCAACGTCGCCTTGCCGAACGCAAGGGTCTTTGCCCAAAGTGCGGCTACGACCTGCGAGCCAGCACCGATCGTTGCCCAGAATGTGGGACAGCACGCACCGATCAAGAGGCAAAAGCGTGTAGCGCCTCCGCACGATCCTCAGTCTGACATCCGCAACCCTCGCGGTATTAACGCTGTTGGTGATCGTGATGAGCCCCGTTCTCCACGCGCTGGTATGTCGTTTTCTGAATCTCAGAATGGAAATCGCATTGCCGAAGGCTGGACGGCAACACGACACAGCGATAGCGTAGCAGCAGAGGTGAAGGTCATGGGCACCCAGAAGAACAAGGAATTGGAGGATTGTACGGAATGTCTCAAGAGACAATCGACGGTAATAAGGAAGTGCGAGATGTCAAACCTCGCGATCCTGCTGACATGGAAGAACTCAAGAAGGAATTCAAGGCGTTGGAACAGTCGCTGAAGACTCTTGAAGCTAAGGCCGATGCTCAAGAGAAGCGGATCAAGACTCTTGAACACAAAGTCGGTGGCGGTCAAAAACGTTGGAGCATGCACTGAAGACTCTTGAAAATGAACTTTTGAGCAGAGTAACACCTTCTCAAATGGACCTCCTTCTTAGTCGATTGTGAGGAGGAAGGTCTTTGCTTTGGCGTCGGCGCTCAGCGACGTCGAGACGATGGCCACGGCTTCATTGGCTTCGGACATGTTGTTGATCGCGTAGGGGTTGAAGGGGTATTCGGGCCAGTCCAGAGCACTCTCGGGTGGCAGGTCCAGACGCAGTTGTCCAATGCGGGCCCAGCGCTCCGTCTTGGTGTCGCCGGCGGGCCAGCCAAGCTCCATGGAACGCAAGGGGTCCAGCGGGGTGGCGGCCGCGTCGGAGCCGAAACGGGACAAGGGTTTGCCGGCCACGTGCGGAAGAGTGAAGGCAGCTCGGATTCGGTCGGACGCCGCGCCGGTGGCGCGGAAGGTGATCTCCATGCGGCGATCGTCCAACGCGGACACGGACACCTCACATACGGTCTGGCCGTAGGTCAGGCGTAGCGTGTCTCGCTCCGGTGACTGCTCGAGTTGGGCGCTGTCGGCCTGGATGCGGATCACTCGGCCGTCCACTACCTCAAATGTGCTGAAGGCACACTGACCCTTGGAATTGCCTCCGCCGATGACAAGGCCGGCTTTCTCGTGCCAGACGCTGAGGTAGTTCTGTCGGTCCAGGTACCAGCGGTTTCGCTCGTTGGATGCCAGCTTGTCGGTGGCGGTCAGGTAGCCGCTGCAGCAGGTATACCAGGGCCCCTGCCGGCGCATCATCGCGTGGTTGCGGTGAATGTAGGTGTAGAGCTTCTGCTGCTGCGGCAGGTCGGCTTTGGGAGTATCGGCGAGGCAATGCTGGAAGATGTCGGCGAAGTGCGTGTTCAGGCCGCCATTGGGCGAGTGCTCGTGGAGGCAGTCGAGCTGGTGGCGGATGAACGCCCGGCCGCGTTCGAAGGGGGCGAAGCCGGGCAGGCCCATGGTGGCGACGCCGCCGTGGTAGCGGACGCGCCCATCAACCGTTTCAACCTGTGCGCCGTCGGGATAGGTGAAGTGGACGTGGAACTCCAGGGCGCGCTGGAGGTACGGCAGTGCGCTTTGGTCGTGGGTAAAGAAGTAGTACAGGCCGAGGGCATGGACATACACGAGGCTGTAGAGCGTGGTCGGCCCGCCGCCCTCGGCCCAGTAGCCATCCTCAACCTGGGTGGCGGCGATCCGGTGGATGATGCGCTTTCCGCCATCGAGCAGGCGCTGTTCGCCGAAGAGTTGACCGGCGCGGGTCATGCCCATGGCGTGCCAGGCGGGGATGTTGTGGATGCGGGGGTTCTCTCCCAGTTCTGCAAGCACGCCGAAATATGCCAGGCGAAGCCCTTCTTCCCAGCGCTGACGCCTTTGCGGGTCCAGGTGGTTGCGCATCAGGCCAAGTGCCTCGACCCAGTGGTACATCGACCAGCACATGTAGGTCTTGCCCCACAAGCTGCCGTCGATCTTGATGAACTCGACCCGGCCGGTGTCATCCTGCCAGTCGCGCAGGGCATCGCCGCCGCGCTGGATCAGTTCCAGGACTGAGGCATCGTTGTGCCACTTCGTGCCGGGTGTCGCGTAGAGGAGTGCCAGCGGGTAGATGATGTCCTGGTTGGTGACGGCCCAGCCGCCGTTGGGTGCGAGGAATCGGCCGGTCTTAGCGTCGAAGCGCTTGCGGGCATCTTCCACGCCGCCGGAGAGGAAGGTGAGGATGGATTGGTGGAAGGGGTTGGGGGCGGCCGGCGACGCAGAACCTGACATGGAACATCTCCTTCTATATTAGGTATCGGCGGAAGGTTAACCTCGCCGGACCTGGAGGCAAGATGGGAAATAGGCACGCAGGCACTGAGGCACGAAGGGGGGCCGTGAAAAGCTGCTTAGGCGGGGAGCGGGACGAACGGCAGTAAGAAGACGACCGCGAAGAACTCGGATGGCCACGATAGAGCACAGAAGGCACAAACCCAGGCAGCTCTTTTTCAGTCTGCGAATCCAGGCCTCTTATCCGCGCCCTGCGACCGGCGGCCTACGACACCTTCGCCGCACCGGTTTTCGTCACGTCGAGCATGAATGACTGCAATGCTGAGAGAACTTCGCCTTGCTCAAATAGCGGACGCCATCGCCAATGCGGAACTTCGGTGTGCGAATGATCGAAGAGCCGCACATAGCCGTTGTGGAGTAACCCCAACGTGCCCCGCGTGAACGTATCGTCGGACTCGTACAACTGACGGATGAGGCTCAAGCGCATCTGCCCGCCGAGAAGCTGGTCGAGCGTCTCCATTTCCGGCGACTGCGCCATGTTGCTCCACAGGAACGTAAGGCCGATCATCGGCAGGGGCTGCGCCCCAACGATTTTCAGATGCGAGAGAGTATACCCGCGGTCCCGGTCCGTTGCAGCGCTTGGTTATGTCTCCCCCGATGCGCCAGGAACGATGACCCACTCGGCACGTACAAAGTACGGCCCACCGAGCGCGAAGTCCTCGTGCGTGCGAACGAACGTCCAAGCCAGATCGGGCGGAGAGACGAAGAACTCGATGTCGCTGAACTCGCCCAGTTCCAGGAGCGGCCCCTCGCAGTCGAACGCACTCAGCCGCTGAGCCAGGACGTGCATTGGCGTGCCGGGGACGTTCGAGAGAAACGGGACCAGCACCCAATGCGTCGCGGGCGTGTTCAGGTACTCGTGGACGGCCTTCGCGCCATGGCGGTGCCGCAATCCTGACCTGAACACGTGGCCGTAGACCTTTCGCCACTCGCTCTCGCGGCGACGATGGTCTTCACGGGTCAGACGCTGGTGACGAACGCCCGCCGCGTTTAGTTGCTCAATCAGCCTGTCATCCCACGGATGCTCGATGGTGGCTCTCCTCAGGCGACGTAACGGATCGACATTCAATTGCCGGCACCGCGCCGACCGGCGCTCACTATACCAGAATGCGTGACGTGGCGCCGGACCATTGCAGCGTTTGGCTAGCTGCCGCTGCGAAGCGCGCGCACTGCAAAAGCCCAGAATCCGCCGCTGCCGCCCAAAGCATAGAAGATTCCCGGAACGACATGAAGCGAGGGAACTGCGATCCGGCGTCCTCGGCTGGCTGATCGGCTGACTTATTGTACCAGCGGTGATCATCAGGCAGTTCCAATCGGCCGCTCCGGCACGGTCCCACACTCGGGGCAGCGGTCCGGCGTGGCGCGCAGGTCGTATCCGCAGACGCAACAATGACCCGGTACCGGCGCCTTTGCTCGGATCGCAGCACGCGCCGCAAAGAAGGCAAATGCCAGCAAGATCGTCCAATACGGGAGCATTACGATTCGTACATCCCACGGCGCGGCACGACGAGTGGAACCGTCGATCACAAGCCCAAAGCCAATGCGATTGAGCCATGTCGGCTCCGGCCACATCAGCCATCCGTTAATGAACGGGGTGGTGCCGGCGCCAGCCCCTGCTGGTAGTCCTCGATTGGCAGCATCACTCGGCCAATAAGGATGACGCCGTTCACTGCTCGAATCTGATAGCTTGCGCCAGCATGGCCATATGCGATCCAGAGCGTCGTGTGATGGCTGATCACCCACATGGCCGCAGTCGCCGCGCATAGCAGCGATAGGAGGATAAAGATAATCCTTTGGCGTTCCCGCCGCATAGTCATGACTCTTCTCGTGGCGACCTCCATCGACAGCGAGATTGTATCAACCTGCCTTTGGGGCTGCGCGTGCTGCTGGGCAGCAAGACGGATCTCTTCGTGGCGCGAGCTTGGCAGACCGGGAGTCGCTGGATTCCAGAAATGATACGGCCTGCGACGCTTTCGGGGTGGCCGCCTGCAAGGCGGCCCCACGAGATTCCAGGCCGGGGCCCGTTTCCCGGTAGAATACACCGTAAAGGCGTCGCTCACTGGCCAACCTGCCTTGTGAACTTGTGGGCAACCAGGGTATGCGGCCGGCTCCTTCCGCGGCCAACGCAAAGGTGCTGGGGGAAGGAATCGGCGGAGGGTACGTGGCGACAGGATTGTCGCCACTACCGATCGCGCGCTTAGCCGCAGGTCAGGAGTTTATCTCTGTCAGAACTCTTATCGGACGGCCAGTCGAGCGGGATGCCCTTGTTCTGTATCCCAGGCAGTTTCAGGACGCGCAGTTCATCGTACGGAATCCCGTAGAGATCCTTCTCAGACAGAATCCCTTGCCAGGGACTCTTCGCTTTGTAGGCGAAGTTTTCGGCGTAGATGGCGATGTCGCCGGCGCCGTCGCCTAAGAACATCCCATACTCCTGCAGTGCTCTGGCGATGATCTTCGCTGCGGGATTCAGATTGAGTTTCTCAATGTCCAGCTTCGGATTCAGTTGCAGGCGTGCGCCTTCGGGTATTGCACCTTCACGCGTGCTCATTCCGTCACTGTTGCTTGCGGGCGTTACGTAAGCTCCTCTCTTTGGAATGTCGTAGGCGAAGACGAGGGCGTGTTCGATTATCCCCTGTTTGATCTCTTCAGGCCTGATCAGGCCGGCTATCAGCGGAAAACCTGCAGCACGGCATGCGCCCTCACCCGGCTTTAGTACGCCTGTGCCGCGCAGGTCGAATCCGCGGGCAGATCTTGCCAGCCATTTCCCTTCATATTTCTTGAGTGCCCAGAAGTCCCAGCTCTTTGTCTTCGACTCGTTGATAATGCAAAGGTGCGCATCCCCCTGGGGATCTGGTTTGGCGTGTTTGGGTATGGGAGCACTTTCCAGCAGATGCGGATGACAGAATTTCTTAGCATAGCTGTAGCTGATCTCTGACCACCTGGTTGTTCTATCATCAACATAGAAGACCGGTATGCTCCATTCATTGATGTTCATGCCGATCTTGCCTTTGCATGAGCATAATGAAAGATCGTTGATCATGATTCCCGAGCGGGAATCAATTGCCGGGTTGGCCGGGATTCTCGTATTCCACGGGCTTTTATCCGAGAACGGCCGCCAGCAGGTTGTGGTTTTTGCGGACATGAGAAGCTCCTTTGTTACTCAATTCATGGTTTCTGCAGGGATCTGGTTAGGCATTTTCATATTGACGGTGGCAGTCCGGCTAGACATTATGCATCAGTCACCATCTTCTGCCAAAACAACTGTTTAGGAGGGAGGATTTGGCAGCGGATACGTGCCAACCGAACTGTCGTTGTTGAATGCACCCAAAGGAGCTGGATATGGCACTTCTTCCACGTGCGTCCGCCCGTACGACTTCGAGTTTCACGGTCATCCATGCGCGGGTTTGTGAGAGACGCTTCGCTCATGCCGCTTGGGTGCTGATGCTCATCCTGGGGATCACCTGCCTGGGCACGAATGCTGCAGACAATGGGGCGGCGGAGGCAAAGCGCCAGGGCCAGATGTGCGCTGATGCGCTGGTTCAACACGACTACGACACATTTGCATCCATGCTGTATCCGAAGTTTTTGCAGTGGATGGGCGGCCGCAACGCCCTGATCCAAAAGCTCCAACAGAGCGACCAGGAGATGGCGTCGCAGGGAATCACCATGCAATCGGTGGTAATGGGGCAAGTCACCCAGATTCGGCGTACAAAAGTCGAGACCTTCGCAGTAGTGCCTGAGACGATTGAGATGGCGACCAAGGATGGTGTCTTGCGGACCGACTCGTATCTCCTGGGCATCTCCAGCGATGATGGGAAGGCGTGGCAGTTTATCGACGGCGCTGGCATCGCAGGCCTGGGTAAGGACATCTATATACTGCTTCCGAATCTGCCTGCGGATATGAAATTGCCGCAGGCCAAACACCCGGCGTCAACGCCAAAGAAAGACTGATTCCATCATCGCGCCAGCGAAAAAGAGTTGTGTGCAGCGGGACATCGTCGGATGATAGTGGGCATGAGCACGCCGACTTCTGCACCGCCGAGCAGAGTTCCCTGGCCGCCGCTGTTGTTTGTCGGTTCACTGGCCATAGGAATCGGTCTACACCTGGTCTGGCCAATTCCGCTCTGGACCGGCCACAAGCTATGGATCGCCGGCATCGTCGTGATGCTTGTGGCCCTGGCGATCACGTTCTGGGCACATCATGAGCTGGCGGCGGCCCATACCACGATTCGGCCGGACCGGGCTTCCTCGGCACTGGTCACGACCGGGCCGTTTGCATGGACACGCAACCCCCTTTACGTGACGCTGATTGTCCTGGGCGTGGGCGTGGCGCTGTTGATCAACGACATGTGGCCGCTGTTGGCCACAGCGCTGCTTGCGCTTGGCCTAAACTACATCGTGATCCCGAACGAGGAGCGGCATCTCCGCGAACGGTTTCCGGAGCAGTACGCCCAGTACACCCGGCGAGTACGGCGGTGGCTGTGAGATGGTCTATTTCTTCGGCCGCTCGACGACCAGCATAGTAAAGGTGCCGGGGATCATCTGCGGGCGCTGGCCGGCGTTGGCGGCTGGGGCGAACTTCGCGGTGGGAAGATAGATGCGATGCGACTTGCTGTCCAGCGCCATCGTCCGCCCACCCTGACGCGTGGCGACGGTCTGAGCTACGCTGAATTGGTCGGGAGAGTCCTCGTGCACGACGGTGAGTGTGCCATCACCGCAAGAGGCGAACGCCAGACCCAGCTTGGGGTCGAACGCGGCGGCGTCGGCACCTGCGCCAATCGGGAGGGTCTTGACGATCTTGCCCGTATCGGCGTTGAGCACAACCATCAGCTTGTTGCCGCAGACGGCAAAGAGCCGGCGAGAGGTGAGATCCATGGCTAGCCCGGTGGCTTCCTGGCCTGGAGCGATGGGCCAGCGTGCGGTGACCTTCATGGTATTGGCGTCGATACGGACGATCTCGCTGGTGTCCTCGATATTGACGAAAACCTGGCCGGTGCCATCGGCGACGGCGAATTCGGGTTTGCCGCCAAGGGGGATGGTTCCGGCGACGACGGGATTGGACGGGGCCACCGCCGAGTCGATGACCGTGGCGTCCTGGCTTCGGCCATTGAAGGCGAAGATCCGTTTGCTGAAAGAGTCGTAGATGATGGCGTCGGGATTCTTGCCGGCCGGCACTTTGCCCAGAACGGCGAAGGTGTTGTAGTCAAAAATGGTCACGGTGCCATCGCCGCCGTTGCTGGTGAAGCCGCGGCGGAGGTGCTTGGCCAGGGCAACGCCATGAACGCCCGGAGTGCCGGGGATGGTGGCAATGACATCGCCCGTCCCAGCATTGAGGATCATCACGCGGTCGCTGCGGGGCACGTAGAGGCGCCGAGCATCGCGGTCGCAGGTGACGTAGTCCCAGCGTCCCTCGCCGCCGAGGGCAAACTCACGGGTCATTTCAAAAGGAGCGGCCGTCGCGGCGGGAGTCGCGGCGGACGGCGCAACAGCCGCCGGCTTTGCGGCGGCCGGTTTGGGCTTGGCCGGAGCGGTAGACTCCGAGCAGCCGGCAACAGTGATCAGAGCCAGTGCACACAACGCAGCGCGAGCGGTAGTCATGATCTCTCCTTGGACAGCAACGAGTATACCACAAAGCAGACAGGGTCACGGCCGACGGAAGGAGAGGACCACTGCTTCGTTCATCTTCCAATCGAAGTCGAAGCTCCTGCCTCGGCCGAGGTCTTTGCCGGTGCGCTCGTTGCGGACGGCGTCGATTTCCCGGTCGAAGGCCAATTTCACGGGAACGCGCTCGGACTTCAGGCCCACGGAATTACCGCCGCCCAGCGAGGAGACGCTGGTCTCCGGGTTGAAGCAGACAAAGACGATGCGGCGGTCGCCCTTGTCCCAATAGATGATCTCGTGGCCGAACTCTTTGGCCCCAGCGGCTTCCAGATGGACCCATGGCTTGACCGCGATGTGCTTCATGAAGACTTCGCGTTTGGCGGCGGCCGCGAAGCCGCTCTGCCGATAGGCGTTGTACCACTGAGGCGACAGGTTCATCAGTACGGCCTTGCCTTTGCCAACGCTGCGAACTTGGTCCACCGCCATGGAGCGGACCGCCTTGTTGAAGCCGGAGGTGTCGCGGATGCAGGTATTAGCGTTAGTGAGCAACTGCTCAAAGCTCTTGTAGGAGAAGTTGGCATCCTGGTCGGTTTCGCACCAGAGTTTGCCGCCGAAGAGATCAGCGCTGGTCCATGCGGGGCTGTGCTTGACGCCAAAGAGGTCGTCGAGCACGCCGCCGGATGGCCGGCCCTTGCCGTGTTGATCCCACAAGCCAGGTAGGTAATCGGCGATGACGGTGCCGCCCTGCTCGGCAAAGGTGCGGATCTGGCGGGCTTCGGCATCGGAGAGACACAAGGTGGCCGGGAGGATGAGGACTTTGTACTCGCTGGGGACGCCCTTCTGGATGACGTCCACGTAGTTGATGAAGCTGTATTGGATACCCGAATCGCGAAGCATGTTCTCCCAGGCCTTGCGGACGAGATGGGAACCGCCGAGCTTCTCATCGCCGTTGCGGTTGACCCAGGTCTGGCCGTGGGCCTCGGCGTCGAGAATCCATGAGAGTTGGATGGATGCATGGTTGTAGTAGATGGCGACACCATCGTGGCCCCAGGTTGCTCCGGAGATGAGCGGGCCGATCTTGTCATTGGCTTCGTGATAGGTTGGCGCCATCTGTGCGTGCCATGGCTTGGGAGTGGTGCCGTCGAACCAACCCTCAACCCAGCCGATGAAACCGCGGTTGCCGTGGGCGAGAAAGTACCAATTCTGCCAGATACCATCGTTCACGTCGCGATGGAAATAGGTGGTGACCAGCGGCATGGCGTTGTTGGGATTGAAGGACCGTTCGATGGCTTGCGATGAGCCCATGTTGTAGGCCTCGAGGAACTGGACCTTGCGCATGAGCTTGGCGTAGTCGTAGCCACCGAAGGCGTTGGGAGCCTGGCCGCCGACATAGCCGCAGGGCGTACGCGGATCGACGGAGTTGGCGTATTCGACAAGATCACCGAGGAAGTTGTTCCAGTAGGAATCGTTGAAGGTCCATTGGTCCATTAGGGGGCTGGCGTCGAAGGTGCCGATGGACCAGGTGCGGAGATTGGGGCGCAGGGTATCGTAGGTTATCCAGTTGTCGCGGGCGGGGGCATCGGGGCCATAGATCTCCTTGAGCCAATTGCCATAGGCGGATGGGTCGTCGGTGATCTTCCACATCGTGGGGTGAATGAAATGGCCCCAGGAGATCTCATCGTCCAGGGCGTAGGCAGCGCGCACGGGCGAGTCTTTAACGGAAGTGATGTGGTCGCGGATCAGGCCCTTGAGCTTCTGGACCATGGCGGCATTCACGGGTCGGACGCGCATCCCATTGCCGTGTACGACGTCGAGCGTTTGCTTGGGGATACTGCCATCCCACAGGTGCAGATCGCCCTTGCCGGCGGTGTGATCCATGTAAAAGCGCAACTGGAACTTGTTGATCCAGTCGAGCTTTCTGCCGCCTGTATCGCCGTGATCGAGGAAGGCGCCGTTGTAGCCGTTGTCACGCGACCATTGACCGGATTGATCCGTATAGCCGATGTTCCACTGATACGTCCAGGGCATGTAGATCCAGCTAGGATATGCGGCATAGAGCCACTGGGCATCCTGCTTGACCGGAATGAAATCTTTGGAGGTCTTCACATAGCGCTCGTAGGCATCTTCGTTTGTTGCGCCATATGCAAACCCGACAAGCACGAGAGTCAGCAGCAGAGAGATGATGCTTCGCATGGGCGGGATTATACACGTTTGCAGGCGGATGGCCTCCTGCAAATGAAGATGCCGACAGCCGTGATGGCGCAACAGTGGCAAAATCACTCCGCAGAGGGTAGCCTAGATTGTCAAACGTGCATGGGAAGAGCCATCATCTCGCACAGTTTCGGAGGTCCTATGAAACGCCTTGCTCTGTGGGTTGGTTGTCTTTTGGCGATGTTGGTCGCGACGGCAAATGCTCAGCAGAAGTATCCTGAGCAATGGAATTACGTGGGGGCTTCGCTGGGAGATGATGCAGGTCTGACGAAGTTCACTGATTTGCTGAAACAATCGAAGGCCACCGGTTGCACGCACATCCTGATGAACGACAGCGGGTGGCTGAAATTGGCCAATGACGCCGCATACGTGGAGCGGGTCGGCAAGGCAAAAGCAACAGCCAAGGATCTGGGTATCACCATCGTGCCGGCCGTATATGCATTTGGATATTCGGGCCGGTATCTGCAGTTCGACCCGAACATGGGCGTGGGGCTACCGGTGAAAGACATGCCCTTTCTCGTTAAGGGAAAGACGGCGGCGCCTGATCCGGCCGCGGGGATTGATGTATCGAAGTTCACCGGCGATGCGGTGGAATATCCGGTCAAGCCGTTCAGCTACTACCGTGTGAGCATCTATACGAAGGAGAAACCTTCGGGCGAAGTCTTCCGCGCAAGCGGCGTGAAGCCGGGACGCTGGGAGACACGCACTAATACCTACATCAAGCAGGAAGGTGATCGCTGGCTGAGCACCAATACCTTCAACACACTGGATGCAGAGCAGATTCGAGTGCAGGTGTTCGTCAAGGGATATGACCAGTTCAAGATCGAGCCGGCCGGAGCGCTGCTGATCCTGCGCCGCGATACGGTACCGCTGAAGGTGACCAGCGACGATGGCAAGATGGTCTATGAGGAAGGCAAGGATTTCAAGAAGCTGGTTGATCCTCTGATCGGCAGCGGCTCGGGTGATTTTGAGAGCGACCACAAGGCCAACGATATCGAGTTGACGGATGCTTCGCGGATTAAAGATGGGCAGAAGCTGCTGGTCAGCTTCTACCACGCGTACAAGATCTACGCGGACCAGAATGGGATCACCATGGAAGATCCCAAGATATTCGAGCTCATGGAGAGAGACGTCGCCAGTTGCGCGAAGATCTGGGGCGCAACGGGCTATTTCATGAACTATGACGAGATCCGGATCGGCGGATGGGAGCCGCTGACACTGGAAAGAAAGATCAAGCCGGGACAGTTGCTGGCCGAGCACACGAAGAAGGGTTACAACCTGATCCGGAAGTATTCGCCCGATGCCAAGATCTATACGTGGAACGACATGTATGATGCCACGAGCAATGCCCGGCCGGTGCCCGGCGGTGCATATTACCTGGTGAACGGTGACTGGACGGGATCGTGGGAAGGCCTGCCCAAGGATGTGATCATCATGAGCTGGTCGGGCAGCGCCGAAGGGATGAAGTTCTTCGCCGATCGCGGACAGAGCCAGGTGCTCTGTGGATACTACGATGCGCGGAACACCAATTCGATGAAGCAAAACATCGCCAGCTGGACGCGCAAGTCGCAGGGAATCCCCAACATCCTTGGGTTCATGTATACGACGTGGAAGCCGGATTTCACGAATCTGAAGGAGTACTTCACGCTCTTGAACACATACGACCAGTGGATCGGCAGCCTGCCAGCGCCGACGACGCGGCGTGCGCGGCAGCAGTAGAATTCGGCGCGGTCCGATTCCGCCAGTGGCAACAGCGACAAAGAGGCCAACCTACACCATCGGCCAAGGAGAGTAACTGTGCGTATCGCCTGGTTTTGTGTTTGTTCCATTGCGTTGACGCTGACGGCGTATGCGCAGAGTTCGCAGCCCGCTGGACTGACGTTCTACAAGACCCAGGATTCGGATGACTGGGTGCGGCATACGCTGGTGGTGCAGAAGACATACACGCGCGTGCTGCTTGTGAGCCAGGTTGCGCAGCCGCCCAAGACGGTGAGGATTGCAGCGCTGGACCTGAACGCTCGCGATAGCTCCGCCACAGGAGAGATGCGCGAGTATCCTGTCGATCGGGTCTTTGCCACGCTTCAGGAAGCCGCGGATGCATCGGTCGGCGGAGATCTGGTCGCAGTGGCGCCAGGAACATACACCGGCTTTGTGATCAACTCAGCACACCAGGGCGCCGCAGATGGCAGCTACATCCACTTCAAGGCACTGGGCGAGCCCGGGCAGGTGGTGATCAACAAGCCATCGCAAGTACAGTCGTGGATGATCTTCCTGACGAGCACCCACCACATCATTGTGGAGGGATTTGAGATGGACGGCAGCGCGTACGCCAATGCGCCGTTGCTGGCGCCGGCAACTCGCGCTGTGGCGCAGCCGGCGACACGGCCCGCCGCACCACTGGCTGCGTCGCAGCCAACAACTCGGCGCCGGGGCGGGGCACCGTCCATCGACCGGGCGGGAATCATGCTTGGCAGCGGCTTCGCCCAGTCGAGTCTACTGACACATCACATCATCATCCTGAACAATTTCTCGCACCACCATGGGTCGTGGGGCATGCACTCTACCGATACGCACACAGTGCTGATGCAGGGCAACTGCTTCGCGTTCTCGCGGCAGGAACACTCTGCGTATGTCTCGGATGGCTCGGATAACTACGTGATCCGCCGCAACGTCTTCTTCGGCAGCCGCGGGTGCGGACTGCAATGCAATATCGACGCGAGCTCGTCGTTGCGGGAAACATCGGCAAACCCGGCCCTGAAGGATTTCCCGCCACGACAGGCGCCCATTGGCGAGTGGGCCAGGAAACTCCTGGCGAAGGCGACGGAGATCTTTGGCGAGAACGGCTTTCCCGATGGTCGAGGCCGGAATTTCATCATCGAGGAGAACGTGGCCAACCAGAACGGACTGGGCGGCGGCGCGGCATACAACTTCGCCGGGTTGCAGGAATCGCTGGTGCAGAACAACCTGGCGTACAACAACGTCAATCATGGCATTGCGCTCTACAACAATGTTGGCGCGGGCGACACCGACGCGGTACGTGTTGCATCCTCTTCGCCACAGCAGGTTACCGGTCCAGAGGTATTGCCCATCTTTGGCTCGCACAATGATGTGGTACGCAACAACACCATCCTGATGAACAACCCCGGGCGTTCGGCCATAGTCATCGTCAATGGCAGTTATGGCGCACAGTTGCGCAACAACATCCTGATCAACGACGCGGATGACAGCATCCACACCGACACCCCCAGCATCTGGCGATTCGACAGCGGGTACAACGCCGCCGGACGGGCCGCACTCTCGTATCTCAATCCTGACGGTTACTGGGCTGAAGGGACGCGGAACAAGCCGGGTCCCATGCCAAGCGAATTCAAGTCCCTGGCGATCAACCTTGATGAGAACTTCCACTCGAAGCTGAATCTGACGCGCGAGGCGCTAGCGGGCGAATTCGTGCGCGACAGCCAGGAGCCCTGGGTGATCTTCCCCGGGCATTGGTGGAAACTGAACCCGAACCGTCCGGACTTTCACCCGCGAAAAGACGCAAAGGTCTTGGTTGGCGCGGGCGATCCTACGCAACTACCACCGCTCGACAACGAAGGACATAAGCGATCCTCAACCGACATTGGAGCATTCCGCGCGGCGGATTAGCGAACTGCGCCTTTACAACATCACTTTCAGGGCGTCTTTGTAGCTGGAGAGAAGGCTCGAAAACTGCTCGGTGAAGACGAAGTTGTGCTCGGGAAACTTCATGCCGGCCATGTTCTGGTCGATGTGGCTGAACATGATCTCGATCTCGGCAACCAGATCTTCACCAACCTTGGCCGTTCCAGAGGTCGAGGCCCCCTGCTCTGATATCTGATCGATCCGCGCGTGGAATGTGATTGTCTCGCCGGGGCGGACGATCCGGTGAAAGACCGCCTTGCCGACCTTGGCAAGGATGACCTTCTGGCTGAAGTTGCTGACTTCGCCCACCAGGATGCCGGCCGTCTGCGCCATGCCCTCGAGGATCAGGCTGTGCGGCACGATCGGGAACGCCGGGTAAAGATCGTGCAGATGCTCCTCCGCGAGCGTGACATTCTTGATGGCGGTGGCGGATACCGCGTGCTCGAAACTCGTGAACTTGTCGATCCAGATCCAACGCATTGAGGGAAGGATGAAGGCGGAAGGATGAAGGATGAAAGCTTCAGCCTTCGCTCTTCATCCATCCGCAAGTGTTTATCAGGCGGTCTTGAGCTTGTTCTCGATGTAGTTGACGACGGTGTCGACGGTGAAGCGGATGTTATTGACGTTCGGGTCCTTCTCCAGGGCCGCGAAATCAACGTGCGGCATGCGCTTCTTCAGTTCCACCAGGCCTTCGGGAGTAACCTTGTTATCCTGCACATAGGCGGGATTGGTGAAGATGTCCTCGGGGAACATCTCGCCCCGGGGAATCTTGATCCCAAAGGCCTTCTCCAGGCGGAACACGATGTCGAGGAAGTCGATGCTCTCTGCGCCCAAATCATCGCGCAACCTGGCATCGGGCTTCACGTCCTCTTCGTCTACACCGAGGGCGTCAACCAGCACATCCTTGACCTTGCTATAGATTTCTTCGCGCGTCATGTCGTTTGAAAGCTCCTTCTTGACCGTGTCTATTGTGAGGGTCGGACCGCGTTTTGCAAGCTTCCCAGCGCCACTGTCGCTAAAGTGACAGGCTCGGCGACGCCTGTTTGAGCACGTTCCAGCGGGCGCGGGTGTGTTCCTGCAGCCGAGCGTCGACGGCCGCCATGGCCGGATCGCGGCTGGCAAGGTTGAAATAGGCGATCTCGATGCGTGCGGCGATCGACTGCTTCTGCCCCACCATCCCGGTGATCTTGAACGTGGCCCCTGCTTCGGTGGGCTTGAGCAGTTCGGCCTCGATACGAAGCTGGTCGCCGGGGGCGACAAACTGGCCGTACTTCACATTGCGCGCCTCTTTGAGGACGGCGATCGAGCAGGCGAAATCGCGTCGCACATGCAGCAGCCAGCCGGCCGCCTGGGTGGCGGCTTCGAGCATCATCACCCCAGGCAGCACCGGAAAGGTGGGGAAATGGTCGGCCAGGTACTCCTCGGCCAGCGACACCTGTTTGACCGCCACGATGCGGTTTTCGGTGAGGCTTTCGATTCTGTCGATCAGGTTGAACTTCATGGTCTGCTGGCCATCTTAGGAACTCGCCGGGCGTTGTAGCGGGCAGGCGGGAGGTTTGCAAGGCTGGGGGGAAGAGCGGAGGGCGAGAGTGGGAGAGGGCGTGAGGGCGAGAGCGGTTGTGGATAGGTAGCAGGTGCGCAGGTTCTCGGTGGGGGTACCCCCTATGCGTCAAGTGCCGTGGCGAAAGGGAGTTACGGCATAATCAGGGGAGGAGGTGCGCAAGTTCGGGGCGCTTGTGGATAACTGGCAGAGGTAGTGATTATTGATCATTCCTTAACGATGCGGAAAACCAAGGTGGCGCGCGACAGTGGGCGGGTTTGGGCGTTCTTGGTTGGTGCGGGGCGTGGCGTAAGTGATGGCGGGAACGGGAGTTGGGGGATGGGGCGAAAATGTCGCGCGCATAGATGCACCAGTGTCGCGCGAGGTTAAGTCTTGGCGGGACAAATGGTTGGGTGCAAGTTAGCGGCGAAAAAACGCGGAAGTGTCGCGCGCTGCATCTTCCCTGGCGGTTGGGAGGGAGAATCGCACCTGTCAGGGAAGGTGCTCAAGTTGGGTATTCCGTAACAAGCGCATCGCACTGCCAGCCGATCTGGCAGCGGCGGTATTCGGTTGTCAAATAGCTCTGCGGGTACGCACCCTCATCCCGACCTTCTCGTCGCCCCACCACGGCGGGTCTTCGACACGGCGACTCCATCCGTGGACCAGAGCGAGAAGGAGGGAGAAAAACACGTCCCCCATAATAAGGGGGTGCTGGCAAGAATCGGCAGGAGGGAGCTGAGGATTGACAAGCACTTACGAGCGGGGAAGAAAATTCGCATTTTTTTCGGTGAGGTGGGGCATGCGGATTGCTAGGGCGCGACATCGGAGACGGCTGAGTGCAAAACTGCGACGGCCGCGATGCAGTCTGCAGTTGGTTTCTGTGCATTGGGGTGGATGCGAAATCAGATCTGGCTGCGCCGCCGACAGGTGCTACAGGTTCGGCGAACCTGTTTGCTACTTATCGCCCGTCTACGAATCCGGGCCCTCGATCCCGGTCCTTTTCCGACAGTCCCCATGCTACGTCCTGGCCGGATCAGGTCTCATGCACCGCATGTCGCCGATCCGTCCCGTGGCATCATTGGTACCCGGCAGTTAGCATGTGGCATCGGATGCACTGAGAGCTCGGCTGAAACACGACGGCGCATGCATCCGTGCGCGAAGGATCCAGGGAGTAACGACAAATGGCGACACAACAGTCTGTATCTGCTGCCACCTTGAGGGACATCCTGCGGAGGTTGAATCCAAATAGGCCAGCCGGATTCGACGAGTTCGCGATACCGCGGGTTCCGCGCAATTCAAATGCTCTTCGTCAGTTACGGACGCATATCAGTGCGGACCCATATGCTAAGGCCCTACTCAGCGGACATATCGGGGTCGGGAAATCGACGGAGCTCTTCAGCCTCAAGAAGGAGCTGGATTCTGATCGTCACGTGATTGTCTGCTCGATTGCAGAGACATTGGGCATGCATAATCTGGACACCTTTGCGCTACTCATAGTTATTCTAGAAGCATGCATTCGGTCATGGATAGATCGTCTGGGTGACATGCCCGTTGGCCTTGTGGATGAATTGGTGAATCATGTTCGGACCCTCGTTCCCGAGAGCAAAAGGCCGCCGAGCACCTCCAGAGTCGGGCTCATTCGCGAAATACAGCCGTTGCAGGAATTATTCGGCGCGATTCCAAAGAAGATCAGCACCGGAGGGCAACTCGCCAAACTCTACTCCGAGGTTCTTCAACGTCTTGCATTGAGGTACGTGTCTCCCGCCCAATTGGCAACTCTAGATCCAAGCGGGATCGCAATGAGCTGCGAGGTAATGCTAAAGGAGCTTGAGAGTCGAGCAAAGAAGCCTGTTTTGCTGCTGATTGATGATCTCGACAAAGTCAGGAACCCAGCTGCCCAAACCGACATCTTCCTCGACCGCGCAATGGCACTTCTCCGACTTCATTGCGGGATTGTTGCCACCTGTCCACTGGATGTGCTCTTTGCGCAACGTGGGCGGGAGTTGGACCAAGTCTGGGGAACAATGTACATCCTTGATCCATTTCCTGTCCCTGATCTAGAAGGAGCGACAGTAAACGATCCGACATTATCGCCCTACTTGACGATCCTCAGGTCAGTTGGTGCGCAGCAAGCGATTTCGGCTCTTCAGTGTCGAAAGGTTGCCCACGCTTCAGGTGGGATCCCAAGGGTCTTTGTGTACTCCTGTAGTGCTTGCGTTACGTACGCACTAGAGGCCGGAGAGCCTCATGTCCTTGATTACCACGTTGATCTGGTTCAGCGTGACCAGACGGACCTTTGGCGCGGACGATTGGAGGATTCAGACTACGAGGCTCTCGCGGCGGTTCTTGATTCGGGTGGGTCGAATGTCCCGCGAGCAGTACATCTGCTGCGTGATGGCGTCCTGATTCGGGACGGCGCTGCCCAGGACGTGAAGCAATTCCGCGCTGCACCATGGGTTAGCCCCCTGCTCGATAGCTACCGAAGGCGGAAAGCATTGCCGCAGCCAGTGGAGGGGGGCGACCGGAAATGATGCTGAACATCTATCTCCAGTCGTTGCTGAGCCACCAACCAGCAATTGGTGTAGTTCGATGGGAAGACCGCGACACCCTGCAGAGACTCCTTGCGGTCCTCCCCCGACACCTAAAGGCCGCGCATGGCGGGAAGGGAACGCTCCGCACAATCGCGGCCGCGGACATGAGCAGTGAGCAGTTTGGTAAGGCGGTTGTCACATCACTCAGGAACGCAGCGGAAGCCTGCCTCATCATCTATGACATCGAGTCATTTGCCGGACTGGCCGGCAGCATTCTCAACGGTCAGCGTGAGCGATTGGGTCTGGCAAGAGCGATCCTGCTATGCATACGGACGAATCGGTTCCGAGACTTCGCGTTGGAAGCTCCAGACGTTATGAGTTGGGTAGGGAACAATGTCGCTCAGGCAACCGATTTCAACGAAACGCCATTGCGTAGCGATGTAAAGAAGTCGCTACGGTTGTTGGAGACGAAGTATGGGATGACAACGTCAGCGTTTTTGGCACGTAGCGACGTTGGGAAGGCGACAGGAATCCCTGATGCTTGGATCTGGCGTGAACTCGCGACCATGGATCGCAACATGCGAGACGGGGCGATATCATGATAACGCCAGATCGCACACTCCATGCCTACGCGCAGCGCCTCCAAGCAGCCATTGCGCAATGCCAGTCCATTGAGGTCGGCGAGCGAGCTATCCCAACGAGAGAAGATCGCCCAGGAACACTGGTCTTGTGTCGCGGAGGAATCGACGAAGCCGGGGTATCAAATAGCCTGTTCCCCGGCGATGAGCGAGCGGCGCGCCCCCTCAACCTTGTAAACGGTGGGGCCATTTCCCTTTACGTTCGCCTAAGGCTCGCGGGCAAGACGGGGGGATGTAGGGTAGCTTCTTCCAAGATCACGTGTATGGGTTTGCCACCGGGGAATCCTAACAAGATGCAGTCATTCCGCTACGATCAGCCCGAAGGACAGCCTCGCGGTGATGGCTGGGAAGTTCAACTCAACGATAACCCCGAGCATCCGTGGCGGCACCTCCACATAAACTTCGATTTGCCACACCCGGCGAACGAGCTGCGCATGCCTCTAGGCCCCGTGTGTCCGATCCTTCTGTTGCACACCTTCAACTATTGGTACTGTAGGACGTTCTCTGTTGCGTGAACCCTCTCCCTTCCACGTTCCTGTTCCCTTAACATTCCCCATTGCATGTAAGGGCCAAGGCAAGGTGAAAGCAACATCCCATATTCCGACACGGGCGCCGCCAATCATGCTTCAGTTGCACTTCCGTATTCGTACTCCGCAGCGTCGCTCCCATCATCTCAAGAATGCGCGTATCCTCCGCCGTCAGCGGCTCCGAGACCGCTTGCAGGATTTCGTCGATCTGGTGCTGCGAGTGCGTCGCAGGCGTGAAACGTAGGTACGCTTTGGTCGCTATTCGGACCCTTCTTCAGTGGGAGACGTTGTTGCAGCATGTGGATTCAGTCTGAACTTCGGATTCTGAATGACAGGTCCCTTTATGTCCGAGAACAATGACAGCAAGTTGAACTCCGTGATGGGGCCTCGCCTGGATGCGCGCTCTATCAAATCACCGTTTTCCCCGGATCCTTGCACAGCACGAGCACGCCGGTTCGGGACAGCGCCGCTCACGCGGCGGATTTTCTGGCGCTTCCGGCACGGTAAATAGTTACCTTCAAGACCCGTGACGTTCAGAGGCGATGTGAATCTACGGGCGCGGGGGAATCAGCGACAGAGGCGACAGACGGGACGGCCAGCGGTTCGGCCGGGGTTGCGGGCCGGAGCAGGAGAGCGGCCGCCAGGCCGGGGACCAGGAGTTGCAGGAGCAGGCTTGGGAGTTGGGCGTGATTGCCATCTGCGCCCCAGATTGAGGAGAGCATGGCCAGGGGGGAGACCAGCATCGCCCGGCCGGCCGGTGTCTCCTGCCACAGCGTGTTGACGTCGACGAGGGTTCCGGCAAACAGGGGCAAGACCCACCATATGCCCACAACCGCGAGGCACAACCCCACGGCTGATCCCCAGCGCACGAGGCAGCGCGCCCAGAGAAGCATCGCCGAGATCACGATCACGAGTTGGCCGACCGACCAGACCGTCCGGGTGGGCCAATCGCGCGGGAGATTGGGCACGGCTGTAAGGAAAGCCACGGCCCCGCCGGCAACCGCAGACACGACGCCAGCATCACGGACCCACAGGCTTGCGCCGCGGAATCGGCCGGGGAATTCCACGGCATGTCTTGCCACGTGCGCCATCGCCACGGCCGCCCCAAGCACCATCAGGGCGATCAGTGTGCCGATGGTCGGCGTTTCGTTAGCTGGGCTTCGGCCGAGGTGCCGGGGGATGAACTGCGGATCCAAGACCGCCGCGATGGAAGACAACGCGAAGAGCAGCACGAGGGCTGAGCCCAGGGCACCGGTAAGGCCTGGGATGTCGCCGCAGCGGAACCGGCGGGCGCCGGCGAGCACGATCACGCACGCCACGGGCAGTTGCAATGCCATGCAGATCACCCATTGGACCAACTCTTCGGAACCAACGGTCTGGGCGCTGAAGATCGTCTTGCCGACCAGCGGCGAAAGCATCGGCGCCATGCCCGGCACTGCCAGTGTCACAGCGCCAGCAGACATGAACGCCAGCACCAGTGGGGCAAGAATAAAGGCTCCCATTCCCGGGCCGAGCATCGCTCCGCCGGCGGCGATGCACCAGGCGAAGATGCTCCAGCTCAGCAGCACGCCATTGGCCCAGAACCACCAGGTCATCGGCAGCGAGGCGTTGGCCGTCAGGATTGCACCGAGAAACAGGTTCACTATCGCCAGCGGCACGACCGCCAGCCCACCTCCCGCGGCGTACCCAAGCACAGCCAGTCGCGGATCGATGGGCATGAGCCGGTGAGACTCCAGGAGCTTCGAGGTTGTATCGCGTTGGATGGTGCTGGTGATGCGGAAGGCGGTGATGCCGGCGACGATGATCCCCTGGATCCCCAGGAGCACGGAGGGCGCACCATCGAGCATGCCAGAGCGGGTGGGGTTCACCATCACGACGACCCCGCAGATCGCGACGACAATCATCGCGTAGGCGATGGCGACGGCGACGCACTTCTTTACTCCGCCGACGACCTGAAACTGCACCCAGGCAATGGCGTTGTCAACGATCTGTCCCATTAGTCCACCTGTCGAATCCCGGTTTGCAGATACGCCTGTTCCAGATCCATCTCGGCGGGGGCGAACGATGCGACCGGCAGGCCCTGTTTGACCAGCAGGGCCAGCAGATCGGCAGCATGTTCGCGCTGGCCGCTGTAGGTAAACTCAGCGCGTTCACCGTCGACGGTGACGATATCCAGGCCGGTGATCTCGGTGAGTCGTCGCCGCAGATCGCCGACCGACCGGCTGAATGAGATCGCGTAGCGGCGGAGGTTATCGGCGTGGCCATTGGTGAACGCGGAGACCGTATCCATACGCAGCAGCGTACCAGCGCTCATGATGGCGATGTGCGAGCAGTACTGGTCCATATCGGCGAGGATGTGCGAGGAGATGATGATGGCCTTGCCCTGCTCGCGGAGGGTTATGAGGAACTGCCGGAACGCCGCCCGGCCGGCGGGGTCGAGCCCGGCGGCCGGCTCATCCAGGAGCACGATCGACGGATTGGGCAACATCGTTCGGGCGATGCCGATCCGCTGGCGCATGCCTCGGGATAGGGTTTTGATCTTGTCGGCGGCTTTCTCCCTGAGCCACAACTGCTCGAGCCAGAAGTCGATGCGGTCCTCGATCTCGGGCTTTGGAAGGTCGTACCCGCGGCCGATGAAGCGCAGGTAGTCGCGCAGGCTGAGTTGCTCGTAGACGGGCGGGGTATCGGGCGTAAAGCCAATCTGGCGCAGCAGTTCGCGATCTTCGGGCAGCGGCTGACCATGGATGAGCACCTGGCCGGTGTGCGGCCGCTGGAGACCGCACAGGGTTCGCAGGAGGGTCGTCTTGCCTGCTCCGTTAGGGCCGATCAGGCCGACAAGTTGGCCGGACTCGACCGCGATCGAGAGTCCACTCAAGGCCCGCGTCTTGCCGAAGCGAACTGAGAGTTCCCGGCCATGTAGGATGACTCCTGCCATACTTGCTCCATCCTTCACTGTCCTCAACGTACAACCCGGCGAACCTGACAGCAAGCCGAGGCCAGGATGGTGGATTTGCAGAATGTGGATCCAGCACACCCACGGAGAGCACCGGCAGGAATTCCCGCCCGATTGTGGAGGGGATGGGAAACGGGATCAAGCTGGTCGAGGCGAATGTGGAAAGTCACCTCTTCCGGATCAGATATTTCTGCTTTGTTGCTGGCCATGGCCGATCTATAATGCCAGTGTGACTTACCGTATGGCATTGGCAATTCTCCGTTTCCCCGACGGAGGCAGACCGAGTCTGCGGGAGATTGCTGCGCGATACAGGGAATTGGCCAAGAGATTCCATCCCGACGCTGGCGGATCTCAGGATGACATGGTCCAGGTCAACAACGCCAGGGATGTCCTGGAGGACGCGTTACGATCTGGACACCCAAATAGTGGGCACACCTATGGGATGGACGAATATTACAGAACCGGCCACCCCAACGAGAGTTACCCCAACTGGAAGAAGCGCGAGCAGAGATACGTGAAGAATATGGAACGTCTTCGTTCTGGGAGCCGGCAAGGGTGAGATTACTCATCGTTTCTCACTTCGCCGGCCGGGTCGTGGGTTTGGACCGGTTCAAGAGGTCCATGCTTGGCGTGAGAGGATCGTCGGGAAGTGTCGTTGGGACGGCGAGATCGGCCGGATCGCCGCCGTCCTTAGGTGCGACATCAAGGGGAAACGATATGCCGGGTCCCGCGGTGGTCCACGTCTGTTTTGCGGCCTGAAACGGCATAAACAGCGGGACGATCTGACGCCACAATTCTTCGGCGCGGTAGTCAATGTTCAGCAGGCGCTTGGGTTTGTCGGGCGAAGTCAACTTCCCGGCCGAAAGTTTGGACTCGAGCGATGTTCGCAACGGCGTGATCGCGGATCCCCCACGGGAAGGCGGCGCCGGTATACGACGTTCGCTTGCCGACCGACCGACAAACTCAGACAGGCTTTGGCGCGAGACGGGCGGAGCGCACCAGGTAAGTTGAACTGCCCATGCTGTGACGAGACAAACGACTGCTAGAATGCACACCACCACGGCTTTTCGGCCGAATGGCGTTAAGCGGTATGTCGTCAAGGTTGGCCGGAGCCTCGATGGACCTGGTGCTATCGAGATGGCCCTGATCCTCTTGGCCAGCGCTACGGCGGCCGCCTCCTCCGCGGTGGCGGCTTCGACGATGACCGATTGTTTGGCACCGTTCAGCAGGCTCACGCCCGTGACGCACCAGAGGAGCAGCACAGTATGGGGTGCGCTCGATTGGTCCTGTGGGCCTTCTGTTGCCCGCTGGGCGCCTGAACCGCGGTTCGCGCGCGGAGCGTGTTTGCGGGGGGAGGGAGCCGACGGGGCTTGGGGGCTCTGGGTCGTCGGCTGCGTCGCGGCGTTGCCCGCACGTCCAGATCGCAGCGTGGCGTAGGCGCGATTGAGTTCGGCCTGTTTCTGATTGGCTTTCTGCCACTCGTATGGTTGGCGGGTCTTGTCGAACCGATCGGGATGAGTTGCTTTGGTCTTTCGCCGATAGGCTCTGCGGATTTCCTGTGGCGTGGCAGCGCGATAGATGCCCAGGATGGCGTATGGGTCAGGTCGGGGCGCTTCGTTCTCTGAGGCCATTGATCCGGTCCTGTGTTTCCAGATATTGGATACAGGTCATTGAACCATTGCGCATCATAATCGGAATCTTATGGAGACGCGAGGCGAATTGTGTCCGGCGAGGTGAATGGCCCCACCCGGCGGCCGCTGCAATCGTGCTGGGAACACCGGCGCAGCTATGCACGGCCATTGACGCCCGGACCCACATGACAAATACTCGCGATATGCACATCAGCACGGCCATTCTGGCGGCTCTCCTAATGGGACTCGGTCTTCTTTCGCCTGTATTTGCCGTGGCGGACGCCCCGACCTACCAGGTCAAGGCAAGCCATCCGCGCCTGCTGGTTGAGGATGTCGCAGCCATGGCGCGACGTTGCTCGGGCCCTCTGGCGGAGGACTATCGGATCGTCAAGGAGCGGGCGGATGCCGCGGTAAAGCGAGGCGGCGTCGAGTTCATTTCAAACCGTTGGTCAATCCCCGAAGACCTCATGAACTGCGGGTTGAGTTATCTCGTCGAACGGGAATTGGGTCACGAATGCGACAAGTATGCCGCGGTGATCGTCAAGCAGTGGGGAGATGGGAAGATCATTTCCAACCGCCAGGGCAGCCACTTTGGGTATCACGCACTGGCCTATGACTTCATTTACGATGCGCTCACGCCCGAGCAGCGAGTGCTCTATGGCGAGGCGCTGGGGTCGTGGCTGACGTATTACACAGACAGACCGGAGATTCTGTTGAAGTATGGGAACTGGGAGTACAACCAGACTTGGGGACCGATCCATCTCAACATCATGAATTGCCGAGATGCGCTGACGGAAAAGCTCTTCATCGGTCTGGCGATCACGGGAGCCGGCACGCGCTACGAGAGCGACGCCAAGACATTCCTCGATTCATGGAACCGCAGAGTGCCGACGGAGTGCCTGCCAGTCTTCAACCGGATGGGCGGTGTGTGGTCCGAATCATTCGGTCACGGGGGCTACGGACCGGTCACTGTCATCCCGTACGCCTTCCAGGCGTGGCGGAGTGCTACGGGAATCGACTACTTCAAGGCACTTAAGCCATGGGGCTACCCCGTCGAAGAGCCGCGCTGGGTGGCGTATACCATGATGCCCCACAGCCAGCGCACGGCATGGATTGATGACAATGACGGATCGACGCCGGCCGCCTTCAGTCGGGCAGCGCCGATGTTGCACGATGGTCTGTCGCAATGGTTCTCCGATCACGGCCGGGAATGGCTGCGCGAGCGATGGCAGCGCGTGGCCTGTTATGATCCATCGATCCCCCCTGCCGCGCCTGACACCTTGCCGCTGGCCTATCTCTTTCCCGGTGCCGGCCACGTGTATATGCGCAGCGCCTGGAATGACCCGGATGCGACCTGGGCATTCTTTGGCTGTGGCCCGCAGTACGCCGGGCATTCCCGCGATGATGAAGGCCACTTTCTGATCTGCAAGCGCGGCTCGCTGGTATCACGCCAAGGTGGCCAAGGCCCCAACGACACCGATTACTACGCGGGTGGATCGCTGATCTACAATATCGTCACCATTTTCGATCCCGCCGAGAAATTCCGGCGGGACAAGGGCAATGAAAACGATGGCGGACTGCTCCGCCACGTCTACGAAGGTGAGTTTCCCCGCGAGCGCGGCCATATCGTCGCCTTCGAGAATGCTCCGCAGTACACCTACGCGGCGGCTGATATCACCGCGGGGTACAACTCCGCCAAGGCACGGGAAGTCACACGGCAGTTCCTCTACCTGCGCGGCGAACGAGAGTTCTTCGTGGTGTTTGATCGCGTCGAGGCCACAAAGCCCGATTTCCGCCGCCATTTCTTTGTGCACGTGCCGACTGAGCCGGAGGTAAGCGGGAATCAGCTAAACTGGCTGAGCCTGCCGGAAGCCGATGGGGACAAAGAGTTGTTGTCGCATGGGCGGTCGCGCATGTTCCTGACCACGCTCCTGCCGGCCAATGCCCAGATCGTCAAGCGAGGAGGTCCGGGCCAGGAAGCGTGGGGCCATCCCCTGGAACCGACGGCACAGTACAACCACGTCGCCAGAGGACGAAACCGGCCGCCGATTTGCCCCTGGCGGGTGGAGGTCGGGGACCCGAATCCCGGGGCGCGCACGATGTTCCTGCATGTCTTCGAGATCGGAGAAGAGAGTCAGCGGCAGCCCGAAGAGGTGCAGTTTATTCCGCCGGCAGGCGTACAGATCGGCAAGCGCTGGCGCGTCCAGTTCAACGCCACAGGGCCGCTGGGCGGGAAGGTTGCCGATCAGGACCTGACCACGGCAGTTCAGACTGAGATGCAGTATTCTGCAGACAAGCGATAAGGAAAGAGGCGCTACGTCGCCCTTCTCAATTCGCTGCCGGTTGGACCGCGGCAGGCCCGGAGGGCGGAGACTCCCGGCCGACCTCGTGCGCGCCGATGTCCGGAGCGGCGCCGGCAAAGTCGTCATTGATGCCGCGGATCGGCACGCCGCGATCGATACAGGGGCTGCCGGTGCGAAGCCGGAAGTCGGACTCCCCGGGCGACCTGACGAGACCTGCTTCGCTCGCGCGGCTGAAATTGTAATCCTTCACGGAATACGCCGCGATCCCAGGCGTTGCGTTCAGCATGGGGTCCGCGGCGAGAGCGGATTGCTCCATGCCGCTGGCCTCCTGAAAGGCGGGGAGCCCGTGGAGCCACTTTCCTTCCCACTGGAACTTGAGGGACTTCTCGCTCGACACGCGCCAGTAGCAGTTGCCATCCAGTACGTTCTGCGGCCGCATGGCCAGCATCACATCCTCGCCGGTCAATACAAGGATGTTGTTGCGGAACCGCTTCGCCGTCGTGGGCAGACTGGCGTTGAAGTAGATCCCCACCGACGAATCCCTGGTCAGCGCGTAGCCGGAATTGTGGTCGCAGAAACAGGCGCCGTACGAGGTCCCCGCATTGATGCCGAACTTGAACATGAGGGTCCGGAATGTGAAGTCGTTGCGGAGGACATATACCGGGCCTCGCGTGCACGGGGCAATGGAGATGCCCGTGTTGCAGTTGCGCATGTGGTTGGCGTAAACGCGAACGTTGACTCCGCCGGAGTCCGCTTCGAGGCCGTCATCCGCGGCATTGAACAGTTCGTTGTACATAATGTCCAGATCCCGATTGCCCGTAAGGGTGGACGCCGCGAGCTTCTCCGCCTCGCCAGGAGGCGGCTCCAGCGTGATCAGGTATCGATAGCCGTCGATGCGGTTACCGATGACGGACGTTCCGCGGCCGGTCCAGAGTTGCAGGCCGATACAGGAGAACTCCCAGAACTCGGCCATGGTCGCGTTCCAGGTGAAGTCGGTCTGGCCGTTCAGCCGAATCGTGTTGCCCCAGATCGCAGTGTCATCGCATTTGGGGTCGTTGATCGAGATGGCCAACCTGCAGTTGAGGATCGAGTTCCCGAATATCGCGTTGCCACTGCCTCCGGCACTGATGCGCACCGCCGCATCGGAGGTGTTGCGAATCTCGAAGTTGCGGATCTCTACGTGCGATGCGCCCTGCAAATCGAAACCATGCGGCTTGGTGGCGAGCTGGTAGGAGTACGCGGAGGGCGGCTTGTCGGTGCCGGTCTTCACAAAGAGGCGCCCGGATGCCGAGTCATGGAAAAACACGCGGCGGGAGTCCATCGGATCAGCCTTGAGGTCCTTCATCGATGAGTACCCATAGGCGCGGGTGCCATCCTGAATGACGAGGGTGATCTTGTCCGCGGCCGGGCAGGAGAATACCCCGCCGCCGACCTCCGTCCAGGTATCGCCCTTCTCAATGGCGATGGATGCATCGATGACCGGCTGCGTGGGGCCTTCGCCAACGAATACGGTCGGATGATCCCACGTGCCACTGGCTTGCTTGTTCAGTTCCACGTACTCGGGGTAGATGCCGGAAAGGACATGGACGGTGTCGCCGCCCTTGAGGTTCCGCGCGGCCCGTCCGATCGTCCGATACGGGGCATCTTTCGCTCCAGATGCATCGTCCTGCCCCCCTGGCGAGACCCAAATCTGACGACCGCTGACAGTCTGCACCGGGGCCGGGCGCGTTGCCGTCTTCGCTTCCAGGAGTTTGGGTTCACAGCCGTCCGGGTCCTCGAACGCAACCTGGACTTCGATCCGCTCGTCAGGTGAAAGCGGAAAGATGCTGGCCCACCAGAGCCGCCGAGTCGCGTCTCGGACCATTTCCACTCCGTTGCGCCAGGCGGTATCCCCAGCCACGCGCCAAACGAACGATGCCTTGCCGTTTGCGTTGGCATCGCCTGTGTAAGGAATCTCGATACCGATGGCGTGCCAAGTCGGATACAGATCCGCGCGGCCCGGCTTCAACGCATCCTCCGCGGCCCGCGCGGCCGGCGCAACCGTGCAAAGGGCCAGAACCAGGAACATCATTGCTGCAATCGAATTCCGCTTCATCGTAGGTCCTTAACTGACTGATAGACGGAGAAGGTGATTGGGTATCGCGTAAGAAAGCCAATGTACTGCCGGTCTGGGCGCGATCAAGCGTTAAGTTGGAGTTCCTTTGCGACGTTCGAGGAGATCTGACGGCGAGACGCCGCTGCCACCATCTTCTCTGCCGGCGGGTTGCCAAAGCCCCGGCGTCCGCCGATGATGGCGGGTGTCTCGGGCTATTAACCGGGTAAAGGAGAAGGCCAATGAAGGGTAGTTCCAGCGTGCGGCGGTTGAGGCTTGCGTATATAGGCGGAGGATCGCGCGGGTGGGCGCATGCACTGATGAACGACCTGGCGCTGTGCCCAGACCTGACCGGCGAGGTTGTGCTGTATGACCTGAACAAGCCGATGGCGCAGCTCAATGCCCGCTGGGGCAAGAGAGTCAACGAATCACCTCAGGCCAAGGGGAAGTGGAAGTACAGTGTGGCTAACACACTCGCCGAGGCGCTCAAGGGCGCGGACTTTGTGCTGGCCAGTATCCAGCCCGGACCCATCGAGATGATGGGCAGCGACCTGGAGATCCCCAAGAAGTACGGCATCCTTCACCCAGTGGGCGACTCGATCGGGCCGGCCGGGCTGGTGCGCTCGCTGCGGGCGGCCAGCGATTACGCGGAGATTGCCCGTGCCATCGAGAAGCATTGCCCCGAAGCGTGGGTGCTCAACTTCACTAACCCGATGACCGTCTGCACGCGCACGCTGCACAAGGTGTTCCCGGGCATCAAGGCGTTTGGCAACTGCCATGAGGTGTTCGGCACGCAGCACCGCCTGGCGGAACTGGCCAAGGAGTATCTGGGCCTGAAGATCACGCGCGATGATGTGCGGATCAACGTCAAAGGTGTGAACCACTTTACATGGATCGACCGCGCCACGTATGGTGATGTGGACCTGATCAGGCTGTACGAGCGGAAGATGAAGGAGCCGGGCGAGGTGCGCGTGATCGGCAAAGAGGAGGCCGAGAAGCTGAATATCTTCGGCCACTGCAAGCAGGTGGGGTATGACCTGTTCCGGCGATTCGGCATCATCGCGGCCGCCGGCGAACGGCATCTGGTCGAGTTCGTTCCCTGGTATCTGAAGGATGAAGCGACGCTGCACCGCTGGGGTGTGAAGCTCACACCCTACAGCTATCGCAAGGAGCGGTATTACTCGTCGCCCGATACATTCAAGAAGCGGCTGGCGGACAAGAAGCCGTTTGAGTTGTACGGCAGCGGCGAGGAGATGGTCCGGCAGATGAAGGCGCTTTTGGGCATGGGCGATATACGGACGAACGTGAACCTGCCCAACGTCGGGCAGATCGAAGGGCTGCCACGCGATGCGGTGGTGGAGACCAACGCGTTCATCGGCCCCAACAGTGTGGTGCCGGAGTTCTCTGGGCGACTGCCGATGGGTGTCGAGGCGCTGGTCACGCGTGTGGTGCAGAACCAGGAGATGATCGTCGAAGCCGCCTTGCGCAAGGATAAGACGCTGGCGTTTCAGGCGATTCTCAATGACTCGCTGACGAATCTCCCGACGGATCGCGCCTGGAGGATGTTCGGCGAGATGCTCCGTGCCACCAAGGCAAAGCTGCCTGGGTGGAAGCTCTAAACAACTCTTGTCCGGCCGCTGGGGCGGCGTAAGCCGCCCCCCTTTTGTTGGCAGATTATATCGCGCCGACACGCTGCAGCAGGCCGCGGGCGTTGCTGTAGAAGATCTTCTCGAAGTGCGGAACAAAGCCCAGAGCGGTGAGCGCGGGAATCGTCTGGTCAAGGTTGTCTTGCTGACTGTAGCTGTCGGCACCCCATATAAGTTTCTCGGGCGGAACGGAGGCGGTGATGGCGCCGCCCGCGCGCAGAGCCCAAAGGCCCTGGCCCGGCGAGCAGTCCACGTAGGCATTGGGGGCGCGGGTGGTGAGCATGACGGATTCGAGCAGTCCCGTGATCCCGCCCATATGGGCGAAGATGAACGGTGTCTCGGGGTGCCGGCGCAGAACCTTCTCGAAGCGGCCGGGCGTGGCGTAGTAGGCGGCCCAATCCTCGCGGTTCATGCCCTTGCCGGAGCCACCGAGCCAGCCGCAATGGCTTAACACCAGCATGCCCAGGTCGGCGACAGCGTCGAAGAAGCCGTGAAGGGCCGGATCGTCGGGGAAGTAGCCGATGTTGGGAAACAGTTTCACGATGCGCACGCCCTGGGCGTGGTAGCGTCGAACGGTCTCGATCGCATTGGTTCCTTCGCGTGGGTCGGCATACACACCGCCGATCAGCCGGCCGGGATGCCGCTGACAGGCCGCCAGCATTGTGTCGTTGCTGCAATGCATGGTCGCCATGATCACCGTCATCTCGATGTTGGCCGCATCCATCAGGGCAATGAGGTCACTGCCATCAGAGCCGGTTTTGGGATGGTTGTGAACGTCGATGAGGCGCGAAGGCATGCCTTCCATGAGAAGCTCCTGTATTGGGTTCGCTGCAAGATGTGCTGGGGAGTTTACCACGTGGCGAAGTCACTGGACAGCGGATTCATTTATCATCCCCAGGCGAACTGCCACGCAAGGCGGCACAGCAGTGCCAGGGAGACGCTGGCGGCCATCCAGCGGACCAGCGAGCGGCCGACGCGAATCGTCATGTGCGCCCCTGCGTAACCGCCAATGAGTTGTCCCGCCGCCATCGGCAGTGCCAGGTGCCAGACGATAGCGCCCTTGAGCGCAAAGGAAACAAACGCCGCGAGGTTGCTGGCGAAGTTCACCACTTTGGCATTGGCGCTGGCCGCATCCAGTGGATCGCGCCAGAGATAGGCGTAGGTGAGAATCAGGAACGTGCCGGTGCCCGGGCCAAAGAAGCCGTCATAGCCCGCTATGAAGAAGGCGACGATGATGGCCAACAGCGCCGATCGCTGACGGGGCGCATGGGGTTTGGCCGGCGGGCGCTGCACGATGACCAGCACTGCGGCGACCGCCAGCAGCACCATGACCAGGGGCGTAAGGAAACGCGAAGAGATCCACGACAGCAGTAGCACCCCCAGCGCCGAGCCGATCAGAGCAGGCACAAGCGACTCGGCCGCCCGCTTGCGGTCCAGGAGTGGTGATTTCCAGAACAGCCGCAAGGCACTGCCGGAACCGAAAACGCTCTGGCCCTTGTTGGTGCCGAGGGCGAGATATGGTGGCAGGCCCGCTAGCAGCAACGCTGGAACGGTGAGCAAGCCGCCTCCGCCAGCGATCGCATCAATAAACCCGGCAATAGCCGCAACGGAAAAGAGAATAAGAGCCAGAATCATCGGGGGGACAGGTTAGCCGATGAAGGCATGCGCGAACAGGGAGGGGTGGTCCATGGCGACCATCCCGACTCACACGTACCTTGTACCCGCGATCTACATCGGGCCGCCGTCTTGGCCAGAGCGAGGGCAGCGAAGTACGACCACGAATCCCTGCACATCCTGCTGCTTCTCGCTGCGGAGGGCGGCCTGCTCCAGGGAAAGCAGTTCATAGCCGTGGCGGGCGATAAGTTGTCGCAGGTAGCTCGCCGCATGGGCATAACGCCGCGTTTGCCGCAGTATGTATCCACCGTCCACCCGTTCATCGTCGGGGATGGCTTCGACCGTGAAGGCGAAGAGACCCTCTGGCCGCAACATGCCGGCGATCATCTGGAAGATCGGCGAGAGATCGCCGACGTAGCAAAACACATCGCTGGCGGTAATCAGGTCAAAGCGTTGCGTCAATGCGGTCGAGGCCCCCAGGAGATCGGCAACAATAAGCCTGTCGTAGATGCCTCGTTCCCGGGCCTTTTCGACCATGGCGGTCGAGAGATCCACGCCGATGAGTTGGGCCGCCAGGGGTTTGAACAACTGCCCGCACAGACCGGTGCCGCAGCCCAGATCGAGAATGTGCAGGCCATCGGATGGTGCGGCACGGGCGACAGCCTGGAAGATCAATTGTGGGGCGCGATAGCCCAGATACTTCGTCAGGTGCTCGTCGAACGACCGGGCATACCGGTCGAAGAGGCGGGCGACCAGCGTGGACGGCGCGGCGGGTGGCGCTTCGCCCTGGCCCAGCGAGGCCCGTTGGAAGCGAAAGAACTCCGCGTCGACCGTGGCGCCGGCCAGGATCTCGTACTGCGCGGCTGCATCCTTCAACCGGCCCGCCTTTTCATAGGCCAACGCGAGATCGGCCCGGGCCTCGAGGTACCCTGGACTGGCCGCAAGGGCTTTCTCATAAAGAACAATGGCGTCAGCCGCCCGGCCGACGCGGAGCAGGATCGCCCCTGCGCCGCAGTTCGCCTCGGGATAGTCCGGATTGAGCTTGAGGGCGCGATCCATGGCCGCGGCGGCGGCTGTAAAATCGCCCTGCAGCGCCAGCACGACACCTGCGCCGTGGTGCGGCCGGGCGTAGTTGGGAGCAAGCTCAGCGGCACGGGCGAAGGCAGCCACTGCTGCGGGATATTCCTGGCGGTGCCCGAGGATCTCGCCGCGGACCTGCCAGGCTTCCGCGAGGTCGGGCTTCAGGTCCAAGGCCTTCTGCAAGAACGTCTCGGCCTCGTCGAACTGCCGACACCGCAGCAGCGACTGGGCCAACGCCACGTACGTATCGGGTTGCCGTGCGCCCAGGTCGATCGCTCGGCGCAAAGCGGCAACACTTTCGCTCCAGAGTCCGCGCCGGTGCAACGCAACGCCCAGGCCGGCGCAGGGTTCC
Organism: uncultured Phycisphaerales bacterium; assembly: GCA_903871935.1. Lineage (GTDB taxonomy): Bacteria > Planctomycetota > Phycisphaerae > Tepidisphaerales > Tepidisphaeraceae > CAIQIQ01. The sequence goes on from CAIQIQ010000053.1 coordinate 44,059, forward strand.
GAGCGATTCGGATCCAGGGCCACCGCCCGGCGGTAGGCCGCGATCGCCTGCTCGATTTCGCCCATCGCGAGCCAAGTCTCGGCATAATTGTGCTGATATGCAGCGACGTTGGGCTGCAGCGTCACCGCCCGGCCGGCAAAACCGATGCCCAGATCCTTCCTTCCGAGCTGGCAACTGAGGATTCCCAGGACGCTGAACGCTTCGGCGTTGTCGGGGTCGCGAGAGAGCACCTGGCGGCACAGCGTCGCGGCTTCGCGCAGCTTTCCGTCCCGCTGGTATGCTATCGCCGATTTCACTACCGCAGTATTGTCATGTTCACTCATAGGCCCGCGATCATGCATTGAGCTATACCAAGACGCCCGTAGCCAAATCGTACGTTACGGTCTGCGTATTGCCTTTTGTGCCCACCACGTTAAAGCTGATCTTGGTGAAGTTCAACGACAGCGATTCGGTGGGCCGGTCTCCGCCACTGCTCAGCGAGTAGCCGCTGATCAGCACGTTCGAAAGATCCAGCTTGAGGTAGGTCTGCAGTTTGCCGCTGGCAAAGTCGATCTCAACGTCGCTGGGCGTCCCGCCGAGGGCTTCCTGGAACAAGGAAGCAGAGGCTGAGTCGAGATTCTTGGTAATGATCACCTCGGAGACGCTGGGGGCCGAAGCCTCGCGATCGGCCCCACCTGCCGGCGAGCCAATGCCACGGCTGACACCCCACTGCAAGGAGCTCAATTGACTGTCGCCCACGTAGCCCTTAGCCGTCACATCGCCGACGATGCTGCCGTACTTCATGAAGATGGAGCTTCTGGCCGACGCGGCCGCGGGTGACTGCACCGCCGGGACTTCCGTCGCGTTGTTCTGCGCCAGGTCATAATCGAAGGACTGCGCAGTGCCCTTGATGTCCACCATATTGAAGCTGATCTTGGTGAAGTTCAGCGACAACGATTCGGTGGGCCGGTCCCCACCGCTGCTCATCGAGTAGCCGCTGATCAGCACGTTCGAAAGATCCAGTTTGAGGTAGGTCTGCAGTTTGCCGCTGGCAAAATCCAACTCAACGTCGCTGGGCGTCCCGCCTAGAGCTTCGCCGAGCAAGGGCGCAGAGGCTGAGTCGAGATTCTTGGTAACGACCACCTCGGAGACGCTGGGGGCGGAAGCCTCGCGATCGGCCCCGCCTGCTGGCGAGCCAATGCCGCGGCCGACACCCCACTGCAATGAGGTCAATTGAGTATCGCCCACGTAACCTTTTGCCGTCACATCGCCGGCAATGCTGCCATACTTCATGAAGATGGAACTTCTGGCCGAAGCGGCCGGGGGTGACTGCACCGCCGGCACCGCCGGGACTTCCGTCGCGTTGTTCTGCGCCAGGTCGTAATCGAAGGACTGCGTAGCGCCCTTGATGCCCACCACGTTAAAGCTGATCTTGGTGAAGTTCAGCGACAGCGATTCGGTGGGCCGGTCTCCACCGCTGCTCATCGAGTAGCCGCTGATCAGAACGTTCGAAAGGTCCATTTTGAGATAGGTCTGCAGTTTGCCGCTGGCAAAGTCGATCTCAACGTCGCTGGGCGTCCCGCCGAGGGCTTCCCGGAACAAGGAAGCAGAGGCTGAGTCGAGATTCTTGGTAATGGTCACCTCGGAGACGCTCGGGGCGGAAGCCTCGCGATCGGCTCCACTCGCGGGCGAGCCAATGCCGCGGCCGACGCCCCACTGCACCGAAGTCAATTGGGTATCGCCCACGTAACCTTTTGCCGTCACATCGCCGGCAATGCTGTCGTACTTCATGAAGATGGAGCTCTTGGCCGAAGCGGCCGGGGGTGACTGCACCGCCGGCACCGCCGGGACTTCCGTCGCGTTGCTCTGCGCCAGATCATAATCGAAAGACTGCGCAGTGCCCTTGATGTCCACCATGTTGAAGCTGATCTTGGTGAAGTTCAGCGACAGCGATTCGGTGGGCCGGTCTCCGCCGCTGCTCATCGAGTACCCGCTTATCAGCACGTTGGAAAGATCCAGTTTGAGGTAGGTCTGCAGTTTGCCGCTGGCGAAGTCGATCTCAACGTCGCTGGGCGTCCCGCCGAGGGCCTCCTGGAACAAAGGAGCAGAGGCTGAGTCGAGATTCTTGGTTATGGTTACCTCGGAGACGCTCGGGGCCGAAGCCTCGCGACCGGCGGCGCCTGCTAGCGAGCCAATGTCGCGGCTGACGCCCCACTGCAACGAAGTCAATTGGGTATCGCCCACGTAACCTTTTGCCGTCACATCGCCGGCAATACTGCCGTACTTCATGAAGATGGAGCTCTTGGCCGATGCGGCCGCGGGTGACTGCACCGCCGGGACTTCCGTCGCGTTGTTCTGCGCCAGGTCATAATCGAAGGACTGCGCAGTGCCCTTGATGTCCACCATATTAAAGCTGATCTTGGTGAAGTTCAGCGACAGCGATTCGGTGGGCCGGTCTCCACCGCTGCTCATCGAATAGCCGCTGATCAGCACATTCGACAGGTCCAATTTGAGGTAGGTCTGCGATTTGCCGTTGGCAAAATCCAATTCAACGTCGCTGGGCGTCCCGCCAAGAGCTTCCTGGAACAAGGGAGCAGAGGCGGAGTCGAGATTTTTGGTAATGACCACCTCGGAGACACTCGGGGCGGAAGCCTCGCGATCGGCCCCGCCTGCTGGCGAGCCAATGTCGCGGCTGACGCCCCACTGCAACGAGCTCAATTGACTGTCGCCCGCATAGCCTTTTGCCGTCACATCGCCGGCAATGCTGTCGTACTTCATGAAGATGGAGCTTCTGGCCAGAGCGGACGGGGGTGACTGCACCGCCGGCACCGCCGGGACTTCCGTCGCGTTGTTCTGCGCCAGGTCATACTCGAACGACTGCGTATCACCCTTAATGCCGACCTCGGTAAAGCTGATCTTGGTGAAGTTCAGCGACAACGATTCGGTGGGTCGGTCTCCACCGCTGCTCATCGAGTAGCCGCTGATCAGCACGTTGGAAAGGTCCAGTTTGAGGTAGGTCTGCAGTTTGCCGCTGACAAAGTCGATTTCAACGTCACTGGGCGTCCCGCCAAGAGCTTCGCCCATTAGCGAAACCGATGCCGAATCGAGACGCTTGCTAACGGTGATCTCCGAGACACTGGGGGCGGAAGCCTCACGACCGGTGCTGATGAGACCCCACTGGAAGGCGTTCAGCAGAATGTCGCCCGCGTAGCCTTTGGCCGTCACATCGCCGGTGATGCCGCCATATTTCATGAAGATTGGATCACCTGCAGGGACGGCCGCCAGGGCAGCCGCGACAAGGGAGGTGATCGTCTGGGCAGAAGTAACCGTCTGAATCGCGGCGGCAAGCGGCGATTGCGACCCCAACTGGAGATAGGCCGGAGACGCGACCCCCACGTTACCGCTGAGCAATATCCGTGGTTCAAGTCGCTCCAGTCCCTTAACTGCAACTCGTGTGGATCTCGTCTTCATCGCAGGAGCCCCTTTCCTTTGTACTGCGTGCCGTGTGGCATTTTTTGCGGAGATGCGCTAGCAATGTACGCTAGGTCGAAGCAGACTCATAAGTCAACTTCGCGGCCTTGAATCCCCAGACGAGAGCGTCCAAATCCCTGGGCGTTTGCCCCGATGGATAGTGCGATATACCGATCTAGAAATCGTTTTCCACGATGGCAAGATACTCGGCCGTCAGAGGAAAGTCCGTCAGCAGCAGAAACACCCCCATCCGACTCTTCGGCACATCGCCCGTACTGGCCGTCCCCGGAGCCGCAACTGCCCCACTGCGCACACCGTCAGCATCGAAGAACTTGCACCCGCCATGGAGCGAACGCAGAGCCTTCATCGCGGACACTCGACCCCACCTGCGCGGAACCAGGTTTCCTATCGTCTAGATCAAGAAGCGGCCGGGGGCTCCCTTGCCCACCGGCCGCTCGTGTGCGAATCCTTTCGCTACTTCCTTGTTCTGTTACGCCTCCAACTTGCCGTCGAGCAATTCCCCCAGGAACTGGGCGAGCCCGTCCTCGGTGTTCTTTCCGATAACTCGATCGGCCACTTCCTTCAGTTCCGGCCGGGCATTCCCCATCGCGACTCCTAAGCCGCTGTGCTCGATCATGTGCAGATCATTCATGTCATCGCCAACGGCAATGACACGATTGGCATCGATCTTGTGCCGGCGGATCACGAAGCTGATCCCTTCCCACTTGCTCACGGCCGGATCAAAGACCTCCAGCACCTCGCAGTTGGCACCGGGCACGCGCAGGCGATGGACCATCGCGCGGTCGCCGAAATGCTTCTGCAAGAGAGTCACAATGGGCTCCATCTCCGCAGATTCTGCACAAATACCCACGCGAAGCGTGTGGCGATGGTGAAAATCGGCCAGGTCCGGCACGTACTCGATCGCCATCTTCATGGCGGCCATCCAGCGCTCCGACGCCGGCCTGATTGGCAGGTCACGACTGATCAAATAATCAAGCCCGGTCTCGCAAGTGTCCTGCAAAGCCATGGCGGCATGCCCCAGCGACTCCAAGATGCGGCAGGCATCGGCCGCCACCTGCGGATGCATGGTGGTGCGATGCAGCGTCTTGCCGGTATTGGTGTCGATGATCATGGCTCCGCCGACGAACACACACTCGGTCTTGATGCCAAGCTTCTCAAGGTGCGACCGGCTCTCAGTATGGTTCCGGCCGGTGGCAAGGCACAGGCGATACCCGGCCTTGGCCACTTCATTAACCGCCTTGATCGTCCGCGGCGTGAGGGAGCCGTCCGGCAGCAACAGCGTGCCATCCAGATCAAGAACGACCATCTGGTATCGGCGCTGACCTGTCACCGGCGACGACCTCTTGAAACAAAACAGGCTTCCCCTATCCCTAGAAGGAAACCCTCACCGCAAACAACACTACATACCACATATAGCGAGTTTGCCGGAGGGATCAACTATTGGCGGGGTTATTGACCGGGCTTTCCCATCGCCGAACAATCAGCATCGATGTGGGCGATTCGCTGGCGATCCGTACGCCTCGGAAACCGAACATCCCGGTCTCCAGGCCCCACTCCTCTGCAACGCCGATCACCAACAGGTCGAAGGCGGCCGCTTCGCGGATTACCACGTCGACAGGCGAGGGATCCTCTACAGTCGTGAAGATGACCGGCTCGGGCTGGGTCGAGTCCTGAACGATGCGGCTGCCGACATCGCTGCCGGTCAGCTTGCGCCCCTCGGCCCGGTTCGGATCCACAACGTGCAGGACGGTAAGCTGGGCACGGACGTTCCTGGCAATCCGGCCGGCCAGTTCAAGAGCAAGGTGATCGTGCCATGAGCCCATGTACGGCACGACGATGCGCCGCACACCATGGAATCCGCGATCAACGAAGACGCCAACGTGGCATCGCGCCTCGGAAAGCACCGTATGCACGGTGCCGCCAAGGATGCTTTGCGTGAGAAGCGGCCTGTGGAACCCCATGAGGATCATCCTCACCGCGCGGAGGTTGGCGATCTCGGCGATATCGGAACCAGGATCGCGGCTGATCTGCGAGAGTGATTCCATTGGCAGCCCGCGCCGCTGCACTTCATCGCGCAATTGCTGCAGCGGCTCATAGGATTCGGCCGGGCGCTCCTCCATCTGACTGCGCAAGAGCGTATCATCGTGCGGCCGGCGGAGATAGACGCCGATCACCCGGCTGCGCTCGCCCTGCGGGGCAAGCAGTTCGGCAAGTTCCGCCAGCGGCACCGCGCTGCGCGGCATGGCCAGGGGAATCAGCACGGAAAACCCGCCGGTCTTCATGTCGCGAGCTTTGGGCTGCGGCTGCGCCTGCCGATGGATAAGCTGAATCAGCGGAGCGGTCATCGCCGTGGTTACCAGCGCCATGATCACCATCATGGCATAGACGCTGTCGCTGATGACCTTCATCTCGCGACCAACGTTGAGGATGACCAGTTCCATCAGGCCGCGGGTGTTCATCAGGATGCCAATGCCGAACGATTCACGAAATGTGAACCCGCCTACCCGGGCGGCGATCGCCGCACCACCGATCTTGCCGGCGCACGCGACGCCAATCACCAGCAGCGTACAGAACCAGAAATCGCCGCCGCCGGCGAAGCGAATCGTGGTGTTCAGCCCCGCATAGGCGAAGAAGACCGGCAGGAGCAACAGCACGGTGAAGTCCTCGATCTTCTCGCCCAGAGAAGCGACAAACCGCGTGCCGCGGGGCATGATCGCGCCCATCATGAAAGCACCGAAGAGGGCATGGATGCCGATCATCTCGGTGGCAACGGCCGAGATCAGGATCAGGAAGAAGACCCCCGCAACAACGCCGGGCGAAGGGCGACCGTGACGGTCATAGATGGTCTCAAGACGCCGGATAAAGGGACGGACGACAAAGATCATGACCGCCACATACACGAGCGTACCTGTGGTTGTGATCAGGCCCTGGCGAAGGTTGTTGGAATGGGCATAGGCGACAACTGCCGCCAGAATGCACCATGCGACGACATCGTTAGCGGCCGCGGCGGCGATGCTTACGGCTCCTACGCGTGTCTTCTGCAATCCGGTTTCGGTGAGAATCCGGGCCAGCACGGGAAAAGCCGTGACCGCAGCGGCTGTCCCCATGAACAGAAACGCCGCGCGGGGATTCACCACGCCATCAAGGTACGTGGTGTTGTTCCACATCCACGCGGCCAAGGCCAGACCCATCAGAAACGGCAACGCAATGCTGGCGATGCCGACTCCAACCGCAGCGCGGCCCTGGGAGAGCAGCATGCGTGGGTCCAGTTCCAGGCCGATCAGAAACAGGAAGAACACCACGCCCAGCTGGCTGAGGTTGCCCAGGTATTCCGTGCTGCCAGGCGGAAAGAGATGCGCGAACGCCCAGGGCCACTGCCAGCCGAGAATGGTCGGTCCCAGGACAATTCCGGCCGCCATCTCCCCGACCACCTGTGGCAACTCCATTTTGCGGAACAGCGACCCCATCGCGCGACTCAGACCCAGAATCGCGGCGATCTGCATCAGGAGGATGGCAAGCCGAGAAAGATCCAATTAGCAGCGCACAATACCACTGCGGTCACGATTTGAACAAGGGGCTGTACCGATGGTTCGCGGCCGCTCCTACGGCAACTCCGTCAAGACACCTTTGATGATGTCCAGATCGGCGTCCCACTGCCCGACATCATTGGTTCCACCTCGAGCATCAAGCACATTGGCGACACCGTTATCAGCGTAGAACGTATTAGTCCCCGAACCGCCAATGAGCATGTCGCCACCCGAGCCGGCGGTGAGGGTGTCATTGCCAGCGCCGCCAATGAGCGTGTCTTTGCCCTCGCCGCCGTCGATCGCAACGCCGAGCAGCACGCCGCTGTTGACTGAGATCTTGTCGTCGCCAGCGCCGCCGTTCAGAACGATGGAATTCACCTCGGCCGCGTTGAAGTGGTTGGTGATTTTGCCGAACTTCAGCGAGTAGATGCCCTTGGAGAGAGAAAGGCTGATCGAGTCATTGGCCGCGGTGCCCTGCGCTGTCAGGACGCCGCTGCTCAAGGTCACGCCAGAGGCCAGCACCTCGCCATGCAGCGACACATCGTAGGTGAATGCCGGCTTCTTCTGCGCACCGACGAATATGGCGAACTTGACATCCGAGGATTTGCCTGCAACCGGCGTGTAGATGATGGGAATATTGTACTTCTGCCCACTGATGTAGGAGATGTTGCCGGTCTTGAACTGTTTCGCCCCCGGACCGCTGAACCTGATTCCAGTAACGTTGGTTACCCCACTGGCGTAGACGTCGACAACCAGATTCTGAGTCACATCCGGGCCGGTGGAGTAGAATGCCGTGCCATCGGCGACAGCCCAGTTCGCATGGTTGGCGATGGTATGGCCCTGGCCCGCGAACGAGATACCAGCGGACCACGTTTCCATACTCACGGAGCTAAGCACGCTCGTTTCGAAGATGAGATCGGAGTTGCCAGGGATTGAGGCGCCGCTTCCTTTCTTTCCGTAAGCCAGCGCTGCCGGGATGAACAGGACCCGGTCCTCGCCGACTTTGGCGCCTTGCAGACCACGATCCCAACCGGGAATGACCGCGCCAATGCCAAGGATCAGGTCGAACGCCGCATGACTGCCGCCAAATCCGGAAGAGCTGTCGAACACGGCACCCGTGCTCCGCAGCCAGCCCGAATAGTCCACCGACAGGAGCGACTTGTTTGTGATTGGATCACCAGTGCCCGCAGTTACCACGCCATACCGCAGGCCACTGCCCACGGAAACGGTTTGGATGCCGCTTCCTGATACATCGAACGTGTAGTCGGTCAGGGAAGTGCTGTCGCTGTGGACGTCCACGGTCGCGGTGCGCGCCCCAGCGGCTGCCGGTGCAAATCTCAGGACCATGGTGGCAGTCGCGTTGGCAGCGATAGCGCGCTTGGGGAACGACACGATGGAGAAATCGGCGGCGTTCGCGCCACTGATCGTTGGTTTGGACACGGTTAGGTTCGCGTCACCGGTGTTCTTGATCGTGTACGTCCGCGTCAGGAAGCCGCCAAGCTCTCCCCAGGCGAAGTCGGTGCCATCAGCCTGATTCGGCGTGCTATCGCCATTCGCGATCGTCGTGCCGTTGCCTGAAATAACTGGCACCGCGGCCAACAGCGTGCGGCTCTCAAGGATCTCGATCGATACATTACTTCTCATGCGACTCCCTAATGAAAGTGGGTGTCGCCTTTATACCTTGATCAGGATTGGCAATCGAGGGACGGTGGCCCTGAATCTCGTGCCGAGCCCCGAGGAAGCTAACACGCAGTTGCGCTACGGTGCCGCCTGACCGTCGACTCGTTGGCGCCGCAACGAGAGTGAGCGCAATCACAGATGGCGGCGGAATCGCGCCGTGGTTGCCCAGGTCTAAGGGGTCGCAGTGCCTGCCGAGGTGTGTCTGTAATCCATCGCCTCGTCCAGTTGCGTCAACATGAGTTGCCAGGATCGTTTGTCGGCGCTGGCGTTATAGCCGACGGTGCCCAGGGCCTTGTACGTGTCGGAATTGGGGTTGGTGTAGGAATGCATGGCATTGCGCAAGATCACCAGTTCCCATTTTGCATTCGCTGCCTGCATCATGGCGATGAAGTCCTGCGTTTCCTGCGGGGAAACGAGCTTGTCGGCCGCGCCATTGAGGACCAGGATGCTGGCCTTGATCTGCCCCATCTCGGGCACGCGCTTGACCAGACTGGCATGGAAAGCAACGACGGTCTTGAGGTCGGCGCCGACGAAGGCGAGATTCAGCGCGATCCCGCCACCCATGCAGTATCCGATGGCGGCGATGCGCGAAGGATCAGCCTTGCCGCTGGTCCGCAGTGTAGTAACGGCAGCGACGGCACGGTCGATGATCACCTTCGGCTGTGCGTACAGGATCTCGGCGATCGCGAAAGCTTCCTTCGGTTCCTCGATCGTCTTGCCGCCACCATACATGTCGGCAACAAATGCGACATATCCGGACTCAGCAAGCATGCGTCCCCGACTCTTCGCGTAATCGTTCGCCCCCCAAATCTCCGGGAATACGACAACGCCCGGCCTGCTCGCAGCGGCCGCATCGTCGTACACAAGCGTGCCTTGCATGGTGACGCCGCCTGCTTCATAAGGAATGGTGTCCGACCGGATCGCGGCAAACACATTCACAGCGCAGACAAGCATGATAGTGGCAATCGTCCATCTCATCGGGCGTTCCTCTCCGCAGATGGTAGGCACTGACCCGACCGATCCGCCGCCTCCTGCTCCAGGGGCGTGTTGCCTGCAAGCTACCTCAGCCGAACGGGCACGCCATTGTCGCTGAGGTACTGTTTGACTTGCTGAATGGTGTATTGCCCAAAGTGGAAGATGCTGGCCGCTAGCGCGGCATCGGCTTTGCCCTCGCGAAGCACATCGAGCATATGCTTGGGCGAACCCGCGCCGCCTGAGGCGACCACGGGGATGGTTACGGCATCGCTGACGGCCGCCGTCATCTCCAGGTCATAGCCTTCCTTGGTACCGTCGGCGTTCATCACGTTCAGGACGATCTCGCCAGCGCCCAGCGACTGCGCCTGACGCACCCAGTCCATCACCTTTACGCCGGTGTTCACCCGCCCACCGTTTATGAAGACGTCCCAGTGTTCAATACCGTCGCGCTGAACCCGGCTGGCATCGAGGCCCAGCACCGTAGCGCAGCATCCGAACTTCCGCGCCACTTCCGCCAGGAGTTGCGGCCGTTTGACGGCCGCCGAGTTCAGACTGACCTTCTCCGCCCCCGCCTGGATGATCGCGGTTGCATCCTCAAGCGTGCGAATGCCGCCGCCGACTGTCAGCGGCATAAAGATGTGCTCCATCACCCGATGAAGCAGATCAACCATAATCGCCCGCCCCTCATGGCTGGCGGTAATATCATAAAAAACCAGCTCATCAGCACCATCGGTCTGGTAGCGCTTGGCCTGCTCCACAGGATCGCCGGCATCGACATGATCAAAGAACTTCACGCCTTTGACGACTCGTCCGCGATCCACATCAAGGCACGGGATAATCCGCTTGGTCAACATATGTTCGACACCACAAGCTTCACCCACAGAACAGAACAGGGACCCGGCAAAACGCCAGATCCCTTTATTCTATCAGCACTTAAGGGTGGCCGACGGGATTTGAACCCGCGACTCCCAGGACCACAACCTGGTGTTCTGCCAACTGAACTACGGCCACCGTATTGCAGCACCCGATTCTTACCCGCCCAGCGGTGCCTGTCAATAGAACAGCCCATGACAAGAACAGCCCATGACCACCGCGTGACTACGCTTTGAAGCCGTCGATGATCTGCTCGATCGCCGCGTGGGCGGCTGTCAACCCAAAGATGCCGGTCAGGGTCGGAAGACTACCCAGCGCCCGCCGCGTCCGGCCACGGGAAAGAGTCTGCTCACTCGCCGAAGCCGGTTCATCGTCGGCTTCGCCGCCGCTCTGGACGATCTTCTCGGTTGAATAGACACAGGTGAACTCCACCCCCGCACCACGCTTGCGCAGTGCTTTGCGGATCTTGGCGGCCAGCGGACAGGTATGCACCTCCTGCAACGGACCGATGCGCACTTGTGTGGGATCTGTCCGCAGTGCCGCCCCCATCGATGAGATCAAGGCAATGCCACGACGCTGCACGGCGTCGAGGAAGATGACTTTCGGAGTAAGCGAGTCGATCGCGTCGATCACCACGTCGAGTTTCCCGTCAAGCACCTGGCCCATCGTGTCATCATGAACAAAGAGCTCCAGCGCCTCGACTTCGCACCTCGGGTTGATGTCCAGAATGCGCTGGCGGGCGATCTGGCATTTCTTCTGCCCGACCGTGGAGTCGGTCGCGTAGAGTTGCCGGTTGATATTGCTCAAGCGCACCTCGTCGAAATCCACGATGCGAAGATGCCCCACTCCCGCACGTGCCAGGGCCTCCGTCGCATAGCTTCCCACCGCACCCAATCCCACCACGCAGACGTGAGCATCCATCAGCCGGGCGAGTTTCTCCCGGCCGAGAATTCGCTCGATCCGTGCAAATCGTCCGTCGTGCAATTCACCTACGTGCATCTCAAGCCTCCATGCTTTGCCCGAGAAACGCCTTGGCATTGCTCGCCACCTGATCGCGCAGCTCCTGCACCGTACATCCGATCAGGCCAGCCACACCTTCATAAACTGAAGGCAGATTGGCCGGATGATTTTGCACTTCGCCCCGATCGTCAACCATGTGATACTTGCGGTGTTCCTCGGGCGCTATCAGCGCTGGGGCATCGGTCTCGATCAGCAGCCGATCTCGTGGCACCGCCTTACAGGCATCGCGCAGCTTCTGCCGCTTGGGCTCGAAGATGCTGCCGGCGAACGAGAAGTATGCTCCCATTTCCCGCAGAGGCCTGATCATCTCGGCCGACCCGCCAAAGGAATGGATCAGCATCGCCCGCGGCAACTTCTCCCCCTGCAGGATCTCCAGTAGCCAACCCCACGCGCGCAGGCAGTGCACCATGGCCGGCCGATCCAGCTCGCGCGCGATCTGAAGCTGGCGCCGAAACATCCGCTCCTGCAATGCCTCATCGCGCGGCTCGATCCAGCGATCGATCCCGATCTCGCCAACCGCCGCCAGGGGATAGCGCCCGAGGAAATCGTGCAGTTGCGCCTCCCATGTCTCTCCAGCTTGTCCAACGTACCACGGGTGCACGCCAAAGCACGGCAGCACCTCGGGATAAGATTGCGCCAGGCCGGCCACGGCCAGCCAGTCCTCCGGCCTGGTGCCATTGCATGCCAGCAGCCCCACACCCTCCTCGCGACATGCCCGCATTACCTCGTCGATGCGGTTCAGCAGCACTTTTTCCTGCAGATGCACATGGATGTCGATCAGCATGAGCGCAGATTATACCGGATGCGCGTGTGACCCAAGGCACTCTCGTGCCGGTCCCTTCTGGCGGTCCGCGCAGCATTCCCGCCGCGTTGGCAGATAATCAGATATGTGCGGTGTATATCTCAAGGTGAAAGAACTGCAGCGCAACTCCTGCAATGACAGGCGCATAGCACAAATGTGATTTTTCCGTGCCTTTGGGCATTGCTTTCGGTAATATACGGTTGAGTCCGGTGGGTAGAACAAGTACGTCGTGCGTTTGATAGCATCCGGCAGTTGTAGGGCGCGGACAACACTCAAGTCGACGGGCCGGCGCACGGCGCAAGGTACGGCATTCAACGCGTGGAACCGTGGTTCCAACTGCGAGAAGCAGCGTTGCTGCAGAAGGGCGAGGTATGCAGGTCACAAACATCAATGGCACGTCCGGCAATGCGTGCAAGTGCGGCGATTGGCTGAGCCACTGGAAGAAACACAGCGGGCAACCGCTTCCCCAGTTCTGCTCGGAAACGAGATGCGCAGGCAACGAACTCGTCGGGGCCCATGTCCAGAAAGATGGGCCGGGCGACAAGAGCTGGTACATTATCCCGTTGTGCAAGCGGTGCAATGAAGCCAAAGGCGCAACATTAACCGTTGGCGACCACGTGAAACTGGTTCCCGCCAGCGGCCGCAGCACATGCGGCGCATAGCGGTCGTTTGCGCAGCGTTATGGCAGTTTCGTCCCTGCCACCCAGACTCCGCAGGGACCAACATGAGACTCCAAGACCACTTGCAGCGGATCACTGTCGGCGGCGGGGAACGCGACACAATCCGCCCGCATGCCAGGCGCTAGCGTACCTGCCGCCTGATCCATCATCAGGGCCTTCGCTCCGTTTGCCGTACCCATCCGCCACAGCGTCTGGGCATCGAGCTCTGGATGCATCCGATGCAGCAGGCGCAGGTCATCCACCAGGTTCAGATCGGGAGAACTGGCGCAACTGTCGGTTCCCACGGCCACGTTAATCCCGGCCGCCAGCATATCGCGGAAACGGTGCGGTGGATGCCCGAAATACTCGTGCGTCCGCGGACAATAGACGACAGACGCCCTCCCTCGCGCCAGCAGTGACAGTTCATCATCATCGCAGTAGTTCACGTGCGCCAACAACGTCGGATAATCCAGCAGCCCCAGTTCGTGCGCCATCCGGATTGGCCCGCCGGCAAATAGCGGCACCTGCTGGTCCCACGACAACCACGAATCCCACAGTGCCTTGAGCGGCCCGCTATGGCGCTCCAGGAATTCGCATTCCGATATCGTCTCGGCCAGGTGCGTCGCCACCGGCATACCGCGCTGTTTCGCGACCTCGAGGCATCGTGCATATCCATGCATCTCGATGGAGTACGGGGAGTGTGGCGATACCGCGATCCGCAGAAACTCGCTGGCACAAGCCTCATCGGCCGCCCGCGCCAGACGTTCTTCAAGCAGCCCGCGCCGTTGCGCCATCGCCATCACTTCGCCGAAACTGACCACCCGCAGCGGCCCATTCCGCAGCACCGGCCGGGTCACATGACATTGCCTGCTGATGTCGCCCACCGTGGTCACGCCAAAGCGCAGGCACTGATCCGCCCCAACCTTGCACGCCCTGGCGCTCTTGCCCTCCAGTTCCGCCACATCGATCCGCGTGCGGGTGAGCATTCGCGTCAGCCACCCCTCCAGCCCATCGGCCGGCCGCTGCCCAGGCGTGCAGTCGGATAGTTCCAGATGCGTGTGTGCGTTAATCAGCCCCGGCAGCAGTACGCAGTCCCCGGCATCCTCCACCTCTTTCGTGCCATACCCGGCAATCGTCTCCCAACGTCCGGCCGCGACAACCCGCCCCTCGCGCACCAGCACCGCGCCGTTCTCAATGCACCGGCCATCCATCGGTGCCAGCCATCGTGCACGGATAATCATGAAGCCTTCTTGTGCTCATCCTTCTTGCGTTCAGCGCGATCGACTGCCTTCTCCAGCAGTCGGTCCGCCGGAGCTTCGGCCTTCGGCTGCCGCATCCAGATATAGGAGATCAGGCCCAACACCAGCACCACCAGGCCCAAGACAATCCAGTGCTCAATGCCGGCCAGTTCTTTCCTGGCCTTCTGAAGCTGATCCAGCGTTCCGAAGTGCACACCAACCCAGTGCCCCAGCCAGAGAAACGCGCCAGCGCTAACCAGAGCGGCCAGCCCGTCAGCGATTATGAATTTGACGAAACTGAACCGCGTTGCCCCAGCCGCGATCACCATCGCCCCGCGAATCCCCGCCAACAGTCGCCCGATTGCCACAACCCAAATCCCATAGCGATGAAAGAGTTTCTCCGCCTTGGCGATCCGGGCTTCGGTTACATGCTTGCCCACCATCGGGATACGTGTCACTCCATGGCCGAACTTCCGCCCGAGATGATAAAGAACGCAATCGCCACCAATGATGCCGCACCACGCCACGAGAAACGCCATGGGCAGAGTCATCTCGTGTTTGGCGATCAGGAATCCCGCCACCGTCAGCGGAATATCCTCCGGCAGCGGCAGCCCCAGCCCGCAGGCGAACAACAGCCCGAACAGGACGAAGTACCCCCCCGCAACCATCCACTGCTCCACCGAGTCAGCACGGATGAGGAAACCCAGGCTCGTGACCATTCCAGCCAGAGGAAGCATGCCTAGATGTAATACATGCTTTGCAGCGAATTACCACCCCTTAGTGCCTGTTCCGCCAATTCTTCAACCGTCAATTTGTCCAATACTTCATCGGTTGCCACCGTCAGCTTGATGTTGATCAGCCGAACGGCAATCTCGCCGGGCCTGCCCTCAGGTTGACCAGTACGCTCCTTGATAGTCAGACGCCCTTCAAGACGCCTGACGATCTCTCCCACCCGTATGTCCCTCGGCGACCGCGACAGTCGATACCCACCCCCGCTGCCGACCTTGCTCTCCAGGAACCCGCCACGCCGTAGCGCCAGCAGAATCGACTCCAGAAACTTTCCAGGAAGATTCCCCTCTTTCGACAAGTCTTTAGCCTGAATGTATTTATGAGGCCAAAGCTGAGCCAGATGCACCACCGCCCGCAAACCATATTCCGTTCGCTTCGACAGCTTCAATCGTTCTCCCTTCATCTCCTATCGGAATAGTATGATATCAACCGGAGGAATCAATGCCCGTGGCCGGCTTGCCTGACGCCGGGCATGCTCATCTCCCAGGGATAGGAAACTCAAGTCCGCGATGGTAGGGTCGAGGGTCCAGAGGAGTCCTCCAGACCCCGCGACGTTGACACAACGGAGATGAAATGAAGAAGGTCCTGGTACTCGGATTATTGATTGCGCTGCTGCCCTTGGCTTCGGCGGTCGCGGCCGGAATCGGCTGGCGAAGTGATGGCAGTGGTGTCTACCCCAATGCCAACCCGCCGATCCAATGGCAGCGCATCAGCACGGCGAGCGAGGATCTGCGCTTCCAGGCCGAAGCGCCCAAGGGCAACGAACAGGCGGGAACGCCCATGTCCGATGGCGTGATCCGCCAGTGGCTGGTCCTTGGTCCCCTCGCCACCCAGCGGGACGAAAAAGGCGCCTTCACTGACGCCCTGCTGGTTGAGGACCAGTCCAAGCTCGCCCCAGGGCCCGGCCAGCAGGATGATGGGGCCGAATGGAAGCCCTTCAAGATCGACACCGCCTACCTCGACTTCGCCAAAGAGTTCGACACCTACGACAAGACCGTCGATCAAGTCGTCTACGCCCACGCCTACGTCTATTCTGCCACCGATACGAATGTCATCATCCGCGTCATGCACACCTCCGGCCTGACGCTCTGGGTCAACGGCAAGTGCACCCACAAGTTCGCCGAGAAGGAGCAGAACTACACCCCGCAGGCGGCCAAGTTCCAGAAGGGATGGAACCGCCTCCTGCTGCGCTCGACTCCCACGCGCGGCGGCGGCGACAACAGGCCACTCAAGGGCACCTGGTATGTCAACCTGGTCATCGAACCAACCCCCGACAAAGCCCAATATAGCCAAAAAGGCATCGCCTGGCGCACCGCCATGCCCGCAGGCGAAGGCTTCGGCGGCTCGATCGCGGTCGGCGGGAAGATCTTCCTCCTCTCCGAGCCCGCCGACCTGGTATGCGTCGACGCCGCCACCGGCAAAATCCTCTGGGTGCGCTCCAACAACTACAACGAACTGGCCACCGACCAGGAGAAGGCATCTCAGCCCGAGATCTTTAGCGAGATCGCACCCCTGGCCGACCAATTGAAGATGGTCAATGACTCCTTCACCACCGACACAGCGCCCCGGTATGAGCAGGTCGACGGTCGCGAGGAATACAAGCAGAAAGCAGGCCTGGAACGCAAGCTCTATGCTCTCATGAAGAAGCTCGACGACACGAAGTATTCCATGCCCAAGGGTCAGGATGTTGGCTACTCGGGCTTCACTCCTGTCAGTGATGGCCACTTCGTCTGGGCCTGGTTCGCAACAGGGGTGACGTGCTGCTACGACGTGGACGGCAAGCTCATCTGGCGGCGGCTGGACAACGAGGGCAGCTTCTTCGAGCACGGCTACTCCGTCTCGCCCATCCTCGCCGATGGCAAGGTCATCGTCTTCATGAACAAGATGATCGCGTTCGACGCCGCCACCGGCCAGCGCCTCTGGACCACGCAGTTCAATCCCCAACAATACTGGGCCAATCGATTCCACGGCACGCCGGCCATCGCGAAGATCGGCCAGACGCCCGTCTGCATCCTGCCCACCGGCTACATCCTGCGCCTCTCCGATGGCAAGATGATCTACGACAAGGGCCCGGGCATCTCCAACGCCCAGCAGGAAATCCCCTCGCCCGTCGCCCTGGGCAACGACCTCTACCGCCTCTCCACATACAACAGCTTCTTCAGAACAACACTGCCGGCCGATGCATCCGATCCACTCAAGATGGAAGCGGTCCGGGAACTGAAGATGAACCTGGAGCACTATCCCACCAACTACCTGGCCTGGCACATGGCTTCGCCGCTCGTGCACGATGGCCTGGCATATCTCGTGAATAACACCGGCGTTCTGACTGTGGTCGACGTGGACAGCATGAAGAGCGTCTATGAAAAGCTCTTGGATCTGGACCACTTCCAGAGCGCCCACGAAGGCGCCGGCCGCGGCGTCAGCGTCAGCCCATCGCTAGCCGGCGGGCGGATCTATCTGGTCGGCACCGACGGCACGACCCTCGTGATCAAACCCGGCCGGACCTACGAGCCCCTGGCGCGCAACCGGATTGAGAGCGTCTTCTTTCGCTACTGGGGCCTGCGCCACGAACGCTTCGTCGCCTGCCCCACCTTCGACGGCAAACGATTATTCCTTCGCGGCGAGAGATACTTGTACTGTATCGGCGAGTGAAGATGCCGCCACAGCGAAAACGGCAATTGCCGGGCTCTGTCTCGATCCCCGTCGCAGAGCGACGACTGATGTTAGCCCGGTCCTTCAGTGCCGAGGGCTCCTGGCAACTCGGTACCCCGTCGCGGCAGCGACGGTTGAAGCGTCGAGCGTTGGCAAGGGTCAAGGCACAAACTATCGCCGCCGCCCCAATCACGGCGCCGCGTTCGTCGTACACACTTTAGTGTGCGTTCGTTGTTCAGCCTTCAGGTTGTCCCTCTGTCCCTCACCATCTCCAGTTTCCAATCTCGGAGCGAAGCGGAGGCCGGTGGCACCGGTTCTGACATCGTCTTAAATCTTCTTTCGATCCTTCATCAGTGGTTTACTTGCGTTCGCCTGCACGAACGCTCTCTGCTTTTCGCCGCGCCGCTAAACACTCATCACCTCAGCGCGGGTGAGTTGACGTGCGGTGTCGGAGAGTTCCTGGTGCGCCAGTTCACAGCCATAGTCGACCTCAATCGCTCGCCGGTACGCGCCAATCCGTCTGCGCAGGTCTCGAGTGTCTCGGGCATCAACCATGTACGGCCAATGCAGTTGTTCCCACCACCCCTGCACCCTGGAGATAAGTTCGGGCGTTCCTTGCCGCGGGCCTTGTGGGAGTTCCCCCTCGCGAAAAACCAGAGAATGTGCTGGCATCACGCCGCCGATCTCGCCCAGACGCCGCGGACACACTGGCGGAAGTATGGCATGCTCATGCGGGATGACGACGACCACATGGCGGCCGCCAATCAAAGGATAGGTCACCCCGAGCAGCACGTCGGCATAGAGCTTGAATCGCGCCTGGAGTTTGCGCGCCTGGAGGGCCGGCTCGATAGTACCCCAACCCGAGACCAGGAGCGTGCCGTGCGGATAGTTCTCCAGGATGTGTCGCCCCTCAATGTGGTCGTCAGGGCCCTCAGAAATCAGATCAAGACAGAACAGCCCCTGGAGCGTGCGCTGCCGCCGCTGCCGCCGTGCTTCCTGCAGCGGCATGTAAAGCCGCGCCAAAGTATCCCAGTCACGGAGCTTCAATGCTTCGGACTCGGCACGGATCAGAGCCTGCTCGGCCTCGACATACTCTTGAGCGGCCAGCAACTCCTGCCCCGCCATGCACTGCTCCTGCAGAGATTCGCAACTCATGCATGGATTATAGACCGGTCACGGCCAGAAGCGTCCCCTTCGGTCAAAGAGTCGCAGATCGGCGGGCCGCGGACGCAGTCTGCGGCTTGCCCGCGCCCGGCTTGGTGGCCGGCCCCATCTTGATGCCGGCCTTCTCCAGCAGCTCACGGCCTTGGCCTGCCTGCAACCGCATTATCGATTGACCAACGGACAACCCATCGGTGATCTGCACATGCGTGTCATTATTGGCGCCAACCTTCACCTTTACCGGCCGGGCATCTTCGCCGTTGCGAACGAAGACATACCGATCATCACCGACTGTATAGACCGCATCCAGTGGTACAGCTACTACCTGCATCAGACGATCAACCATGATCTCAACCGTTGCGCCAATGCCCGGCTTCAGGTCCTTCGGCGTAGCGTCGAGGCTCAGGTCGATCGGATACTCGCGCAGGTCCGGGTTCCACCATCGGTTGGAACTGTCGGCAAGCACGGAGATCTTGCTGATGGAGGCGCTCACCGGCTGCGGAATGCCCACGATACGGACACTTGCCCGCTGGCCTTCCTTAAGCTTTGACACAATCGACTCATGGATGCGCACCACCGCCTTCATCGCCGAGGTATCGGGCAGGCGAATGAGCAACTGCCGCTCGCGCACCTGGGCGCCCTCCTGGATCGGGTTCTGGGCGTTACGGTCGGTGGTCGACCCGTAAACGACCATGCCATCGGCCGGCGCGGTCACGTTACAGGCCGCGAACTGCTCTTTGAGCCGGTCATATCGACGCTTCAGCACGACGTAGCTCTGCTGTTTGGCAGTCAGGTCCGAGCTGCGCCACGCCAGGTTGCTCGCATTCTGTCGTTGGGTGCGATTAAGGCCCTGCTCATTCTGCAGAACCGCGCTGCGCTTCGCGGTCATGTCCATTTGATGCGTGTAATCAGTAAGTATCTTCAGCGCTGTTTCGCTCTTTGCCAGTTCATTCTGCGCCGTCGTAACGTCCAATTCAGCCTTGTTCCGATCCGCAGCCGTCACAAACCCTTTAACATACAGCCGTTTGGTTTGGTCCAGATCCTCCAGGCGATTGTTCAAGGCGATCTTGTCCATTACCACTTCGGTCTGCGCGTTGACCAACTGCTGCGGATACGTGCCCTCCTCATACTGCTTCAGATCCAACTCCGCCAGTGACTTTGTCACCTGGGCGCTCTCCAGGCTTGTTGCATTGGTGTTCTTCTGAATTTCAAGCATCTCGGTCGCGTTGGAGACATCCGCCTCGGCCTTCTGCAGTTCCAGCGAGGTATCTTCCAGTTTCTGCCGGATCTGTGTCGAATCCAGAGTCAACAGGACATCGCCCTTCTTAACCGAGTTACCTTCCTTCACGATCGTCGTGATCGTGCTGACACCTTCGACCTGGCAGTTCACGTCAATATTGTTGATCGCCTGAATCTCGCCGTCCTTGGTGACCTTGATCTCCAAGTCAATCGGGGTGACCTCATAGATCTGCGCACTGATCGCACTGACGCCAGGCTCATCCTTGGGCGAAAACCCCATGTACAGCACGCCCGCCAGAGCTGCGATCACAGCGCCTACGATCAGCCAGACTCGGGTTTGGCGTTTGTTGCCAGCCAGCCATTGTGGTAATGCCGCCACGCTCATTGTCTCTCCATTTTCTCCAACTGCTGTTCAATCTTCTCAAATTCACGCATATTGCTCGCTTGCACGACTTCCCGATCCATAGCCCGGCCAATTGCCCCGGCCTGCGGATCAACCCGCAACGTGCCGGTGTCACGCAGGTACTGCAGCACCTGTGTCTGCAGGTTGGCACGGGCACGATCCAGACCATCCTGTGCACTCAGCAAAGCCGACTGAGCATCAGTCACGTCCAGCACCGCCGCCCGTCCCTGCAGATACCGCTCGTTCGCCAGATCCAGACGTTTCTGGTTCAGGTCGACGCTGCGGCGCTGGATGTCCACCGATATCTGTGCCACGCGGATTAACCGCGTGTCATTGCGCACATCGGATATGACCTGATCGCGACTGGTCACATAGGACCGCTGCGTACGCGCCAGGTTAATCAGCGATCTCCTGTAGATATTGCGATCCGCAAGTTGATCAAGCGGCCAATCTACCGTGATCGACGCACCATATGCGTACGTATCCGAGTTGTACTTGTACCAGGGGTCGCGCCGACCAGCGTCATTGAAATTCCCAACGCCGCTCTGGGCATCCAGCGTAACGTTCGGGAGTAGCCCATTCTTGGCGTTCTTTACATCACGCTGGGCATCTTCGATCCGGTCGCGTGCGGTCTGCAGATCCAGGCGATATTTCGTTGCCACGTCGGCAACATTCAGATTTTCCAGTTCCGGAGGGTTTACCTGCAGTTCCACCGGCACTATCTCCAGATCAGCTTCAACGGGCATGCCCAGGGCGATCTTGAAGTTATCGAGGGAATTCTGATAAACGGTCACCGCGTCAATCAGCGAACTCTCCGCGTTCAGGAGGCTCTGCTGGGCACGCTGCACATCAAGATAGCTCGTGCCGGGCCGCGATGCAGCGAAAAGCTCCATGGCACGATCGCTCAGAATCCTCGAGTTGTCGTAGCTTACGCGGCGGTTGTTGATGCCCTGCTGCTGTGTAACCAGGCCAAAGAATCGTGTGGCAATGTCCACCGCGAATTGCCGACGGTACAATTCAAAGCTTCGCACCGCATACACGAGGTTCCGCTCGGAATCGATCAACGGTTCCAGATTCACCATGCCGGCGCCCTTGAGCAGTGGGATGCTCGCGGTCAGCGACGTCCGCGCCGAGTCTCCATCCACGGTGGTATCGTTGAGCGCCTGGACGAAGCTAACAAGTTGTTCGGCGGCGACCTGGCCACCGTAGGGCAACTGCTGTGAGACTCCAACCCTGTTCACCACACTGAGGGCCGACTGGTATGCGGGCCTTGTTGTGGCTCCTCCCTGGTTCCCGGCGTAGCCAGACGACGTGCTGGCATAAGGTCGAGGCTCGAATAGATGCCGCGCCAGCGTAACATCCAATGTCGCCAGAAAGAGGTTCTCCATCTGATCCTGGTATGGGCGCGAATGCGTCACGGCATATTCCACCGCTCCCTGCAGATCCAGCACCGTGTGCACTGTTCCGGGCGTTGGAGGGCCCTGTGGATCGGCAAATGCCCCCGCATTGGCATAAGATGGCGGCACAAAATTCAACCGATCATCGACGACTGGCGGGCTTAGCGGCCCTTGCGGTTCCGGATTCCAATTTGTGTCAGGCACCTGCAATGGCGCAGGCGCCAGAGGCGATATCACCGTCATCGGGATCTTCGCATACGCCCGGGTGGTGGGCTCAGTGTTCTTGGGCGTCTTGGCTTCGCTTTGCGGCTTGTACTTGAGCGTCTGCTCCTTCCGCTGCTCGACAATGCGAGCGACCTCACGGTCCGCACTTGCTTCGTACCATCCCGGCGCGCAGCCTCCCGCGGTCGCCGCCACCATCATCAGAATGCAAAACCGATTCCTCAAGTCTCACCAATCTTAAAACACCACGGCCATTGTTACGGCGGCGGAATGTGATCTCACCTCCGCCGCACCAAGACCCGCGCAATAGGGCTATATACCACGGTTAGTGTCCGATGTTGTTCGCTGGATCAGGTCGTAAACAGTGCCGCCCCAAGGATTTGCCACAGCCAGTTGCCGATCACCGCATCCCCGGCCCTCCGATGGCCACAATCTCGCCTTCATCGTCAGTCATCTTCAACGCACATCTCCCGGTGCGCCTGCCCCTGCGGGCGTTTCCGCAGCCGCTGCTGCAGGCGCGGTTGTAGCCGATGGTGCGCTGCTGGGAACTATCGTGCCTGTAATCGGCGCTACAGGGAGTGCCATTTCCTCACTTGTCGCCTGGTCACCAGCAGGCCTGAGTCCTGCAGCACGCGGCACTGGTTGCAGCGTCAACTCCGCCGTACCTGGCGCGGAATGAACCTTGTCTGCGATCGGCGCCAACGGCCGCATCTGCGTGACCGAATCGCCCATCGCCTGGATTGCCGTCAGACTGTACCGCGTCATCGCCACGGCGATGATCAGTGCCGCCAGCGCCGACGCGCCGACAATATATAGCGTCACTCGTGTTTTCTGCTGCTCCCGTCGGATCGCCTTTTCCAAATCGCCATCGCGCGTCACCAGGTTGTCGCGAAGCCGTTCCAACACCATCGTATTGGTCTGAGACTGCTGCGACACCAATGTGATCGCGCCACCCATTCCGCCGATGGTATCGGCTATCTGCTGGTCATTCTTATACAGGATCTCCACGCGATCGCGCAACAGCTCAACAACCTCGCGTTGCGTGCCGCTGGATTCACTCACTTTTCGCAGCGTCTCCGAAAGCTGCTTGTGCTGGGCGTTCTGGTAGGCGATCTGCTGATGCAGTACGCGAAGGGTCTCGCTCTGCATCCGCCCCGCGTCCGGTATTGCCTGCAGGGCTTGAGACAACTGCGACAGGTACGTCAGCAGCTCGTCATGGCGGGCGTTTTGCTGATCCAGATACTGCCGTAGCGACGTCATCAACGCCGTCATCGACGCCAGACCCGTCTGCAGTACGGTCAGATCTTCCTCTTTCCTCTGCCACGGGAACCCAAAAAGCGGCCGGCGCGCAATCGCCGTCGAGGTCTCCGTCTCCCCGTACAACAACGGCAGATCCTCCTGAGCGCCAAAGCGCTGCCGGAACCACCGTGACACCCTACCAATAATTCCCTGACTCTCGCTCATTCCTTCTTGCCTGACACTGTTGCTGCAACTACCGATTGACAGTGTATTTACGCAACTCTACCATCGACGCCCCATGGGTCAATACACCCGAAACCCCCAATGTCTTGTTCGCTTCTTAGCCATTGCCATTGTTGCAGTTATGGCGGGCTGTGAGAAGCGCAACACCCCTCTCGCACCGCGCCAGGCTACCTCGCCGGTGCAGGTGCGCACGATAGCAAGTGTCGTGCCGGCCGCTACCGACATCCTCCTGGAGATGGGGGCTGCCGATCAGTTGGTTGGAGTTTCCAACTATGAACCCAAGACCCCTGAACTCGCCAGGTTCCCTCGCATCGGTGATTACCATGTCATCGACTGGGAGCAGCTCTCCGTGATCCGGCCGAGTGTGCTGGCGATCACAAGCCAGAAACTGGGCAGGGACGATGTCTTCACGCAGCGGACGAAATCGCTGGGCATCGATCTGCTCGATATCCGCATGGACCGTCTGGATGACATTTGCCCTGTCATTACCCGACTCGGCGATGCCATCGGCCAGAAGGCCAAAGCCAACCAACTTCTTGCCCAACTGCGCCAGCAAATCGCGGCGGTGCAGGCACAAGTTGCCGGTAAACCCAAGGTGCGCACGCTGATGGCCCTGAATCATGCCGCGACGTTCATCGTTGGACCGCGCAACTACCTTGATGACCTTTTGATTGTTGCCGGCGGTTCCAATGTCGCGGGCGACGGCCAGAAGGACTATCCCGAGATCGATCGCGAGATGCTCCTCCAGCTTGACCCCGATGCCATCATCCTGCTTCTCCCGGAAGCACCGCCACAGGTCATCGAAGCTGCCAGGTCCTTCTTTGCCGGCCTGCCTCAACTCAAGGCCGTCCGCACCAATCGCCTCTACATCCACAGCGAATGGTACCTGATGTTGCCCTCCGCGCGTGCCCGCAACGTAGCCCAGATCATCGCGAATGATCTCCATCCCTTGACCGAGGGGACTCCCGCAACGACAACAGCGGGACAATGAGCGAATCCCGCTGACACTGCAACATGTCGTCTTCCTCTCAATCACCCTCTGCTCGTGAACTGCCCCGTTGGAGCGCAGGCCATCTTGTCGTGCTGCTGCTGCTCTGTGCCGCGGGCTGGGCCGTCGCCGCCGTCGGGTCCATGATGGTCGGCTCCACGGGCATCGGCTGGCCAAAGGGGGAACTGATCTGGTCCTTCCGCCGCGAGTCAACACTGGTGGCCTCGCTCATTGGCGCATCACTCGCCCTTGCCGGTGTCACCTATCAGGCGGTGCTCCGCAACCCCCTGGCCGAGCCCTACCTCCTGGGTGTCAGCAGCGGCGCCTCGCTGGCGGTGTTCGCCTGGTCCACCATGAGCTTTGCCTCGCTGCAGCTTGCCAACATTTCACAGCAGGCCGCCGCCTTCACCGGCGGCATCGCCACACTCGCGATCGTCTTTCTCCTGGCTCAGCGCCGAGGCCGTCTTGAACCGCTCACGCTCCTGCTGGTAGGTGTCATCGTCAACGCCATCAACGGTGCTCTGTTTCTGCTGATTTTCTTTCTCGCCCGCAGCACCGACCTGCAGAAAGCCTTCCGCTTTCTCGCCGGCGGACTTCAGCCCGACCTTGCTCCTTCACAGATCATCACAGTTGCCATCCTCTTCGCTGCCTCACTGGTCATTCTCCTGGCCATCTCAGGCCAGTTGAACATTTCCATGCTCAGCGAAGCCGAAGCCCAGTCGCTTGGTGTGCGCATCCATCGCCTCCGCTGGGCGGCGATGATCGTCGCCTCGCTCGCCACCGCTTCGGCAATGGCGATCAGCGGGCCGATTGGATTTGTTGGCCTGGTGTGTCCCCATGTCGGCCGGCTGCTGGTGGGCAACGATCAACGGAAGCTGATCCCCGTTGCCACGGCATTAGGCGCAGCCCTGCTGGCTGTCGCCGATGCTTCCTCGCGCATGATGGGACAACTCCCCGTCGGAGTTCTCACCGGCTTTCTTGGCGGACCGTTCTTTCTCTTCCTCCTCTGGCAGAATCGCAAGACCGGAGGTGGAGCATGACCAGCCCCACCACACTTCCCACACCCGTTCTCACCGCGACGAATCTCAGCTTCGCATACTCCGAGCACCTCGTTCTTCACGAAGTGTCCATGGAGCTTTTGCCCGGACAGGTAGTTGCCCTGATCGGCCCAAATGGTTCAGGCAAGTCGACCCTGATCAAGCTGCTCTGTGGCCTGATCCATGGCAGCGGCGATATTACGCTCCGCGACCAGCCGCTGCGCCGATGGCGTCGCCGTCTGCTGGCGCGGACGGTGGCCTATCTTCCGCAAAGCCCCACCTATGAACCAGCCGATCGCGTCGCCGAGGTCCTCCGCCTTGGTCGGGCCTGTTATTGGACCGCCTTCGGCCTCGAGACCGACCACGATCTCGCCACCGTGGCGCGCATCGCCAACCTGCTGGAACTGAATGATTTGCTCGACCGGCGCATGGATCAGCTTTCCGGCGGCCAGCGCCAACGCGTCTTCATTGGCCGCTGTCTCGTCCAGGAGCCCGCGATCCTTTTCCTCGATGAGCCCAATACCTACCTCGATCTCAAGCACCAGGTCGATTTGCTGAAACTTCTGCAGACGCTCGCCCACGAGCACCACCTCGCGGTCCTGATGGCTTCGCACGACATCAACCTCGCCGGTGCATTCGCAGACGAACTCATGCTTCTGAGTGAGGGCCGCCTCACCGCCCGTGGCCGCGCCGATCAGGTTCTGCAACCCGCTCTGATCAGTCAGGCATACGGCGTGGAGATGATCCAGATCCCGTCCCCCGACCATTCGCTCCTATTCCCTAAGCTTTGCTGATGGGACACTGGCAGAACGACTGATCAACTGCCCGGGGAGCCCAGCGCTATTGCGTGGCAAGCGTCAAGGCCCGACCATGTTGGTATGGCGATCTGGCTACTGGTTATCCTGATAGCGATTTCGGCAATTCTCTCCATTGCATGGAACATGGCACGCCGGCAAAAGCGCCGCCCGGCCGATCGACTCCTTGCACTTCATATTGGCGATTTGGTAAGCAAGTTATTCTTCCTCGCCCTGCTGTTGTCGATCGCATTGATGTTGCGGTCCACGCAGAGCTATCCGCACTATACTCCACATGCTGCGTCGCTCTGGCTTGCGGTGCTCATTGGCGGCGTGTGGATCACTCGTGCGGGAATGCAGATGCGCGGAGACGTGCGCGCTGCGGCAACCTGGCCTGCCAGGCAACTGGGGCTGGCGCTGACGGGCTCAGTGCTGCTACTGGGTATCGCCGTCGTCTGGGCTGACCATGCCGCACAGGCAAATGCACGACAGATCAGTGCGGAGTCATGGGCAAAGTACCATGAGCTTCTTGGGCCGATGCCTGCAGACACAGACAACGCCGCCGTCTTCTATCGCGCTGCACAACGGCAGATCACGGATGCGTTCGCACAGTTTGACACCCGTCTGGAATCTGCCGCTGCAACCCAGGAAGCCGAACAGCCGCAAGAGCCCGTGAAGCCGCCACTCCATGCCGAGGACCTCATAATCGACCATAAACGCGCAGGTACGCCAGAGTTCAGGGCACTCGTGACCTCACTTGAACCAGCCGTACTTCATTTACGTCAGGCAAGCACGCTGCCGAAGGGCCGGTTCTTGGCATATGCCGCAATGCCATCATGGCTTGAAGAAGATCCCGACCTGCGCAACATGCGACGCTCTGCCCATGTGCTTGCTGCCCACGCAATCGTTGCGGCTCAACGTGGCGACTTTCCTGCGGCGGCGCAAGACGTCGCGACCATGCGCCACCTGGCCATCCATGCAAGTCAAACGCGCCCATGCCTGATTGCATCGCTCGTTGAGATCGGCATCGACGCGTTGGCCGATGCCACGCTCGTGGAATCTCTACCTCATGCCTCAGACCTAAAGTCACTGTCGGGACTGACTCGCGAAGAGCGGACAATCATAGCAGCGTTGCGCCAGGGCATCATCGGAGAAGAACTGATCGGTAGCAACAGTATGGCGGGTGTAGGGCAGGGCAGGTGGCCAACTGCTTCCGCAGGCTCTTCACAGAACACGGCGAGTCTAGTCATCATGGGGCGTTTCTACGCCCTGCTCTTCCTCCAACACGATATCACCGTATGGCATCAGATCGCCGAAGATGCGGTCGTCGGCGCGGGAACGCCCGATCGCCACATGGACACGGGCCAAATGCCCGGCAGCCTCCTGCTGAAGATGATGACTCCGTCCATCGATAGAGTGATCACATCGACCGGTCGTCGCAGGGCACTTGCCGACGCCCGATGTACGGACCTGGCGGTCGCCCTCACCCGTTACCGTCTGGAGCACGGTACCTATCCCCCCACGCTTGACGCACTGGTATCGACCTTCCTCAGCACCATCCCCGCAGACCCATTCGACGGAGCACCGTTGCGATACCACCTCACACCAGACGCGGCCATCATCTACAGTATCGGCCCCGATCGCGTAGATGATGGTGGTGATATCGACAATACCGATAGCCACCACCCCAAAGATTGCGGTGTTCGCCTTACCTATCCGCTGAAGTAGTGCACCTCTCGGGTCGTAGGTGCCAAACGAGCTAGAGCGGTTTGCACATCAGTGTAGCGGATATCCGCGATGGAGCATGTAGTGAGTAGCATCTGTGGAACTGATTGAGGCCAGTGCTTCTGCGATTGCGGTGAACAGCGTGTCAACGCTTCGGCGCGCGAGCTTGCGCAACAGCGTCTTGATCTTAGAGATAGCCAACTCAATCGGGTTCAGGTCCGGCGAGTATGGCGGCAGGTACAGCAGCTTTGCGCCGCAGTCATTGAGCAGACGCGCGATCTCCGAGTCC
>CAIQIQ010000054.1 GCA_903871935.1 uncultured Phycisphaerales bacterium
GCTGGCGCGGTTCCGTCGTCTGGCAAAGGACTATGAGCGTCTGGCATCCACCGTTGCCGGGCTGCACCTGGTCGCGTTCGCCTGTGTGCTCTTGAGCCGACTCCTCGGAGACATCACGTGAAGTGCATAACACGCTCTAGGGCTTTCAGAGCAGCGGCGGTTGCGACTAGTTGACCAAGCGGAAATAGTTGTGGCATTGCGTCTCCTAAAAAGGAGGGGATGCTCTCCTTAGAACAGGGCAGAAAACGGCCTGAGGCACGACGATTCTATACGATCTTCGTCGCGGGCGAGGAATTCAAGGTGATTCCAGATAACGGCAGAGCATGGAGTATAATCGATAAGATCTGCCGCAGCGCGGTGAAGAATTAGCATACCTGATGCATTAGGGAGCGGCGGTGCTCCAGGATCTGGCCATTAACTACGCCGAAGGTCTTTTAGGCATTCAGGACAGAGCAATTGGCCGCTAGTGATCGGATTAAGCGTTGTGGGCTTGCCACATACCTCGCATCTCGCTTTAGGTGCGATCATTTCTGTTTCTCCGGGTGGTAGGCACCGCATGATCAGCTTGAATGGGGGCTTCAGGTAGGGGATGTGCTGATCCGGGTGTTCCTCTCGCCACTTTCCAATGAGCAGCTTGCCAAGCTGGGGTTCATCGGCCTGCAAGTCTCGTTGGACAACTGCAGCCAACGCGCTTCTAGGCTCGAAGTTATCGGCATGGAAACCCTCACCGGTTCGAACTGCGTCCATGTTCCACGCGTTTGGATCGCCCCGCGCGAGGTACACCTCGTGCACAACAATGGTCTCTTTGTTGATTTCATAGTGGATGTCGAGCGCGACCTTGAAGACAGTCACCCGGCTACCCAGTGGCGTTCGTATGCGGTTGTCGGTGATTAGCTCCGTATCCGCCCAGTACCCGCGCAGAATACTAGTTCTTCCGTTATCCACGTGAGACGTCCTCACAGCAAAGTTGCGATCGGACTGAACAAGAACAGTGTACCGCTGGCCCCCACATGGACAAGAGTAGACGAGGTTATATTCCCGGTTGCACCAAAGAAGAGATGCGCGGGCATCCTTCCCGATCCCCGATGGGCAGTTGTTCGGCCTATCGGCGATCAACTATAAACAGAAGTAGAACCCGGCTATCCTATAGGAAGCTTACCCTTAGCCTCTGCCGCCTACTCGTCAATCCGCTTGCCAGTAGTTGATCCCGTTCACGATATCCTCTGCAGAGCTACTTCCGACAACCTCGTCAACCCACTTGCGATGATCCTCCCTGAACTTCTCAAGATCGGGTAAACACATCTCGGCCACGTCGGCAATCCGCTTGACCGTCTTCGGATTCTCCTCCGGCAAATGCACCAGACGTGCCTTGTCACATTGCCACAATGCCTCCACCGCATCGACATATTTCAAAGCCAATTCAACGACGCTCAACACCAGCCCGCCGTCACCACGCCGGAATAAGAGCTGCCCCGGTGTCACCCTTAGGTAGTCAGCGAACCAACCGAACGTGAGCTTACCGATGCCTTCATGCATGTAGCCACACCGCACACAATCATAAATCGCCTCAGCGATTGTGCAGTCGACGTTCATGAACTCCTTCATGAAGCAGACAGAACGTGCCCGGCTGCCCGTTGTGAAACCAAATACCATGCCGCCGACTGTATCAACGCCGGCACCAACGCAGGCAAGCAATGGCCCAAGTGCGCGGGTTCTCCCTTCCAAGAGTCGCCTCACGTCACCACAGGAGTATTCCAGAACGACCTTCTCATAAAACCGATGGACCGAGGCTGGGTCACAACTATCATCCATGGGCTACCATCCTCAGCAGAACCAAATCCACCGTCAAGCGAGGCTGGCCGCTTACGCCATACCTTTCCTGCCGTTTTGGCGGCTTGCGGTTGTGTACACAACCTCTTTTAGCGGTTGTGTGGGGGGTGTGTCTTGAACCGGAGTGAGGGTATGAGGCGATACCCGGAAACGACAAGACCCCGGTGGCTACGGGGCTTTGTCAGCGGAGGCGACAGGATCCGAACCTGTGGTAGGCTTGCGCCCACTCCGGTTTTCAAGTACGGTCTCCCTGCTCGTCCGGAGTCGCCGCATCCTCACTGGGGGCCGCCATTCGGCGGCGGGGGGCAGTCCTGGTGGACGGCAGATGGCAAATTCCTGCCGCCAAAAAAATTCGCACATTTTTTGGAGGCCCGCTTTTTCAGCCATTTCCGAACAAAACCCTGCCCAACCACCCCATATATATAGAGAGACGCATTTTTTTTGCGCCTCGGATCTTTGGCAACCGAATACCCGCCTGGCAGCCTGGATATCCACTGGCACCACGTTTGCTGGGCCGATTCTCCGGGCAATGCCCCAAAATGCCCCGAAACGCCCCACATTATTTCCGCGGCCGCTGCGTCTCTGTTCATCCTTCATCCTTCGGCCTCCATCCTTCTTCATCGGATGCCCCATAATGCCCCATAGTGCCCCACTTTATTTCCGCACAGCCACGACGCCCTCAGACTCCTGACCTCTGATCTCTTCGTCTCCGCAATCCGCTATCCGATATCCGCTCTTCCCCGTAGGAGTTATCCACAATCGCATCGAACCTGCGCACCTCCTCCCCAAATATCTACCTAACATCATGCCTCCGCAGTACTTAACGCATAGGGGGTACCCCTGCCAAGAACCTGCGCACCTGTCACTTATTCACAATCTCCTCTCCCCCTCACACCCTCTGCCACTCTCCGCGTCCCGGCTCGACTGAGCTCGCCGAAGTCCGCGTCCCCGTGTCTCCGCCCTCTCCGCTCTTTAGGGCCCTGATCTGCTGCAACTCTTGTCAGACATGGCACTTACGCCTCAATTGCCCTAAACCAGACACCTGTCACAGCTCCTGTAACAACGGGCACACCCCAGCGCCAATACCCTCCGGCCGGACTTGTCGCCGCAGGCTCGGCAGGAGAGAATCCATCGTTCTGCCGGACTATCCCCCGACCCCAACCCCGGCGACTGCGGAGAAGACACAGATGCGTGAGTGCAAACATCATTGGTTCCTGGCCATCGCCTTGGTTTCGCTCGCAACGGCGGGTCCTGCGTGGGCGCAGCAAAAAGAGCTGCCGCCTTCGGTGCTGCCGGGCAGACCTGATGACGCTGATGAGGGCCTGAAGTTGGGCGACTTCTTTGAAAGCAAGGCGGCCGGGATCGCTTTGCGCGTGCCCGCCAGGACAAACGAGGTACGTCGCGCCGGTGTGCCAGATCTGATTGCCGAATTCATCAACGACAAGCAGGGCACGGTCATGCGCCTCAGCAAGCTTGAGTTCAAGGTGGCGCGGCAACTTCAGGATGTCAAAGAGCTCGACGGCACCAAGAAGCCGGGAATCATCAGCGATGTGGTGAGCGGCTTCCTCCGCGATAATCCGATGGCAGAAACGCTTCGCAATGAGATCGCGCAGATCCACGGCAAAGATGTCGGTCTGGTGGCGTTCCGCTTCTCGTTTGGCACCTCGCGACGCATGTTGCAGCAGGCCATTGTGCGATACAACGATACGTACTACTACGAGGTCACAATGACCTCCCCGGCCGCCAAAGAAGTAGCGCCCGGCCAAGTTGACCCGCGCGAGAAACAGGCGGCCGATGTCTTCTCCGAGATCGTTGATTCGATCCAACTGATAGACCGGACCCAGATCGCCAAGGATCAGGAAGCGAGACTGCTCCGCACACGCGACTTGCTGGAGGACATCAAAGGACCCAAGGTGGCGAACAAGGCGCTGGTTCCCGAGCAGTGGCTGCGCCTGACCCGCGATGGCAAGGACATCGGGTATACCTACATCGTCGAGGAGCGGGCCAAGGAGGATGGGCGTGAGGGAGTGTTGATCAGCGTTCGCTCGCGGAGCGTGGCCGGTCCCGACAATCAGGTGGATGTCGCCTCGCGGATGTTCATCAGCGACTTCTGGAAGCACGAAAGCTGGACGCATGTGATCACGACTCAGGCAGGCAAGAAGACTGACACCAACGGTGAACTGGGCATGAGCGATCGCCAGGAGAAGTACCGGCTGGATACCACCAAAGGGTTTGGCGAGAAGCCGCCTGAAGATGATCCCAAGCAGCCTGCGGTGAAGAAAATACAGAAATATACGCTGGAAGTCCGGACGCAAATGGGCAAGGCCACCGGCAAGCCAGTGAATTGGGATCTGCCTGAGTGGTATCTGCCGCAGGCCATCCGGCACCTGCTGCCGCGAATGCTGCCCCTGGACAAGCCCCAGACTTATATGTTTGTGACCTATGTGAGCGAAACACACCAGCTTATGAGCCGGTATGTGGATGTCGGTGAGGCCAAGGAGATCAGCTTCAACGGACAGAAAGTCCTGGCGATTGCCATACAGGATCGGATCGGGCTGGAAGGTACGCCCACAACCTGCTACGTCACGCCTGCCGGCAAAAACCTTGGCAGCGAAACACAGTATCAGTTGGGCAGTACGACTTCGGTGATTCGCGTGCTGCCGACCGATGAGGCGACGCTCCGCAAGATCTGGGACAATGCCCGGCTGAACAAACCTGAGGCTGGTGAAATGCCGATGCTCCCTGGTGTTCCTGATGCCGTGAAGTAACGGTGGCATTGCTCATGCTCAAGCTTCTCAATCGGCTTACGTGGATTGTGGTTGCAGTTGCCGTGCTGGCGGGCATCTCCTATTGGACCTATCGCTACAGCGAGAATGAGCGCCTCATCCGCAAGCTGAACGAAGAGAAGCAGCATCTGCAGCAGATTGTCGAACGGATTACCAGCCAGAAGCGCATCGCCGAGATGATGCTGACCGGCCGGCGCGTCGAGCAGGGCGTGCCGAGCATGGACATGCTGTTCGTCGAGTACGCCCGCGATGAGAACACGCCGGCGAGCATTCGCCGTTTTACGGTCTCTGGCGATAAGGTCCACATCGATGCCCAGGTAATCCAGTTTGACCGCGGTTTCGTCTCCGAGGGCGATTCCCTTCGCGGTGTCAGCGTGGCTCTGTTTACCCGCATTTACGGGGACAAGACCCCGCCGGAGAAGGGTGAACCCATCGACCCGGCCGGCGCCATCCCGGACGTGTACAAGGGTGCCGATCCGGGCGCTGCGGCGTTTGAAGCCAAGCTCTGGTCCGATTTCTGGCGACTCCTGGAGGACCCGCAATATGCCAAAGAGCACGGTGTCCGCATCGCCCAGGGCGAAGGCGTGTGGTGGCCGCCCAAAGAGGGCAAGCTCTACACGCTTTCGATAGCCGCGGCCGGCGGGATCGAGCTCAAGAGCGAGCCGGTAAAGGGCATCTACCTGGAAGCCATGAAAAGACTCGCCCCCGATACGCAACCGACGCGGTAGCGCGGGAGCCATCAGCTACTCACGCGATGATCACGGGCGGGGGAACATAGCGACTGCGGACCTCGCCCTTCGGAGCAGCGCTGCTCTTGAGGTTGCAGGGATGGGCTTCCTCACCCAGGTGCCAGTCCTTAGCGTAGTCCTGCGCGATCTCGTTCAGCTCTGCCTGGGTGAGCCCCGGCTTCGCGACCGACTCTGCGGCCTCACTGATCTCCTGCTCATTGCGCAGTGTCGCGGTGATGCTGGTCAGCCCCTGCT
Organism: uncultured Phycisphaerales bacterium; assembly: GCA_903871935.1. Taxonomy (GTDB): domain Bacteria; phylum Planctomycetota; class Phycisphaerae; order Tepidisphaerales; family Tepidisphaeraceae; genus CAIQIQ01. Next base: position 5,600 of record CAIQIQ010000054.1, read on the forward strand.
GCTGGAGCAGCCACTTGCATGCAAGTTGGTGCGTTGTCATCCCATGGGCATCGGCATACTTCCGAACTCGGTCAAGCTTCTTCAGCCCGAAGACTTTCCATGCCGGGTCGCTGGCGCTATCGAGTCGCAGCGCACCTTTGAGGATCGATCGATCATCATGGACCCGCGCCAACACTCCGGCATGCTGGGAAACCGCCAACTCGCAGAACTCCCTGCCGGGATGCTGCTCGAAGAGGTTGAATACGGTTTGCACGGCCTGGGCGTCGTGCTTCAGCATCGCCTCAAATCCCTCTTCGCGCCAGCCAATCGCCGGTCCCAGCGACACACCCCAGACTCTCACCTTGCCTTCGGCCTTGAGCTTTTCCAGTTCGGCAAACAGATCATCGCGATACTGCGGCAGCTTGATGTTGTGAGCCAGGTACAAATCGAGGTAGTCGGTACCCAACCGACGCAACGATTTCTCCAGCGCCTTGCGCAGGAACTGCGGCGAGAAATCCTGCTTCCGCTCGTGGTAGGAACCCGCCTCGCCGGGGTCGCTATAAAAGTCGTAGCCGAACTTCGAGCCGATCTGTACTTTGTCCCGGCCGACGCTTCCGGCAAACTCGCCGGTGACCTGTTCCGACCGCCCGTTGCCGTAGGCGTCGCCGGTATCGAAGAACGTGATCCCGCAGTCATAGGCGTGCTTCATCAGCCGGATTCCGTCGCCGTCGCTGTAATGGCCCCACCAATCGACGCCAACAATCCAGCAGCCGAACGCGATGGCCGACACTTCCAGTTCCGAATCACCAAATCGCCGCTTTTCCATGTCCGGGATTGTAGGCACCGGCGCTCGCAGAGCACGCACAGTCAGCCTTCACCAGAATGCCAGCACGATGGCGGCGGCGATGAGCCCTGCACCACAGAGCCGCTGCAGCAGCACTTTGCCTCCGCTGATGCGTTCTCGGGCACCCAGAAAGGCGCCCAGAAGCCACACGATCAGCACGCTCCAGACGCCGCGGCTTCCATAGACCACATTCAGGCCGGCCGCATCGACGTACCGTCCGATCGCCCAGATCAGCAGCAGCGACTGGCCGACGTTGAGCGCGGTCGCCAGTGCCATGCTCCGCCAGGCCGGCCGAGGAATGCCGGCAAACTCGTGCTCTTTCGCCAGGATCACGCAAGCGGCCATCGCCGCGCCAATCAGCACGCCCCAGGGCATGAATCGTCCAAATCCCAGGCGCGGCGACCAGTATTGCGTCATGGCATCAAATGCCGCGAACGCGGCGGCCGAGAGCAGCGCGTAGGCGAATGCCGCCAGCCTGTGGTGGCCGGTAAGCTGTCTTGCGGACATGGCCAAGACAGTGATGCCCACCGTCGTCAGCAGGGCGGCCATCCAAGTGTTGGCTTTGAGCGGCGTGCCAAGCACCAGTGTGACCATCATCGCTACCAGCACCGCCTTGGATCCCAGCACTGATGTCGAGATCGAAGGGCAACCGCGCGAGATGGCCAGCATGGTGAAGAACTGACCCACGACGAACAGCAGTCCCTCGACAACGCTCGGCCACCAGATCGTCGGGAACGGGCTATCGCTCCAAGGCACGAACCACAGAAACATCAGCGCCAACGAGGTGTTGGTGATCAGGGTTGCCTGCAGCGAACGGACTCCGCGTTCACCCGCGATCTTGAGATACGATGCACCCAGCGCGTAGAGCATTCCGGCGGCGAGACCGAACAACAAATAGGCCTTATCTAGCATTGGGAACGTACTGTGCCATAAGGTCGTGGATTTGGCCAACGGTTAGTGGGGGCGGTGCGCAGGTTGGGCCCGTCGGGGATGAGGGCGGGAAGAGGGGTATGCAGTGCTCTGTCACAAGAATGGGCATCTCTGCGCCAATGCCGAACAGGATTGATCGCGTGCTGGTTTCCCTTTCTCCTGCCTGCGGAGAATCAGATTTGGTATTATCCCCTCAGAGACCCGGCAACGAAATGACGATTCGCAAAGGAAGCACCCGCTTTAGGGAATAGGCCATGTTGAGAAACCCCCTTGTCGTACTGTTCATGCTGCTCGCAGCATTTCCGGCTTTGGCCGACACGAAGGTGCTCCTGGACTTCGAAGACCCTTCCGAGGCGAAAGACTGGTCGATGCTTCGGCCGCCGCAATGCGAACTCGATGAGCCTGCGGCCGCGATGTCGATGACGGCCGAGGGCGCGACCTCGGGCAGGGGTGCACTGAAGATCACTTTCGACGGCGGGCACCTGCCGACGATCACGACAGGCAGGCTTCCGGCGGCGGATTGGATGCAATACGCGGTCTTCCGCGCGGATGTCACGGTCGATCGGCCGTGCATCGTGGGTTTCCGCATCCTCCAGCAGAAGGCAGCGCGCATCAACGGCTGGGCAAAGCAGATTACGCGCTGGGAGCACGCCGTGGAACTGAAGTCCGGGAAGACGACGGTGGCCGAGCTCCTTCACCCGAACGCGCTGTCGCCACTGCGCGTGGATCTCGGCAAGGTTGTCGCGCTCGACATCTTCGCGTGCAATCCCGTGAAAGGACAGGTCGTGCTGGTGGACAACATCCGCCTCGACACGACTGTGCCGCCGGAGCTCGAGCCCAAGGTGGGGCCAAAGACCGATTTTGGCATTTACCGTGAACCGGCCGCTGCGAAACTGCCAAAGGTGGGAGAGACGTTCACCGACCCGACATTCGGCACGACGATCATGCGCGTGACCGACGAGACGGATGGGGACTCGCAGAACGCCTACTCCTACTGGCCAAGTTTCAACAAGGACAACACGCTCTTTCATATCCAGACACAGAAGCACGGGCCGACGCTCTATCACTTCGACCCACAGGCGTTCAAGATCGCGGGCAAGGAGCCGCTCTTTGCGCGAGCCCCGGCGTTTCCCCGGCCGATCAACTGGGAGGATTCCATCTGGAGCGCAACCGAAGCGAAAGCCCTCTTCGGCACCAGCGGCACCTGCATCGCCTCCTATAACGTCGATGCGAAGAAATACACCGTCATTCACGATTTCTCGAAGGAGCTTCCCGGCCAGCGTCCCGTCCAGATGAGCCGGTCGCTCGACGACAACGTATTCGGGTTCCATATCAAGAAGATGGGGAAGGACGAGGTAACGGGTTTCATGGCCTGGCAGCGCAACCCCGAGAAGGTGCTCCTCCACGTCGAGCGGACGGACCTCGATGAGGTCCAGGTGGACAAGACCGGGCGTTACCTCGTCGTCAAAACCGACCAGCAGGGGAAGGGCCTGCTCAACGTCCTGGTCTATGACCTCGTGACGGGCACTCACGATGAGTTGACCGACGATGGGCCGGACTTCTCGCCGGGGCACTCCGACAACGGTCGCGGGTTCATTCTCGGCGCTGACAATTGGCGCAACGCCCTTACTGTCCGCACGTGCGCTGAGCCGCACAAGCATTACGCCGCGCTCGACATGGCCGGCGGGCACCTCTCGATGCTCTGCGATGACGAGAAATGGGCGCTCGTGAGCAATTACTTCGATCGTTACCCGCCAAAGGACGCCCCGTGGCCGACCTTCGCGCAGGAGATCATGCTGCTCGCCACCGATGGCAGCATGCGCGTGAGACGTCTCGCACACGTCCAGACTAACTACAAGAGCTACTGGGATTGCCCACGCGCTGACATCTCCCGCGATGGACGGTTCGTCGCCTTCACCTCCAACTGGCAATCCGGCCTCCGCGGCGTCTTCATCCTCAAGGTGCCCGATGAGTTTGTGCCGAGGAAGTAGGAGGGACCGCGACGCGGCTAGTGTGCGGCGTCGTGTCGTGAGAAAGGCGTACGGAAGAAGGCCGAGCACAGGTTGATCTCAACGCGACTATCAGCGAGGATCTCTACCTCGTGCTGAGCTCGGACCGACGTGCATCGGCGAACGAAACCAGATGGTCCTAAGAAGAATGCTCTGCCACTCAATTGGCCCGCGTCTATGCCCAAACCCATCTCCAAGCGTCCTCGAAGTCGTGCTGCACTATTGTGCAGGGATACGGGAGCAGCTCTGGCGGCGGCACTGTTACCGCTGGTGGCCGCCGCAGCCGAGCCGTTGCCAGATAAGAACCCGCCGCCCAACGTGGTCTTTATACTGGCCGACCAATGGCGCGGGTCGGCACTGGGCTTTATGGGTCGGGAACCGGTATTGACGCCCTGCCTGGACAAGTTGTCGCGCGAGGCACTGGTTCTCACACGTTGCGTCAGCAGTTATCCGGTGTGCAGTCCTTACCGCGGCATGCTGATGACCGGCCAGTTCCCGCATAGCAACCGTGTGCTGGCCAACTGCAACACCGACGGCGCCAAGTATGGGTATGAACTGCCGGCCACCGCCCGGTGCTGGTCGGACGTGCTGAAGGATAAAGGCTACAGCCTCGGCTACATCGGCAAATGGCATCTGGACAGCCCGCACGAGCCATATGTGGATACCGGCAATAACAGCGCAACCTTTGCCTGGAACGAATGGACAACTCCCGCACGCCGGCACGGATTTGGTTTCTGGTACGCGTATGGCACGTTCGACGAGCATCTGCACCCGGAGTATTGGACCACCGATGCGCCACGCGAGCAGCGAACCAAGGTGAATCAGTGGGGGCCGGAGCACGAGGCGGACCTGGCAATCCAATACCTGCGCAACGAGGGCGGAACCTATCGCAGTGGGCAGAAGCCCTTCGCGCTGGTCCTGTCCATGAACCCGCCGCATACGCCGTACGACCAAGTGCCCCAGAAGTACGTCGAGCGTTACGCGGGCAAAAGCGAGGCGGATCTGCTCTCAACGGTGAACATGAACCTGACCTACGGGGTAACCGGGCGGAAGTTGGCCCTGAAGCAGATCAGGAACTACTTCGCCTGCATCACGGGAGTTGACGAACAGATCGGCCGGGTGCTTGCGGCGCTGCGAGACACGGGGCTGGAACAGAACACACTGGTGATTTTTACTTCGGACCACGGCGACTGCCTGGGCGCGCATGATGAACTGACGAAGAACGTTCATTGGGATGAGTCGCTGCTGGTACCGTTCCTGGCGCGCTGGCCGGGCCATATCCAGCCACGGCGCGACGACCTGCTGCTGACACCGCCGGACATCTACCCCACCCTCCTGGACCTGATGGGCCTTGGGGCAGACATACCCGGATCCGTGCAGGGAACAAGCTACGCGTCGATCTTCCGCGACGGAACCGGCCAGCGCCCGAGTTCAGCGTGGTATATGTTCGTTCCCAACGGTCAGCCGGGCCTGGGCCGACGCGGCGTGCGCACGCAGACGCACACTTTGGTGTACTTCCGCGATGGCAAAGCCCCCGAGCGCTGTGAATTCTATGACAATGTCGCGGACCCATACCAGGCGAGGAACATTGCCTCAGCGCAGGCGGCTTTGGTCGAACAACTCACACGGGATGAACTGTTGCCCTGGCTGCGGAAGATGAACGACCCATGGCTGGACGGCCGAAGTCCGGCCGCTAATGACGAGGGCAGGTGAGGTGCATCGATGGTGAAAACTGACTTCGGGCTGCGGATGATGTCCCTACTGATTGCCCACGCCCTACAGCGCCAGATCATCCTCTTCCTTCGTCCTGATCCGATACACCTTCTGCACGGGATAGACGAAGACTTTGCCATCGCCAACCTCGCCCGTCCGGGCATGGAGCATGATCGCATCGACGGTTGAGTCGACATCTTGATCTTTCACGCAGATGCGCAGCATGATCTTGGGGACAAACCCCACATCCACCTTCGCGCCACGATAACGCTCGGTGTGGCCCATCTGCTTGCCAAAGCCTTTGCACTCGATGGCGGTCACGCCTAATACGCCAATCTCGGCCAGGGCCTGTTTTACCGCGTCCAACTTGTGCGGTTTGATTACCGCTTCGATCATCTGCATGTGTTCATCCTAGTACGCTGCGTCAGGAATTCCATGACATCTCTCAAGCCAGGGCGATTGCGTTTGGCAGGGCTTCGTAGATCATGGTGTCTGCTTTCACGGAGACCCAAATGAATACCCGATCAATCGTGATGCGTTTTCTGCTGACTCCCCTTCTGGTGCTGTGTGGATGGACGGCCATGGCGGCGGCCGAAGGTGATATCCGCGTCTTGTTCGACTTCGAAAACGCCGATGATATCAAGGCGATCGCGGAAGGGAGCGATAACGCCACCTTTGACCTTTCCCAGGATGAAGGAGTTACCAGTGGCAAACAGTGCTGCCGCGCTACCTTCAAGAAGGGCGGCGACTACGCCGGGTTTTACTTTAACGGCGAGCGGAAGAAGGGTTGGGAGGCGTATGACTATTTCGCCATGGACGTTGTTGTCCGCGGCGAAGACCGCACGTCCATGATATTCGAGTTGTGGGATGCCAACAGCAAGAACTACCCCACGCGTTGTTCTATTAGCGCTGACGTAGTTCCCGGCAAACAGACGGTTCTGATCCCGATCAACCGCGCCAAGCGCAACAACAAGGAAGGCAGCGGCTGGGAGGAACTGGAAAGCAAAGACAAGATCAGGATGGACGCCCTGACAATGGTCAAGGTTTTCTTCAATACGCCTAAAGATCACGACCTGGTTTGGATGATCGACAACGTCAGGCTTCTTAAGGAGAACGCGCTGGGTCGGAAAATGACGGTTGAGCTTCCGGCGGGTGCCAAAGCGTTCTGTTTCGGCAAGGCCATCGAGACGGCCGGCTTCGCGATCGTGCCATCGGCCGCGGGCTTCGATGGAAACAAAGGCTTTTCCAGGAAAGACGATCTTCAGGATTGCGGCAAGCGCTGGCCGGACCCGTTGACGGGAACGGGCGTCTATTCTCCCTCCGGCAAACCGTTTGCCTTCGATGTTGCGGTTGCTGACGGTGATTATCTGGTATGGCTGGCGGCCGGGCAGGTACTGCAGCCGGACATCAAGAATCCCCACTTCCTGCTCAAGGTGGGAAACCAGACGATCGTAGATGCCAAGCCCTCGCTGAACGAACTCTACAGCGACAAGTACATGTTCCGTTTCATGAATACAGCGTATTCCCAGCGCGAGAACTCGCAGTGGCTGGACTTCATCGACCGCATGTATCCCACGCATGAAACGAAGGTGTCGGTCACGGGTGGCAAACTCTCGATCGAAGCGTGCAACTATGAACTGTCGTCACTGATTGTCTTGCCGGGCAAGGAACAGGCGGCGTTTACCAAACTGACGGCCGCGATCAAGGCCGAGCGGATCCGCCTCTTCTATGCCCAGCAGTTGCCGTTCAGCCCGAAGGCTCTGCCCAAGGAAGCCGGCGATGGCGCTTTCGTCGCGTTCATTCCCGATGAACAGACCAAGGTCATGCCCGGCACAGGCGCCAGCAAGGCCGAGCGGGAACACAAGGAATATGACCTGGTCGCCGCCCCAGCCCAGAACGTCATTTTCAGGGTGGCCGTCTCCGCATTCGAGGACCTGGGCAAAGCGTCGGTGGCTATCTCCGACCTGAAGGGGCCGGCCGCGATCCCGGGCTCTTCGGTGAGACTGTATTATCAGGACTTTCGCTTGCGTGGAATCGATGTCGTGGAGACCGGTTTGATTCCAGCCAGCCAAGTGTCGCTGGAGAAGAACCTCACGCGTTGCTTCTGGGCGTGGTTGCGCCTGCCGGCCGACACACCTGCAGGTACGTACACCGGAACGTTGACTCTCACGGCGGGCACCGCGGGGAACCGCGTGTTCCCGATGCAGCTTAAGGTGCTTCCGATCAAGCTGGAAGAGACGCTGCCGTATGCCTTTGGCATGTGGTATAGCGCGCGGCAGATGCCCGACCCCGCCCGCCAGAAGCAATTGATCGGCGAACAACTGCAGTTCATGCGCGAAATCGGATTCACCGGTGTTGATCTCCCCGGACCTGATGCCAGCGGCAACGTGGACCCGACCCTCTACGACATTGCCAAGGGCGCGGGCATGGGCAGGCACCCCATGCAGATGAGCATGTCCGGCACGCTGGGGATGGGCCGCTCCATCGCCCGCAGCCAACTGGGCTATGGCCCGAGAGTGGACCGGAACCCCGGTTCCGAATTTCAGAGCCCGCAATTCAAGGGGCTATTCATGGCCGGAGCGCGGAAGTTCAACGTGTTCCTGAAGACGTGCGGGTTGCCGATGGCCATCCAGACGGTGGATGAGCCACGCGAGGTACCGAATCCGTGGAACCGGAATCTGGAGGAGACGAACAAATACGGCGACTACCTCAGGGAAGCGGGAATCCCGTATTCATTTGTTACTCCCATGGGCGATAACAACGGCGGGAAGGATTACACCTCGCTCGTCGACCATCACGATATCATCTCTACCCATGCTGGTAAGGGCAGCGAGATCCTGATGCGCCAGACGATTGAGAAAAAGAAGATCCTCTGGCTGTACAACACCGGCATGGACCGGCTCTCGTGGGGCTTCTACAACTGGCGCGTCGGGTCGGTTGGGCGCTGGGAGTGGCATTTCTGCGATTCGTCCGGCGGCTCTGAATACGGCTATGTGAATGGCGATGAGTGGTACAACCCGTTCACGAACGAGGGCGGCAGGACAAGCTTCGCGCCGATGACGTACAAGGGCGCCATGATCTTCTCGTCGGCGTTGTTCGGGAGCGCCGAGGGCATTACCGATAGCGCATACCTGGTGACCCTTGAGAAGCAGGTGCAGGCCAGCAAGGGTGATGCTGCAAAGGCTGCCGTGGTGGCCAAGGCTAACGCCTTGCTGGACGAAATCCGTCAGGGCGTACCGTTCCTGCCGGATGTCGCGGGGATTGCCAGCGAGGCGGATGGCGCACTGGTCGGGCAGGGGCTCAAGACGCCGGCCGCGGCACGCTGCGAGTCGTGGCGGCGACAGATCGGGGCAATACTGACTGAATTTGCGGCCGCGAAATAGCGCGAGGAACGGAAGATGAACTACAACGCATTGCCGACAGTAACCGTGGCTGTTAACGCGGGACAGGTTGTGAAACCCTTTGAGTGGTGGCGGCACTGCCTGGGACACGGGGGGATCAATTCGCATCCCTTGCCGGACAGGGTTATCGCAGGTGCGGAAAAGCTGGGGCTGCCGATGCTCCGCACATTTATGCAGGAATATCTGCGAGTTTATCCGGATCGCAATACTTTTGACTGGAGCATCTGCGACAGATACATGGAGTCTCTCCAGGCCACGGGATCAAGTGTGGTGGCCGCGCTGACGATGAAGCCTAGATCGATATTTCCGGCGATCGATCACGCCGTATGGAAGCCCGCGGATATCGCGGAATGGCAAAAAGTGGTCGGAGCCGTCGTGAAGCGCTACTCGGTGGACAGGAAGATCGTCACCTATTGGGAGGTCGGCAATGAGACGGATATCGGCGAATGGGGCGGCTGCCCGCTGTTGACGACAACTGCCGAGTCATATTTTGATTTCTATACGACCATGCTCAAGCCCATCCTCGAGGTCTTCCCCGGGGCAAAGGTCGGCGGACCAGCCATTGCCGATGGAAGGTGCGACTGGCTCCCGGAGTTCATCGAGCTGTGTAAGAAAACCGGGACCCGGCTCGATTTCGTATCCTGGCATCTCTACAACAACTCCCCCCGTGACCACGTCATGCTGATCCGCCATATCAAGAGCTTATTGGCGGACTCCCCCGGGAAGAAACCGGAACTGCTGATCACCGAATGGAACAAAGGCTTTGAACGCGTCTCGGTTGAGGAGATGGCCTTTGATCCGAACCGGGCAGCGCACACGGCCGCCACGATCCTGGATATGATGGACGAGGGAGTTGATTGGACGTTCTACTACCATATCTGGGACCAGACCGCCTACATCGACGATTTCAACAAGTTCTTCAAAGACCCCACGATCATGACCATTCACTGGAATGAGATCCCACATCGCTTCGGGCTGTTTGGAGTCAATGCAGAGGTCCGGCCGCAGTACTTCGTCTACCAGATGCTCGGGCGCATGGGCAAAGAGCAAATCAGCGTGAAGCAGGAGCCGTCGAACCTTCGCACCCGCGCTGTACGCGACGGGAAACGCCTATCGGTCCTCCTGGTCAATCACAATCGGGACGAAGAGACCGATCTCGTCGCAAAGCTCTCCTTTGATCAGCTTCCACAGGGAAGAAAACGCCTCACGACGTGCCGGATCGATGCCAAGCGCAATTGGGACCCCAAATCCATGGAACTTATACCGGTCGAACAGCGGGAGATTGATACGTACCCACAGTATAAGTGCCATGTGTACAGCCCGGCCGGCAGTGTCACGCTGCTTACTTTGGACCCGCTATAGCCGACAGAACAGGCGTAAGGGCAGCCGATTCGAGGGAATCTGGCCATATCCGTGGACGGCATTGCGCGCACATAACGACCGGCCGGCATTGCGATGGCGGCCGGAATCGCGAGAATCCGCCGGGAATTGCAGACCGCCTTGGTGCATCTATATGTTGGTCGTTTCGGAGAAACAATGATAGCTTCGTATCGTCGCAGTTGTATCGGTTTAGTGTTGATTGTCGCATGTCTGGCGGGATGCCAAGGATCGAGAACGCGAACCACGGATCGCGCCAAGATCGCCCCGGCGAAGGCGGCGGCCGTTGAGGCGCGAATCGAAACGCTTGTCCTGCCGACCTACCCCGTCGGTAAACCCAGTGATTTCCCCGAGTTCGGGCGGACCACGGGCCTAGGGCGCCCCGGCCGCGGGCTCTACCCCTATACCGTGCAGCGCGACCTGAGCTTCGACCGGCGTGATCAGGGATATGAGACGTACGTTCTTCAGAACGAGTACCTTCGCATCGAGGTGCTGCCCACTCAGGGCGGCCGCCTCTTTGCCATGTACGACCGCAGCGCCAAGCAGGATGTGGTCTATCGCCAGGTATCGATCAAGCCTGGACTGGTGGGCCTCCGCGGGGCGTGGATCTCCGGCGGCATTGAATGGGACTTCCCCCGCAGCCACAGCGTCACGACCTTCGATACCGTGAGCTGCCAGTTCGTTCGCCACGATGACGGCAGCGCATCGATCGTCATCGGCGATACCGAACGTACCTACCGCATGTCGTGGACTGTTGAACTGACCTTGCGCCCGGGACGATCGCAGATGGAGACCCGTATCATCTGCCGCAACCCCACCGCCGTTCCCCATGATGGCTACTGGTGGTCCAACGCCTGCTTCCCCGCCAACGACCAGACACAGCTCATTTACCCGTTCAATAAGGTGATCGGCCACGACGGCGGCGGCGCCAGCGACTGGCCCATCCGCGATGGCAAAGACCTGACCTGGTACCGCGACTATCCCGCTTCCACGAGCATCTTCCGCGCTGCCGGCGAAGAGGACTTCATCGCCGCGTACGACCACGGCCGCGACATCGCTCTGGCACAGTTTGCCGATCACCGCGTCATGCCCGGCCGGAAATGGTTCAGTTGGGGTAATAGCGATTCGGGCCTCCGCTGGGCCAAGACTCTTAGCGATGACAACCGTCCTTACGTGGAAGTTCAGAGCGGCTGCCCCCTCACCCAGGATGACCAGTTCCGCATGCAGCCGCACGAGGAAAAACAGTTCCTGGAGTATTGGATGCCCGTCAGCCGCATCGGCCCACCGGCTCGGATTAATCCCGACGCCGCCGTCCGCTTGACCGTGGACAAGGGCATCGCCACTGTCGGCGTCATGCCCATGTATCCAATCGGCTTGGCCCGGATCGAGTTGACCTCTGCCGGCCGCGTTCTCAAACAGTGGCAGCGTGACATCTCTCCCGCCGATGTCTTCAAAGATACCTGCGCCTTGAGCGGAGTCAGCCCCGACAGCCTCAAGCTGCGAGTCTGCGACGCCGCCGGGAACGAGGTCATCGCACACCAATACGGCCACTACGCTCCCGGCAAGATTGAAGCCCAGCCGCGGCCCGACCGGTTCTCAACGACCCGTCCCTCGGCGCCCAGAGTCAATCCCCTCGATACCGCGTCCACTCAGATTGCTGAAGGGCGTTTCGCGCAAGCCCGCGATGCTCTGATCGCACTGGCTGCAAATCCCGATAAGAAAGCTGATGCCGATGCGATTCACTATTACCTGGGGCTTGCTCAAGCCCGTCTCGGCCAATCATCCGAGGCGCTGCAGCAGTGGGATGCGATCAAGACGCCCGGCCTGACCCGTGACGCGGCAATTCTTGAGTCAGCCAAAGTCCTGCTCGCCGAGAAGAATTGGCGACAGGCACTCGATCGCTTGGCATCGCTGACTGCCCGATCTGACAATCAAGCTGAAGCGCAAGCCTACAGCGCCTTTGCTCTGCGGCAGTTGAACCGCCTCGACGAAGCAAGGTCCATGGTGCTGACCGCGACCCGCCATGATCCGCTGATGCTCCTGGGACAAACTGAATCTGCTCTGCTCGACGGGCGCAGTTTCGATGGTCTTTCCGCCTTGCGCGATGAGGAACGCTGCATTGAAGCCGCCACCATCTATATGGCCCTCAAACAGTACGCCACGGCCGAGAGCCTGCTGCGTCCCACCGCCGGTTCTGCGTTATCGCCCACCGGCGCATACCTGCGCGCTTACACGATGGAACTGATGGGCAACGCAACAGAAGCCACGCGCCTGCGTAAGGAAGCGTCCAAGGCCAACGTCCGAGGCTGTTTGCCCAGCCGCCTCGAGGAACTGGCGGCATTGGAAGCGGCCATCCGTGCTGACAACAAAGATGCCACTGCCAACTATCTGGCGGGGCTGGTCCTCTATACCCGCAATCAACGCGAAGAGGGCGTCGCACACTGGCAGACCGCCAGCACGCTCGGGCACAAAGATGCCATCGTCTACCGCTGCCTTGGAGGTGTCCTGCGCGATAGCAAACCGACTGAGGCCGTGCTGCAGTACGAGCGAGCCATCGCCCTGGCCCCCGAAGCCGCTGAGGTCTACGCCGATCTCGATGCGGCTTACATCGTCCTGGGTGATACCGACAAGCGCGTGTCTGTGCTGGAACGCGGCCTGGCGCGCCTCCCGGACAAGGATGACCTGGCTCATCGTCTGGGTGTGGCGTACTTCGATGCCGGCCGGTACGACGAGGCCGTCAAGTGCTATCAGTCCTACCGCTTCCATGTCTCCGAAGGTCAACGCGACCTTCACGACCACTATGCCACCGCCCTGGTCGCCCGCGCGATGACACAACTAAAGGCCGGCCGCACTGCCCAGGCCCTCGCCGACCTTGATGCATCGCTCGAGTATCCCGAGAACCTCGGCATCGGCCGGCCTGACTATCCCGTCAATAATGCCATGACGCAGTACTGGCGCGGCGTCGCCCTTGCCAGTCTGAACCGCACCGATGAGGCCAGGAAAGCCTGGCAGGAATCGGGCCCGAAACAGACTCAGTCGCGCCGGCGGGGAGGACGCATGGGCTACTACAGTACCGAGTCTGGACTTAGCTCCGTCTACACCATTCTGACACTGCGAAAACTTGGTCTGACCAAAGATGCTGACGACGCTGCGGCCCAACTCGAATCCATGTGCCAGCGGTTCGAGGCAATGGACGACCAGGCAAGCGGCTACGTGGCCCTGCTTCGCGGCTTCGTCGCCGCCGCCAACGGCCAAGCCGATCAATCCGCCAAGCTGCTCAAGCAGGCCAGGAGCGATGAACCCAGTCTTGCTGGCTACGTGAAGCTTGTGGGCACCTGGTGCGAACTGCTCGCCGCGCCGCCGGCAACCCAGACAGCCGCCATGCCATCCGGAGTGCGGTGACTTGTCACCGCTTTCTGTCCGGCAACTTGTTTCCGCGTTACTTCTTTAGCGAGCGTGTCGCTGCCGCATGGAGCTGGTCGACAATCGCCCGGCGCATCTCCGTGCGATGTCGCCATGGATTGTCTCCAGAAATGTACGGCGCAACATCGGCTGTGATGAGCGTTTCGGTGAACAGCCCCGCCTCAGCCAGAGGTGCTCCGTTGGGCCCGAAGATCGCGCTATCACCGTAGCCGAATGAGTCGCCTGCCTTCCAGTACCCCACGACGTTGGAGCGCACAACAACGACGTTGTTGTGTGCTGCCAATCCCACGTGGTTGTTCCGCACGAGGATGCGGTGGTCGTTCATCCGCTGCCGCGGCAGGTTGTTGAAATGCGGGCTGAAGATGATCCGTGCCCCTTTCCAGCACAGCGTAGCAGCGACTTCGGGGAACGAGGAATCATGGCAAACGATTACGCCAAAGGTTACGCCCTTCGCCCGAAATATCGGCAGTTCATCGTCGTGGAATTGCATGAGCTGCCAGTCGAACCCCGTAGGCATGGTCTTGGTGTAATGCCCCATCACCTTGCCACCGTCGAGGATCACCTGAGTGACCGCATAGCGCCGCCCTCGCTTTTCCGCCAAACCCACCAGCGTCACCACCCGCCGCTTCTGCGCGTGTTGCGCCAGCTCGCGCAGGCGCGGGTCGCTCAGCGGGATGGCCACGTCGCGCACCTGCTCGACCGTGCCGGAACCGGTAAGGAATGTCTCGGGCAGGCACAAGAAATCACAGCCCGCGTCCGCCGCCTGGTCAATCGCCTGCCGAGCAGTCGCAACGTTTGCATCGACATCCAGGTCCCGGCACCGGCCTTGCCATGCTCCGACGATCACTTTCTTCATCGCTCTTCCATCCTGTTCTTAAGTTAACTTCTCCGACGGTATGATGTATGCAAACGGGTGTTTCTGCAGCCAGGCTTGATAATGCCTGTAGTGTTCCAGCGCCGGCAGTACCAGGTCCGCACATCGCTCCAGGATCTCCACCGTCAACTCAACGTCATCCCGGCCTTTGTGCTTGATGCCGGCGGTTCCATGGTTCCCGTGTTGGCCTTCTTCAAAATACCGGAAGCCGATTGTTCCCCACTTGCGCAAGTGCCCGATATCGTCGGTGATCTCGGCAGGTTGATCCGGATCATCGTTCTTCGGGGCTCGGGCCCAATCGGGATAGGGAACATCTCTCGGCCGGCCAAGGATCCTTAATGCCGCCTGGCTGATGAGAGTTTCGCCGAAGTTGCCCGAATAGCCTTCATACATGGCCTTTATCGAGGGCTCTTCGAGAAGCTGTTCGCAAACCAGCATCCAAATGGGGTCTTCGGTCTCATCAAAGTACTCTCGCACGGCAACCTGCCCGGCCATGTTCTCCGGCGTGGTTCCTGCCACCAACACAATCCGCTTGAATCCCTGCTTCTTATACATACGGACGAGTTGTTTGAGGATGGCTGTCTGCTCCATGATGGAAAATGAGCAGGCACCCCGGAACGAACGGGTGGCCCCGGAGTAGCAGGTATAGACCGGCGGATAAACCAATCCGTTGGCTCTTCCCGCCAGGAGAAGGGAGATGGCTTGGGCCCAATGCGCATGGATGCCCATGGGGATAAACGCACCATGCCCGGATACCGGCCCCATGGGCACAAAGATCAGATCTCCCCCGGCTTGAAAGTAGAGTTCAACTTCCCGGCTGGTCATTTCATCCATCCGGCGCGTAATCAATGGTTGCACTTTGGCGGTCGAGCGTTTCATTTTGCTTCGCTTCCCATTCGTTCTGTTGGTGTGATGTAGCGGAAAGGATGTTTCTTGAGCCACTGCAGGTATCGGGAGTACCCCTGCAAAGCCGGGAGGGCAAGATTCGCGGCTTTCTCAAATACTTTCACCGCATAGTCGGTATCGGGCATTCCTTTGAACGTCAAACCGGCGTTGCCGTGGTTACTGTGATTCTCCTCGTCATGATGCCGGAAACCGACCATGCCCCAGGTCCGCATCTTGACGATATCCGGATGGATTTCCGCGGGTTGATCCGGGCCCTCGGCTCGTAGCTTCCTGGCATGCCCAGGGTAGGGGATCGGACGTTGCCGGCCAATGATCTTCAGAGCCGCCTGGTCCAGGACCAACTCGCCGAAATGCCCGGGATACCCCTTAATCATTTCCTTGATCGCCGGTTCCTCCAGCAGGCGAGCAAACACCACCATCCAAACCGGATCCTCGGTTTCGTCAAAATACTCCCGGACTGCAGTTTGAGCGGCGATGTTTTCCGGCGTGGTGCCCGCCACGAGCACGACTCGCCTGAAGCCTTGAGCTTTGTAGATGCCGGTGATTCTCTTGAGAATGTTTACCTGCTCGGTGATGGTGAAGGACGCCGATCCGCGATATGCCCGGGTGGCTCCAGAGAAACAGGTATACAACGGAGGATACACCAAACCATCTGCCTTTTCGGCCATCAGAAGCGAAAAAGCGTGGGCCATATGGGAATGAATGCCCAAAGAAGTATTCCCGCCATGCCCGGAAGCGGGTCCAAACGGAACAAGCACCAGGTCGCCGCCGTTTTTGAAGTATTGTTCCACTTCCCGGCTGGTCATTTCATCCATGCGACGAGTGATCAGGTTTTGCATTGGGCTCCCAAAGTGATGACGGGAAGTCAGTATACCAGACCATCAGCCAGTTACTTAAC
>CAIQIQ010000055.1 GCA_903871935.1 uncultured Phycisphaerales bacterium
CGAACTGGCGGTCATCTGGTCGGGTCTCTGGTCCGACAACGACTGGACGCACACCAGCTTTGATATGACCCCGTTCGCCGGCCAGACGGTTTGTCTGCAATTCGGCGTGATCCTGGACGGCGATCGGATGTACAGCTTCACGATCCTGGACGATGTGAGCATCTCACGCACCGACAAGTCGGGCACGGGGGACGGCACCGCCCAGGTAAACGACGTTCCCATCGTGGCCGCCGGTCGTGATGCGACGATCAACGAAGGTGCCACTTTCACCGGCTCAGGCTCCTTCACCGATCCCGACACCGACACTTGGACCGCCACCGTGGATTACGGCGACGGTTCGGGCGTACAGGCATTGTCGCTCAACGCCGACAAGACGTTCATCCTCAGTCACCACTACGACGAGGTGGGAACCTATACACTTACTGTGTCCGTGGACGATGGTGGCGGCACCCCCGCCCTGGCGACCGTGAGTGTGCAGGTTGATCCAGTTGCGCCAACCGCCACGCTGACCGATAACGGCCCGGTCTCGCAAGGCCAGCCAGTCACGGTCTCCTTCGGCAATCAGTATGATCCATCGAGTGCCGATATGGCGGCCGGTTTCCACTACAGCTACTTCTTCACCGGCACACCCGATTCCCCGGCGGCCGGAGATATCATCGATTCGACCTCTGCACAGGCGACGTTCACCTTCATCCTGCCGGGAACACATACGATCATCGCCCGGATCGCGGATCAGCATGGCGCGTACAGTCAGTACAGCACCGATGTGAACGTGCTCCAAGTCACCCCAACGATCACGAACGTGACCGGTCCGGCCAATGGCTGGTACCGGGCAGGACAGAACCTGGATTTCACGGTGAACTTCAGTGAGAGTGTGACTGTGAGCGGCGTGCCAACCATCGGGTTGACCATCGGCTCTACGTCGCGCACTGCGAGTTACCTGTCCGGCAGCGGCGGTAGTTCGCTGGTATTCCGGTACACGGTTCAGGCTGGTGACAATGATGCGGACGGGATCGAGTCGGCCTCGCCGGTGGTGCTCAACGGCGGGACGATTCAGGATGCGGCCGGCAACGGCGCAACGCTGACGTTTGCTGCGCCGATAACCACGGGCGTGCTGGTGGACACGACCGCACCGGCATTGCCGGCCGCTTCGATCAGTGATGGGGCTGCGCAGCGGTCGATGGTGAAGAAGCTGACGTTGAGCTTCGGCGAGAAGGTCGTGTTGGGAACTGGCGCGGTGACGGTAAAGAAGAGCGATGGCTCGGACGTACCGGATACCATGCTGCTGGTGACCAATCCCTCGGGAGATCAGAAGAACTATGTCCTGAGCTTCTCGGGTATCGGCGTGGTGGGCGGCTCGTTGGCCGATGGGATCTATGACCTGTCGGTTGCTGCCGCCGGGGTGCATGACCTGGCGGGTAATGCGCTGGGCGGCAGCTTCAGCCAGCGTTTTCATCGCCTCTATGGCGACTACGACGGCAACAAGACCGTGAACAATGGCGACTACTTCTGGTTCAAGCAGACGTTCGGCAAGAACACTGGCGATACCGGATTCCTGGCTCTCTGTGATTATGATGCTAACGGAACGGTCAACAACGGCGATTACTTCCAGTTCAAGAAGCGGTTCGGCGTCATTTACACCTACTGACAGGAGTTTGTAGTGCGAAGCACGACGATGGGTACCATGGCAGGCGCGTGCCTGGCCATGGTGAAGTCGAGGAGCATGCCGCAGGGGCGAGTCGAGCATCCGATGACCCTTGCTTCCCGAGACAGCTCACCCCCGGACTTCCGACCACGCCTCCGCCGCCGTTGAATCCGCCAACGTTTGGCACGGGTGAGTCCCAACGATAGCATGATCACGTACTTCATGAAGGAGGCTGCCTTGGCATCCGCGCCGTTCTCACACTCTGAGAGGAGACACTCGTGATCAAGGAAGGACGAACACTCGACATCTTGGCGTGCAGCCCGATCATCATCGTCGGCCACCACGAACCGCTGATCTTCCGCCGACGTGCCGGATACGCGGTCGCCGACGAACAGCCCCGCTACCTGCTCGAGCACAGCGAACACGTTGCCGCGGGCCTGGCTCGGCGCGGCGTCACCTGGGTACGGACGCACTTCTTCAAGGGTTTTGGACTGGCAGCCGAGGCCGACGAGATCGACATCACCGCCCGCGAGATCCAACAGCTCCACCGCCACGGGATCAAAGTCGAGTTGTACACCCAACTCGGTACACTTCAGTACGAGAGCTTCCTCGCCGAAGAGCCCGGCTGCCTCGACTGGTGCGCTGTTGATCCGAACAACCAGCTCCTGACGATCGTGTATGGCCACCACGACTTCCGCGCCCAGCCATGCCTCCTTCGCGAAGGCTACTGGGCGTATCTCAGGAAGGTGATTCAGAAGGGGCTCGAGATTGGCGCCGACGGTTTTGGCTTCGACAACGTCTGCAACACCAAGCTCCCGGATGTGTGCCACTGCCCACAGTGTCGAACAGCCTTCATCGCCTACCTGAAGGCCAAGTACCGCCCCGACACCCCCGAGGGGGCCGCCCTGGCCAAGGAGCGATTCGGCTTTTCGGTGTTGGACCACATCCGCCCACCTACATTCAACAGCTTCAACCCGGCCCGCGCGTATAAGATTCTCATCAACCCGGTCTTCCAGGACTGGACCGATTTCCGCACGGACGCGTTGGCGCACCGGTTCCGGGAGATATGGGAGCACATCAAGAGCCAGAAGGCAGGAGTGATGATCGAATATAACGTCTACCCGCCGATGACGGAGAATGCAGCCTGGTACGACGGTATCGACATGCACAAGCTCCTGCCGTGGATGGACGTCAGTTGGAATGAGCGCCCGCCCGCGGCGCCAGGGATCACGAAGGATGGCCACTTCTGGCATCGCGTGCATGCGTACAAGCTGGCGGAGGCATACGGCCGTGCCATCTGCACGTTCAACGCCGGCGGGACCCCGGGCCAGATCTCGTTGGCTGCCGTCGAGTCGATGGTTTTCAACGGCGGGCATCTGGGAGGGTTCGAGTCCATTACCCGCTTCGCAGAAGGCGCAGCGCCCGAGGCTGATGTGCCCATTGCCTTCCGCAAGAGCCATCCTGAGCTGTTCGACAATACGCGGTCGGCCGCCAAAGTGGGTTTGGTTGAATCCGCGTTGAGCCTCGCCCGCAACTGCGTCGAGCCCCATCACGCTGAGTTGATGGCCATGAGTAGCCTGCTCGCCAGGCAGGTGCCCTTTGACATCGTGCCCCAATTGACGGCCGAGCGCATCGCCCCGTATAACGCCCTGGTCCTGTGCGATGTGGAGATCCTCACTGATTCAGAGACTGCGCTGCTGCTGGATTACGTCGGCGCCGGCGGAGGGTTGGTCTTCACTGGCCGCACGAGCCTTTACGACGCCTGGCGCCGCCGCAGGCCCGAGCCATCGCTGGCGCCCATACTCAAGGCCGCCAGGGGCTTCGACAAGATTAAGTTCGGTGCCGACGCCCGGGAAAACACTAATGTCACCCAGTCCGCCAAATCGGGGCTCGTGCTCAAAGGCAACTACGGCAAGGGTCGATTCATCTACATCAGTCGCCTGGTGCCCGCTAAGCCCTATGACTATGCGAACATCCGTGTCGCCGACGATCTGTGGGTGCTGCCCAGGAACGCCAAGCTGTTCTCCGAGGCCGTGAAATACGCCAGGGGTCCGCAGGCGATCGAAGTATCAGCTCCACCAAGCCTTGCCGTAGAGGTACGTATCGCCCCCGATGGCAGGACTCTAATCCACCTGCTCAACTATAAGGTGGGCAAACCCGCCTTACCCGTGAGCATCGACCTCTTGTTGTCCAGCGCGTCCAAAGCCAATGGCGGCGAGACATTGCCCCGTGCTCGTGTATTCATCCTTGGCCAATCAGGACCCAAGGCCCTGAAGATGACTCGGACGATGCAAGGGAGGCGATCGACGGGGCAGCAGGTCGCAACGCTGCAAGTCGGTGCCGTGCCATGTTACGCCGTCGTAGAGATTGAAGGGTAGCAAGGCATTTGTACGTTTCAGTGCCCTCATTACTGGGTGTGAACGTCGGTTGAAAAACGAAGCAGGCGGCGGGGAGCCCTGCGCTTGATGCATTGGGAGCTATGCTCCCCCGTATGACTGTTGTTCACGGGCTTACTCTCTACATGGGCAAGTCGCCCATGCCCAGGAAGCGTTCAGCGCCAATGTCGGTCTGCCCAATCTCCCGTCCATTGGCCTGGCCTGGACGGGTATCGGCCAGACGGCCGCCGCCGTCGTCTGGCACCGTGAGGGGAGGGTGGGAGCCGCCAGCATTCTGCTCAGGTGCGTGACAACACCCGCCCGGGCCGCTTGGCGGCTGATCAGGGCCGCCTTCCCGCGATCCACTTTATCGCACCTCTGACCAACTCCCAAACACGCTTGCGAACATCGGTGCTAAGCTTGGGCCATGCCGCCAGGATCCCCGCCAGGTGGCATCGTCTTGTATGCCACCAGGATGCCACTGGCAGGCGTATCACCGTGGATCACTATCTCCAACTTGGGCAGTCGAGGCTGAAGTCGCCGAGGATAGACCCAGGTGGAAAGGCTGCTCCCGAGTCTCCCCGGAATGAAGGCAGACTGGTTTTGACCCGTACCGACCGCAAGGCCGATTTCGTCCTCCCCGGACTAGAGCAAACTTCGTCGTTTTCCGCTCCCCGGAACTCCCCGAAATTCAAAACAGGCATCAAAAAACCCCGGATTTCCGGGGTATTTGATTGGAGCCACGGGGAATCGAACCCCGACCTCTTGAATGCGATTCAAGCATCATCCCGTTAGACTATGGCCCCGGGATCGTTGATCTACCGTGATCGCGTGGCATTCTACTGCTGGTCCTAAATGCGTCAAGCAGTGATCTGCCTGACTCATCCCCAGTTTCATCGGCTTGACGAATAGGTGCATAAAATAAGCCGAGCCCGTCGTACCGGGCTCGGGAGTGATCACCCCGGCACAATCGAACGGAGTCGATCATGCATCGCACGGACGCGATCGCG
>CAIQIQ010000056.1 GCA_903871935.1 uncultured Phycisphaerales bacterium
CTTCGGCTGCGCCTCAGCGGCCGGCCCACCCCCGGCAATCGCCCAGACAAACATGACATTTCTATCTGAGCTTAAACCATGACATTTCTACTTCTTGACAACAGCTTGACAAGAGCGGCCGTGCAAAGAGAATGCGTGACTCTTTGCACTTGAGGCAAAGCCCGCTGCGCACAGTGGTGGGGAAGATAGCTAAGAAAGAGATTGACCAATGTACGCGATGATTGAAGAAGGCGGCAAACAGTACAAAGTGACCACCGGCGACCGGCTGCTGATCGACCGCAAGGCCGAGAAGGGCACGAGCGTTACCTTGGAGAGGGTTCTGCTGGTTGGCGGCGAGGGAGATGTGAAGGTGGGTACGCCAGTAGTGGCCGGTGCGAGCGTCACGGCCGAGGTGCTTGGACCGAAGTCGGGTTCGAAGATCGATATCCAGAAGTACAAGCGGCGCAAGGGTTACCATAAGAAGCAGGGCCATCGCCAACACTATACAGAGGTGAAAGTTACCGCGATCAACGTCTAGGTTGCGGATCAGCCCAGCCCGGCAGGGGCTTGCAACCGCGAGAGCCGCGAGCCAATGGGAAAACGCACAGCACCCGGCCAGGACATGGCCGGGCGTTTTCATTGCTGGCGGATGAACTTGCGGTAGAGGCGGGCGTAGCTGCCGCCCATGGCGAGCAGTTGCTTATGGGTACCGCGTTCGATGATCCGGCCCTGGTCCATCACGAGCACCTGGTCGGCATGGCGGATGGTGGAAAGGCGATGGGCGACGACGAAGCAGGTTCGCCCTTTCAGTAGGCGCTGCAGGGCCTGCTGGACACGGTGTTCAGTAATCGTGTCGATAGAACTGGTGGCTTCATCGAGAATGAAGATGCGCGGGTCGGCAAGCATGGCGCGAGAGAAGCAGACCAACTGGCGCTGGCCCAGCGAAAGCCGGGCACCGCGTTCACCCACAACTGTCTGGAACCCATTGGGCAGGGCCTCAAGCAGGTCGCGGCATCCGAGTTTCTCGGCGGCCGTCATCACCTGCTCGTCGGTAGCGCGGACGTTGCCCATGCGTATGTTGTCCATCACTGTGCCGGTGAAGAGGAAGTTCACCTGCAGGACGATGCCGATGTTCTGCAGCAGTGATTCGGTATTCACCCGACGGATCTCGTGGCCATCGACGTACACCTCGCCTGAGGTAGGCAGGTAGAACTTCGAGACGAGGTTGATGATGGTTGTCTTGCCCGATCCGGTATGGCCGACCAGCGCAACCGTCTGCCCCGACTCGGCGACGAAGTTGATGTCCTGCAGCACGAGTTTCTCGGGGTTGTAGCCGAACGACAGGTTGCGGAACTCAACCTTGCCCTTGAAATCGCTTAGCACCACTGCATCGGCGGGATCGGAGAAGTCCGGCTTGGTGTCCAGCAGCCTGAACACACGTTCAGCACCCGCCATCGCGATCAGTGAGTTGTTGTACTGGTTGCCGACGTTCTGCAGCGGTATGAAGAAATCGCTGGTGCCCATCCCGATGAAGGTAATCAGTGTGGAAACATCCGCGCTGAGGTGCAGTACCTGCCAGGCTCCGATGAACAGCAGGGCCGCCGTGAAGAACTGGTTGTTCAGATCCAACACCGGCCCGTAGATGGCGCTGGTTGTTTCCCTGGTGATGTTGTACACGGCGTGGTCCGTAACCAGATCGCGGAACATCTCGGCGTTGACATCCTGGCGGGCGAATCCCTGGGTCACACGGATGCCTGTGACCGATTCGACCACTGTAGCGGTGACTCGGCTGTAACTCTCATTCATCTGCCGAATGACGCGACTGATGAGCTTCTTGTACCAGCGGTTGAACAGCCACAGGCCTGGCGCCATGGTCAGGAGCACCAGGAACAGCCTCCAGTCGAGCGAGATCAGGATGCAGGAGGCGAAGAGCATCTGGCCAATGTTGACCAGGGATACGAACAGGATGTCCTGCACGCCGGTGCGCACCTGCTCGGCATCATTGGTGATCCGGCTGATGTTCCTGCCAATCGGAGTGCGATGGAAGTAGCCCATCGACAACGTCTGCAGGTGTGAAAAGACGGCGCTGCGCAGATCATGCACCACCGCTTCGCCGTATTCCCGCGCCCAGCGCATGCGGAAGTGGAAGGTGAACTGCGTGAACGCAGCCCATGCCAGGAACAGCAGCACGCCCCAGGGAAGCATCGTCAGGTTGTGCTTGGAGATCAGATTGCCCAGGACGTACCGGTAGAGGATGAAGGTGAGAATTGGAAGCTGCACGGACCGCGTCAGGACCATTGCCAGCAGCTTCCAAGCTTGTTTCTTGTGTGGCGCGGCGAAGCGGAACATCCGCAGCAGCAGCCCCATCTCGAGGGGCTTCTTGTCGACCTCAATCTCCCGATTCTTCAGGATGTGCGTCAGGGCCCGACGCGGTTTGGGTGCAGTCTGACTCATGCCATCACCCCCGCCGCGGAAACGGCCTTGCGCGCCTCTTCGTCGATCTGCAGGCGGGCGGTCTCAAGATAGTAACCAGGGGCATTGATGAGTTGTTCGTTGGAGCCGCGCTGGATGATGCGGCCTTTTTGCATGACCAGGATCAGGTCGGCACGGCGGAGGGTGCTGATGCGGTTGGCAACCAAAATGGTGGTCCGGCCGGCCGTTGCCGACTCGATCGCCTCGGCCATCTCGTGTTCGGTCTGAGCGTCCACGGCCGCCATCGGATCATCCATCAGCAGAAATGATGGCTGGAGGATGACCGCCCGAGCGATGGCCAGTCGTTGCTTTTGGCCACCGGACAGATTGCTCCCGCCCTCAGCCAGCACCGTTTCATATCCTTTGGGCAGCGGCGTGATGAACTGGTGGGCCTTGGCAATCTGCGCTGCTGCTTCGATTTGTGCCGCGGTGGCATCGGGATGGCCGAACGAGATATTGGCGGCCACCGTGTTGGAGAACAGGAAGCTCTCCTGGAAGACCAGGCCGGTCGCCCGGCGGAGGTCCTGCAGGTCATATTCCCTGATATCAACGCCGTCGATCAGGATCTGGCCGCCCGTCGGGTCGTAGAAGCGGGGGATGAGAGACAGCAGTAGCGTTTTGCCCGCGCCGGTGGGGCCAAGGATGCCGACGCACTGCCCCGGCTCGACCGCGAAACTGATATCGCGCAGCACCGGATGGCCGGGATCAAACTCAAAGCTGACGTTGCGAAACTCAAGTCGGCCACGGGATCGCTGCAGCCGTTTCGCGTTTGCTGGTGACTGGATCCCCAATGGGGTATCCAGCACCTCATACACCCGCTTGGCCGACACCAGTGACCACTGGATTTGGTTGGTTAGACCTGCAAGCCCCTGTACCTGGCCAGAGATGCTGCCCAATAAGCCGATGCACACGAACAGGTCAGTGCCCAGTTGGAGTTGGCCGTCGATCACCATCCAGCCGCCGTAGAACAGCAATATCCCCAGGTTGATCTGCGTTAGGTACGAGATTGAGGGTCCGAAGATTGCTTCACGGAAGAAAATCCAACGCTGCTGTTGGGTAAATTCGACGTTTTTCGCCTTGAAGCGGTCCTTCTGCTCCTGATGCAGATTGAAGCCCTTCACGACATGCATGCCGTTGAGGTTCTCCACAAGTACCAGGATGAGTCTGTCGAATACCTCGCGGTTCCTCCGATAGGCAGGGCGGATGATCCGCGAGAAGCGATACGAGGCGTACCACAGGATTGGAGTGCTCGCCAGGCAGGCTAGCGTCAGCCTCGGGCTGATCCGGAGCATATAGATCAGGTAAACGACCAGCGACAGCACCAGCATGATTAGCTGCAGAAGGATGCCGTTGATGAAGTTGGAGACGCCCTGTATATCGCCGGTAACACGATTGATGAGTGAGCCTGTCTCGTGGCTGTCGTAGAACTTGAATGACAGCCGCTGCAGTTTGTCATATACCGCTGCGCGGAGATCCACCACGAGCCTGCCTTGGATGAGCCGGCTCATTGCGATGGTGGAGGAGATCCCGAGACAGCCACGCAGAATGCAGAGGCTGATGATGCCGATGCAGACGGTCAGCACCTGGTGCAATGGCGACCATGCCAGTGGGGCCTGCCAGCCGAAAACGAATCTCGGCAGACGTTTGGAAGGATCTGCCGCATGAACGATGAGATCCAGGCCTAGCCCGGTCAGGCCCAGGCCCAGTACGCCCAGTGAAAGCGAAGTGATCTGGAGCAACAGGGGGAGGATGCAGCCGCGGCGGTATTGCCACGCCATGGCCAGCATCCGTTTAAGCAGACTTGGATCGAGGCCGCTTGGGTTACCTGCCTTGGTGTCTGGTCGTATCGCTTCCGATTTGCTCACGTCTTTTGCTTTGCAAAGATCCAGATTGCGCAGTTGAACGCCGACATAGATTACCCGAAGTGCGGCAAGCGCGGAAGCATGGATACCGTGCCGGCGGTCAAATGAGAACGAGAAAACCTTTGTGACGTTGAATGTAATCCGCCTTCCCGCGCATAATGCCGCAGACAGGGATGTACAGTTCCCGCCTGTTTGCGGGATTGTCTTCTCGGGGCCGACCTCCAAGCACACGGGACCCTAGGCGATGCGTATTGGGTTTGTTGCATTTATCAGCCTGTTCCTGGCGGCGGATGCGCTGTGCTGGTTTGTCTCGTTTCGGTTCCTGCGCCGGCAGCGAGCGATGGCTCTTTCGCAGTGGATATGCCATGCGTTCTTCGCATTTCAGACTCTGTACGTGCTGCTGATGGTCGGCTCGCTGGTGCTGGGCACGCCTATGCGCCGAGGACCGGAGTGGCTGCCTACGCCGCTGCTGGCTCTGGCATTTGTCTGGCATATCGTCGGGCTGCCATTTGTCTGCTTCGGGATTCTGCTGACGGGCATGGTCCGTTGGGTGATTGCGGTGGGGCGATGGATATGGCGACGGTTCGCACGTCCAGTGGCCGCGGAACCAGGGCGGACGGAAGCGGCGGCTGGGGAGGGACAAGGCGGCGCGGTGGTGTCGAGGCGCGGATTCCTGGCCGGATCGCTGGCGATGATCCCGCCGGTGCTGGCGGCCGGGGCGACCGGATACGCGTTGGCAACCAACGGGCACTTCCGTATTCGACAGATCAGGTTGGCGGTGACCGGATTGCCGGCCGGGCTGCAGGGGTTCCGGATCGCGCAGGTGTCGGACCTGCATGTCGGCCATTGGGCTACCGATGCGTTCCTCGATCATGTCACCGCGGCGACCAATGCTCTAAACGCGGACGTCGTGCTCTTTACCGGCGACTTGATCGATCTGTCGGTAACGGCGCTGCCGCGGGGAATCGAGACGGCGCGACGGTGGCGAGCGCGGCACGGTATGTTCATGATCGAGGGGAACCACGACCTGATCGACGATCCGCAGGGATTTAGGAACGGCATCCGTGCCTCCGGTTTGCACTTCCTGCACAATAGCACGTTCACAATTGACCATGGTGGGACGCCGGTGCAGTTGCTGGGAACAGCTTGGGCGCGAGGTACGCAGGAGATGGCGCAGAATGTTCAACACGTGGCGTCGCTGCGCGACGGGGGAGCGTTTCCGATTCTGCTGGCGCATCACCCGCATTCGTTCGACACCGCGGCGGCGGCGGGATTGCCATTGACGCTCTCAGGGCACACGCACGGCGGTCAGCTTGCCCTGATGCATGGGTTGAGCGTTGGCAACCTGATGTACAAGTATGTCTCGGGCATTTACCAGAAGCCCGGAGCAACGTTAGTGGTATCCAATGGCACCGGCAACTGGTTTCCGCTGCGGATCAACGCTCCGGCCGAGATCATTGAGATTGAGCTGGCGAGAGCCTGAGCTCATCGGCCTTGCCGTTGCTTTGGATGAACCTCATGATCAAAGGCGTCAGAGGATCATCGCTTTGGCCGATGCTGCTGTCGAGGCCGTAGTGATCGCGGTCGGGGATGGTGAGGATGGTGGCGGAGGAGCCGCCTTTGCGCAGGGCGTCGGCCAGGTGCTGGGCTGATGTGGCCCGAAGCGCGAGGTTCTGTGGCACGCGATCGCTGGTGGAACAGACGAGCATCATAGGCGGGAGGCCGGTTCGGGCGAGGGCATAGTGGTACGGGGAGACGGCGGTCCAGTTGTTACGGGGACCGAAGACGGTGTCAAAGCTCTGATTCGATTCCATCATCGCGGCGGTGTCGTAAGCAGCGCTGTCGAGAAGGATGACACCGCGGACGGCGGTGGCGGCGGCGGGATCCCTGGAGAGGAGATTAGGGTCACAGATCGCCAGGGCCGCGAGGTGGGCTCCGGCGGAATGACCCAGGACAAAGATGCGGTTGGGGTCGCCGCCAAGTGCGGCGATCTCGCGGTGCAGGAAGCGGATAGCATCGGCGATGTCGGTGGCGCCGCTGCGTTGGGGACGGACGTCGCCCAGGCGATAGTTCACACTGGCGACCAGAATCCCTTGTGATGCGAAGTAGAGCGACTTGGGGCCGATTCCGTTTTTGTTGCCACCAGCCCAGCCGCCGCCGTGGCAATAGACCAGAACCGGGCAATCCCGTGCTGCTGGTGGGATGAACAGATCCATCGCCATCTCATCCAGGGGTACGCCGGGATGATAGGTGTAGGGCAGGTCGTGGACGAAGCGGATGGTTGCGCCGGCATGATCCTCGAACGTGGTGTATGGTTGCGGCCCGGTGCCGGTGTGATCGGGCGGCAGGGGTTTGCGATGCTCCAGCCAGGCCCAGACGGCAACGGTCAGCATCAGAAGAAACAGAAGCAGCGTCCGATAGCCCTGGCGGTCGTCGGAAGTCCGCGGTGCAGCAGGAGTTGTCGGTTCCTTGGCGTTCATAAGGGTCTGTACTGCGACTGCGATTCAACGTGCGGCTGAATCTACGGCCGGTGGGGTCACCGGCCCTACGGTTAGATCAACATGGGCTCGAGGTACTTTTTGCTGAGCAGGATGTTTTTGCGACGCAGTTCGCCGCGGCCCCAGGTTCCACCGTGCGGCTCGATGGAGAGGTAGCCGTCGTAGCCGTGCTGATAGAGGAATGCGATTACCTTGGGGAATTCGATATCGCCCATGCCGGCCGGTGGTTCGGCGATCGAGCGGCCATTCAGGTACATGTGGTCCTTAATGTGCACGTAGCCGATCTTGTGGCCCCAGCGGCGGGCGAGGTCGAGGTAGTCTTCGCCGTGGTCCTTCCAGTTGGCGGGGTCATACTTGAGCTTGAGATCGGGGCAGACCTCCCAGACTCGCTCCAACGTGGCGACGGTGTCGAGGAAACTGTTGCCGTGGACGGCATAAAAAGCGACCTTCAGGCCGGCCTTGCGAATCCTCTCAAGGATGGGCGGGAACGTTCGGGCGAATTCGGCGATGCTTCGGCCGATGGGTTCGCCGTGGATCTGGCCGCAGCTTGTGACGAGCCACGGGGCCTTGAGCACCTGGGCGAACTCGATCTGTCTGTCGATCAGCTTGTGTACGTCGGCTCTTTCGGCGGGATCCGTGGCCAGCGGATTGAAGCCCCAGGTGCCGAGCATGGCGGCTTTGGTGCCGTACTTCTGGTGGATGGCGGCGATCTGCTTGACGCGTTCGAGGGTCAGTTCGCGGAACTCGCCCCAGAAGTTGTACTCGATGCCGTCGAAGCCATTTTCGGCCGCGAGTTTGGAATCGGACTCCACGCCCTCAAGGCTGTTGTCTCCGATGAAGCTCAGTTTCATGGATCGGTATTCCTTCCTTTGCATTGGCTGACATCAAAGGATTCTGCGCGAAACAGAGATCCGTTACCACTTTGCCGGCGATCAAATGCTCCTGAATGATCCGCTCCAGATTGGCGATGTTTACCGAGTGGTACCAGGCGCCTTCGGGATAGACGACGGCGATCGGGCCCTGCGAGCAGATTCGCAGACACTGCACGCGGCTGCGGTAGACGGTGCCCTTGGGACCGGACAGGCCCAGCTCGTCGAGGCGTTTCTTGCAGTATTCCCAGACCTCCAGGCTCTGGGCTTCGGAGCGGCACTTGCCGCCGGCGACGCAGAGGAGGAGGTGGCGTTGGAGGTGGCCGATGCCAACGGTGGGGGCGACGGTGGCCGGGTCGAGGTTCTCGGGCATAGTTCTGAATGATGGAGGGCCGGGGGACGTTTGTCCATGTTGGTTGTGGATAAGTAGCAGGTGCGCAGGTTGTTTGCGGAGGTACCCCCTCTGCGCTATGTGCTGTGATGGCAGGTAGTTAGGAACATATTGAGGGAGGAGGTGCGCAGGTTCGAGGCGATTGTGGATAACTTTCCGGGAAGAGCGAAGTGCCGAAACGAAAGGAAGATGCTCAGGTTCGTGTGCGCAGTTGGAACAATTCTGTGGGGTGCATCACTGATAACGGCGAAGGTGCTCAGGATGGGCAGAGAAGTCAGAAGACAGGAGTCAGACGTCAGAAGGCGATCTGTTCCACTGTCAGTTTGGCAGGTCGTGGAGCGTATTCTGTTGTCAAATAACGGCAGGCGCGCGATGGCCTCTACCTATACAGGCGGTGTCGCGCTTTGTGCGCACAAAGCGCA
>CAIQIQ010000057.1 GCA_903871935.1 uncultured Phycisphaerales bacterium
GTAACTATTTACCGTGCCACGGCACGAAACAGCAAATCGATCGCCCTGAGGAATTCGCGTGGTATCGTGTAATTGCTCTGTTTTGGTTTTGGAGATTGTGGTATACCTGCCGGCGCCATGGATGGCGTGCAGCAGAAGGACAAGGCGAGGATCGAGAAGCAGCGCGAGTACCGCAGGCAAGAGCGTGACTACCAGCGAATCCTGCAGCAGCGCAACGCGTATCGCGAGGAAGCGCAGGTGCTTCGCCAGCGGTGCCAGAATCTGGAGTATGACATTGGACCGCTGCGACGCGATAACTACCGCGCGGAGATGAAGATTGAGCGATTGGAGGACCAGCTTGGGCAACTGCGCAAGGAGTTAAGCCGCCTGAAGAAGCAGTTGGCAGCGGTCAAGGCAGAGCAGCCGAAGTTGGATCGTCCATTGCCGGCGTTTGTGAAGCCGAATGTGGCGGGCAGGCCCCGCAAACGGCTGGGACGGGAGCGGGGGCATCCGGGAGCCTTTCGGGCTATGCCCAAGAAGATCGACCGGGAGATTGACGTGCCGCTGCCCCGCAACGCGGCTGGGGTCTGCTGCTGTCCCAAGTGCCGCTGCCAACTGCTGAAGGTGGGAAACCTCCGCCGGATTATCGAAGACATTGTCCCCTGCGAAGCGATCGTGGAATGCTACAACACGCAGCGGGGATATTGCCCCAAATGTGACAAGGTGGTGGAGAGCCGGGCGGCAGAGCAACCCCCGGCGGCGGACATCCCCGGTCCGCAGGTGGGAATCAATGCCCTGGCGATGGCGGCGATTCTGCGCTCGGTCTATCGCCTGCCCTATGAGCCGATCACGCACCTGCTGGCCGACATCTCGGGGCTGAGCGTGTGCCCGGGGACCGTCTCCCGGCAGATGCAGCGGATGGGCAAACGCCTGGAGAAGATGACGGGGCTGCTGGGACTTCGCCTGAAGCTCTCGGACTCTGTGCATATGGATGAGACCAGTTGGCGAGTGAATGGACAGAATCGCTGGCTGTGGGTGTTGATGAACGCCCACTACACGCTGTTCCATGTGGACAAGAGCCGGGGCAGCGAGGTGGTCAGGAAACTGCTGGGAGAGGTGTATGGAGGCACACTGCATACGGACTTTTACTCTGCCTATGGGGAGATTGACTCTAAGAAACAGAAGTGCCTGGTGCATCTTCTGCGGGAGCTACGGGATACGGCAGAAAGGAGCCAGGAGTTTGCCCAGGGAGCGATGTGCCGGCGGCTCAAGCGACTGATCCGGGAAATGCTGGTGCTTAAGAAGCGAAGGGGTAAACTGGCGGGCAAGCTCTATCAGCAGCGGGGCAGGCACCTGGAGCAGCGTCTGATTGAACTGGCAAAGGGGAGCTATGGCGATGAACACTCGCGGCGGATTGCCAATCGGCTGCGGCGTCATGAGCAGGAACTGACTCGCTTCTTGTGGGAGGATGGCGTGGAGGCGGACAACAACGCGGCGGAGCGAGCGCTGCGGCCAGCGGTGATCATGCGGAAGATCACCGGGGGCAGCCGCTCTGAGCGTGGGGCGAAGGCCACGGCGATTCTCCTGAGCATCACCCGGACGATCCGCCAGCACGACTTGCCGCTGCTGGAGACCTACAAGGACATGCTGATGGCGTCGTGGGCCAACCAGCCCTTTGACTTCCCGGATAAGCCGCAGCCCGATTCGTCATAATCCTGCCGTGGCACGGTAAATAGTTACTTCCAGCAGGTCCTGAAAAGGGGCCACTGGTCATTGTTTCTCATGAATCCAAGCAAAAGACCAATCATTGCTACCTCACGACAGATCAGCAACCCATGATCCAACCCGGACCAATCCCTGCCGGCCGGATCAACCACCACTCTACCGCCCTAGTCCCTGTCTGAAAACAATCGTGACCGCAAATCCGCTTCCCCATTCCGCTCTTCCTCCCGCCACGCCTCACTTCCGGATTCCAAGGAACTCCAGATGCCGAATCTGCTCGTCTGAAAGTGGCGCATCGGATTCAAGCAGATACTGCCAGAAATCCCGCGACTGGTTCTTTGTATAAATGAAAAGCAGACTCATCGCCGCGATGCGAAGTGTCTCTCTTTCCCCTGGCGTACTAACGCCGGATTCGATGGATCTCAGCTCTTTTAGCATCGCTTCCAGAGAAGCGGTTTCGTTAGTCCCCGCCATGCCGACCTCCTTCGCCCACCCATCATCGCCGAACGGACGCCGCGCGAAAGGCCCGCCCTTCAGTCTATGCGTTCTATGCGATCTTGTGGCTAACAGTCTTCGCATTCGCATTTTACCGCATAGAGCTCAAAGATCACAAAGATACTTGACCGCGGATTTCGCCGATCCAACGGATAAGACGGGATTCCATCAGCGCAATCTGTGCAATCCGCGGTTCAAGCATCATTTCAGCGCGAGAGGAGACCAACGGGTTGTGCCAATATCAGTTGCGTCCCCTGTTAAGTGTCCGGTCGTTTTCCGGGCATCAAGACCATCACTTCCCTGGCGGCCAGTATTCTTCGCGCGGCGCCAACAGCTTTGCCGCTTCGGTTGTTGGGCGCACCTTGGGCCGTGCGCCAAAATCAAGGCAAACAAGCGTTGGTGGTGATACACTGCGGAGTTCCAGATACACGGCAGCAGGTCTTGCGAACTTATTCGTGCTGTCATCTTCGGCCGCGCGCGCTGTTCGCCAACGACCGACATCCCGATGCACATGAATGATGTCTCCGGTGACCTTGCAGCGAAGAAGGCCGTCAGCTCGCGAGCGATCCAGACTCATCCATTCCTCAAGGCGTAATCGAGCTACCACATCCTCGATTGACTCGTTGTCCCTCGGAGGATCCTTTTTGAGTGTGACATACAGTTGGTCGGCACAATTCCACGCCTCCGAGATCCGCTGGCGAGTGTCCTCCGCGGCCCTCTCTTCAGCCGACATGGGCGGCGACCATACAAAGGGCAGTGCTACTAGTACGGCGGCCGCAAGTCCAATTGTCCAGAGGCACGTGAACACGATCGCTCTGCCTCTCATGCCGGTCTCCTTCTGCCGTGTGTCAGCCGCATCGGAAAACAAGGTCCCAGAAAGCGGGCCACTGGTCATTGATTCTCATGAATCCGGGCAAAAGACCAATCATCGCTTCCTCACGACAGATCAGAAACCCATGACCCAACCCAACCCAATCCCTGCCGGCCGGATCAACCACCACTCTACCACCCCAACCTTCAGCCGCAAGGAAGCGTGAAGGCAGGTCCGGTTTTCCATTCCGCTCTCTTTCTATGTGCCCTTCGCCCGTCGTTTCCGCATTCCGCTAGCCGGATGCGTTCCATTGGCTCATGATTTGTCTACAAGCCGTATGTGTCATCATAGCTGATCGAAAGAGCATGGAAATACGTCACGCTGTCGGCTTTGGTCCAGAGGCCCACCCGTCCGGCACCGGGGAAGGTCGCATCGTCTGCTTCGAACAAGGGCTTGGTCACGTAGGAGCCTTGATAGCACCAAGTCGGCGTCATGAAGAAAACCCGGAAGTGCGATCCTTGCACCATCAACCTCAGGACGTAGCACTCCCCCGGAGTGACCTTCGCATCGACGCCAGCCAACTGGATGCGCTTCCCAGCCACGACCTTGTAAAGACGAACGTTGTTCTCAAGGGCATTCGCCCGGACGACATAGTAGTTGTCCTTATCCTGATAGCGAACAATCAATCCCGCCGCCTGATCGACTTGGCCCGAGACGGTCTTGAAATCGACTGAAGCATCCACATCCTTGGCCGTAATGCCATTGAACACACACAGGGGGAATCGATAGCTGGTGGCATCGGTGCTCGCCTGAGCCAATGCGTTTCTCCCGTAAACATCGATTGGGTCCTTCACGACCGACCACAACACTGGGCCACCGCCGCCAGTCAGGGTGGCCGACCAATCAGCAGGCATCTGGCCGAGGGTGGCCTGCTGAAAAGTGACCTGCTTTGTGGACATTGGCGGCGAGTGCGAACAACCCAGCACTGTTCCCAACAACCCGACGCTGATGAGGGCAAAAACCCGTTGTATGGATCGGCTCGTCATGGCGGTCTCCTGACTCTTGTTCGGCAGTGCGATGCCCGGATCAACCACCACTCTACCACCCCAATCTTCAGCCGCAAGAGAATCGCTAGCCCGCAGGTCATAACGGAAAAAGCGGAAAGGGGGACACCGCACCTTATCACATCGTGTACCATGATCAGGTCTCCTTCTTCACGATCTTCCGCGGCCGCCACGGATCACG
This sequence comes from uncultured Phycisphaerales bacterium, assembly GCA_903871935.1. Taxonomy (GTDB): domain Bacteria; phylum Planctomycetota; class Phycisphaerae; order Tepidisphaerales; family Tepidisphaeraceae; genus CAIQIQ01. The sequence continues at coordinate 4,253 of CAIQIQ010000057.1, forward strand.
CAACGAGGATGCCAGGCCGTGACGCAGCTAGTGACGTTGTCAATTAGCTGTGCCATCTTTCCCACCATGCCGACCTCCTTCGTCGAGAAGCCACACCACCTACCATACCACCCCAATCCCCGGCCGCAAAGAACCGTGGACACAAACCCGCTTGCCTATTCCGCCTTTGGGCTAAGAAAATGGGTCAGGGACAGATTTCGCCTCGCCCGGAGCCGATCTCCAGGCTCTCCCCAGCATCCTACCACACCATGGCCATATCCAAAGCGAAAACTCGCTCTCAGCAGGCCCTCGGGGCACCGGCCTTCGCTTTTCGCGGCCGCCCGCGGCCGGTCCGCTGCATTGGCGGGTTATGTGGTCGCCGTGACCAGCAGACCGCATTTATGGCACCGTCTGCGACCAAACGGACAGCGACGACAGCGGTGGCTCGGTGTCATCGGCAGCCGGCGGCCGAAGCTCACGCCAAGGGATACCATGCAAATAAGGCGGCAAAGAAAATGGGTCAGGGACAGATCTCGCCTCGCCCGGAGCCGATCTCCAGGCTCTCCCCAGCATTCTACCACACCACGGCCATATCCAAAGCGAAAACTCGCCTCAGGAGGCCCTTGGGCCACCGGCCACCGCTTTTCGCGGCCGGTCCACTGCATTGGCGGGCTATGCGACACTTGCCACGTTGTCATTGACAACAATATGGCCTTCAGGCCCCTCATACCAATTGGGGACGCCACGCCGCACCACATGGAAACGCACGATGATCTCATCGTCGATTGCGTGCCGGTAGATGCGAAAGGCGTAACCGGGCCAATCGGAAACCATGCTGGAACGCCACGCCTCAATAATCCCATCCGCTTCGCGTTCGCGATCGGCACCGGAAATGTGAATATGGTTGACGAAGGCTTCGCGACCAACCGGATCGAGGGATTCAAACCCATGCGAATGCGGGTAGGACTCTGCATCATAGATGCAGCCGCCGACCTGAATGAGGAGCCGCTGTTTGTGTCGCATAACGTAAGGCCAATCAGCGGCCGGCCGCACGACCGGCTCGCGAATACATCATACCATCCCGCGGCCGGTCCGCTGCATTGACGGGTTATGCAGCAGCTATTCCGACCGCACAGCAAATCCGTCTCTTGCTATCATGCTCGTGCGTGAGGGCCAGCGTCCAGTCGACCGACTCGTCAAACACGTACAGGTCCTCCGGCAGTCCAGCGAGCGAGTCCAATAGCAGGCGCGATGAGAAGCGGACCACCGAGAATGCTGCGTATGGCCACAGTGGCGCACCGGGGATTCGGTCTCGCGAGTGGTCGTCAGCCATCACCAGGACCTCCGGGAAGCGGACGACCTCGTGGCGGAATCGCTCGAATGTAATCCGTGTCGGTGAGCGCAGGCAGTCCCAGAGGTAGCCCTCGTAGTGGACCCCGTCGGAGAAGGGACGAGGCGAGGCAATATGGTGGCGGTAGTGGTCGGACGTCGTGTCGACGAACGCTTGAAGATAGGCTTCGCGCCAGAAGGACGAATCCTGCGGCGACAGTATCTGCGGTCGCGTCTCCGGGTTGGTTGGCAGTTCCTGCGGCATAACCTCTGATTAACCTGACCGGCCGCGCAAGATAACGTGCGGCCGGATTACCGGCAGTATACGGCGCAAGTTCAGCCGACCCAAAGGCTTTCGCATACACAACGCTGGACGCCGGGCCGGTGCAGTGTTGGGTTAGTCGGCTCGCCGGACCGCCGGGTACCAATGGACCATCTGCTCGGCAAATACCTTCCGGATGATCTCGTTCCCGTCGTGCCACGCCTCAAAGAAGCCAGGAACGCCCCAACCAGGCGGGTAGGCGTACCGCTCGCCATCGCGCCCAAGTACCGACTTCCAGAACGCGGGCTCGACCGGGTCGACAACGTCGAAGCATTCCGGATCGAACAGAATCGGTTCGCCCTTGTCGGTCAGCAGGCGCAATGAACCGCCCTCGATGCCCAATACCTCGTACTCGCCCCCGACCCTAAGCGAGTGCCGAAAGTCGCGACCGTCAGACGCGTAAGGATTTCGTAAGACAACTCTCATGCGATGGCGGCCTAGGCCGACTAACCTCTGATTAACCTGACCGGCCGCGCAGGATAACGTGCGGCCGGATTACCGGCAGTATACGGCGCAAGTTCAGCCGACCCAAAGGATTTCGCATAGACGACCCCGCGGCGCAATGGGACGAAAAGCAGCGTGGAACACGTGTCAGGAACCGGATAGCTTGGGTCCGCCATTCTGGCATAGCTTAGCGCCTTACCCATGTTTCCCATCCCGCCCAAAATCGTGAAAGATTTTTCGCCGCGCGCAAGTGCCTGTCATTCCTAATCTTCCGTTTTTGGCTCCCTCCAAAACAGCCGTATATATGGAGGGCCTTCGCGCCCTCCGGCTATTTGGCAAGTGAATATCCAAGACTCCGGCCAGACAGGTAGGAGTAGCTTCCCAACATGCGCAACGATCTTGAGCATCTTTGTCGCATCAGTGAGTTATCTAACATAACGCGTGGATTGTGCACGCGATCTTGAGCACCTTCCCTCCGCCCTCCGTGCCTTTGGCTCCGTTTCCGCAATCCGCAATCCGCAATCCGCTATTCCCGGGACTTATCCACAATCACCCCGAACCTGCGCACCTCCTCCCCTGTTTCGCCCATAACCCGTTATTTCCACATCACTTGTCGCACCCCACCCCTTCCTCCCGAGAACCTGCGCACCTGTCACTTATCCACACCTGGCCCCTTAACTCTTCTGCCCACATCCGTGTTCGGGTACTCTGCATCGCCGGCGCCGATGTTCCGGCAACACAGCCTCTGTAGAAAGGTCATCCGATGAATTCACTACCACGAATCGCGTTTCTGGGTACCGGCCTGATGGGCGCACCAATGGCGTGCAACCTGCTGAAGGCTGGCTACGCCGTCTCCTGCTACAACCGCACCATCGCTAAGACCGCCCCGGTCGTTGCGGCCGGCGGGGTGGCGCATGCAACAGCGGCTCAGGCCGCCCGAGGCGCTGCGGTGATTGTCTCGTGCGTTACGGACGGACCGGATGTCGAGCAAGTGCTGCTGGGGGATCAGGGCGCGGTGACGGCCGCCACATCGGGCGCGATCTTCGTGGACATGAGCACCATTGCCCCCGCCATGGCAATCAGCTTGGGCGAGCGACTGCGAGACCGCGGCCTGCGGTTTGTTGAGGCGCCGGTGACCGGCGGCACCGTCGGCGCAATCAATGGCACGCTGAGCATCCTGGTCGGCGGGCCGGAGGCGGATGTCGCCGAGGTCAGGCCGGTGCTGGCGGCCATGGGCAAGACGATAACCCATTGCGGCGGGTGGGGCGCGGGGCAGGGCGTGAAACTGTGCAATCAGATCATGGGCGCGATGAACCTGCTGGGCGTGTGCGAAGCAATGAGCTTGGCGCACGGCATGGGCATCGACCCGGAGATCCTCATCAAGGCGCTGGGTGGCGGGGCGGCCGCCAGTTGGGCCTTGCAGAACCTGGCACCCAAGATCATCGCCGGAAACTGGGCGCCGGGGTTCATGGTCGACACGCAACAGAAGGACATGCGCCTCGTCGCCCAGGCCGCCGAGCAAGCCGGCGTAGCCCTGCCCGGAGCCGCGCTTGTGACCCAACTGTGGCGAAGCGCCCAGGCCCATGGCGAAGGCTCTGAGGGCATCCACGCGCTCGCCAAGGTGTTGCAGCGTCTTTCCGCGAAATAGCTGCTGCACGCGAGCCGATGATTCCAACTCTGGCAACCCTTGCATCATCCTAACCCTCTGAGTTAGGATGATCTTCGGATGACACCAGACCTCGATCGCAAGCTCCATATCCTCGCTGACGCCGCCAAGTATGACGTCTCCTGCGCCAGTTCCGGCTCAGAGCGGGCGGCGGGCCGCAATGGCGTCGGCGCCACGACCATATGCGGGATCTGTCACTCCTACACCCCCGATGGCCGCTGCATAACACTGCTGAAGATCCTGCTGACCAACTGCTGCATCTATGACTGCCAGTACTGCGTGAACCGCCGATCCAGCGATGTGCCGCGGGTGCGATTCACCGCCGATGAGGTTTGCTTCCTCACCATGGAGTTCTACCGCCGCAACTACATTGAGGGGCTGTTCCTTTCCTCCGGGGTCTTTCGTTCTCCCGATTACACAATGGAGGAGCTTGTAAGGGTCGCCAGCCTGCTGCGGCAACAGGATTTCGGCGGGTACATTCACCTGAAGGCCGTACCTGGGGCATCGCAGGAACTACTCGACGCCGCCGGTCTGCTTGCCGATCGTCTGTCGGCCAATATCGAGTTGCCCAACCAGCATGACCTGTCTCTGCTGGCCCCGGATAAGAGCGTCAGCGTGATCGAGGGCGCAATGCAGGGAATCGCGGCCAAAGTCGCGGAAAGCAAGGAGGCGAGGCGGACCGGCAGGGCGGCCAAGCTTCCACGGTTTGCACCGGCCGGCCAATCCACGCAGATGGTCATCGGCGCGACCCCCACCGCGGACCAATCCATTCTTCTGACCGCATCAAACCTCTACCACAAGTACTCGCTCAAACGCGTGTACTACTCCGCCTACACCCCTGTCCCACATTCCAATCTAATCCTGCCCACCAAGTCTCCGCCACTGGTGCGCGAGCATCGGCTCTACCAGGCCGACTGGCTCATGCGTTTCTACCATTTCGACGCCAAGGAACTGACCACCCTGGAAGAGCCCAATCTGGATCTGGAAGTGGACCCGAAGATGGCATGGGCCTTGCGCAGCCGGAGTTACTTCCCCCTCGATGTGAACAAGGTCGGCCGCGAACAACTGTTGCGCATTCCCGGCATCGGGGTGCGCTCGGTTGATCGGATCATCAAGATCCGCCGCTTCCACAAGATCACCCTGGCCGACCTCGCCAAGCTGCGGATCTCGCTCAAGAAGGTGAAGCCCTTCGTAATCACGGCCGATCACAATCCCGATGTCCACCTTCTCGACCGCGGCGACCTGCGGCAACAAATCGTGCGTCCGTACCATCAGTTGGAACTCTTCGAGAGCTTCACCTCCGCCGTTACGGGTGAGGTCTGATGCAGAGGATCATCGTCGAACGCGACTACGACACCTGGCGCGACCAGGCCCGTCGCCTGCTCGCCGCGGCCGTTGCTCCCGAACAGGTCATCTGGCAGGAAGCGGGCGATGAGCAGCTCCTGCTCCTTCCGCCGTCCGCTGCTCAATCCTCAATCAATAATCGACAGATCCGCGTTCCTAAGGAGTTTCAGGACCTATCCTTCGACGTCTTCCACCACCGCGACCAACAGCGATTCAGCCTGCTCTATCGCCTGCTCTGGCGGCTGACACATGGAGAGCGGAACCTCCTGCAGATCGAGGTCGATGATGATGTCCGGCAGGCGGTGATCCTGCAGCGTCAGGTGAACTGGGATGCCCATCGGATGTCCGGGTTTGTGCGGTTCGAGAAGATTGGCGATGAGGAGGGCGAACTGTACCTGGCATGGTACCGGCCGGACCATTACGTGGTGCCACTGGTGGCGGGCAACTTTGTCCGCCGCTTTGGCAACCAGCGCTGGTCGATCCTTACACCAGACGATTCAGCCCACTGGGACAGGCAGAAACTGCGCTTCGGCCCCGGTGTACGCCAGCGGCCGACCACCAGCGATGAACTGGTCTCACTCTGGCAGACCTATTACATCAGCACCTACAACCCCCAGCGCGACAATCCGAAACTCTTCCGCCAGCATGTTCCGACGCGATTCCTTCGCGATATGCCCGAGGGCGGAGCGCTTGCCAAGTAGCCAACGCATCTCACGTGGGTGCTTGCGTCAGAGTGGAAGCATAGAACAGCACAATCTCCGTACACCAAACCAGAAGCAGGATGATCAGGTTGGTCATTTCCCGGCTACTCCCTGGTAGCTCCAGCACCGGTCGGATTCTCGTGGGCGTCACCAGAACACGTTGCCCGCCGTCACGGCGCAACGGATTTCTTGATTTATAGCGAGCTCTTGTGTTAGGATGCACACCAAGAAAGAGAGGCAAGATTATGCGAAACATGCGTATTTTAGCGTCAGCGGTGGCTCCTTTGTTCCTGGGGGCGATTTCTGCCCTGGCGGCGGGTGAAGCACAAGTGGCGGCACCGGCGGCCGCTCCGGCCGGCGGAGACCCACTTACCTTGAGTGCTGCCGCGGGCGGCTCGAACATGTTCGAAACCGATATCCAAGAAGATGGGGGCAAGTTTAGCCGAGCCCGGGTGGGCGCCGCATTTGGACTTGATTACCGCTTCACCGACGCGCTGGCGATGAAGAACAAGGTCAACTACACGTACGACTCGTACAACTTCTCGGACACCCTCGGTGACGTCGATCCATGGGGTAACGTCCATACCCTCACCTACAACATGCTGTTTGAGTACAAGATTGATGATACATGGACGTTATTTGGCGGTCCCAATGCGGGCTACGCCGCCGAAGACGGGGCTGACTGGGGTCATGCCCTGATCTGGGGCGGTTCGGTGGGTGCGAAGTACAGGGTAAATCCGGACCTGATGGTCGGCTTGGGCATCGCCGGTATACAGCCCATCGAGGACGGTTTTGCTGTTCTACCGATCATCCTGTTGGACTGGAAGATCAGCGATGAGTTTGCCCTGCGCAACAGCAACCCGATCCCTGGTGTTACCATGGGCTTCTTGGGCCTTGAGGGCGTCTGGATGTTCGCCAAGGACTGGGAAGCGGTTGTTGGAGCACAGGTCGAGAAGAGCCGCTTCCGCCTCAGTGACAACAACCCAATCGCCGAAAGCGGCGTCGGGCAGGTCACGGGAGTGCCCGTCTATGCGCGCGTGAACTGGAAGGCCAACGAGCAGGTAACCGTCTCGGGCATCATTGGAGCGATTGCGAACGGCAACCTGAGGATCGATGACAAGAACGGCAACAAGATTGGCGATGATGTGGACTACGATACGGCTCCGTTCGTCGGAGCGATGGTCTCGTTCAAGCAGTAGTAATCCCTTAACCCTGGTTGATGAACCAGGGAAGTGATAAGCAAACGGCCCGTCGGGTAACGAAACCCGGCGGGCCGTTTCGTCAACCCGCCCGCATCGTCCGCTACTCTGTCGCAGCACTTGGTCGGCGCCACCGTCAGTAACGCGGGGGCTGGACATTGGTCCTGATGAGAGGAACATATACGAGCCCTGACACATAACGCACAGGAGACATTCCATGAGCGACCGGCCCAACATTCTGCTGATCACCACCGACCAGCAGCGCTTCGACACCATTCAGGCGGCCGGCAATCCCTACATCCTCACGCCGCACCTCAACTGGCTGGCTGATACCGGCATTCGTTTCTCCAATGCCTACAGTGATTGCCCGATCTGCATGCCAGCGCGTGCCACGATCATGACCGGCCGGCATGGGCATTCAATGGGGTTTACGACCAACACCACTTCCGTGCGCCCAATCGATTCGCGTCATAGCCTGCCCGGTTTGCTTACGGCATCAGGCTATCAGACCCGGGCACAAGGCAAGATGCACTTTGAACCGCAGCGTTGTCACTACGGCTTTGAGCAGATGGAGATCCTCGACGATTACTACCGCCACATGGCGAAGCACCCGGAAAAGGGTGTGCCAATGGATCATGGCCTGGGGCAAAACGAGATGGCTCCGGGCATCAGCACCGTTGAAGAATCCAACAGCCTCACCCACTGGACAGTCGATCGCTCGATCGATTTCCTGGAGGCACGCGATTCCACCCGGCCGTTCTTCCTCTGGACCAGTTTCTCCAAGCCGCATCCTCCGCTGGATCCTTGCCGGAACTACTGGGAACTCTACCGTGATGCCCAGGTGCCCGACCCGGTTACCGGCAACTGGTCCGCCGAGGTGGATGCCATAGCGGCCGGCTGGCGCGATCCTTCGCTCAGGTTAAATATGGTGTGGCGCTATACCCCTCAGCAAATCCAACTGATCCGTCGTGCGTACTATGCGTGCATCACGCAGATTGACTACAACCTCGGCCTGCTCTTTGCGCGAATGCGTGAGATGGACCTGCTCAAGAACACTCTGATCCTCTTTACCAGCGATCACGGTGACATGCTGGGTGATCATCACCTGGGTGCAAAATCGATTGGACTGGAAGGTTCGGCACACGTACCGATGCTCATCCGCCCGCCACAGGCAGACTGGGTATTCACGGAAAAGCGACGAGGCAGCGTCTGCGATGATCTGGTCTGCCTTGCCGATGTCCTGCCGACGTGCCTCGCGTTTGCCGGAGTAAAGGCTCCAGACAATCTGGCTTTGGACGGCCTGGATATGCTGACCACCGCCGCAGGTGGCAAGGCACGGGAGTGGCTATTTGGCAGCGGTGAGTCATTCCACTTTGTACGCAAAGGCACGCACAAGTACCTCTACGAGAATCTCGGTGGCTCCGAACTGCTCTTCGACATCGAGCGCGACCCGTATGAACAGCACGACCTGGTTCGCGCTGGTGGCCACAAAGCTGTACTGGCCGATTTCCGCGTGAAACTGCTCGAGCACCTGCAGTCGATCAAACATCCATCCGTGCGCGAAGGGAAAATCGTTCCCAAAGGTAATCCCTCGGCCCTCCTGCATGCCAACGCCTGGCCCGGCTTCCATTCAAAACTACTCCCCGCAGAGGTGGCCCATTAAGCCGCCAGCCGGCATATTCGCTGCATTTCTGCTGCTGCTGGTTGCCGTCGCGCCGGCTCAGACGACCCGTCCCGTCGAGACCATCGCCTGGACCGAGCTGCGCGACACGCAGCGCAACAGCACACTGGCGATTACCATTTGCATGCCGCGTGATGATCAGCAGCATCCGGTCATCATCTTCTCCCACGGCGCGTACAGTTCCGCCAAAGTGTATTTCCCCTTGGCCGATTTCTGGGCCAGCCACGGCTACATCTGCATCCTGCCCAACCATGCCGACTCGCTGGTTTTCACAACGCGCGATGATTCCAATGATCCATGGTCCGGCCCACAGGATTATGGCGTCTGGGGCAAGCCTACAACGCAAGGCACCTGGAAACCCATCTGGTCCGAGCGGGCTCGCGATCTGATGTTTCTGCTCCGCAACCCCGATCTGATCGAAAAGGCCATACCGGCTTTGCGCGGCCGGCTGGATCTTAAGCATATCGGCGTCGGCGGCCATTCCCTGGGCGCGTTTGCCGCCATGCTGGCCTGCGGCACAGTGGTGGATATCCCCGGCATCGGACCTAATCAGAGTTTCACCGATCCTCAGGTGCACATTGCGGCCGCCCTGCTGATCTCGCCCCAGGGGCGCGGCCAGCAGGGCCTGCGCGATGGTTCCTGGGACAAGCTGACGTTGCCGACGATGGTGGTAACCGGCGAATACGATGTAGGAGTTAATGCCGAACCACCCACATGGCGCGAGGAGCCGTATCTGCTTTCTCCTCCGGGCGGCAAATATCTGCTGTTCGTCGCCGGCGCCAACCACAACTCCTACTTCGGCCAGCACATCGAGCAGAAAGACTCGAATCTGCCACTGCAGCGCAAGGGCGAAACAGATCGGCTCATGGGCGAGCGAATCGTTCGCGATACTCAAACAGTCACGCTCGCCTTCTGGGATGCATTTCTCCGGGATGATCCAGCGGCAAGACAGTTCATGCACTCCGGCGCTGTCGTTGGTGACGCAGATCACCGCTTCCGCATTGAGCGCCGCTGACGTAATTCCGACTGCACCAGCATCATTTTGGTCGAGTGCGGGCTTGTAGCGTCGTCGAAGCGCGGTATGGTTGTGTCTGATTCTCAGTTCATCAATGAGGAGAAGATTTGCGCCGGCAAACGAAGCAATCGGGTCTGCAGAGGATTGAGTGTCTTGAGGGTCGCATGCTGCTGAGTGTGTGGGCAGGCACCTGGAAACTGCAACTGCAAGAGATCAACGCAGAGTCAGGCCGTGCCACTATCGCACCCATCAACAAGAGCGCCACAATCACTGATGTCTCTCCCGGCCATTACCGGCTCGATGTAGCGGGCGGCGTCTTCACCGCGGACCTTACTGGCGATGACACCGTAGTGAGCACCTATGTCAATGGCGCCGATCCGAAAGGTGGCAGTTGGCGCGACGAGTATGTGCATCTTCAGATGATAGACCCCGGCGTTATCCTGGTTGCAGTGGGTACGGTGGGATATGACTCGTCGGGCCAGAACTCCATCGAGTGGATCAACGGCGTTGGCGGCATCGCTACCAGGAAGACCATACCAGTCACGCAGGTACCTTGGGCGGGCACCTATGTTACGCACTCCGTGGGCGGTATATCCGCTGAAGTGCATAGTTTCGGGGGCGCCGATTCCAGCGCTGATTCCGGACTCGACAGCACCGTGGAGATCGCTGCAACAGGACCAGGCACCTACAGGGCGGGCGACCCCGGCGACCCCGCCCACGCCGACGTGTTCGCCCTGTCCGGCAATAAGCTGCTTATGAATACAACCACTCCAAACGGCGAGACGTCCGAGCGCACTATCGGACAGGTAGTCAAGGCTCCCTATGGCCGCCTGGTGCATATCGGCTTGGACGTGGAATTCAACAGCTCCTCGACTACGTTCGGCAGTCCCGGCCAGGTTCGATCGGCCTACATGGAGGTCGGCTGGACCGACCCGGCCGTCAACATCGCGCCGACGCTGGATCCCACGGGCTCGCCATCTTTCACTCCGATTGACGAAGACGCCACCAACAATGGCGGCACGTTGGTCAGCGATCTGCTCAGCAGTGGCGGCAGTACCTACATTTACGATCCCAACTCGGGTGACCATCAGGGCATCGCCCTTGTCGGCGCTGATACCAAGCATGGCAAGTGGCAGTACTCAACCGATGGCAGCACCTGGACTGATACCGGCAAGGTCAATGCTGCATCAGCACTGCTGCTGGCTCCCGATGCGAAGTTGCGCTTTGTGCCCAGTGCCAACTTCAATGGCACACTGGCCAAGGCCATCTCCTTCCGCGCGTGGGATCAGAGCAGCGGCACCAACGGCGGCCGGGCGTCCGTGAATGCTTCGGCGGGCATGACACCGTTCAGCAAGGCCCTGGATACCGCCAGTCTCCTGGTCAACGCTGTCAACGATGCCCCCGTACTTAGCGGCTTTGCCACGCCGCTGACATACACCCTCGGCAAGCCGGCGGTGTCCATCTTCACAGGCATGAAACTCGCCGACATGGACAGCAAGCTGCTGAAGTCGGCGTCGATCAGGTTCTCCGGATCGCTGCTGGCCGGTGAAGACCAGATCGCTTACCGCACGGTCAAAGGTATCAGCGGCAGTTTTGACGCCGCGACGAACACGCTCACGCTCAGTGGGTCGGCGACGGTCGCCCAGTACATGGCAGCGCTAAAAGCCGTCACATTCAAGGTCAGTGCCGCCACCTCCAGCGCTCCAACCCGCACACTCACGTTCACCGTGGTTGATGATGCGGATATGGCCAGCATTTCCGTGGACCGAATGCTGCAGATCACCGCATAACGAAAAGAAGACTCCGGGCGAGTCTCCCGGGGATGCAGATGGTCACTGAACAACAACAAAGGGGTCGGGAGTCTTTTTAGGAGACTCCCGACCCCTTTATAATAGACGCCTACTTGGCCGCAGGCGCGGGGAGGGCGTTGAGTTCCGTCCAGGGCGTCACGTTATAGAGGGGCAGGCCAAGGCGGAGAGCGCCGCCGGAGTCGGTGAACTCGTAGTAAGTGACGCCGTTAAGGAAGGTGTTCTCGGCCGAGTCTTCGAACCAACGGTCGCGGGAGGTGAGGGCGACCTCAGCATTGACGCCGCAATCCCAGGAGCCGGTGAGGTAGTTCTTGAAGGCGAGGGCGTTGTTGAAGATCAATAGGCTGCGGTAGTCGCGGAAATCGAACCCGAGGTCGAGGTTGATGTGGGCGTCCTTGAGGTAGGTCCGTTTGCCGGTGCTGTTTTCGACAGCGACGCCGTAGCCGCCGCCGAAGCCGGCGAACCAGATCGTGAGGTTGTCGCGGCTGAGCAGGGCGTAGCCATAGCTCTTGGCGACCAGTTCACGAATCTCCGGGTGACGCTCGATGAACATGGGCATGGATTCATCGTGCATCAGTTGGATGGACGCGGCCTTTTCAGAGGGCAGTGTGCCTTTGGGAGTGGAACAGCCGATGGTGACAAGGACGGTCGTCACAAGCGAGGCGATGAGTATGAAGCGCATGAGGTTCTCCTTCTGGCGGGCGACATTGCCCAGCCAGCCTAACAATAGCAGCGGTTTGCCATGCAGAGAGGAAGGAAAATCCGCCGGACGCTTGCGAGAGGCGGGCTTGCCCCTATCAGACGTATGGCTGCAGTCTTGCGATTTCACGGTCGATTTCGTCGGGGAGGATAGCGAGGTATTTCTCGGGGAGAAAACGAGTGTCGGTGCACTCCTTCACGGCGACGTAATCCATGTACTGCAGCTTGCGGGCGTGGGGGCTGGGGCGGACGTCGGCGACGACCTTAGAGAGAAGGTCCTTCATGGGCGTCTTCTGGTCGCCCAGTTCGTGCTGGCGGAGGGCACGGACGAGGATGCCTTCGATCTCGTTGCCGCCGAGTTCAACGCCGGGAGGAATCTCGGGCAGGTCGGCGTCGGCGAGGGGAAACTTCAGCTTGCCGGCGACGGACTTGAAGAGGGCCTTGTACTCATCCTGGGTCTGCGGGGGAAACAGAGGGATGTGTACGTCGAGGCGGCCTTGACGCTTGAGATCCACTTCGACGAGGTCGGGTCGACTGGTGGCGAAAACCCAGATGATCCTGCCGCGGTTGCGGGTATCGCTCATCTCCTTGGCCAGCGCAGCATAGACGCGGCCGGACAGGCCGCCGTCGTTGTCGCCGCCTTCGCGTTTTCCAGTCATCTGGTCGGCCTCATCGACGAAGACGACGACCTGGCCCAAGGCGCGCAGGACCGAGAAGATCTTGTCGAGGTTGGATTCGGTGGCGCCGACCCACTTGTCGCGGAAGTTCTTGAGAATCACGCAAGGGATGCCCAGTTCGCCCGCCCAGCAGTTGACGAGGAAGGTCTTGCCGGTGCCGATCCGGCCGGCGATGAGGTAGCCCATGGGCAGGGCGATAAGCGAGCCCTTCTTAAGTAGTGCTGCATCTTCGCGAAGCCAGGATTTGACCGGGTCCATGCCGCTGACGTTGTCGAGGGTGAATGGGGATTCGACGAACTCGAGCAGATCCTGGCATTCACGCTCGATGATCTGCTTCTTCATGTCGGAGAGGTATTTGGACGTAAGCGTCCGGCCATTCTTGAGGGACATGGAAATCAGCGTGCGGGCGCCGACGCGCGAAAGGCCGGTCAGCCGGCGGGCGAGCAGATCCAAGGGAACTTCGCACTTCTCCTGAAGCTCGGGGAAGGCGGTGACCTTCAGCGACTGCATGTAGTCGAGCATCTCGGCTTCGCTGGGGAGCGGGATCTTGAGCTTGGCGGCGTGCGGGTTTTCGGTGATCAGCTCATTGATGTCGTGCAGTTGTTCGGCGATGAGGATGGTGGCAATGTTGGCCTGCTGGATGGCGGGATCATTGGCCCAGGCTAGAACCTTGACGACGTTTTGGGAGTAGCCGCCGCCGAGCTGCAGGGCTTCGCCGCGTGGGACGACGAATTCGGCGAAACTGATGACGATGCCGATGCGCTTGGGGCCGTTGGTGCCGGCGAGCTGCTGAAGGTTGAGGCAACGGAGGATGTATTGGTCAATGATCTCCAGGGCGCGGGCGGGGTCGCGCTCGGTAGCCAGGAGCTTGGCATCCTTGCCGCCGACATCATCGATCCAGTCGGCATAATCGCGCGTGCCTTTGGTAGCGCGGATGCCGCGGCCGCGATCGTAGTGGAGCACCACATCGTACTTCTCGAACATGACATCATCGAGGAACTGCTCGACGGAGAGGGATTTGCCGAGGTTGGGGATGATGTCGAAGATGTTGCCGTGCAGAAGAAATTGTGCCGTGGACCCGCTGCGGAACAGGTCGCGCATCTCCTGAGCCCAGGATGGAAGGCCGTTGGCCATAGGGTTTGCTCCTTACCTTATCTGCCAGAGAGTTTTACCATGACGGGGGAATAGCGGATAGCGGATAGCGGATTGCGAAAGGGGAGACAGGGGACGCGGGGACGCGGAGAGCGGGAGACAAGGAGACGTGGGGACATGGGGACGAAATCCATGCATTCGGGATTCTGGATTGAGGACAGCGAGGCACGGAGGCATGCGCGAGGTTACGTGCAACATGTAGCAGGGAGGGGTTTGCGGGCCAGATAGGCGCAAGTCCTGCAGACAACTGGGGTTGGAACAGTGAGAGAGAGCGTGGCGGGGCGAATGATTCTCCAAGTGTTGCATTGGGTGGTGAGGGGGTTGTCATAAGTGCTGGTGCTGATGGGAGTTGGGACGTTTCCGACCGTCTGTTAGGTGTTGCAGGGATGTTGCAAATGGTTGCATTTATGTTGCATTTGGTTGCATTTGGTTGCACGGTTGCGGAAACGAAGAGTGCGGGCTCGAGATGGTTTCTGTGAAGGTCGAGGGCGGTATGCCGAGTACGGCACCCTCACCTCCGACTCCTCTCCCAAAGGAAGAGGAGGGAATCTTGCGGAAATAAAGTGGGACACTTTGGGACATTCTGGGACATTGGCCCGGGAAGCGGCCGAGCAAACGTGGTGCCAGTGCATATCCAAGCTGCCAGGCGGGTATTCGGTTGTCAAATAGCGTGGCCGGGTCGGCCAGGGAGAGGGGTGAAAAACACGTCCCTCTATATATAAGGGGTGATTTGGAGGTGTCCAAAAACGGAAGTTGAGGAATGACAAAGGATTAACGAAATCCAAAAATCTTTTGAGAATTTTTGGTGTGATTTCCCCCACTCTCCGCCGCCGAACGGCGGCTCCAAAGCCCGCCGCCGAAGGCGACTCAAACCAGGATGCGACCGCCGCGCGGGCGCGTAGGTGCTTCTGAATGTACCGCTATATCGTCAGCAAGCGCTCGGCGTATGGCGCCGTGGAAGCGGGGCGGCCCCAGAACAGGGCCGCAGAGGAAGCCGGGGAGCGAAGCGACCAGCAGGCGCGGGCCTCGTCTGCGGATTGATGCGGATGCAGGGGTGGGGTGCACGGAATTGCTGTCGGGATGGCTTTTGCCTAGCGGGTGACGGGTATAACATGGTGCGGCATGGGAGTTTGCTTCCTTACCGTGGGCGGGTTACGGGTCACCCCGTGATCGTGGATTGGTCGGATTATCAGCCCACGCTCGGCGAGAAATGGGGTTGTATATCTGAAGAGGGTATAGATGCACGACTTGATTCGAGTTGGGACGGTGGAACTGACCAGATTCCTCGGCGATGGGCTTCCAAAGCTTTCGGATGATTGGTGGCAGCGCCTTGTCGTGGATCGCCTGAGCTTCCAGCAACAGCGGATCATCCAGGAGCGGGGATACGATTCGCTACAGTGCCTTGATCTGGCCGCGTTGTTGCGTGTCTTTGACCAGAACTGGCACGAGTTACGCGATCTACTCGGCCTGCCATGGGAAGGACGAGGGTGGGTGAAGGAATTGCAGACGGTTCGGAACAAGTGGGCGCATCTCTCCGCCGAATCTGTGCCAGCCAGTGAGACTTACCGAGACGCAGACACTCTCGGCCGGCTGCTGACAATGATCCAGGCAAATCCTGCCTCGGTGGCGGTGGTCGAGGCCAGCAAGGCGGCGTCCGTCACGGCAATGGCCGGCAAGGCGCAGTCGGGTCCAATGGCTCAGGTGAGGGTGGATGGTGTGGACAACGTAAATCAACCATCGGGCAGCCATGGTTCCCCGGAAGTCACTTTGATGCCGGAGCCGGCATCGCGGTTCCGCGTAGGCGATATCGTTGCCCTCCGGTCGAACCCAGCGGTGATTGCGCCAGTGATTGCCGTGCTTCCAGGTGGCGGTGAATGCAGGTACCGGGTGTTTCAGGGCAGTGCTCCGGTCACGTACTATGAGAGCCAGCTACAGATGGCGGCCTCGACAAGTGACAGCCGGCGTCTGCTCTCCGTGGCCGATCTGCAGGCATATCTCACCAGCCTGCACATTCTCTCACCCTCGACGGCGAGTCTTTTCTCGTTACGGTCTGGCCGGGTACAGTTCGTCCCGTACCAGTACCGGCCGGTCCTCAAGCTTATCCGGTCTGACCGGCCAAGGCTGCTCATCGCCGATGAGGTTGGGGTGGGCAAGACGATTGAGGCGGGGCTGATCATCAAGGAACTGCGAGCGCGGATGGAGTTGTCCTCCGTTCTTGTGATCTGCCCGAAAGCGCTTGTGGCTGAACGCAAGTGGGATCTTGAAATGCGGCGATTCGATGAGCACTTCACCGCGCTCGACGGGCGCATGCTTCGGCATTGCCTACGGGAGACGCACCTCGAAGGCGAATGGCCCGAGCAGTACTCAAAGGCCATCGTGCCGTTCTCACTGTTCGACTCTGATCTTGTATACGGTGGTAACGGCAACAGGCGCAGAGACAAGGGGCTACTCGCCTTGGACCCGCCGCCGCGATTCGATCTGGTTATCGTGGACGAGGCGCACCACATCCGGAACTCTGAGACGTACCTGCACCAAGGCATCCGCTACTTCTGTGACAATGCACAGGCGGTGCTGCTGCTAACCGCCACGCCGGTTCAGCTAGGCAGCGAGGACCTCTACACGCTGCTCAACGTCCTGCGGCCCGATTTGATCATTGATCATGCGAGTTTCCAGCAAATGGCCGCGCCGAATGGAGGCATTAACGTTGCAGTGCGCCATTGCCGCAGCGCTAAGGATGGTTGGCAACATGAAGCCCGGTCCTGCTTGGATGAAGTCGCGAGTACCGAATGGGGCCGGCTGTTCTTGCGCGAGTCTCCGGCGTTCCAGGGCATCTACGATCACCTCCGGGCAGACGCGATTCCCGATGCCGAGAGAGTCGGCCTGATTCGGGAGATTGAGGGGCTGTATACGTTCAGTCCGCTCATCAGCCGCACTCGCCGCCGCGATATCGGTGAGTTCACGATGCGCAAGCCCGAAACAGTCACAATCGACTTCACGCAGGCACAGAGGGCGCTGCATGACGGTCTGCTGGACGTGGTGGCACGGATTCTGGCGTTCTGCCATGGCCAGCAGAACGTGAAGTTCATGATGACGACGATTCGGCGACAGGCGGCAAGTTGCCTGTACGGGCTGGCACCGTTGCTGGAGGACATGCTTGCGGGGAAACTGGATCGGCTGGAACTGATGGAGGCTGGCGACGGTGATGAGGACACCGACCTGAGCTTTGTCGCGCAGGTGCGCCCGGATATCGAATCGCTGTTGCATCAGGCCCGCAACCTGAATGAGGACGACCCAAAGGTGGAGGCGTTTGTCCGCATCCTCAGTGACAAGGGCAAGCTGGCGAACAACAAGGCGCTCGTGTTCAGTACGTTCCGGCATACCTTGGCGTACCTCGTCCGACATACCGAAAGGACCGGATTGCGATATGGTCTGATCCATGGAGGCGTGCCGGATGAGGAGAGGGCGGAGTTGCGCCGCCGGTTCGCATTGCCCAAGGAAGCAGCGGATGCAGTCGATGTGCTGCTCTCATCAGAGGTGGGCTGTGAGGGTCTCGACTTCCAGTTCTGTGATTGTCTCGTCAACTATGATCTGCCCTGGAATCCGATGCGCGTTGAGCAGCGTATCGGGCGCATTGACCGCTATGGACAGAAGAGCGAGGCCATTGCCATCGTGAACCTGATCACGCCGGGGACCGTGGATGCCGAGATATACGATCGGTGTCTCTGGCGCATCGGTGTGTTCCAACATGCCATCGGCGGGAATGAGGAGATACTGGGCGAGATCACGCAGGAACTGCACGACATTGCCGAGAGTTTCACGTTGGTGCCAGAGGAACGGGAACGCCGGTTGAAGCAGCTTGCGGATAACGGAATCCGACGCGTTCGGGAGGATCAGGAGTTGGAATCTCGACAGGCAGAGCTGTTTGGCCTGAGCGTTCCGAACCAGTCTTGGCAACAGGAGATTGAGGCTGCCGAGAATCGTTGGCTTTCGCCATCAGCGCTCCAATGCTGTGTGTCATCGTACCTGATGTCCCGCTTGGGCGGTGAGGGTGAGTATCTGCTCGGGGAAAAACCGCTGAAAACGCTGCGGCTTAGCCAAGAGGCGAGAGCGAGACTGATTGAGGATTACAGGGGGTTGCCCCGGTCCATAGAGCCCATCAGCCGGGAATGGGAGAAGTGGCTTAAGGGGGGGCAGCCCACATTGCCAGTTACGTTCGATCAGGACACAGCGGCCGAGAATCCCAAGGCAGTGCATTTGTCGGTCATGCATCCGCTGGTGCGTCAGGCGGCCCGCTGTCTGCAACTCGATGAGCCGGCCTATGTGTCGCTCTCCGTGCGAAGTCAGGACGTGACCCCTGGCACATACAGTTTCTCCCTTTACCGATGGAAGAAGCATGGAGTGAAGCTGGATGAAGCGCTGGTGCCCGTGGCATCGGATGCCTCCGTGGAGAAGGCGTTGATTGCACTCCTGCAAACGGCCACAGATGCCGATGGACGTTCACTGCCCAACCAAGCCGAGTTCGATGCCCTGGAGGTCCAGCACCACCGCATGTGGACAGCAGCTCAGGCGAACCACATCGCCGAGAATCGCCAACTGGTGGAGCATCGTGTGCAGAGCCTGACGGTAAGCCACCGAGCACGCTGCAAAGCGATAGAGGACCAGATTGCACGTGCCACAAACGAGAGAATCCACTTGATGAAGGAGAGTGAGTTGGCGCGGGCAAATGTGGACTTCAACCGGCGCAAGGCGGAACTACACCAGGCGGCCAGCGGCGGGGATATCCACTCCGCTGCGGTTCTGTTCGGCGAGATCACAGTCGAAGGTGCCACACTATGAGATCATTCATCCGTGTGCTTGCGGATCAACGCAGGAAGTTCCTTGAGGGCCTCGACGCCAATGAAGGCGATATCAACCTAGATATCTTCGAGGACTTCTATCCTGACCGAGCTCACTTCATCTATGAACTGCTTCAGAATGCAGAAGATGCCGAAGCAACAGAAGCGAGTTTTGAACTCAGCGAAGGCGTCGCGAGTTTTGAACACAACGGCAGAAGGGCATTCAGCGAATCCGACATCCGGGCCATAACCGGCATCCACAACAGCGCGAAAAGCAAGTCGCCGGATAAGATCGGGAAGTTCGGAGTCGGTTTCAAATCCGTCTTCGTCTATACACTGACCCCAGTGATTCACACAGGCGATGTCTCGTTTCGCATCTGTAGGCTGGTACTACCAGAGATCGTGGCTTGCGAGGATGGGATCAGGAGCAGGACTCGCTTCGACCTCCCGTTCAATAACCCGAAGAAGAGCCCTGACGAGGCATTCAGAGAGATCGAGGGTGGCCTGAATGGTCTGGCCGAAACGACGCTTCTTTTTCTAACCGGTTTGGAGTCGATCCGATGGAAGATCGGCCAAGACGCGGTAGGTGAGATCCGGCGCATCCCGCACTCCGACAACCACATCGAGATCCTGAAGCAGGTAGGTGGCAAAACGACATCCAGGTCTCACTTTCTCAGGGTCTCTGAGACGGTTACGGGACTTGAGAGACACCGGGTCGCGATTGCGTTTGTGCTTGAACCACTTTCTGATGCTACGGATTTCGATTCAGGTCAGCCACTGGCGAAGCAACTCAGGATAGTTCCGGCGGCTCCCGGGCGTGTGGCCGTGTTCTTTCCTGCTGAGAAGGAAACGTCGGGCCTGCGGTTTCACCTCCATGCTCCATTTGTGCCGGAGTTGAGCCGGGCAAGCATTAAGGAGACGCCTGCAAACCAGCCGCTGTTCGGGCAACTGGCACAACTGGCGGCGAAGGCGCTACACCGAATTCGTGAGTTCGGTTTCCTCAATACCGACTTTCTCGGTGTCCTGCCGAACCTGCAGGACGATATTCCGCCCCGATACCAACCGATCCGCGACGCGGTAATCGAGGAGATGAACGAAAAGCCGTTGACGCCAACCTACCGCAAGGACCATGCTCCGGCCAAGGGTTTGATACAGGCAAGGGCATCGCTAAAGGATCTGCTGTCGGTGGAGGATTTGCACTTTCTGATTAGCGGAAAGTCTCTCGATTGGGCAGTGGCTGCGTCTCAACGTCACAGCGACGCAGATAGGTTTCTATTATCCCTCCAGATCGGTCGCTGGGATGTTGAGAACTTCGTCGATCTTCTTGCCAGCAAAGCATCGGACGAACGCTGTCTTGGCAGCTCAACGTTCAAGATGATTGACGGTCCTGATTCGTGTTTTATGCAATGGCTCTCATCGAAGTCAGTCGAGTGGCATCAGAGCATGTATGCCGTCTTGGCTGTGGCGACTTCTGAGGGCTCAGAAATGAGCCGGACAAATACAGTTGAAAGGCTTAAGAAGCTGCGGATTGTTCGGGTTGGCGATGGTTCATACATGACGGGAAGCAGGTGCTACTTCCCGGATTCAGATGCAGAACATGACGATGTGCTTCCGCGTGTCTGTAAAGCGGTCTACTCGTCCGGGAAGAGCACGACCCAGCAGGACGATGCCAAGAGACTGCTGCAACGAATCGGTGTCCGAGAGATTGGCGAAGCCGAACAAGTACAGGTGATTCTCAAGCGAGATTACATAGGCACCGTGGGGGCGTATGATGAGAGGATGTACTTCCGGCACCTCAGTCGCTTTGTTGCATTAGTGGAGCGAGAGCCGAAGACAGCCGATTTGTTCAAAGATGCCTGTATCCTCGCGACTGATGAGGGCTTAAGAAGCTCGACATCCGTCTATCTGGACGAACCATACGAAGACACAGAGCTTAGGTCCTATTACGGCGCGCTGGATGGCGTGGCGAGTAAACTTCCTCTTTCTCCGCTGCTTGCCGATTGTGGCGTACCTATCGAGAGGCTTGCGGCGTTCGCACGCGCCGTCGGCGTCCAGACGCAGCTTAAGGTGATCGAGACCAGTTGTTCGGACAATCCTGAATATTTGCACCTCATAAGTGCCACAGGTAGGAGAAACAGCAACGCGACCGATAAGGACTGGACGATCCCTCATCTTAGGCAGTTACTGCAAACCCCAACAGTTGCGCTTGCCAAACTTGTATGGCGGACAATGTGCCGGGTGCCGAACGATTACTACTCGCTCCATCCTGCGTTCCTGTACGCTCGGTATCAGCAAAACGCCAGTAGGTCGCCAAACTACGCACGGTCTCAGCTCGTCTGTGTTCTGAGGGATTCGAAGTGGATTCCCCAGACCAACGGACAGTTCGTATGTCCGTGTGATGCATCGAGACAGCTTCTGCCGGATGGTTTTGCATTTGATGGCGGATACAGTTGGCTAAAGGCCATCGGATTTGGTGAGAAGTGTGAACGGCAGGCCGAGGCTGTCCAGACCAAGGAGGTGGAAGCTGCGAGTATGGGGTTTGGGGATGTAGAGACACTCAACCGTGCCAGGGAATTTGCTGCACTGCCTCCCGCCGAGCAGGAACGTGTGCTCTCCGAATACAAGCAAAGGCAACGATCCGAATTCCCGTCGCGACGTGTCGGCGATCACGCTCGCCGCCAACGATTAAAGGACGAGCAGCATGAACATCAGCCAGACAAGGAGTACGAACGGCAGAATCTAAGCGTGCGCACCAGCAAGGATGCGCCCGGCGCACGCGAGTATTTGAGGGCAATGTATGCGGATAGTGATGCCGGTGAAGTATTCTGCCAACTCTGCCGGAGACGGTCGGACGATGCATCATTCAGGAAGCTCAATGACGAGCCATACTTTGAGGCGGTGGAGTTCCTTAGTGCATCGGGCAAGGAGGATGAGGCAAATCACCTGTTGTTGTGCCCCGTCTGCGCTGCCAAGTTCAAAGAACTGGTCAAGAGCCGGTATGGGCAGGCAGACAGCCAGGAATCAGCATTCATCGCGGTACTGCAGAGTATGGATCTCGGCGCGGCCGATGAAAACGAACTGGTGATCAGAGTGACTATGCGTGACCTGCCCGAATCGCTTCGATTCGTCGAGCAGCATTGGAGCGACCTGAGGGTGATTGCAGATGAGGCGAGCTCCAAGACGTAGCCGATCAGCAGATGCTCACGTTTTCGGCAGATGCTTACGTTGGTGTGCGGGAACCGTTGCGCGATGGTCGCGCGGTGTCTCGTAGGGCGGGGGTGGGAGACAAGGGGACAAGGGGATCGGATAGCGGAGAGCGGGAATGAAGGGCGGAAACCCGTCGCTTACGCTTTCGGCTCGTTGGACGGCCTTCACTCGCGAACGCCGCTTCCATATGATGACTGCGATGAAATGGCGTACTCTAACGATCCTGCTGCTGCTTGTTCTGGCCGCTCCTTGCTTCGCCTGGAGCACGAAGGAGCATATCCTGCTGACGCGCTGCGCGGTGCGCGAGATCATGGCCGACCCGGCCGCCCCCAAGGAGCTAAAGCAATTTTTGGGCGAAGCGCAGCCAGCGGTGGGCAGCATTGCCGATGAA
>CAIQIQ010000058.1 GCA_903871935.1 uncultured Phycisphaerales bacterium
CTGCACCATGCGCTTCGGCAGCGTACCCAGGCTCTTTCGGCCGGTGGCGCCCGATCGGATCATCTGGACGAAGTTGCGGAGCATCCGGCCATCGTCCATCACGCGGTCGAATACCTCGGCCATGAGCCCAGGGCTCCGGGTTGCCAGGATCGCCACCAGCAGCGCGGGCAGATCCTTCATGTAGCCCCGTGTGCGGGCATAGAGCGCGGTCTTCGCGATGAACTCCGGCTCTACCTTGCCACACAGGTCAATGACCGTCTGAAGCTGCATCTCGGCGGATGCATAGAACGTCGCGTTCAAGCAGCCGGTCGATGCATACTGCGCCACCATCTGCTTCGGCGACAGGACGTACGCCACGCCGCCGGCTTCGTTTACCGCCGTCGTCTGTGGAATGAGCTTCCCAACAAGCGATTTGAAGAGGCCCTTGTTTGCCATGATCTGTTTCTCCTTCTGGTGGGCATGTAAAGCAGTTGGCGTGCCAGCGCGGCGAATCGGCAGCGTGTTGCTTGTTGGTTGTTGATTGACAGGCACTTACAGCGTTACGGGGCGAGCATGAGCCAAACGGACATCACTATCCTCTGTATGTTTTCCTATACTTCCTTATACTACTATCTATGTCGAAGCGAACTGTCGTGATAGGTCTTCTGGGACCAGTTCTGGATAACGGCCGGGGGCCGCAGCGCTGGGAGCGGTGGCGTCCCACCATCTCGCTTTGCCAGCACGAGGACCTGCTGGTTCACCGTCTCGAACTGCTCTATGAGCCAAAGTTCACCACGCTGGCGAAGCTGATCGAGGAGGATGTCCGAGGCTGCTCACCGGAGACGACGGTACGGCCGCACTCCATCGCATGGTCCGATGCCTGGGACTTCCAGGCGGTGTATGGTGCCCTGCATGACTTTGCCCGCACCTACCCCTTCGACACCGAGAACGAGGATTACCTCGTCCACATCACGACCGGCACCCATGTCGCCCAGATCTGTCTGTTCCTTCTGACGGAGTCACACTACTTCCCGGCCAAGCTGCTGCAGACCTCTCCGCCCGGCAAGAGGCCCGACGACCCGGGGCAGTACGCCATCATTGACCTGGACCTGTCCAGGTACGACCGCCTCGCCTCGCGATTCGCGCAGGAAGCGCGTGAGAGCACCTCCTTCCTGAAGTCCGGCATCGAGACGCGTAACAAACGCTTCAACGCCCTGATCGACCACATCGAGAAGGTGGCGATCAACTCGCGCTCGCCCATCCTCCTGATGGGCCCCACCGGAGCCGGCAAGAGCCAACTCGCGAAGCGCATCTATGAGCTGAAGAAGGCACGGCGGCAACTCGCTGGCAGCTTCGTCGAGATCAACTGCGCCACCCTCCGTGGCGATGCGGCCATGTCGGCTTTGTTTGGTCACGTCAAAGGTGCCTTCACCGGCGCACTGAAAGATCGCCCAGGTCTCTTGCGTGCTGCGGATGGCGGACTGCTGCTGCTGGATGAGATCGGCGAGTTGGGGCTGGATGAGCAGGCGATGCTGCTCCGGGCAATGGAGGAGAAGCGGTTCCTGCCCGTTGGCTCAGATCATGAGGCCAAGAGCGATTTCCAGCTCATCGCCGGTACCAATCGCAACCTGGCCGCCCGGGTGGCCGAGGGACGCTTCCGCGAGGACCTGTTGGCGCGGGTCAACCTATGGACGTTCGTTCTGCCGGCACTCCGCCAGCGCCCGGAAGATCTCGAGCCAAACATCCAGTACGAGCTTGACCGCTTCGCCCAGGCAACCGGCATGCGGGTGACCTTCAACCGCGAAGCAAGGGAGAGGTACGTCTGCTTCTCCGTCTCGCCCGAAGCGAAGTGGAACGGCAATTTCCGTGACCTGAACGCTTCGATCACGCGGATGGCAACGCTGTCGGCCGGGGGACGCATCGATGTGGGAATCGTCGAGGCCGAGATATCGGTCCTTCAGCGGCTCTGGCAGACGCCAGATGACCATGGCGATGACGAGGCGCTGCTCCGGCAATGCCTCGATGAGCGCACGACAGCCACGATAGATCCCTTCGATCGCGTGCAACTCGCCTATGTGATCCGCACCTGCCTCGAATCGCGATCGCTCTCCGATGCCGGACGGCAACTCTTCGCCATCTCGCGCCTGCAGAAGTCCATCGCCAACGATGCCGATCGCCTGCGCAAGTACCTCGCGCGCTTCGGGCTGCGGTATCCTCTCGCATTGCCGTGAAGAGTGTGCGAATCTGGATGCAGTTCAGCACGCCCCACGCCCTGCAACGCGACCTCTCCCGATCGAGTCACCTCCCCCGCCTTCGCATCGGACAGCCGCGTCTACTTCAAAACAGAGTCGGCTGATCGGGATCCTCCGCGATCGATTCCACTTCCCCGTCCACGACATGCGTGATCAACCGCTCGCCGCCTTTGATCTGCGCCTTGCTGCGGAGGATCGCCCCGCCCTTCTTGAATGTGGTGATCGTGTAGCCGCGTGCCAGCACCTGCTTCGGTCCGATGGCATGGAGATGGCGCTCCAGCAGGTCCAGCCGCGAGCGCGTCTGGCCCAATGCGCTGCGCAAAGCCAGGCTCAGACGGGCCTGCATGGCATCAACCTGCTGGCTCTTGAGCGTCAAAAGCTGCCGCGGGTGGTGCTGCTGAAGGCGAATCTCGACGGCCGCGAGCTGTTGCAGCTTGCGCGCCAAGAGATGCCGCGGCGTGCATTGGGCAAGGCGCAAGGTGATGGCGCTGAGTTTGTGCCGGGATTCGGAAACCTGGTCCTCCATCGCCAGATCCATCCCCTGCTGCAGATCGTCCATCCGCTGGCGAAGCTCCTCGACGATGTCGGTCGGCCGGCGGAAGAACTCGTGGCGCTCGATGTTCACCAGCGATGAGCGGGCCTCCTGCACGCGCGAACGCAGTGCATTGCCCAGCCGCGACGAGAGCGCATCCATGTCATCCACCACCGTGCGCCAGCGCGTGGTGGCCACCTGGGCTGCTTCGGTGGGCGTGTGGGCGTGGTGATCCGCAACCAGATCGGCAATGCTGACGTCAATCTCGTGGCCGATGCCGGTGATGATCGGGATATCGCAAGCCACCATGGCGCGGGCAACGACCTCTTCGTTGAACGGCCATAGATCTTCGAGCGATCCGCCGCCCCGGCCGAGGATAATCAGGTCGATACCAAGACGGCGGCCATGCTCATGTAGATCGCGGATGGCCTGGGCGATCTGGATGGCCGCCCCATCGCCCTGCACGCTCACATGGTAAAGCACGAGACTAAGCCAGGGGAAACGCCGCAGAACCTTGAGCATGTCCTGGAGGGCGGCCGTCTGTCGGCTGGTGACCAGCGCAATACGATTAGGGAACAGCGGGATGGACTTCTTGCGCTCCGGGGCAAACAGGCCCTGGGCTTCCAGCTTTTCGCAAAGCTGTCGGAAGGCTAATTCCAGGGCCCCCTGCCCCAGCGGCTCCATCCTGTTGACGTAGAACTGGTAGCTGCCGCGCTGAGCGTAGACCGCAACTCGGCCGGTGACGAGCAGTTCCATCCCATCGCCGGGCTGAAACTTCACGCGGGAGAAGTCGGCCTTGAACATCACGCAGTTGATGCAGGCATCCGGATCTTTGAGGGTGAAGTAGGCATGGCCGGAAGCGGCATGGAACTTGAAGTTGCTGACCTCACCCCGCACATGCAGGACCGCAGGAAGACCGGCCTTCAGCACTTTGTCGATCTGGGCGGTAAGCTGCGAAACCGAGAGCGGGGCTTCGCCCGCGGTCGGCGCTGCGGAGGCGGCGTCGGATGAAGCTCGCGGTCGCCTCGCCGCCGCCTTGCGCGCGTTCAGTTCAGCCTGGAAATCGAAGAAGCTGCTCATGGGTCACAAGAGTATAGCGAAGTTTGTAGTGGGGGCGCAAGCCCCTGCCTTCTGCGAATCGTCGGGGGCTTGCGCCCCCACTACGAACGGGTTACTTGCGCACGGTAATCCACGTCGAGGCGGAGATGGTCAGCAGCATCAGGCCGCAGATGGCGGCGATGCCGGGGAGGTGCGTGCCGCCGGTCGCCAGTTGCTGGGCGACGGCCGCCAGACCCGGACCCATCACCCCGCCGACGCCGATCAGCGCTTCGTGGTAGCCGCCATGGTCGGTGCTGCCTTCAGAGAGCACCATGCCGAAGTAGAGGCTGGAAGAGAAGACGAATCCCGCCATCAGGCCCAGGACGACCTCGCCGGCCGCCATCACGGTCACGACGCTCCACAGCGGAGCGCCTGCGAATATGCTCAGACGCTCGCCGGGAATCACGATCGCCAGATAGCTCAGCAGCAGCAGGATGCCCCCGCCCAGGAGCCACTTGGGCTTATGGTGCCAGACTGTGGTAGCCCCCAGAAGGGCGAACATGGCAACGCGGGCGCCCATCCAGAGTGATGCCAGAAGGGAACCGGCCTTGCCCAACTCGGCCGCAACCGGCATCGTCGGGTACATCGCCATCAGGCTGTTGGCGACCACGAACGAAGCCGGAAGGCTGATC
>CAIQIQ010000059.1 GCA_903871935.1 uncultured Phycisphaerales bacterium
GCTGCTGTCGCCCGGGACAGACTACTCTTTCGCGTCCGATACGTTCTGGGACGGCACGAGATACGTGACGCCGATCTCCTTGGGGTCGACGTCCCACCCGTGGGCGGGGCACTATCAGATCACGGTGGGCGGGGATATCGCCGACATTGCGGGCAACGTCATCGTGCCAACACAGTTCGATCTGTATATCGACGAGACGCCGCCGGTGGCAGGTTTGACCAGTCCGCTGGACAGCGGCCCGGAGGACTTGGACCCGGCACTCAACGTAGTGCGTGTGGACCAGTGGGGACCGCCCATTGAGATGGACCTCGTCGACCCTGGCGGCATGGGTGTGGACATGGCGACGTTGCACAGCAGCGACGTAACAGTGCGGCGGAACGGGGTACTGCAGACGGTTGGGATGGATTATGGTCTGAGATGGGAAGGCTTCTGGGATGGCAGCGCCGGGGCGGCGAGGATCATCTTGAGCCCGACGTTCCAACCGTGGGCAGGGCACTATCAGTTCACGGTGGGCGGGGATATCGCGGATCTTGCCGGCAATGTCATTGCTCCGACGCAGTTTGATCTGTACATCGATGAGACGCCGACGGACGTTGCCCTGTCGACCAGCAGCATTGCCGAGAACCAGCCATCCGGCACGGCGGTGGGTACGCTGAGCACGACGGACCCGGATACCGGCAACACGTTCACGTACAGCTTGGTTACCGGGACGGGCAGCACGGACAACGCCTCGTTCACCATCTCCGGCGGCACACTTCAGACGGCGGCGATGTTCGATTTTGAGGCCACGAACAGCTACAGCATCCGCGTCCGCAGCACCGATCAGGGCGGGTTGTGGTTTGAAAAGACGTTCACGATCAGCGTGCTCAATGTGGCAGAGGTCGTGCCGACGATCACGGGCATCAGCACCGACAGCGGCAGCAGTGCCAGCGATGGGATTACCAGTGACCCGACGCTGCTGATCAATGGCATTTCCGAGCCGGGAATGACTATCACGGTCTATCGTGGTGGCGTATTGGCCGGGACAACGTCGGCAGATGGATCTGGCAACTGGTTCTTTGACTACACCGGTATCAGTCTGGCCGATGGGAGCTATGGCTTCACAGCTACGGCTTCGGACGGGCTGGGGAACACGACGGCGGCATGTGCGCCCTATGCCGTGACCATCGATGGAACGGCACCGGCATTGCCGGCCGCATCGATCAATGATGGGGCGGTACAGCGGTCGATGGTGAAGAAACTGACGTTGAGCTTCGGCGAGAAGGTAGTGCTGGATGCTGGCGCGGTAACAGTAAAGAAGAGCGATGGCTCGGACGTACCGGATACCACGTTGCTGGTGAGCAACCCCTCGGGAGATCAGAAGAACTATGTCCTGAGTTTCACGGGCATCGGTGTGGTGGGCGGCTCGCTGGCCGATGGGATCTATGACCTGTCGGTGGCGGCCGGGGGGGTGCACGACCTGGCGGGTAATGCGCTAAGCGGCAGCTTCACTCAGCGCTTCCATCGCCTCTATGGCGACTATGATGGCAACAAGACCGTGAACAATGGCGACTACTTCTGGTTCAAGCAGACATTCAACAAGAGCGTTGGCACGACCGGATTTCTCGATCTCTGTGACTATGACGCTAACGGAACGGTCAACAACGGCGACTACTTCCAGTTCAAGAAGCGGTTCGGCGTTGTTTACAGCTACTGATCAGATACCCAGGGCTGCGCGAATACGCTGCGCCTTGGGCTATGCAATTGCGCCCCAATTGGGGCTGGGGCGGAGGAGGCCGACAGACAGAAGAGCGGGCACACCCAAGACCGGCGAATTCCGGACCTGTGCTTGATTTCCAGAAAGGCCGTGTTACAAGGCGATTTACACGGCCGTGAATTTGTGTGTTCCCGGGGAGTGTAAGTTGGTCAGGTTGTCGTCTGCTCACGTCAGGTGAAATGCTGTGAACTCTCCTAACGATCAGCCACCCGACCCCAATCCTGATCAATCCACGGGTATATTGAATGGCGATGGTCCTCAGGGGTCGTGGTGGCGGCGGTTTCTGGCTTGGGGAAAGACCCCGAACGGCAAATACACGGTAGGCACTCTTAAGTACACCGGCTTCGGGCTGATGATGGTGTTCTTCTGGCTGCTGTGGGGAGATTTTCTCTACACGCTGCTGGATGGCAACATCCCCGGCATCCTGCCTCTGAAACTCAAGAGAATCGGAGCCAACGACCAGGTCAACCAGATTCTGAACCGGACGATTGCCTATGGGGCGTCGTTTCTGTTTGACCCGTTGGTCAGCACACGATCTGACCGCGCCCGCACCCGCTTTGGCCGGCGCATGCCGTATCTGTTCTGGTCCACACCGTTTGTCGGGCTGTTCCTGGTGGGAATTGGCTGCTTTGAATCGCTGACCCGCATGTTCACGGGTGGCGCCGAGCAGGCCAGCTTCATGGGCTACACTCTGAGCGTCAACACCGTCAGGCTCATCGTGCTGGCGGTCATGATTATCGGCTGGGATATGGCCAACATCTTTGTGGGCAATGTCTATTGGTACCTGTTCAATGATGTGGTGCCTTCGCAATATCTGTCGCGGTTCCTGGCGCTGTTCCGGATCGTGGGCGCTGCCGCGGGCATGGCATACAGCAAGTGGATATTCCCGCACTCGCTTGATCATTTCCAGACGATTTTTGTGGTGGCGGGCATCGCCTATGGCGTCGGGTTTCTGTTCATGGTGATCTTCATTCGTGAAGGGGAGTATCCACCGCCGCCGCCGCTGGTTGAGAATTCCACGAAATGGTACGAGCGATGGAACGAGTCCATCCACACCTACGCCCGAGAATGCTTCTGTCATCGTCTTTACTGGTTCTTCTATCTTGCCAGTACCTGCGTTTTCATGTCCGGGATGGCCGGGCGAACTTTTAACACCATCCGCAATGTCGATGTGCTGAAGATCAGCATGACGGATCTGGGAGAATTGGGGTTTTGGACGGGACTGGTGGCCTTGTTGCTGCAGTATCCGGCCGGCTGGTTGGCCGATCGCTGGAGCCCGGTGCGGGTTTACCTCATCGCCAGCCTTTGGTCGATCCTCGGCGTGGTTCTGCAATGCGCCTGGGTGTTCGTGAATTTTGACGATTATTTCCACAATGGGAATCTCAAGTTCATGTGGGTTACGAGTCTGGCGTTCATGCCGCTGGGCGCCATTCGCGAAGCATCGGAACTTCCCATGTACATGCGCATTTTGCCCAAGGAACGGTATGGGCAGTTCTGCTCGGCCAATGCCATGATTCGGGCGTTTGCCATGATGTACGGCAGCATCGTTGCCGGGTGGTTCATCGCATCGTTGGAACCCCGGTTTGGCGAATGGCGATATACCTGGACATCCGTATGGGTGCTGATGTGGCAGGTACCTGGAGTGGTTATGGTCGTGCTGATGTACCGCACCTGGAAACGACTTGGCGGCGGAAAGAATTACGTTCCGCCGGTGGCCGCCCATGATGTGTATCTGCCCCCGCTTAGTGCGATCCTTGGCTCTATCATCGGCTTTAGCCTGGGATTTGTGGGATGGTGCGGCTGGCTCCCCGGCCTATGGAAACTGAACATCATCGTGCCCGCATTGGGCTGGGCAGGGCTTGCGCTGTGCATCTTCTGGATGTTTGTCGCACGGGCCGCTCATAAGCGCAACACATCTGCGGGAGTCACGTAATTAGCAGAACGGAGTCGCGGAGCGGCTATTTGCCTCTGCCAGAGGCATCGCTGGCCGCGGTTTCCGGACGAATGCCCCAATGCGGCAGGGGTGCGCCGAACTCGAGCGCGCCCAGATCGGGCGCCCGACCCACAAAGACATCGGCGATGTTGGGAATGATCTGGCCATTGTCGATTGCGGGAGAATCCTTCCTCAAGCTGAAATCAGGATGCACGCCGGTCCATGTCTTGAGCGCCTGATCGATCTCGGCTGTGGTGGGAAGGGGATTCTGGAAACACGCTTCGGCATCGAGTTGGACGCCATGAGCTTCCAAGCCGGTTGTTTTGCGGATTTCAGGCAGCGTGCTGGTGTCGTGCGCGGGCAACTTGAAGGTTCCCGCGGCGGGAGCGCCAAGCAGTTTGTTGTATCCGTTGTAATCCAAATCGAGCGTGGGCGGCGAACGCACGAAGTCTTCGGCGTGGTATTTGAGCGAGGTTCGGCCGTAACTGATGAATAGATTGTTCCTCGCGAAGATATGTTCGGGCGGCGTGACCGCTTCAGCGTTTCTTTTCCCGGCCTCGATGAAGGTATTATTGACCATGATGGCGCCGCAGGATTTGTAGCGATCCTTGATGGTGTCTTCGGTGCCGACGAAGATGAGATTGCCGATGACATACGCGGGGCCGCCGATGTAGGGCTGGAAGCTGATGCCATTGTTGCCCGGATGCGAGAAGCGATTGCCCCACAGGCGCAGGTTGGGACCGCCTTCGTCGAATTCCACGGCGTCGTCGGAGCCGAAGAGCACGTCGTTGCCATAGGCATCGGCTTCCGAGCAGTGGAGCCGTATGGCGTCGGAGACGCGTGTGATCGTGTTATAACAGATAACATTGCCCCCTCCCGAACGCTCGGGGGTGTTGTCAAACGCGTGTCCTTCGGTCACATCGCCGCCGGCACCTCCGGGGCCTTTGATCCCAGTGATCGAATTGTCGGCGAAATAGCCGTTGCTGCCGCCATAGTTGATAGCCGTCCAGTTTCTCACAAACGTGCAATAGGTGACACTGAGTTCGGTCGAGGCTTTGTTTCTGATCCGAACGCCATCGTGGCACTCCTTGATCGTTAACTTGTGCAGATGAACGAACGATCCTTTCAGTTCGATGCCAGGGCCATCGCCCTCTTCATGATTCTGTAACGGCCGCGGGCCTTGAATCACCACATCCCCGTTGCCAGCGGACCGAATCACGATCGGCTTTTCCGCGGTACCACTGGCATTGACGACAACGGGGCTGTACGTGCCAGCGGCGACGTTGAAGATGTCTCCCGGCCGGGCCTTCGCGACGGCGTCGTTGAGGGCGGCTCCAGCGCCTTTGACTTGGATCACATTGCCCGCAGTGGGAATGACGGGCACTGCTCGCGTGGTCGTTTCGATCGTCCGCGTCAGACCGCCGCCGTCGGGATCGGCTAATCTGATGCGCACGAGGTAGTGCGTCGCGGCTTTGAGATTGAAGATCGATCCGGCGATGTAATTCCTCGAATACTTTTCGATCAGAAAATCCCTATATCCGCCCCAGTTCTTAAGGCCTCTGCCGAATAAGACGGTGATTCTGCCGACGGTGTTGCCTTCAACATCGACCGCTTGCGGAGCGACGCGCCACAATGGCAGGGCCGGCTTCCAGAGATCGGTTCCCGCTTCCTGGAATTCAACGGTGGCGGCGGCATTGCCGTTGGCATCGCCTTGCAAGGGCCAGTAGAGGCCGATGCAGTGGATCGTCGGCGTAGCCTGCAGTTCGCCAGCGATAACGGCATTGCGTGCGTCCGATAGGGTCGCGCCGGCTGCAGTCGGATTGGTGTCAGCGGCGTGCAGGGGGCTCACGCAGCAGATCAGTCCGATGGCCGCTATCGGCAGCCATTCGGGATGGGCGAGCGTACGCAGACATCCAGCGATGGTCATGGAGAATCCTTTGGGAAGGTCCGGAGCAGATTTGGATCATATCCGACGTTGCGATTTCCCATCAATACTGCTTGCCAAGAGCGAGGGGCGCGGACGCGCGGACGCAGGTATCTCTCAGATTGACAAGACTGGCATCACGCTTATACTCCTTGTCCCTCTACGCTCCCGGTGCGCGCCGTGGCGCAGGGTGGGTTTATTATTGGCCGCTCCGCTGTTGCTGATGCGGGCGGGGTCTGCTGGTGTAGCTCAGTGGTAGAGCGCGTCCTTGGTAAGGACGAGGTCACGGGTTCAATCCCCTTCACCAGCTTTGTCGGTATTCGACATTCGGCACCGTGCAGTGCCGCTGCGAGACGATCGGTACTGGTCGGTCCCAAGTGTCGAGTGCCGGGGATTGGAAAGGCAGGCGACAGGCGTGTGCCTGTTGCGGCAGGCTTAACCGCCTGCCTTGGATTGTGGTGCGGCTGTTCCCAGTGCGGCACCCATAGAGAACACATTGGAGGTTCTTTTTTATGGCAAAGGCAGAATTCAAACGTACGAAGCCGCACGTGAACGTCGGCACGATTGGTCACATCGACCACGGCAAGACCACGCTGACGGCCGCCCTGTCGGCTCGCTCGGCGCTGAAGTACGCGTCGGTCACAGCGAAGAACTATAAGGACATCGCCAAGGGCGGCATCGATCGCGATGCGTCCAAGACGGTGACCATTGCGGCCGCTCACGTGGAATACGAGTCGGCGACACGTCACTATGCTCACGTGG
The DNA here is from genome assembly GCA_903871935.1 of uncultured Phycisphaerales bacterium. Classification (GTDB taxonomy): domain Bacteria; phylum Planctomycetota; class Phycisphaerae; order Tepidisphaerales; family Tepidisphaeraceae; genus CAIQIQ01. The sequence goes on from CAIQIQ010000059.1 coordinate 6,376, forward strand.
ACTGCCCGGGGCACGCTGACTACATCAAGAACATGATCACCGGCGCCGCCCAGATGGACGGCGCGATTCTGGTTGTGTCCGCCGCTGACGGCCCAATGCCTCAGACCCGCGAACACATCCTGCTCGCCCGCCAGGTTGGCGTGCCGCGGATCGTGGTGTTCCTCAACAAGATCGACCTTGTTGACGATGCCGAACTGCTCGACCTGGTTGAGATGGAAGTCCGCGAACTGCTCACCAAGTATGGCTTCCCCGGCGATGACACCCCGATCATTCGTGGTTCCTCGCTGCCTGCCATGACCAACCCGAAGGACGATGTGGCCTGCAAGCCCATCGACGACCTGGTAAAGGCTCTTGATGAGTACGTTCCGATGCCGGAGCGCCTCGTTGACAAGCCCTTCCTGATGCCGGTGGAAGATGTGTTCTCGATCAAGGGCCGTGGCACAGTCGCCACCGGCCGTATCGAGCGCGGCAAAGTCAAGATGGGTGACCCGGTTGAGATCGTCGGCCTGAAGGATACCCGCAGCACTGTCGCGACTGGTATCGAGCAGTTCCAGAAGACCCTGGATGAAGGCATTGCCGGCGACAACGTCGGTGTGCTGCTTCGTGGCGTGGAAAAGGATGACATCGAACGCGGCCAGGTTCTGGCTGCTCCGAAGTCCATCACTCCGCACAAGAAGTTCACCGGCGAAGTGTATATCCTGACTAAGGAAGAAGGCGGCCGTCATACGCCGTTCTTCACCGGATATCGTCCACAGTTCTACTTCCGGACGACGGACGTCACTGGCTCGGCCAAGCTCCTTGGCGGCGCTGAAATGGTGATGCCTGGTGATAACGTCTCGATCGAAGTCGAACTGCAGTCGGTCATCGCCATGGAAGAGAAGCTCCGCTTTGCTATCCGTGAAGGTGGCAAGACGGTCGGCTCCGGCGTTGTGACCAAGATCCTGGAATAATCTTACCGCCTGGACCGGGCGGAATACGCCCGGTCCAGGCTTTTGGTGCATTCGGATTTCGGATTCTTGATCTGAGATCTGAGATTGATGCCTGCGATTTGAAATCCGAAGGATACGGCAATGGCAAAAGAAAGTCGTGAAATGGTGTGGATGCAGTGTGCCTCGTGCGGCGATCTCAATTACCGCACGGAAATCAAGGTTGCTGGCGGCGTGCAGAAGATCGAACTGAAGAAGTTCTGCCCGCGCGAGCGCACCCATCAGATGCACAAGATCAAGAGGAAGTAATCGTTGGGAGTACAGGCTTGAGTCTGGTTTGGAGCCTGAAGGCTGTACTCCAAGCTTACGCCGGTAGCTCAATTGGCAGAGCGGTCGTCTCCAAAGCGACAGGTTGCAGGTTCGATTCCTGCCCGGCGTGTTGCCCGATCAGCGGGGTCATATGACCAGATCTGCAGCAGAAGGAAGTGCACGTGGCTGAGACCGAAGACAGAACTGAAAAGACCAGTGCCCGAGCCCTCGATTCCAAAGAGGCCGGCGGCTTCTTTACGATCTATCGGCGCAGCCAGGGCAAGTGGACGCGCCTGGGCACTGCGATGGGCTGCGCGCTGATTATTCTCTCCACAGCGATCTTCATCGTCAAAGATGTTCAGGGCGCCGCCGCCACCGTCATCAGCGAAAAGACCGCGATCCTGATCGCCGGGGCTTTCGTGGTCATCACATCGTTGCTGGCTTACTACGTGCAGAACCGCCCGACGAACGTCACGTTCCTCATCGAGACCGACAGCGAGATGAAGAAGGTGAACTGGACGACCCGCCAGGAACTGATCGGCTCCACCAAGGTGGTGATCGGGTTCATGTTCATCCTCTCGCTGATGCTGTTCATCGTGGATATCGGCTTCGGCTATCTTTTCTGGGCTGTGGGCGTGCTGAAGTTCAGCCCAGGCTTGTTCGAGAACATCTTCAAGACCCTCTTCGGCAAATAACCCCCCAGGCCCCCAAATCATGCAATTCTTCGTACTTCGAGTAGCGAGCAACAAAGAAGACCAGGTCAAAGAGAAGCTCCTGCGCAAGGTGAAGATCGAGGGTCTGGAGGACCGGGTCGGCCGGATTCTTGTGCCCACCGAGCGCGTGCGTTCCATGAAGGGCGGCGTGAAGCGGGAAAGCGAACGCAAGCTCTATCCGGGCTACGTGTTCATCGAACTGGAGCTTGAGAAGGATGGCCGGATTCCCGACAAGGTCTGGTTCATGATCAAGGAGACCGAAGGGGTCGGCGACTTTATCGGTTCCAATGGCAAGCCCACCGCGATGAGCGCCAAGGACCAGTCCAAGATGCTGGAAGAGGCCGAGCGGCCTGATGAGGCCCCAGCGCTGAAGACCGAGTACAAGAAGGGCGACAAGATCAAGGTTACCAACGGGGCGTTCCAGAACTTTGAGGGTGAGGTAGACGAGATCCTGTCGGACAAGGGGATGGTGCGGATTATCACGACGATCTTCGGACGCCCGACTCCGCTGGAGTTGGAGTATTGGCAGATCGAGAAGGTCTAGCCGCGGGACGGGGCCGGAGATAGTCCGCTGGCCGTGCCAGCGCGTAGGTGCTTCTAAATCATAGCTAATCCACCAGCTCTGCTGGTGAGAATTCATCAGGCTCTGCCGTTCCAGCGTCGTTGGGTGTAGACGGTCCTCCCGAGGAAGGCCCCGAGGGGCGAAAGGAGAACCGTCATGAGTAAAGATTGGCAGA
>CAIQIQ010000060.1 GCA_903871935.1 uncultured Phycisphaerales bacterium
CATCAGCATGTAGATGATCGTATTCGCGGAAAAGTAGAAACTGATCACATAGGCCCCAAGCAAACCGATGATCAGATACACCCAGAACGCCGTGATGCCGGCCGCAACGCTATCACTGATGCCCAGAGTGGACCATTCGGGTGCATAAGTCAGTTTGCGCATTTCGAAAGCCGGCCACATTGCCTTCCAGGTATCTTCACCACGACCAAAGACGAACACCTGCGTGAAGAAATGGACCAGCGCCAGCAGCACATAAAGGCATAGACGCACAAAGAGGTAGGAGAGGGTCCCGTAGAACACCGCCACCGCTGTGTAGAACAGCAGCCGCCACGGCGCTGCAAAGACATGGCTCAGCGATCGGCTCACGGCATCAAACGCATCGGATCCCTCCACGGCAATGGTCGGGTACATCAGCCCAAAGCCCGCGACCGACCCCACGACAAGAAACATCATCAGAGCACCAATCACAATCGCCACCACCAGCAGCAACGATGTGAGGATCGCCCCGATATAGGGTACATACAGCGGCAGGCCAAGAATCCCGACCACGGCGCCAAAGATCACCACCATGATCAGCGGAATCAGCGGCGCCGCAATGAAACTCGGCAAGGCTCTCAGGGAGAATCGGATGGCGCGAAGCGGTGAGATCACCTCGTCACGGGCCACGTGCAAAGCCGCGATCCGACTGATAGCGCCGCCAAAGATCGCCCAGACCACCAGGAACCAGGTAAAGAGGAAGCTGAAGTATACCGGGCTGGAGTGCCAGGCGCCCACAGGATTGAGCAGGACGAAATCGGTCACACCGCCGGGTACTCCGCTGGGGAATGTCCAGTTACCGCTGATGACGCCTGTGATGATGACGTCAAAGCTCTGGGCCTGACTCCGGAGGAACTGCACAAACGGGGAGGTGACATCCACAGCCTTCTGGCCTTCGACAAAGCGCCAAAGGACATCAAGAGACCGGCCACCGGCATACATGCACAGCAGCGCCGCCAGCGCCAGCAGCATCTTCGACGGCCGGATGGCGATCCGGAATGCACGGAAGATCCTTGTGAAGAGAAACACCTCACGCCACTGGATATCCTGCAGACTAAGAGGTCTGTCAGCCATTTCCACTCCTTCCTTGATCACTTCCGTTGCACAATCGTGCCTGCAACCGGTCCGAGAACACCTCCACGCGGCCGCGTTCACCCAACTACAACACCTGTCGCCGGGCAACAGCCCAATCCTATGCGCCGATGACATCGGACTATGCCAAACCCCGGTTTCCGGCACTACGATGATACCATCTGAACGCCAGCCACAGCGCAACTCCCAGCACAAACTGCGGAATCGCCAGTACCATGCTCAGGCTCATTGGCCCCAGCACCGCCGGCTCCACCCGCAACATTTCCAGCAGAAACCGTGTCACCGGTTCAATCATCAGCATCAGAGCAAAGACACTCCCAGGCACCACCGCAAATGGCATATACACCAGCAGCAACCCCGCGATCAGGAATCCTGTTATCGAACTATACACCTGCGTCGCATGCACCGGCCGCGAATGTTGCTGCTTCATTAGCGTCAGAAGCTCCGGGTCGCCTTTTGCCTCGTCCGGCTTCAGCAGCCGCTGCCCCCCAACCTCCGCGACCAGCAGCTCACGCGGCGGCACAATCTCGCCCTTCTGTACCTGCTCGACATAGGCATCGCTGTAATAGGGAAACGTCACCGCGCACGCGCCGTTATACTCCTGCCCATAGCAACATCCATTGAGCAGGCACCCGATGCGGCCAAACGCCAGTCCCACCATCAGGCACGGCGCAATCACATCCATCCCCACGCGAACCGACACTTTCTTGTGCACCCCATACCAGACAAGTACCGGAAATGCCAAAAGGAATCCGCCATAATAGGTCAACCCGCCCTCGCGGATGTTGATCATCATCCACAGCCGTTGGCTCCAATCCAGCGATGGGTTCATATAGTGGGACCAGTTCTCCAGGACATGGCTCAGCCGCGCTCCCACCACGCCCGACACCAGCGCCAGCAGCCCCGCATTGACGAACAACTCCGGATCCATGCCGCGCCGCCTGGCCAGCGCCTTGGCCAGCCACACCGCCGCCAGAATCGCGATGACCAGCATCAGCCCATAGCTGTACACCGCGAAATCGGTCCCTGGAATCCGAAATAGTTCCCTCAGCATCGCCCGCCAGTCTACAACAATCCGCCCCCCGCGCATACCACAG
>CAIQIQ010000061.1 GCA_903871935.1 uncultured Phycisphaerales bacterium
CGGCCGGTAGTTTCGGACAGTCCCGGACACGTTTTGACTCTTCACAGGGTACACTTTTCGGGTACACCTTTTCGCCCTGAGCAGTAACCACCGCATCAGAAGCGCCGTCCGGTGTAGGTTCAAATCCTAGTTCCCCAGCTTGCTGAATAAGAGCCCTGTCCAACCGGACGGGGCTCTTTGCTTTGCACTATACCAGAAGACTGCCAGCATTAACGGCACTGGGGATCCCACCGGGCATACAACGTGTGATCGATCCCAAGCAGATCAAGCACTTTGCCTGCCACAAAGTCGGCGATCTCTGTCAGACTTGTGGGGTTCAGATACCACCCCGGGTTGGCTGGAGCGATGATCGCGCCGGCATCGGTGAGCGTCTTATAGTTGTTGACGTCGATCGGCGAAAGCGGCATCTCGCGATGCACCAGAATGAGCCGGCGGCGCTCCTTCAGGGCCACGGCGGCCGAGCGCGCAATCAGGTTATCCCCGATCCCGCAGGCGATCTCGCCCAGCGTGTTACTGGAACATGGAATCACCACCATTCCCTGGTGAAGAAACGTCCCCGATGCCAGGCGCGACCCGACATCGTTGTAGTTGTACAGGGTCATCCCGTGGTCCGTTCGGCCGGCAAGCGCCACCGGATCGACCTGCTCCATGCCCAGTTCATCATGCAGCAACCTGCGACCAAGGGGAGAAACCACCAGATGCACCCCCACCTGCTTCTCCGCCAGGGCATGCAGGAACCGCTGGGCATAGATCGCACCCGAAGCACCGGTAATCGCAACGACGATGTCCATATCGGAGATTATAGTGGATCCGGCTCACATAATGTGCTGCCATGCGATGCAGAAGCGACTAAGCATTGCAGAGGAAATCCGTATAATGCGAAACCTCGTAAGGCCAATGGGTCTATCGAGTTGGACGGTTTCACACAAAAAGGACGGAACATGCCAATCAAACTGCACGGGCTGCTAAGCGACAATATGATGATGCAGGAGGGAATCCCCGCCAGGATCTGGGGCACAGCAGGCAAAGGACAGAAGATCAGGATCAGCATGGCGGGCAAGACGGCCCAGGCGGTCGCCGACAAGAAGGGCGACTTTGAAGCGTTGATTGGCCCATTCCCTTACGGTGGCCCTTATACGCTTACGGTCGGCGACAAGAAGATCAAGAATGTACTCGTGGGCGATGTGTGGGTCTGCTCAGGCCAGTCGAACATGGAAATGTCGGTCAGCGCGGCCGCGAACGCTGACGAAGAAATCAAGAAGGCAAAGTATCCGAAGATCAGGATCCTCACGGTGACCAGATCGCTTTCTGGTCAAGCGGAGCAGGACATGCCCGGAAACGCCCTCTGGCGGGAAGTCACACCTCAGTCCATCGCGGGGTTTTCCGCGGCCGGCTACTATTTCGGCAGGGAACTGCACCAGAAGACCGGACATCCAATCGGGCTTATCAATACTTCCTGGGGCGGCACGAGAATAGAGCCGTGGCTGTCCATTGAGGGCTTTAGGAAATGGGAACGACATGATGAGGAAGTGAAGAAATACGCCCAGAAATTCAAGAAAGCGTCCAAGCGAGTGGACATGTCGGTGCAGCGAGTGGTAGCCCAGGCGGCGGCCGAAGTGCAGGTGCATACCGACTCCGGCAACGCCGGTGTCGCGATGGGTTTTGCAAATTTTGACCTCGACGACAGGAAGATGGAGACCTCTGAGCTGCCGGGATACTGGACAGACAACGGGTATGAGTTTGTGGGCGCTGTCTGGTACAGGAAGACCGTGAACATCCCGGAGAACTGGCTGGGGAACGATCTGTACCTCTCGCTCGGTTCATTCACCGACTTTGACAATACCTATTTCAACGGCGAGAGCGTGGGCTTTACCTGCAAAGATGTCCCCAATTTCTGGGATGCGCCCAGAAAGTACGTGGTCCCGGCAAAGATCGTGCGGCCAGGAAAGAACGTGATCGCCGTGCGAGTGTTTGCGCACAAGACGCACGGCGGAAGCAACGGCGTAATGAGGTCGATGAATCTCTCGGTGATAAACAAGGCCGGAAAAGGCGAGATTCCCCTGTTCGGCAAGTGGAAGATGGCCGTCGAGAAGAAGTTGCCGCGGCTCTTTGACACTCCCGGCGGCGCGAACGCGGGAGTTCTGGACTCGGTCACGCCGACATGGATACACAATTCCATGATCGCACCGCTGGTGAGATTCCCGATCAAGGGCGCCATCTGGTACCAGGGCGAATCCAACGCGTCGGAACCGCAGAAGTACGCTGAACTACTGCCTCTCCTGATACAGGATTGGCGGGAGAAGTGGAACGTGGGCGACTTCCCGTTCCATATCGTGTCGCTCGCAGGGTATAAGACCGCAGACCCGTGGCCGGAACTTCGCCAGGCGCAGTATGACACGCTCCGCCTGAAGAACACAGGCATCGCCATGGCGATCGACATCGGCGAGCCCAGCGATATACATCCCAAGAATAAGCAGGATGTGGGCAAGCGCCTCGCGCTAAGCGCGCTGGCAAAGGACTACGGTAAGGACGTGGAGTTCTCCGGGCCCGTGGCGATCAAGGCGGAAAAGAAAGGCACGAGGATTGTCGTTTCCTTCCAGCATGCCGCAGGACTCAAGACGCGCGGGTTCGTGGGCAAGCTGGTGGGATTCGAAGTTGCGGCAAAGAAAGGCGCGTTTGTTCCCGCAAAGAGCGCGAAGATCATCGGCAGCAATGTGGTGATCGACGCAGGGATTCCCTCTGCTTCGTACGTGCGCTACGCCTGGGACTGCTTCCCCGACGCGAATCTTTACAACGGCGCGGACCTTCCTGCAGTGCCGTTCAGGATGAAGATCGGTTGATAATACCGGACTGAACAACGCCCCAACACCTGCTCCAGCCCTTCACGGCAGTCGAGCAGGTGTTGGGGGCTCTGACGATGAATCAGCGGTTCTTCCTGATCTCCACCACCGGCTTGAGCGTCGCCAGTTCCTCGCCCGGCAGCACAACCTGGCTGGTGTTGGGCCCGACGCTCGGCAAAGCCCCGTCAAACGGCGCAATGCACTGTTGTAGAACCTGAAAGGTCGAGATGTCGCGCACCTCGCCGACAAGGTCGCCTTTGCGGACGCTGCTGCCAGGCCCCAGATACCACGTGAAGAACCCCGTATGCTGCGATGTGAAGATGTGCGTTGGGTCCGGCCGGCGGAAAGTTACCTGCTCAGGCGGCAACTCGGGTGCCCCGGGCAGCATGCCCAGGTGCCTGCAGACATTGACCATACCTCGGTGCATCGCCTGCACGATCGGCTCATAGACGATCTGGCTGGAACACGGTGCCTCGACCAGGATGGCCGCCACGTTCAGGTGCACGGGAATCGCCTTATGCAGTTGACCCACGGGTTGGACGCTGGCGCTGGTCTGATCGATCACCCGCGTGCCAAAGGCCAATGCCACCTCCTTGCTGGCACCGTGCTCCACACTGTACGACGTGAATGGATCATCGACGACTCTGGCCGCGTGGAAATCCAGCACGGCCGCTGCGTGTTTGAAGACCTGCTGGCTCAGGGCATGCGCCAGCCGATCCACCCATGATCCCGACGCGTTGCCCGGCCAGACGCGATTGATATTGCCACGCTCCTGCTGGGCGTACTGAGCCATGTCGCGGGTCTGCTCGGGATAGGCATCTTTCACTCGCGTAGTGGTGATGGCTGGAACGTCCACCAGCGGCAGTACGACGACGGTGCCTTGGAGCGCCTTAAGGTCCAGATCTCGCAGGAACCGTGGCACAGCGGTGGATCCACCATATTCTGTGCGGTGCTGCGCGCAGTGGAGGACCAGCACCGGTCCATCCTGCGCGCCGGCGGCCAGGATCAGGGGGATCTGCACGGTCTCCACCACAAATCGACCATAAACGATTCTTCCTGCTTCCGCCTGCACATTCTGGATCTTGAGCATAAGTACCTTGTTTCTTTGCAGAGGTGATATCCGGCCTAGAGTCCCGGCCGCCACACCTTCGCGGCTTCTACCATCGCCAGGTAGTTCTCGGGCGGAGTCTCGTAGACGACCGAGTTGCTGCTGCCCAGCACGTGGCCGATTCCGCCGGTCTCCCGCAGGTTGTCATCTACGGCTCGCCGAACATCATCGACATCGCCTTTGACCAGCACGCCGGCGCAGTCGATGTTGCCAAACAGGCACACGCCGGGGTACGCCTGTCGCAGATCTTTCAAACGCATACCCGCCGAGTAGTCGATCTCTCCATACCCGTGGCAACCTGCTTCCTTGAACAGCATGTCCACCGCTTTCCAGATGTCGCCGTCAGTGCGGAAGATGTAGCGCATGCCCAACCGACGGCACGCCCCTACGATCCGCCGAAGCCCGGGCAACACGATCTCCCTGAACAGGTAGGGCGAATAGGCGGGCCCGGCGTGATAGCAAAAGTCGCCGCCTGCCAGGCACACTCGCGCCCCATGCTCGCAGAACGCCTCAATCGCGGCCACCTGCCGGTCCGCGTGCTGGTCGTGCCAGATCCTCATCAGGTCGGTTTCCAGGTACAACGCCTCCAGCCACGCCAGGTCATGCATCCCGAAGCCGATCCCGCCTGCCCCACAAGCAGCCGCAAGCTCCGGCCCTGCCAATGCCAGAAGCCTGTCCCACTCGGCAAAGGCGGATTTGTCTGGCCGCTGGGCTCCCTGATACGCGGCCACCTGCCTGCGAAGATCGTCGATCAGACGATCGACGCCGTTTTCACGCAGGTAGTTGTCAGTCTCGTGCCAGCTACCCGACTCAGGACTGTACGTGCACACGGCCCAGACGCCGTCGCGGTCGCCGAAGAAGAAGGTGTACTGATCGATCTGGCGGGTCGGCCGGCGGGTCTCGCGCCAGGGCATGCGGATCATGTCGTAGCCCACCTCCCTGTAGAACCACGCCACATCTCGCAGCATCTTGTCCACAAACTCCGCGTGGGCTGCCTCGCCCTGCATCCATGAGCAGACTTCCCGGTATCGGAGTTCGCCCCCGCCGATGTCCAACTGCCGCCCCATGGCGGCCGAAGCGACGTTGGAGAAGACCGTCTGATCGAAGATCGGCACACGATCCGTCGGTTTGCCTGCAAAGGCCAGGGAGATACGCTCACGACTCGTCATCTCGATGTTCTCCTTCTGCCGGTCTCGCGGTCCTGGCCTTAGGCCAACTTCCTGATCACATCTACGATGAACCACATGCCAAAGCACACCATGGTAGTTCCGCACAGACACAGCAGCACTCGGCGGGTCGTTGTCCCCATCATCCGTGCTCCCCGGTGGCTGGCATAGGAGAGAGCTTCAAGCCAGAAGAAATCGCAGAGCCAGTGGATGGTGGCAAACAGCGCGAAGACCAAGGCTCCCATCTCCGCAGCTTGTGTGGCGAGGGCCAGCCCAACCGTTGCCCACCAGAGAAAGAAGTAGGGATTGGCCAGAGTGAGCACCAGGCCGGTCCATAGTGGGCCTGATGTGGTCGGGGCCTTGGGCTGTGTCGCTTCGCCACCATGCCGGATACCCCAGAGCATCAGCGCCCCCATGCTCATGAGCGATACTCCACCAGCAGTGCCAGCCCAGATCTGGAACCATCGAGCAGTCAGAAAGGCCGCGACACCCAGAACAATGGCCACCATCAGAGGCATTTCGATGATAGCATGCCCGATGGCAACCAATGCACCGGCATGGCGCGATCGTGTCCCCAGGCCGATCGTGGCCGCCGTCACCGGCCCGGGCGCCAGCACACCCGATAGCGATATGGCAACGACTTGCCCCAGCAGCACAACGACACCTGTAGACATGCTGCCGAGGATGCACCAGAAGCCGTCCTGGTTCAAGGGGCACTGTGCAGGATCCAGGCCCTAACGCCGATAGCCCCGATAGCAGACGCAAATGCCCAGCGTCAACGGAAACTGCTGCACATCCTGGAAGCCGGCGTCGCGCATCATGCTGATCATCTGCTCGCGGCCGATAAACGTGTTCACCGATTCGGGCAGGTACCTGTATGCGCCAGTCTTGTCGCCGCTGATCCAGGTTGCGGTATGCGGCAGCACCTTGCGGAAATAGACGTTGTACATCGCCCTGAGGACGGAGTTGGTCGGCAGAGAGAACTCCAGGATGATGACCCGCCCCCCAGGCTTGAGCACCCGGTGGAACTCCCGAATGGCCGCGGCCGGGTCGGTGACGTTGCGGATGCCAAAGGCGATGGAGACGACGTTGGCAGACGTATCGGGCAATGGAAGCGCTAGCGCATCGCCGTTGATCCAGCTCAAAGTCTGCCTGACTTCCGGCCGATAGAACGACTCTCCGGCGTGTTCGACCACCACAGCGCTGCCCAGCCATTTCCGTCGGGCGATCGGCAACATGGCATAGGTGAAGTCGATCCCCATCACTCGGCAAGGCGTGCGTTCCACATCCACCAGCAATAGCAGGTGGTCCGCGAACTTAATCGCGAGATCGCCCGTGCCGCAGGCGACATCCACAACCTGGTCATCGGCCTGCAAACCGGAGAGTCGCACCGCCGTCCGCCGCCAGTACTGATCCATCCAAAGGCTATGTAGGCGGTTGTTGATGTCATAAGAAGGAGCGATGGCCGAGAACATCCGCTGCACGCGCGTGCGCTTGTCCGCCACCGCATGCGGGTTTGCCAACAGCTCCTTGTTCCACGCCTCTTGCTGTGCCATGGCGTGCTATTGTAGGGATGAACACCTTTGTTTGTAGTGACCGTTCGTAGCGACGGCAAGCGCACTATTTCCGCCTGCGCTTGCCTCTGCCCTCATCCTTCGGCCGCCAGATCTTCATCGCTTCCGATCCTCGCTCTGCATCGCCCCCAGCTCCCACCGCCACCCCACTCCGCTCGATCAGCGGCGCACCCTTGATCTCCTCGATCTTGTCGCGAAGTTGCGCTGCCCGCTCAAACTCCAGATTCTTGGCGGCATCGAGCATCTCCTCTTCCATCAGCCGGATCAGCTCCGTCTGATCAAGTTCCGGCTCCTGTGCCCGCACAGCGGCTTCCACGGTTCGCCGTGCCTTGATCTCCCCCTCGATCCCTTCGCGTATCGCCTTGATGATCGTCTGCGGAGTGATGTTGTTCTGCTTGTTGAATTCTCTCTGCAGTTCCCGCCGCCGGGCCGTCTCGTCGATCGCCAACTTCATCGCCGGCGTGATGGTGTCAGCGTACAGGATGACGCGGGCATTCACATTTCGCGCCGCCCTGCCGATCGTCTGGATGATCGACGTCTCGGATCTCAGGAACCCGGTCTTGTCCGCATCAAGGATCGCCACCAGCGATACCTCCGGCAGGTCCAAACCCTCTCGCAGCAGGTTCACGCCCACCAGCACATCAAACTCGCCCAACCTCAGATCGCGGAGGATCTCAACCCGCTCGATGGTATCGATCTCCGAGTGCAGATACCGACCCTTGATGCCGCTCTCCTGGATATAGGCCGACAGGTCCTCGGCCATGCGCTTGGTCAGCGTCGTCACCAGGACGCGCTCGCCGCGCTCCTTGCGCAGCTTGATCTGCTCCAGCAGGTGTGGCACCTGGCCCTGTGCCGGATGCACATCGATCTCCGGGTCCACCAGTCCCGTCGGCCGGATGACCTGCTCGATGACCTCGCCGCCGCATTTCTCCAGTTCGTACTTGCTCGGCGTGGCCGATACAAACACCACCTGGTTCCACATCTTCTCGATCTCTTCGAACGTCAACGGGCGATTATCAAGGGCCGATGGCAGGCGGAAACCGTGTTCGACCAGCACCAGCTTGCGCTGCCGGTCGCCATTGTACATCGCATGCAACTGTGGCAGCGTCGCGTGCGATTCGTCGATGAACAGCAGGTAATCCTTCGGGAAGTAATCCAGCAGCGTGAAGGGCTTCTCGCCCGGCCGCCGGCCATCCAGGTGCCGCGAGTAATTCTCAATCCCCTGGCAATACCCCACCTCCTTGATCATCTCCATGTCATACTTCGTCCGCGCCAGCAGCCGCTGTGCCTCCAGCAGCTTGCCCTCGTGGCGGAGCTGCATCACCCGCTCATCCATCTCTGCCCGGATCGAGCCGATCGCCTCATCGATCTTATCCGTCGGCATCACGTAGTGGACCGCCGGATAGATGAAGACGCTCTGCTCCTGGCGCAGGATCTCGCCGGTCAGCGGATTGAGCGCGGCGAGCGAACTGATCTCGTCGCCAAACAGGTCGATCCGGTACGCGAACTCCTCATACGAGGGGTGCAGCTCGATCACATCCCCGCGCACGCGGAACGTCGACCGCTTGAAGTCCATGTCATTGCGGTTGTACTGCAGGTAGACCAGGCTCTCGAGGATCTTGTCTCTGGCGATCGTTTGCCCGACACTCAGTGGCAACACGCTGTTGCGGTATTCATCGGGTGAGCCCAGGCCGAAAATGCAGCTCACCGACGCCACCAGGATCACGTCGCGCCGACTCACCAGATTGCTCGTAGCAGCCAGGCGCAGGCGATCCAGGTCATCGTTCCTGGCGGCATCCTTCTCGATGTAGATGTCGCGCTGCGGGATGTAGGCCTCAGGCTGGTAATAGTCGTAGTAGCTGACGAAATAGCCAACGGCATTGTCGGGGAAGATCTCCTTCAGTTCCGAATACAATTGCGCCGCGAGGGTTTTGTTGTGGCTGATCACCAGGGTCGGCCGCTGCAGGCGCTCGACGACGTTCGCCACCGTGAACGTTTTTCCCGAACCAGTCACACCCAGCAACGTCTGGAATGCCCTGCCCTGCTCGATCCCCTTTACCAATCGATCGATCGCCAAAGGCTGATCGCCCTGCGGCTTGTACGGGCTGACGATCCTGAATTGCGGCATCGGCTGATTATACGGCATCGCCGCCGGATGATTCACATCGTCCTATCAAGATGCCGTACCGTACGACTCGTGCCAAAACGAGAACCGCGGAGCACGAGGGTCTCTCATTCTCCGCGGCCATTGTTTGACTACATCTGTATCCCCGCGCGCTGCCGGGAACAGGACCTGCTTAACGTCCTTTCGGCACGGGCCCTCTTGGACCGACCGCCTGACGCGGCGCGAGTCCCTGCCCACCCGCAATGGCTGCCGCGGCTGCAGCGGCTGCGGCTGGCTGGGGCCCTCCCGTGGCACCAGGTACCACAACAGCGGCCGGTTCCTGCCAGCCGATCTCCTTCTTGAACGTCGAAACGTCGCCCTGGTCTTCCTGGAAGTTCCTGCCTTCCAGCCGGCCGGAGTCATCACTGATCGTCACAGGTTGGTGTGAAACCGCGTCTGGCTTCACATCGACCAGACAGTAACCGCTGGAATAGTCCACCGGCCCATCTTTGCCGCCAATGATGTCGCCCGGGTCCGCCGAGAACAGCTTCTGGTGCCACACGCCTTTCTGCCAGCGATACACATCGAATCGCGCCGTCATGGCATTGGAGGCAATTCCCGTCGCCACAAAGAAACGCAGGATCGAAGGAGCCACCACATCGTCGCTCCACTCGCTCTCGTTGCTGTAGATCGCGAACTTCTTGGCAACTTCAGGATCCTTCACCGAGCTCTGACCATAGAAGGGGTTCTTGATGACGTAACGCATCTTGTACCGGTATGTCTTGCCTGGCTGAACCGTGTCATCATGGATCCAAACCAGCACATTCTTATTCAAATCACTAGGAACAAACGCTCCGCGCGGCACGGTATAGCCGTCTGGAATGGCATCGGCCAGCCCGCCGACTCCCTCCGCATTCGCGCCTGCCCGCATTGGCCCAAAACCTCCCCCTTCAGCGCCGCCGAAGCCTCCAGCGCCGCCAAGCCTGGCTCCCAGACCTTCACCACGATCTCCTCGTGGTCCACGCCCTCCATTGGGACCGGGTGCATCGTCCTGTGCCCCGCCGAATTGGTAGCTGATGTAAGGCGGCCGGCTCTGGTCGTCCGGCGCATACTGGCCAGCACCACCTCCGCCTGCTCCACCGCCGCGTCGCCCGCCCATGGCGCCACCACCACCGCCGCCGCCGCCGCTGCGCCGCCCGCCCATGGCGCCGCCCCCCCTTTGTTGCGCGCCAGCACCGCCTCGCATATTACGTCCCGCGCCAACGGGTTGTACCGGCTGAACCGGTGCAACGACCTTCGTCACCGGCTCATTCGGATTTGGCTGGCCCGGCACATACCACTCATCACCTGCCGAAAGCGGATAGAAACTCGGAACCAACAGCGTTTGGGCATTTGCCGAAGCCCAAGCATCGTACGTGCGCTCCTGTGCCGAGCCTGCGCCTGGCGCCGGCATCTCGGGAACCGAGTGATATGCCAATGGCTTGATCGTCGTCGTGTGACCCCATGTTCCATCAGGCAATAGCTCTTCGCGCGTTGTTTCCAGCCGCAGGAACTCAGTAGTCAGCTTTGCGGGAACATTGACAGCCGTGAAGGCCTTCGCAAGGTCATCGGTCCCAATCTCCCATGCGGCCGTAACCCACACCTTATCCACACCTTCCACCTCAGGCTCCGCCGGAGCCCCTAAGGCTCCCGCTGCCGGCGCTGCGCCTGCGCCCGCTGGCCGTGCCGCCGGCGCAGCAGGAGGGGCCGCTGGCCGTCCGCCGCCACCATGGCCAGCCGCATCGGCAGCGATCATTCGCGCCATGCGGGCTTCCATCGCATCCTCCATAGATTGCCTGCCTTGCAGGCGGGACTCCAAGCCTCCCGCAGCGGGACCACCACCGCCAGGGCCAGGTCCCCCCGCAGCACTCGCAGTCGCGCCGTCTGCTCTGCGCGCACGCGGCGCCATAGCCCGTGGTGCGGCATTGGGATCAGTCAGAACCGTGCTTTTCCCGCTCGAGTCTGCATACCACCGCGGAGTCGGAAGCACTGGCAGCGCCTTTGCTTCGATCGGGGTTTCAGCCGCCGGCGCCTTGCCCGGCTCCACGATCTTGCCGAGCGGAGCACCTGGAGAAATCCAGACTCCATCAACCATCGTCGGCAGTTTCTGGCTCTTCAGGCTCATGTTTTCCACAAACATCTTTCCATACGGCGGCACATCCTCCGATGGAACATGAGCATCGTTCATCGCCGCTTCCAGATTGGAGGTCGTCTGGGAATAGATATCACTCTCTACTGTCGCAAGGGTCACCGAACGGCCTCCGACATTGTCGGAAATCGGCGTCTGCAGCACGTAAAGGAACACCATCAGCAGCAGGAACAGGCCACCGATGCCTAGTGCCACCCACTCCACATACCGCTCGAGAAATGCTGTGACTTTCTGCATAGAGTCCTCACTGCAAACATCCGCTTACATTCCAGCCGGGGCCGGGCTCTCACCTGCAACTCCCAGAGCCTGTTTAATCGGCGCTGGCATCAGGGGTGCCGTCCAATCCCGGAACATCAACACCTCGCAAGAGATCGTCGCCCTAACTACCGGGGTCGAGCCATACACGACATTCTCCTGCAAACTTGTGACCACCGAATCCACCGAGGAAATGCTGACATCGTATGGCGTGATAAACCCGTTATAACCAAGCTGCGCCAACACATAAGGGAGTTGCGCAGCCTCCACATCCAGCACCAGTTGCACCGGGATCACGTCATACAATGCGTTGCATTTACGTCCTGTAAAAGACTCGCCCGGCATACCGCCACTGCCCGCCATCGCTCGCGCAGGTCCTCCCATTCCTCCACCCATGGGCCCCATCCCGGCACGTTGCTCCGCCCTCGCAGCCCTCATTAACGCAGCATCGTCCGCAGACAACCCGCCACCGCCACCCATCCGGGGCCCACCCATTCCTGCACCAGCTCCCTCACCACCTGCGGCCGGAATCGCTGCTAAATCGCCCCGATACTCTGCAATCGTCAGTGTCCGCACGTACTTCACCGGCGCATCGATCACGCACTGCTGTTTGCTTGCGCGACGATTGGCTTCCACGATCGCACTCAACACTTCCTCCTGGACCCAATAGTGCATCTGCGCATACCAGATTGTCTGGGGCAATGGAGCGGTTCCACTCGATGGCGAGCCAATCGCCGCATCAGGAACCACCGTGCCTTCGCTCATATAACATAGCAGATCTTTCGCGCGCTGCTGCTTCAGGCGCTCCGGCACCAGCTTGCTCTCTTTGTCGGATGCCTCCTGCTGCTCCTGCAGGCTGGCCGGGTCCGCAATACCGTCGCGTTTCACCACGCGGGGCTCGTACTGAGTTACCCAGAGCTTTTCGATGGCTGCGTCGATTTCCTCCGAGGTAGGCGGCGGACCCATGCGCAACTTGCCCGGCAGCGCCTGCACCGCCTTGAGATAGACCTCCCGGAACTCATAATCCTTTGTCGGCTGGGCAACCGGCAGCACCCCCTCAAGCAGAACAGGGCGGACATTCATCGCCACAGCTTCTTTCTTGACAAGCTGGGCTTCATCCGCCAGTTTCTGCTTAAGTCCGTCCGCCCACGCGATCACCTTTGGCGTAGGAAACACGTCGAGCTTTTGAGTGGTGCCGCCGTCCAGCGACACGGATGGCAGACTGCGAGGCTGCTTCAACAACGACTGCATCGCCACATTTACCGTGGCGCGCTGGCTCAATTTCGCCTGCGCTTCGCTCTTCCACGATCCCAGCGGCCAGAACCACAGGACCACGGCAACCACAGCCACTACGCCGCAGATGATGTTCAGGATGTTCTTTTTGACAATTTCCATGGATCACCTTCTCGCGATTACTTCGCCGGATTTCCCGCTTGAGGTGCGGCAGGAGCCGTAGTCGGAGATGCGAACTTCGCAATAACTGACTCGCTCGGGTCGATTACCACAGCACACATCACCACAAAATCCCAGTCCTGACGCACATCTTCGCCAGTCAGCGGATCGGGCACTTTGCCCGCGTCGTCCGTTGGTTCAGCAGTGGTGCCGGCTGCACGCGGAATATCCGGCCGGACTTGCGCTGCACGAGCGCCGCCTCGCATGCCCCCCCCGCCACCTGCCTCCGCCCTCGCAGCCATCATTGCCGCAACATCTGACGAAGACATCCCGCCACCCCCCCTGCCCATTCCGCCACGTTGTTCCGCCCTCGCAGCCGCGATTATCGCATCATCCGCAGACATCGCGCCCCGGTTGGCAGGCGGCATCCCGCCACCTTGGCCGAAAATGGCCGGGCGGGCGGCGGGCGCGCCGCTCGTCCTGGGCGCCCCCGGTACCCGTGCCGTCATGCCCGTGTCGTTGCGCAGGGCATCGTATTGCGCCGATATCTCCTGCAGCCGAATCTGGTTATTGGCCAGCTTGTTCTGAGACACGATAGCAGCGTTTGCTACCAAATACTTCTTGCCGGCATCGGTGGGAAAGCGAACCTTCAGGAGATTGCCAATAAAATCGTCCTGCACCAACAACGGACCATTCTTGAAGGGCGTCGAACACTTGATGGTCAGCAGGAATCCTTTTGCGCCGGTCAACCCACCGCCGGAGGTATCTGCGGCGGCCGCTGGAGCCGCAGCTCCCGCTCCCATCCCGAACCTGCCCCCTCCTCCCATCGGGCCTCCTCCACCCATCGCGCCTCCTCCACCCGCTGGGCCGCCACCTCCCATTGGTCTGCCTCCGCCTCCCATCATTCCCGCTCCACCTCCCATACCTCCACCGCTAAACGTCGCCAGATTCACACCCGGCGCAATCGCCGCAGAGATGTCGGCCATATACTGCGTGCGCATATCATAGACAATCAGCAGTCTCCGCTGGTCGCGCGGCACCTTGGTTACCTTTGCGGCATCCCAGTCCTTCAGACCCTCTGCGACGGTTGGATCGGCCGCCGGAATCGCCGCACGCAGATCCGTCAGCAGGTTCGGCCACAGCATTCGATAGTCAGTCAGGCTGTAGATGTTCTTGATGGTCTCGATATCGTTCTTGCCGGCCGACTCCACCGTGCTCCACTGGTCCGACAGCTTCTTGGCCGCCGCCAGGGTTGAATCATTCTTGGCCTTGAGCTCATCGCTGCCACTGACGTTCTTGGCCATATACACGCTGCCCAGCGCGATGCCGGACCCTACCAGCATCATCCCTGCCGCCAGGCCAAACCACTTCGACTTCTCTTTCCACATCCGCTCACGATAGATGTGACTGGGCAACAGTGACGACTGGATCTTGCCCTCGCCCATCGCCTGCAGCGCCAAGCCATACGCGCCCGCCAGAGACAGCATGTTCTCGTTGAACATCGCCGCCATCTTCGGATCGGCCGGCACGCCACCGCGGAATGAATCCATCCGCTCGACATCAAGCTGCAGATTCTGCTGCAGATACCGCAGCAGATTGGGCAGGCGGAACGTTCCGCCCAGCGCAACAATCCGCTTGATCCGCGTCTCCCGGCGCACCGATGAGAAGAAACCCATCGACCGCTGGATCTCACTGACCAGGTCGCCGAAAATCGGCCGCATCGCCTGGAATATCTGCCGTGTGTATTTGCTGGTGCCCGCCGTCCGTTTCAGTTCTTCGGCCTTGGCAAAGTCCAGCTTGAACGCCTTCACCAGTGCGTCGGTAAAGCTGTTGCCGCCGATCGAAATGGAGCGCAGCCAGACACTGTCATTATCGGCGATGATCAGGTCGGTGTTCTCCGACCCCATATCGATGATCATCGTCGTATCTTTGAGCCGTCCGTCGTACTGCATCGCGTTGTAGTCGGCCAACGGGTTCATCTGCACGGCCGACACGTTCATGTCCGCATCTGTGAACAATTGCAGGTGCTTGGCCACCAGTTCCTTGCGCATCGCGAAGATGCCCACTTCCACATCCGGCGAACCGGGCGTCTCAAAGAGCTGGTACGACCACTCAACATCATCCAGCGGGAAGGGAATCTGCTGAATCGCCTCAAAACGAACGATGCTGGGAATCTGCTTGCGCTCGACCGGCGGCAGCTTGATAAAACGGGCGAAGCTTGATTGCCCGCTCACACCCACTGCAACAGCGCTGTTTTTGAGGCTGTGCCGCTGTACAAACGCGCTGACCGATGCCTGCAACAATGCATCACGGTTGGCATCGTCACTGGTAAGGATCCGTTCATGTTCAATGACATCAAAGTCATCGATCTTCACACCATCGCCAACCCTCGAAAGGCGGATGGCTTTCAGGGCCCTGTTACCAATATCAATGCCCCATGCATATCGAGCTGTCGCCATAGATTCTCCTACCATCGTGAGACGCTTTCGCGCTCAACCGTTCTGCCAGACCTCGTACTCACGCTGAGGGAAATGTTGCCGTGTGCCGGACTCGAAACTCCATGGCTTTCGCCACCGGAATCTCTCACCCGTCCGCCGGACGATATTCGTGTATCTTAGCAACTGCATTGGATTAAGGAAGACCTTTGCATCAGGGAAGATACTCGCTTGATCCGCCGTTACAATACCTCTGCGATGCCATCTTTTTCGGTCGTTACCCTCGGATGTAAAGTCAACCACTACGAGAGCCTCCAGGTGGAGCAGTTGCTCCGTAGTATGGGCTATTCCCGGGCTACCCCCGATGTTGCCGATGTCATCATCCTCAATACCTGCTCGGTCACCTCGGCGGCCGGTGCCAAAAGCCGCAACCTCCTCCGCCGCTATTCCCGCCCCCGATCCCCCGGCCATACCCCCCTCACCATTGCCATCGGATGCTGGGCAGGATCCGATACCGCCGCCGCCCAATCCATCGTCGGCCCATCGGCGGTGTTTACTCATAAGGATGACCTGCATACGCAACTCCTGAAACTTCTGACGCCCGATCGCGCTACAGGTTCCACGGAATTCCTGCCATATCTCCCCGCCGAGCCCTCCACCGGCGCTCTCTCCCTCCCCCTGCTCCACAGCCGTCAGCCGGACACCCAGCGTGCCATCCTAAAGGTACAGGATGGCTGCGATGCACACTGCACATACTGCATCATCCCTAAGCTTCGCCCTCTCCTCTGGCACAAGCCGGTGCATCAAGCCCTCCAGGAAGCATCCGCATTAGTTGCCGCCGGCCACCATGAGATCGTCCTAACTGGAGTATTCCTAGGCGCTTATGGCTATAATACGGCACTTCGACATCGCCAGTTCAACACCCCGGAATCCCTCCCGACCCTCATCGATGCCCTCTGCACCCAGGTCCCCGGCCTCCAGCGCCTCCGGCTCTCCAGTCTTGAGCCCGGCGATATCACTCCCGAACTCCTTCGCGCCCTTGCCGCCCACCGGCAAGTCATGCCCCACTTCCACCTCCCGCTCCAGAGCGGTTCTGACACCATCCTCAGCAAGATGAACCGCCAATACACTCGCGCCGATTACCTCCAGTCGGTAGGCCGTCTTCGCGACCTCTTCGACCGCCCCGCTCTCACCACCGACATCATCGTCGGTTTTCCCGGCGAAACCGACGATTTCTTCGCTCAGACCCTCGATCTGGTCCAACAAGTTGGCTTCCTCCACACCCATTGCTTCCCCTTCTCCCCCCGTCAGGGCACGGCCGCCGCCCGCTGGAAGAGCCAATTCGTCCACCATCAGACCATCACCGACCGAATGGATGCACTGGAAAAGTTCTCGCTCCAGCAAAGCCTTACGTATCGCCAGCAGTTCGTCGGCCAGACCGCCGAAATCCTCGTCGAACACCCCGGCGCGGACGAGTCTGCATCTTCTATCTCGCCATCTCCCACTCCCCCCCTCTCCCACTCCTCTTCCCCCGCCATCCGCCATGGCCGCTGCGAACGTTACTTCTCCATCCACTTTGAAGCCCCGCCCGGCTCCCCCGATCTCACTGGTCAACTCATCCTTCTAAAGATCACCCAAGCCACCCCCCACCGCACCTTGGGCACCCCGCAGCAGTAGGCCACCCGCCTCCGGTGGCGCTTCGGGCCTCAGACCGACCTCGTTGGTAGATACGCCGAAATATCCCGGACAACCAGGGCCCGATTGCGTATCCACCAAGCTGGTCTGCAAGGGCGGTAAGCCGCCACCCGAGGCGGGTGGCCTACGGCTGTGCATGGCTTGATGACCGCCTCTCACTCCATGTGTGACGGACCACTACAAGGCTCCGCTGCTGTCGTCTGCATTTCCCAACAATCGCCCTTCCCATGTGTATCTACCGCTGGATGTCTCTGTGCGTATAAGCCAACCTGATGTACTGAAGCCCCAAAGAAGGCATGACCTCGACGCTCTGCGCGCGTTTGCCATGCTGCTGGGGATCGTCTTGCATGTCGGTAGTGCCTTCACTCCGACGGGCGCCTTCGGCCGGGGCTCGTCCGCCCCGTGGTTCGGCCACGCCATCGGCCTGATCCATGGCTTCCGCATGCAGCTTTTCTTCATGGTCAGCGGCTTCTTCACGATGATGCTCCTGCGCCGCCGGGGCGCCTGGGCTGTCTCCAGGCAGCGCGCCCTGCGGATCGCCCTGCCCCTGCTACTGGGCATGTTCACGGTCATCCCGGCCGCCAACTGGGCCACGGAATGGGCGAACCAGCGGCAGCAGTCTTCCCAGCCTGCTCCCGCGCCCACCCTCGCCGCGGCCGTACAGTCACGCGATGGTAATGCTGTCCAGGCCCTGATCAGCGACCCGGCTCAGATCGATCGCCCCGATCCCCTTCGCGGCGTTACCCCCCTCATCTGGGCGGTCCTGAACAACGATCTGCCTACCGCCCGGTTGCTGCTGGACCACGGGGCCCGCATCGTCCGGGCAAGCCGCGGCAACACCCCCCTGCACTACGCCGCATTGCTCGGCCGGCGCGACATCGCCGAACTGCTCCTCCTGCGCGGCGCCAAGCCCAGCGCCACGAACTCGGCCGGCCAGACGGCCATCGCCATGACAGATTACTCATGGAATGACACCCGCTTCGCCGTTTACATCGCCGGTGGCCATTCTGGCGACCACAGCGTTGTCGAAGCCGGCCGCCAGCAGGTCAAGGAACTCTTTGCCCAGTTTGTGCCCGCACCCGCGCGGGTGGCGCAGGCCGCAAAGCCCGCCCTCCCTGTAACTCGCCCCGTCGCCTTGCCGCAAACCCGACCCTCCTCCCCCGCCACCCGCCCAGCGCCAAAGATCGCGGCGGCCACTCAGCCCACACGTGCACCTGCAACTGGACCATTGGCGCAGGCCGCAGGCACTGCCCGGCCGGCGACCCGTCCGGCCACCCGGCCTCAGACTCAGCCCGTCGCTGCCGCCAAGCCCCCTGCACCAGCCACACCCCAAGCCCCCGCCCGTCCGCCAGCACCCGATCTCGCCCAACGCTACATGACGTTCATGAGTTCCCCCACGTTTCGGATCTGGCTCAACGATGAGCCCGTCCAGATCTTCACCACTCCCATCTTTCGCCACCTCTGGTTCCTGTGGTTTCTCTGCTGGCTCACTCCGGGGCTGTTCCTGGCCGTCTGGGCCACCGACGCCCTCTCGCTTCGCATTCCCCGCTGGCTGGTGACCTCGCCGCTGTGCCTCCTCTGGCTGATCCCGCTGACACTGTTGCCGCAGTGGTTCATGCGGCATCCCGCCTACCTCTTCGGCCCGGAGACCTCCAGCGGCTGGATTCCCATGCCGCACGTCCTGCTCTTTTATGCGATCTTCTTCGGTTTCGGCGCCATGTATTACGCTTGCGGCGATTTCGCGTCGGACGGCACAGCCGATCGACCCGCCGCGCCCACCTCACGCTGGCGCGACGTGACCCGCTGGTGGTGGCTCTCGCTTCCGCTGGCCCTGGCCGTGGCCTATCCCCTCGGCAAAGCATACAGCAGCAGCCGCTCAGCCACTTCCCTCGCCATCACCATCTATGGCTGGCTGATGATCTTCGGCCTAATCGGCCTGTTTCGCGCCATGCTAAAAACCGAATCTAAAGGCATCCGCTATCTCTCCGATGCTTCCTATTGGCTGTACCTGACCCACATGATGCCGATCCCGATCATGCAATTTCTGCTGCGCGACTCACCCATGGCCGCCCCCTGGAAGTTCCTGCTCATGTGCCTGGCAATCGCGCTCGGTCTGCTGATCGTGTACGACCTGCTGATCCGATACACGTTCATCGGTGCGATGCTCAACGGACGCAAGATGCGCCCAGCCCTGTTCCACCGGCCAGTCGCACCCGCCGAAGCCCAAGCCCAACCTTAGCCCGGATGCCTGCGCGTGAAGATGTTTGAGGGTTTGGAGTGCGGCAACTTGTCACCGCTTTGATGCGAGGGACTTGTCCCGAACTCACCCCGCGGCAAGTCTCGGTGCGAGCAAGCGGGAACAAGTTCCCTACCTCCGTGACTACCCCAATCCTCCCTCTTGCCCCCCAAGTCAGGACACAGCTCCCGGCCAGTTCCGGCCCATGGTAGTCCCGGCGGAAGATAGCCTATCTTTGCTCTTGTTCATGCAAGGGCCGGTGTTACATTGTCTTCATTGAGCCCAGGGACGTTCCTCGGGCAAGAGTGGACCCGCGAAATAGGCGTCGATGGGTATCCGCGGCCGCGAAGACAGGCTATCTGAGGGCCGAGCCGGGTTCCGACCCGGCCCCCGCTTGCCGACAAGGGGCCGAGGAAGGGGAAGTGATGGGTCCTCTGTACTCGTTGGAGTTTGTACTCCTGATTGTGAGTGTGGTGTTTTATTACAAAGCCGCCGCACTGGATGATGCACCACAGTGGTTGTGGATGGGACTGAGCGCTGGAGTTTACTTTTTTACCTGGCGCGGACTGGGATGGACGTGGTTGGGGTGTCTATTAGGACAGGGAATGTTGTTTGTAGGAATCGCGCTGTTTCGCGTGTTGCGTGAACGGTGGAGTGGTAAGTGAATCCTGAGGCTGGCGTTCTCAATATGGGATGCACGCTCGCACCGGCAGCCCCTGCGGAATCAGAATTCCTTTCAATTTTCGGCGAAATAGGAGAACGTATGGGCGGTTGGCTCTCAGCATATGCTCTGTTGCAGGATGAGTTCATTCAGCGCACCCTGGAAGGCTGCCGGATTCCCGCAACGCTTCGGCGTCGCTTCGCGGAGCTTCACCCCATCCAAGATGCCTGGAACGACCTGCGCGTCAATCCAATCTATGACGACCTGATGGCCCTGCCGGATGACCCGGAATTGGCCCGGCGTGAACCCAACGACTTGAGCGAGATCCGCGCCCTCCGCCCGGCCGGCGTGCGCGACCTGAAGTGGCGGCCGGCGGCCGATGAATTGATGGATCGCCTCTGGGGCGCCTGGACCGCCCGCTGTGTGGGCTGCGCGCTCGGCAAGCCGGTGGAGGTCGGCTGGATGCCCCGGCCGACGATCAAGAAATATCTCCAGAACCGCGGCGAGTGGCCGCTGCGGGACTACTTCTCCGGCAGAGACGTGGGCGATGGCCTGCGGATCGAGAGCGATCTCTCCCAGCGCGAGAACACTGCCTTTATGCAGGGCGATGACGACATCACTTACTCACTGGTGGGCTTGAACGTTCTGGAAAAGCACGGGCCGGACTTCTCCTGGGCCGATGTCGCCGAGTCGTGGATGCGGCACATTCCCTTCTGGTTCATCTGCGGGGCAGAGGCGATGGCGTTCCTCAATCTGCTCAATCACTCGTGTCGGCAGGAGCGCGGCAGCGCAACCCCCGCCTTCACGCGTCGCTACCGCAATCCCTATCGCGAGTACATCGGCGCCCAGATCCGCTCGGATGGCTGGGCGTGGGCCTGCGCTGGCAAGCCGGAACTGGCCGCGGAGTTTGCCTACCGCGATGCCTGCTGGACGCACGAGCGGAACGGGATCTATGGCGAGATGTTCATGGCCGCAATCCAGGCGGCCGCGTTTGTCGAACACGATCCCGCCCGCCTCGTGGACATCGGCCTGTCCGAGATCCCGCGCGAGTGCCGGCTGGCCCAGAGCGTCCGCCAATGCCTGGCGTGGATCAAGCAGTGCCCTGACTTCGAGGCCTGCATGGACAAGGTCGATGAGGTCTGGGCCGGGAACCAGACGACGATTCCCAACGCCCTGGCCTGTGTGCTCAGCCTGTTCTATGGAGAGATGGATACGGTGGTGTCGCCGGCAATCGTGGTGATGTGCGGGCTGGACCCTGACAGCAACGGCGCAACCGTCGGGTCGATCGTCGGCGCGGCCTCCGGCAGAAAACGCATGAAACCCGATCTGGCCGACCGCCTGCACGACACGATCAGGAATGACATGATGGCCTGGCCGGAGGTCACCATGAAAGAGCTGGCAGCGCGCACGGCCGTCGTCTGGCACAAGGTGGACGAATACGCAAGGGACAGATCCGGACGGTGATCGCCACGCGGATTCTTTTTCCGGATCGGCGAGTTCGTCAGGGGCCATGGACACCCTGGCACCGTCGCGACAGAGAAGGCGAACATCGTTACGATACGCACTTCCATCGCGATCCGCGGCCGTCGTCGATACGCGACGCCCAAGTTGCCAAAGCGGTTGCGAAAGCGGAGACCATATGAGCCAGACATTCGATAAGACCTCTCTGCCCGAGGCCCTTTTCCAGGACAACAATTTGGCCAAGGCTCGATTTAGGCGCGGATGGCTCAAAGAGGCGACCTTCTCATCCAGCAATCTCGCCGGCGTGGCGATTCGCCGCTGCGCCATCGGCGGAATGACGATCGACGGCATACGGATCGATCTGTTACTCGAAGCGGAAAAAGATCGACGGGACAACAGGCGTGTGCGTTTACGGATTGCCGACCCCTATGACGTGACCGAAGTCCGCCGAGCCGTCAGCGAGTTGGGGATTGTGCGTCAGAAGTTCTGCGATCGTCTTCGCTCAGCGCCGCCTGAACATCTCGTTGCACTGACCGGCGACTGGCAGTGGTCTGCTCTGGAGCACCTGCGGCATCTGCTGTTTGCCGAGGAGCTTTATACCGACCGGTGGATCCAGCGCAATACTGAGCCGTTCAGCCCTTTCGGACTGTTGCCCGACTGGCTGGAGGGCAAACCGGGATACGAGATCGTGGGTACAGAGCCGATCCATGACCTCGATGCCGTCCTAGCCGCCTGGGAACGCGTCCATCAGCGCACGCGGCAGGTGCTCGACACGCTCTCGCAGAGTGTTCTGCGGACAAGCGTTAAGGATCTGTCCTTCGGCCAGAGCGACGTCGCTGCGGTGTTTGGCACATTGACCGGGCACGACCTATACCACATTAGTCTCGCCGAGTGGGTGCTGTCGGAAGTAGGTGCTCGATAGCGTGAACCGCTGTTAATGTGAAGATGTCACCTGTACCTTTTTCGGGGACGAACAACATGGGTCAAGGCATGTTCTTCCTGCATCCCCTGGCCATAGGAGCGTGGTGCTACAAGCCTGTCGTGCTTATCTCCTCGTTGGTCGTTGTCACTTTGGCAGGCTATGGGCTGGTAGTTGCCGCCGGCTTCTTCATCGGATTGACGACCGCCTGTGAGGGGATCTGCGGCAAGTCCGCCGGGGCCACGTCGTGGACCTTCAGATCCGCGTCGATCACGTGGTAATTGGCCGAATCTTTGGGGTGATACCAGAAGATCGGAACTCCGGCCTTGCCCGCGGGGACGTTCATGCCGGCGTAGTGCCAGTCCTTACCGTTCTTGGGGTCGGATGCGAATTTGAAGCCACGGTGGATGACGAGACCAGCCTGCATGTGACGCTCCAGTAGCTGTTTGCGTTGCGGTGAATCAGGGTCAAAGCCTTCCTTCTCGGATAGCGCGCTCAACGATTTGAGGAGAGCTTTTGTGAGCGCTTCCCTATCGAAAGAATCGGGGTATACCCCGCCGTTGATATCGGCCAGGTTTTTCAGTGCGTTGAGGAAGTCTTCCTCCTTCTCCGGGCTCGCGTCCATGTGCCGAGTTATCAGCTCGTAATCAGCGGGTGGCGTAAGGCTGAACATCGACTCATCGAGCGGCGGGTTCCATTGGAAATCCGTGTCGGTACTGCTCGGGGAGTCGATCTCTACGGGCAGGCGCGTCTCCATATCTGCCCAGATGGTCTGGTCGCCGGTCGAGGTGGTTACTTTGAAGCCCTTAGTCTTCCTGCCGCCGATGACTTTCTCGCCGACGGGCGTGCCATCCTTGTCATGGATATTCGCGTATTCCGCCAGAAGAGTCGGCACCTCCCTGTCTGCCGGCAGGTTGTCCAACTCCATCAACTCCGCCCGTTTGTCTTTGGGGTGGAGGGTGAGCGATCTGCCAGTTCGAGGATCGCTGATGGAGATCGAGTCGACAACATTGCCCAGCCGAAGAGTCATCCGCGAACGCCCCGACGAGTCAATGATGTTTTCGAACGTTACGGTCTGCGCGGACGGACCCGGTTGCGTCATTGTGCTCTTGAACTGCACGGAGTGGAGTTCGCCAACCTCCTTGGGCGCATCGGCAAGAGCGATCGAAGAACCTGCGATCCATACGAACCAGAACACGATTGCTGCTGATAGAACGCCCGTGCATGGAAGGAGGCTTTTCATGATGTTGTGATTATCCTGAGAAAAGTACGGTGCGACAAGGTCTCATGGCCGATTGTGTGCGGGCACCGCCAGCGGAAGACCACGCAAGATTGGGCGGCGTGGCGGCAGTGGGAGGCAGGATGCGGCATATGTGCCTCTTGAGCTTTTTCGTGGCCGATCTTAGCTCTGTTGCCTTCGTTTGCTGCGCGAATGACGGTTTGAGCTGCCACGCGGGACGCGTGGGCTACTTTGGGCGCCGGCCGCCTGTGGCGGCACGCTATTGATCCAGTACTGAAACTGGCGAGGATAGGCAACCACATGCCAAGCGGCACAAGACACGCTCCTGACACCCTGTCTCTGGACGCCGGCGCAAGCCGGCCTGCGGTGACATTTCGCGCGGTACTGGTTGGCCTTGCGGGCGTGTGCCTGATCGCTGCGGTGGGGCCGTACAACGACCTGCTGCTGGAAAACACCTTCCTGATCGGAGGGAACATGCCGCTGGGCATGCTGGTGCTGATGCTGCTATTGCTGGTATTCGTTAATGGTCCGCTGTCGCGGTGGGCGCCTCGCTATGCGTTTAGTGGCGGCGAACTGAGCGTCATCCTGGGCATGATGCTGGTGAGTTGTGCCGTGCCGCTGGTGGGGTTTACCAGCTACATCATTGGTATGCTGGAGGGGATCAAGCACAACGCCGGGTCGCAGTTTGAGGTGGCGACACTGCTCTCGAAGTTGCACCTCCCGGAATGGGTCTTCCCCGCCGTGCATGGGCAGACACCGGCGCAGCAGGCGTCGGACCCCGTGATCCGAGATCTTGTTGGGCGGATCCCGCCGGACAGTGCCTATGGCATCCCGTGGTCGGCATGGCTCTGGCCGCTGGTAAGCTGGACCATCTGGGCCCTGGCGATGTGGGGGGCCTGCATGTGTGTGAGTCTGATCGTCCGGCGGCAGTGGTTCGAGAACGAGCGACTGATGTTCCCCATTGCCATGGTGTACAACTCGCTGCTGGAAGCGCCCAAGCCGAAGCGCTGGTTCAATGATTTGCTGAGCAACAAGGTCTTCTGGTTGGGAGTGGCGTTCGTGGTAGCCTTGCGGGGGTGGAACGGCCTGGCAACGTACTTTCCCAAGTACTGGCCCGAGATCCCGTTGAACTTCAACGTCAGCGGCCTCATGAGGAATCCGCCGTATCTCTATATCGATTGGTGGGTAAAAGTTTCACATGTCTATTTTGCCGTTATCGGGATCAGTTTTTTCCTGCAGACGCGCATCGCCTTCAGCATCTGGTTCTTCTACATGCTCTATAACGTGGCCTTGATGGTGGCGGGCAGCTATCAGATGGACATCAAAGAATCGATGATAACCGACCAGTTGTGCGGATCCGCGGTGATGTGGGGTCTGCTGATACTTTGGGTGGGAAGAAACCATTACCTGATGGTGCTGCGGCAGATGTTCAGGGGGGCGGCCAGCGATGAACCTCGTGAGCAGTACCTGCCCTATCGACTGGCGGGTTGGGGACTGATGTTTTGTCTGGTGCTCATGGTCGGATGGCTTTACGCGGCCGGGACAACTTTTATTGGCGCCCTGGCCGTGGTCGTGATGTTGATGGGGTTGCTGGTGCTGGTCACCCGCATAGCTGCCGAGACGGGACTATACTATGACCAGATCAACGTTCCGCTGTACCGCATCTGGACCTATGCACTGCCGGCCAGGACGACGGGCGAGTCATTCTTCTGGAGCAGCTTCATGGGGGCGGCCTTCGCGCATGACACCAGGGAATGTGCCCCGGTCTACATGACCCATGCCCTGAAGACGGCCGACACCGCTGGCATCGCGACCGGATCGCGCCGCTTCGAGGGGCCGACTTTTGTGGTATTGCTCATGCTGTCGATGGTCGTTGCGCTGCTCGTTAGCGCCGTCAGCACGCTGCAGATGGATTACCATTACGCGACAGCTCTGAGCTCCGAAACCGTGATCAATCCCTATGCCGTGCAGGACATGGCCGGCCCAATGGTGTTGTCGCCAACCCGGCAGTACATGTCCGGCATAACCAGCGGAAGCGGTTGGATGGGAAACTTTGCCTTCGGCGCGGCAATCACGGCGATCCTTGGGGTGCTGCGTTTGCGTTTGGAGGCATGGCCGCTGCATCCGATAGGGTTTCTCCTGTCGTATACCGCGCCGGTGACGCACATGTGGTTCAATATTTTCCTGGGCTGGTTGATCAAGGCACTGGTGGTCAGGTTTGGCGGCGCGACGCTGTTGCGCCGGTCTCAGCCGCTGTTCATTGGTTTGATCATCGGCGAAGCCGTCGCCGCGGCCATATTCCTGAGCACTGCCCTGGTCCTGGCAGGCTTGGGAGAACCGTACAAGAGGATCTATTTCACCCCGTAACTCTGCTTTCTGCAGCCGCGGAGGATTCTCGTTGCATTGCCTCAAATAGAAGTTACTTATCCTGGAACTTTGATCCCCCGCCAAACCACTAACCCATGCCCTCACCACACTTTACGGCGTAAAAAGATAATCGCGCACTCCTGCGAATCTTCTCCATTCTGCACTCGACTGCCTTCCCATTTTGCATTTTGCCTTGAGGCATGCTGTGATATGGCCATGCCCATCACCAAGGCCCCCGAGCGAATGACCTCCCGCGATCGCGTCATGGCCGCTTTTGCCCATGCCAGGGTGGACCGCGTGCCAATCGACTACCACACCAACGAAGGCATCGATGCCCGCCTCAAGACCGCCCTCGGCATCGCCCGCAACGACGATGAATCCCTCCGCCAGGCCCTGGGTGTCGACTTCCGCGGAGTCGGCGTTCCGTACAAGGGACCCAAGCGCTTCGCCGATATCCCCGACCGCCACATCTCCCAAGAAACGGGCATCCGCACCCGCTGGATCGAGCACTCCTCCGGCGGCTACTGGGACTACTGTGATTTCCCCCTCCAGAATGCCACCCTCGACGAGATCGAAGCCTGGCCCATGGCTACTCCCAACGACTACGATTACTCCACCCTGCAGGACCAGGCCCGCCACAACAAGGGCTACGCGGTTTTCTACGGCGGTGCCGGTCTCGGCGACATCATCAACTCCACCGGCATGCTCCGCACCATGGAGCAGGTTCTCGTCGATCTCGCCACCGACGAGGAGGCCGGCCTGCGCCTGATTGACCGCAAGATCGAACGACAACTCGAAGTGACGCGACGATCCCTTGAGTTGCTCAAGAATCAAGTCGACTTCGTATGGATGGGAGAGGACCTCGGCACCCAGATTGGCCCGCTGATCAGCCTCGACCTCTACCGCCGACACATCCGTCCACGCCATCAGAAACTGATCGACGCCGCCCGTTCCTTCGGCTTGCCGGTCATGATCCACACCTGCGGATCAAGCTCCTGGGCCTATGACGATTTCATCGAAATGGGCATCGCCGCCGTCGACACGCTCCAACCCGAAGCGGCCAACATGAGCCCCCGCTACCTCAAGGACCGATACGGCTCTCGCCTGATGCTCCACGGCTGCATCAGCACGGCCGGCCCCGTCGCCTATGGAACACCCGAAGAGGTCCGCCGCGACGTGAAGGAGAAACTCGATATCCTCAGTCCCGGCGGCGGATATTGCCTCTCCCCCACACACCAGCTTCAGGACAACTCCCCGGTGGAAAACGTCATCGCCATGTACCAGGCCGCGCACTACTTTGGGCGGATGTGACTATTTTGCAGGCTGCGTCGTCGCCCCTTTGGCATCCGGCACGAACGTCAGGCTCACCGAGTTAATGCAGTACCGCTGCCCGGTCGGTTGATCTGGTGCATCATCAAATACATGCCCCAGATGCGACCCGCAGCGTGAGCACGTCACCTCTGTCCGCACCATCCCCGCCGACAGATCCTTTGTCAGCTTCACCCGATCCCCCGCAGCAGCCGCATAGAAACTCGGCCACCCACACCCGGAATGAAACTTTGTCGTCGAGTGGAAAAGCTCCTGCCCGCAGGCCGCGCAGTAGTACGTTCCCGGATCCGTGACATCCGTCAACTTCCCGGTGAACGCCCGTTCCGTTCCCTTCTCGCGCAATACCCGGTACTGCTCGGGCGTCAGTAGCTTCTGCCAGTCCGCATCACTTAGCTTGGTGGGGTTATCGATCATGACAGGCCTGGTCGCCGGCCCCGCAGATTCCTCCCCGGCCACGGGCCGGTCACACCCCGTGACCAATCCCGCAGCGAGCAAAACCGCAATGGCCAGCTTCATATTCAATTGAAGGCACGCGACGGGGAAAGGGCAAGTCGAAGCGAGGTAACCAGCCCTATCAGCCTCCTGGTACCAGAGACTAGCCATACCGCCCCCTCTGCCGCTACACTCCCAGCCGAGTGGGAGTTCACTTGGCCTTTGGATAGGGAGTGATGACTAATCTCCACACTGTTGCCACCTGAAGGAGTTACCAGATGGGTTTCGACAATATCATGATCTTCAGCAAGCATCTCAAGGGAATGCCCCTTGCCGATGCTGCAAAGATGCTTGACGCCGCAGGCATCCACGCGATTGACCTCACCGTCCGCAAGAACGGGCATGTAGAGCCCACCGCCGTCGAAGACCAACTCCCCGCCGCAGCCCAAACGCTCAAACAGAACGGCATCCGCATCGGCATGATCACCACCGAGATCACCGATCCCGCCAATCCGCTGACCGGCCGGATCCTTCGCACCGCCACGAAGTTGGGCATCACCCACTACAAACTGGGATACTACCCCTACCAGGGTTTTGGCACCCTCCGCGCCCAAAGACGGGAAGTGGCGGCCAAACTCAAGGACCTCGCCGCCATGAACCTGGAGATCGGCATCCGCGGCGGCTTCCACAATCATTGCGAAGACTCCCTGGGTGCTTCCCTCTGGGATATCGACTTCCTTCTCAACGGCATCGATCCCAAGGCCATCGGCTTGTACTTCGATCCCATGCATGCCACCGTCGAAGGCGGCAGCGCAGGTTGGCTGATGGCCCTGGACCTTCTGGCTGACCGGATCATCATGCTCGCCGTCAAGGACTTCCGTTGGTTGAATGACAAACATGGCTACGGCGGCGGCCGCCTGCACAGTATCGAGATGTGCCCATTGGAATCCGGCAACACGCAATGGCCGCAGGTGATCGAGATCCTCAAGAAGATCAACTTCGACGGGCCCATCTCCTTCCACGGTGAATATCAGGGCAAGTTCAGCTTCCGGGACTTGACCTCAGAGCAAGTCATCGAGCAAACTGCCGCCGACTTGAAAGTGTTCCAAAGCTGGCTCTAGCTGCAAACTGCGGTCTACTAATCCAAACAATCTGTCCTAGAGAAACGAAAGGCAACCATGTCATCCGCAAAACCAAACGTTTTTGTCGCCATCCGTCCGGAACTGTACAAGCGGCTCTTCTCCCCCGCCGTTGATCAACAGCTCCGCAGCGCCGCCAACCTGGCATTCAATACCGAAAACCGCAACCTCTCCGCGACCGATCTCGCCGCCGTCATCGGCTCCTACGATGCCATGGTTTCCGGCTGGGGCACTCCCGCCTTCACCCCTGAGGTCCTTGCCGCCAAAGGCAAGCTCCGCCTCGTCGCCCATTCCGCCGGCTCGGTCAAACACATGGTCACCGAGGCGTTCTTCAACAAAGGCCTGCAGCTCACCCACGCCGCCGCCGCCATCGCCCCATCTGTCGCCGAAATGTCGCTGATCATCACCATGATGATGCTGCGCAGCGTTCCCCAGTACATGCAGCTCATGCGCAACAACCAGCCCTGGGATGACGCCTCCAAAGTCCGCACCGGCATCGAGTTGGCCGGCACGCGCGTCGGCGTCGTCGGTGCCGGCTACACCGGCCGCTGCTTCATCCAGCTCCTGCGCGCCATGAACGCCGAGATCTGGGTGTACGACCCCTTCCTCACCGACAGCCGCGCTACCGAAATGGGCGTCAAGAAAGTCGAACTGCATGCCTTGCTGAAGGAGTGCCCCGTAGTCTCGCTGCAGGCGCCCAGCACACCCGAAACCAAACACATGATCGGCAAGAAAGAACTGGCACTGCTTCGCGATGGCGCGATCTTCATCAACACCGCCCGATCCTGGCTCACCGACGAAGCGGCCCTCTTCGAGGCCCTCAAGACCGGCCGGTTCATCGCCGCCCTCGACGTCTTTGACCAGGAACCGCTCCCTGCCGACAGCCCCTTCCGCACGCTTCCCAATGTCTACCTGACACCCCACATTGCCGGATTGTCCACCCAGACCAGCTTCCGCCAGGGCAAGTTCATGGCCGATGAGATCGAGCGCTTCTTCTCCGGCAAACCGCTGCAGTATCAGGTGACCCTCCCCATGCTCAAGACCATGGCCTAATATGCCCAAAAGAACCGACATCCATCCCGTCGCCGCGCAGATGTATCTCTTGCCGGTGCAGACGCGGCTGCCGCTGAAGTTCGGCCCCGAGACCGTCACCTCAGTCACCTGCGCCCGCGTACGTGTGACCGTCACCGGCCAAGACGGCCGATCTGCCGACGGTTGGGGCGAAACACCCTTGAGCGTCACCTGGGTCTGGCCCGGCACTCTCCCCTATCAGGAACGCCAGGATGCAATGGTGGCATTCTCCGCACACCTCTGCGCTGCCTGGTCCAGCTTCCGTTCTACAGGCCATCCGCTGGAGGTCGGCCATGCCTTCCAGCAGCAGGTTCTTCCTTCTCTGCTTCAGAAGTTCAACGCCCAGCGCACCGCCCGCGGCGCAGAACCCATGCCCCATCTGGCCGCCCTCGTCTGCTGCTCCGCCTTTGATATCGCCCTGCACGATGCCTTCGGCGTATTGCACGGCATCCCAACCTACAACACCTACAACGCCCAATACCTCAGTCACGACCTCTCGTTCTATCTCACTCCCGCTCCGGATGCCGCTGTCAGCTTCGCCGGCAAATACCCCCAGGACTTCTTCCTCGTGCCACCGGCCAAGACTCTTCCCGCCTGGCATCTGATCGGCGGCAAGGACTGGATCGAAGAGTCCGACATCGACGCCCCCATCCCCAATGATGGCGAACCGTATCTGCTGCGGCAGTGGATTCGCCGCGATGGCCTAAAGTGCCTGAAGGTGAAACTGCGCGGCAACGATCCCGATTGGGATTACAAGCGTCTGGTTGCCGTCGGCCATCTCGCCATCGAAGAGAAAGTCGACTGGCTCACCACCGACTTCAACTGCACCGTCACCGACGTTGCCTACGTCAATGAGATCCTCGACCGCCTCGTACTCGAAGAGCCCCGCATCTACGGGATGATCCTCTATGTCGAGCAGCCCTTCCCCTACGACCTCGAGCAGAACCGCATCGACGTGCACAGCGTTTCAGCGCGCAAGCCCCTGTTCATGGATGAAAGTGCCCACGACTGGCATCTCGTCCAGCTCGGCCGCAGCCTGGGGTGGACTGGTGTTGCCCTCAAGACCTGCAAGACCCAGACCGGCGCCCTCTTGAGCCTCTGCTGGGGCAAGGCCCACGGCATGACTCTCATGGTCCAGGACCTGACCAATCCCATGCTCGCTCAGATTCCCCACGTGCTGTTGGCCGCCCACGCCGGCACCATCATGGGCGTGGAAACCAACGCCATGCAGTTCTACCCCGCCGCCTCCGCGCCCGAGGCCCGCGTCCACCCCGGCATCTACACCCGCCGTCACGGCGTTCTCGACCTGAGCACGCTCACCGGTCCCGGCTTCGGCTACGACCTGAGCCGCATCACCCGCCAACTACCCGCGCCCTACGCCGGATAGTGAGCTGCGTCACCATCTTTACCGGACTGGTCAACCCACCACCCCCGCCGCTACACTCCCCCGCCACATGACCACTTCCGCAACCTCACCCACCCGTCCCCACGACCCCTACTCTGCCCTGCGCGACCCCGGCTATCGCTACTTCGCCATCGGCTGGATCATCGCCCAACTGGGCCAGCAGATCCAAAGCGTCGCCATTGGCTGGGAGCTCTTCAATCGCACCAAAGACCCTCTGGTCCTCGGCTGGGTCGGCCTGCTTCAGGCCATCCCCGTCATGGTACTGGCCTTGCCGGCCGGCCAGCTTTCCGACCGATTTGATCGTCGCCGCATTCTCCTCTGCACAATGCTGACCGCCGCCTGCTGCTCACTCGCCCTCGCCACCCTCTCCCACCTGCACGGTCCCATCTGGGCTTACTACATCGCCCTGACCGCCGGCGCTGTTTCTAATGCCATCGGCTGGCCGGCCCGGCAGTCCATCGTGCCCCAGATCGTCACACCTGAGAATCTGCCCAACGCCATCACCTGGAACAGCACCTTCTTCCAGCTTGCCTCCATCATCGGCCCCGGCGTCGGCGGTTTCGTGCTGGTGTGGAGTACCACCGCCTCCTACCTGATCACCGCCATCTGCCTGCTCGGCTATGCCAGCCTGCTCGGCGGCGTGAAACTCCGCACCACCAACGCCGGCCGCCGCGAACCGATCACCTTGCACACGCTGCTGGCCGGCATCCGCTTCGTCTATCAACAGAAAATCATCCTCGCGACCATCACCCTCGACCTGGTCGCCGTTCTCCTGGGCGGGGCCACGTATCTCCTGCCCATCTTCGCCACCACCATCCTGCATGCCGGCTCCGTACAATACGGCTGGCTGCGTGCCGCCCCCGCCATCGGCGCCATGCTCATGGCGTTGGCGCTGGCCCATCGCCCACCCATGCAGCGACCCGGCCGAGCCATGCTGCTGGCGGTTGCCGGTTTCGGTGTGGCGACCATCATCTTCGGCCTGTCGCACAACCTCTGGCTCTCCCTGATCATGCTCTTCCTCACCGGCGCCTTCGACAACATTTCGGTCGTCGTCCGCCACACTCTGCTGCAACTACTGACCCCCGACGAAATGCGTGGCCGCGTCTCCGCCGTCAACGTCGTCTTCATCGGCGCTTCCAACGACTTAGGCGGCTTCGAATCAGGCACAACCGCCCGCCTCTGGGGTCCAATCACCTCGGTCGTTGTCGGCGGCATCGGCGCTGTGCTGACCACGCTCTGGGTCTCCTTCCAATGGCCCCAAGTCCGCAAGATCGGCGTCCTGCACGAGGTCAAGCCTGAGGAGTGAGGCGACTCCGTCGGTAGTGGCGACAATCCTGTCGCCACGTATCCCTCCCCACTCCCCAAACGCCCGACGTTGCGCCAGCCGCCACACTCAATCCAAGAGTCGCTCACCTCTCAACCCGACCCTCTCTTGCCATGCGCGAGCTTCCTCCTTGGCTCTCAACGGCAAGCCACCAGCATGAGTAGCACTTTCATGCACTACAGAATGCGCCGCGTCATCCCTGTCGTACTCACCCTCCTCATCGCCCTCTGCACCACGGCACTTCACGGCGCCACCCGCACAGACCCGGCCGTCCGGCCTCTCCAGCCCCAGCCTGCGCCCGTCAAGTTCCTCGCCATGAACGACCTCCACATCAGCACCGCCGCAGACACCCCGTATCCCTCCAAGATCATCGCCGCGATGAATGCCGAAGGCGCAGCCACCGCCATCGTGGTCGGCGATCTGGTGAACAATGGCAAGGAAAGCGAACACCGTATCGCCAAAGGCGTCTTGGATCAGTTCACGATCCCCTACCACATCGTCCGCGGCAACCACGATGGCACCGACAGCATCGCCCACGTCTACCCCGCCGCCAACACCAGCAGCCATTTCGTAGTCCAGGGGATCCACTTCATCGCACTGGACCCCGATCCCGCCGAGACGACCCCCTGGCAGGCCAAGAAGGCCGTACCCGAAGCTCTCACCGCACTGCGCCAACAGCTTGCAACCATTCCCAATGACCAGCCGATCATTCTTCTATGCCACTATCCCCTGGCCAACGATGTCAACTATCACCTGGCAAACGCCGATGAAGTCCTCAGCCTCTTTGCCGGCCGGAAACTACTCGCGGCCGTCGGTGCCCACTACCACGCCAATACCGAGCGCTGGCAAAACGGCGTCCTCCTCACCACCACCGCCTGCGCAAGCTCCAATCGCGGCAACCACGACCGCGCCAACTCCGCTAAAGGCTATCGCGTCTTTGAGATAGACGCCGCCTTACACGTTACCACGCACTTCACGCAGGTACCCGAATAAACCCACGATTGTGTCGCTCGCTTACGAGTGTACACTCAACGGTGAACTCCGGCCGCGTTGTTGTTTTTCCCGGACGGTGCAATTGTTGATCAGGTATAGACACAATCCCCTCTGCCCCGTCGTCACCATTTGCCTGGCTGCGAACCTTCTCCGATTCGCCATCACTCTCGCCTCCCTCCTCTTCGTTTCCGCCGCCTTCGCCCTCGGCCCGGAACTCCTCACCAACGGCTCCTTCGACCAGCCCGGCGAAGGCACAGGCAAATCCCCCTTCCCCGGATGGACCGCCGGTGAGTGGGATGGCGGAACCTATCGCTTCTCGGCCGACGCCGGCCGCGAGGGTGGCTCCTGCATCGTCATCTCCTGTCTCAAGCAAGGCCGCGGTGGCATCGGCCAGGTGAAGGGCGTCGCCCTCGATCCCACCAAGCGCTACTTCTTCAGCCTCTGGGCGAAGGAAGACAACGCCAACGGCGGCGCTGCCTTC
Organism: uncultured Phycisphaerales bacterium; assembly: GCA_903871935.1. Lineage (GTDB taxonomy): Bacteria > Planctomycetota > Phycisphaerae > Tepidisphaerales > Tepidisphaeraceae > CAIQIQ01. Next base: position 33,816 of record CAIQIQ010000061.1, read on the forward strand.
GTAAACTTTTATAGCCCCGACGCGGGCGACATCACCCAGTTAACACTCCCCGGCGGCACCCACACTTGGATGCAGGTGACGAAAGTCATCACGCCGCCAAAAACCTGCACGCTCAACCTCTATATCCACAACAAGACCATCGGCTCGCTGTACCTCGATGATGTCTCGCTGCGTGAGTTGGCCGCCGGCGAGGAACCGCTCGCCAGGCCCGGCCAGACGCGTGACCCCTACGTTCTGCCCGCCGGATCCGACTATGCCCTGGGCGTTGCCTCCCCCCTCGCCCGCATCTTCCCCGATGAGACCTTTCCCGACCGCCCCGCCGAGTCCTATCACTTCACCGCCGCTCGCGGCGAATCCGAAGGCTTCCAACTCGTCATCCTCCACCCGCGCAAAGACCTCAAGGGCCTAAAGATCACCGCTTCACCGCTCACCGACGCAAGTTCGGGCGCCCTCATCCCCGCATCGGCCATCACCATCTCCCCTCTCGGCTGCATCAACGTCCGCGTGGAAAGTCCTCGCATGTACATCCCGCGGCTGGGCCCTTACCCCGAGGTCCTCCTTCCCGATGCCCCCTTCGACGTGAAGATGGGCGAAGCCCGGCCGCTCTTCATCGACGTCAAGGTCGCCCCCGACACACGCCCCGGAACCTACACCAGCGCCCTCATCGTTACTCCCGATAACGCGCCAGCGCAGAAACTCACACTCACCCTGCACGTCCGCAGTTTCCAGCTCCCCGCCGGCCGCGCATCCCACCTGCGCACCATCTCCTTCATGGGCGATGGCTGGCAGAGCGTCGGCGGAAGAGAACAAGACTACGAGGCCATGGCTCTGGAGCATCGTCTGGGCGTCGGCGGCTTCGCCGTCTCCGGCACCTCGGGCACGAACGTCCGCAACGATTTCCGCAACTGGGGAAACACAGGCCCGAAGTACTCCCTCGCCAAGATCGAGCCCAAGCTCACCCGCCTGATGGACGGCGGCATGAACGCCTTCATGATGGCGGTCGTCCCCAATCTCGCCCGCGAGAAGCAGGACACCTACCCGCCCGGATATCTCGATTCCCTAACCCAGTTCGTCAGCGCCTACCACGACTTCGCCAGATCCAAAGGCTGGGCCGACTCCGCCTTCGTCTACGGCTACGATGAGGTGCCTCCGCAGCATTTCCAACTCGCAAAAGACACCTATGCCGCCCTCAAGAAAGCCTGTCCCGACGCTCGCGTGCTCCTCTGCCTCAACGAACCCGCGGCCGTTGCCGCCATGGCCGGCCACACCGACATCTACCTCCTCTACATCCACAACCACCTCAGCAGCCGCGTCGACGAATTGAAGAAACCCAACGAGCGCATCTGGTGGAGCTACGGCTGCATCTATCCGGCCCAGCGCCCAAACCAGTTCCTCGTCTATCCCGCCCTCGACCTGCGCATCATGCCCTGGCTGGCCGAGAAGTACGGCATCGAGGGCATGAGCGTCTGGGGTCTGACCTACTATCACGCCGCCAACAAGGGCCGCACCTTCCCAACCGACGACTGGGTGCCGACCTCCGCCGCCCCCGGCGACGGCGAATTGATCTACCCCGGCCCCTCCGGCCGCCCCCTCGCCTCTCTCCGCCTCAAGGCCATACGCGACGGCCTCGAAGACCGCGAATACCTCGCCCTCGCCGAGGACCGCGCAACCAAAGGTGACCCAACCGCCAAGTCCCTCCTCACCGAGATCCACAACTCCCTCAAGCAACCCACCGTCTTCCCCGACGACCCCGCCCTTCTCCTCCGCTGGCGCGACCGCCTCGGCGACCTCCTCGACGTCGCCGCCCAGACATCCCCATAACAGGATAAACGTACGCGCTCACCACCGCTCCGGCTCTCCCGCCCGCCACCGTAGAAGCGACTTTGTAGTCGCTTCCACCCGGCACACCGCACCCAGCCCATCACAGCACCGCCGCATCGGCAGAACACCCCAGAAGTGCCCACCTCATAGCCCTGACCAAACCACCCCGTCCATCCCGAACAAGCCCCAACCAGCAGCATAGTAGGCCACTCGCCCCGAGTGGCACCCCAAACCGCCGACCGTGATCCTTGGTCGATACGGCATCCAACCCCGCACATAAGAGACACGGCTCTGCATTTCACCGCGCATACCAAGCGGACAGCGCCTGAATCTGCCGGTTCTGCATCAGCCACCGTGCCATCCGGGCAACGCTGCCTGAACCCAGCAGCGGCGAGTACCCATGCTTATGGTCTACCAGCGTAACCGCGAGTTCAGCATCCGACACGCTGGCCGCGCTGCGCCCCTGCCCGATCGCCGACCAACGCGTCAGGTATAGCAGTACCGGGTAGGTCAACATCAGCCGCACAAACCCCTCGCTCACGCCCAGACCATAGCACGCCGGCCCGCAGAAGCTCATGCCCTGAAGCCTGCCCTGAAAGTACCTGGCAAACAGCGCATCAATCTCCGGATGCGAGCATTGCCGGGGCTTTTCCAGATCGTCAAACGCCACCGGCGGCAGCCCTTCGTGCAGTTGCGGGGTCATCCCCTGCCCGCGGACCATCCGCAACCTCGCGGCCGCCGCGCGGGCCCGATACCCCAGCCCCACCACCATCAGCGGGTGCCGCGGGGCATACTGCGCCACCAGCATACGCAACTGCACCTTGGCCGGAGCCAGCGGCGCTGGATCCAAACCCCTCGCCGTCTCCTCAGGCACAGCCTCGACCAGCGTACCGAGTAGCTCCTCCAGACGTTCCCCGCGCACCTTGTCGAACTTGGCCTGGCCGAGCATCTCTGCCACGAGGAGAGCATGAGTCACGCGCAAAGCCAAAGGTGTGCTGCCATCGCCAGCGAGCAAGCTGCCCAGACGAGCCACGACGCTCATTGTGTCCGGCCAATCAAGCTTCTCCCCGCGCGAGATGGCCGGCGGCCCGAATGTTGGTGCGGCCGCCCCGAGCTGGCAGAACTCCGTGATCTCCGCACGATGTTCCCTGATCGGAATGCCACGGCTGCCCGCGACCGACGGACAACTAAACCGCAAGCTCACAGCGATGCGGTCCCCGACCGGATAGAGAACAAACGGGTACAACCGACAAACCAGCGGTTTGGCCGGCTCCCCAAACTTGGCATGGATCCGGCACAGCCCCTTCTCATTGAGGAAGATACACGCCCCATCGCTCCGGCGCGCCAAGGCCCAGCGGCGCGAGAATATCCCGCCCGTACGGCGAACAAGTTTCCTGCCTGCCGGAATACCATCACTCTGCGACCATCCCTGACCGATGATCCGCTGCCGCTCCTCCTCAGTCACGACGACTTCATAAAGCCAGCAGCACCCCCCGCACCCATGGCAGGAATAGTTCTGGTTTTCCGGCAGAATCAGCTCAGCCATGCAGCCGATCCTACCACACCCGCGACCGGCAGGCATGCTACCTTCGCGCATCGGCCCCAGGCCGTTCGTGGCAATGCTTGACCAAGACCATCGCATCTATGGTTTGCGCTCCGCAATACCGCCGTTGTCTCCCCACCGCCCCAAAGCCAAAACCCACATCATCTCCTCGCACGCGGACACAAACCCAATAGAGTTCCTCCAATCTGCATCCGTGTCCAAAGCGTACCCGCTTTGACCGTGCCATCCGTGGCGACGATTTCTTGTGCCCTTTGAGCTTCCAATGGTCATTCCCCTGACGCTATCGCACCTTTCAGGCTTCCACCTCGCAAACGCATCGGTTCCGCCATCGGCGACCCTTACGGACAGCTCTCGTCGCTGCGTCACTTTGTCCCTTCCCATCCCCTTCTTGCCCTCCAAAAATCTGCACATTTTTTTCACCCCCGCTTTTTCCGGCATTTATTAACAAAAACCACCCGAACCTACCCCTATATATAGAGAGACGCACTTTTTTCCGCGTCTGGGCTATTTGGCAACCGAATACCGCCTGGCAACTGGATATGCACCGGCACCACGTTTGCACAGCCGATTCCCGGCCCAATGTCACACTTTGTCACAGATTGTCACACTTTATTTCCGCGGGACCACGACGCCCGTCTCGGTCTTCGACGCATGACGTATGGCCCACTTATCCACAATCACCTCGAACCTGCGCACCTCCTTCCCCAATTTCGCCCTAACTCCCTGTGTTTACAGCGGTTGTCGCATAGGGGGTAACCTCGTTGAGAACCTGCGCACCTGTCACTTATCCACACCTGGCACCTTTTCGTCCTTCTCTCCATCTCCCCCTCGTGTGTTCTTCTCTGCCTCCGCGTCCCCGCGTCTCCGCTCGACTGAGCTCGCCGAAGTCCGTGTCCCCCGCCTTCCCCTCGTTCCCCTCCCTTTCCGCCCTTCGCCCGTTGGCCATCCCGACATCCCGCGATAGATTGATCGGATCAGTTATCTCAGACGAAGGAGCACACTCATGACCAGATTCTGCATCTCCCTTGCCCTTGTCACCTTGTCCCTCGCGGGCGCGGGCGCGGCCGCCGCCGTTGCCCAGACCGCCCCCACAACCCCCACGCCGCAACAGAAGTGGGGAAAAGTCCTGACACCCATGGAAGTCGCCCTCCCCGATGGCGCTCTCGCCTTCCACTTCGGCGGCCACAAGTTCCCCACTATGAAATCCGTCACCAGCGGGACCCAGTACAGCGATAAGTCCGGCTATGGCTTCATCAACCCGCATGACATGAGCAACACCGGTAACTATGGCTGGCCAACCACCTTCCACCAGGCCCTGGTCTACCCCGAGAAATCGGGCGTGGACTTTGAATTCAAGGTGAAAGTGCCCCCCGGAGCGTACTGGGCCCACCTCACCTACAACCCCATGATCCGCCCCGACATGACCGACATTCGCTACCAGCTCAAGCTCAATGACTGGACGATCATGGACGACAACCCCACCCCCGAGCAGTTCAACGGTGAGAAGTATCTCTACCGATTCCTCTGGACCCAATACAGCGAGAAGCCCGATGCCATCTGGAACAACTACCTCCGCAAGATGTACATCTCCGAGGTCCACCAGATCAACGCTCCCGACGGTGTGGTAAGCCTGAAGGGAATCAACCAGGTGCTCTATGCCTTGATCCTTGTTCCCGCCCAGAAACAAGCGGAATTCCAGCAGATGGTCAGAACCCTCGACCAGCAGATGCTCGACAGCTACCACAACGGCGCATACTACGCCGTCCCCACGCACGCCAAGCCGCAGAAACAAGCCGACGACGGCGACTACGTCCTCTACGTGCCGGCTGAAGGCCAGACCGTCATGCCCTGGACCGGACCTACCGACGCCGAGCGCGCTCGCACTACCTTGAAGCGCGGCGGCACACGCGGCCAGCGACTGGCACTACAACTTGCCGTGGTCCCCTTTGCCGACCTGGGCAAGAGCGAACTGCAGTTGCACGACCTGAAGGGCGATGCCGGAACCATTCCCGCCGCCAGTATAAAGGGCCATTTCAAGAACTACCGCTGCGGAAACCTGAACAAGATCATGTTCAGCCGCGACGACTGGAGTTCAAAGTGCGATGTCACCGAGATGGTTCTATTGCCAAGCCTGTCGCTGGAGATGGAGAAAGGAATCACCCAGAACTACTGGCTCTGGATGCAGATTCCGCCCGATGCCCGTCCCGGCGTGTACAAGAGCGTCTTCACCTTCCGTCCCGCCAACGGCAAGACCACGGATGTGCCGGTGGAAATCGAAGTCTATGACTTTGCCTTGCAGCAGGATCTGCCCGACGCCTTCGGCATGTATGGCACCGGCGTTGACCCGACCCTGGTAGACGATGCCACGCGCAAAAAAGTCATGACCGATCGTTTCACATGGATGCGCCAGATTGGCCTCAACGCCATCACGCTGCACGCCCCGTCAATCATCAACGGCAATGATGGTTCATTGACGATGAAGTACGACACCATGCCGCTGGAAGTCGCCAAGGCCGTGGGCATGGGCAAGGACCCCCAACAGGCCATGATGATCGAAAACTTCTTCCTCCTCGGGCGTTATATCGGCTACCACATGCCCGGCAGCCCTGGCCCGGATGAAATCGACAAGGCGCCGGGGAAGGAACTGACGCTCCCCGGCTTTGACGACCTGTTCATCAGGTATGCCGGCGAGTTCAAGAAGACGCTCGACAACTTCGGTCTGCCCATCGTAACCAACATCGTGGATGAGCCGCGCGAGAAGTACATCAACCCCTGGAACCGCAACTTCGACGACACGATGAAGTACATCGCCCTGACCCGCAAGAGCGGCGACTGGCGCGTCGCCATGAACCCGATGGGCGACATCGATCATTACGTCAACAAGGATTACACACCCTTCATCGATGCCTGCGACGTGATGAGCACACATTCCTGGCCCCAGGCTCACAAAATCATGACGCAGACCCTCCAGAAAGGGAAAACCCTCTGGCTCTATAACTGTGGCATGGATCGCCTCACCTGGGGTTTCTACAACTGGAAAGTCGGCAGCACCGGCCGCTGGGAATGGCACTTCGCATTTCCCGAAGAAGACAGCTTCCGCGAGTACAAGTCGGCCGAGTGGTACAACCCGTTCACGAACAACAACGGCTATGGCCCGCCGGCCCCCTACTCCAAGTATCCCGGCGGAATGCTCTACCAATCGGTCTTCCTTCAGGTCGCCGAGGGCATCAACGATGCTCGCTACCTGTACACGCTGGAAAAGGCGATCGCCAAACCGAATCAGGATGCGGCCACTGTGGAGAAGGCCAAGGCCCTGCTGGACGGGATCCGCAAGGAAATCCCGGACTATCCCAAGGTCGAGGGGCTTGGCACAGGCGCCGGCGTTGGGGCGGTGAAGTCAGACCAGGCACTAGCGCTCACGGAGACCTGGCGGACGCAGATCGCGGAGCTCCTTAAGGTGCTAGGAAAGTAATCCCAGATGCCAAAACGAGTTCGGACGGAGTACGATTGCAGAAAGAGTCAATTCAGCAAAGGCCGGTGAATCATGCCCGTTAAGAAAATCACCTACTTCAACAAGCCCGGGAAACTCAACACCAACGCCGTCATAGCGGCTGTCAAGGTGATGGTTACAGAGACCGGGATTGAGCACGTGGTGGTTGCCACCACCTCTGGAGCTACCGCGCTGGCTTTTGCCAAGGCCCTGCAAAAGAAAGCCACGGTAATCGCCGTAACCTATCATGCCGGCTGGCATGGCGGGGACATTGTGGCGATCAAGCCGCAGGCTCGCGCGGCGCTCGAAAAGGCCGGAGTGCCGCTGGTCATGTGTTCGCATGCCCTCTCCGGGATTTCCCGCTCGGTGAGCAGAAAGTTCGGCGGACCCAATTACCCCGAGCTCATTGCAGCCACATTCAAGGCGTTCGGCGAGGGAGTGAAGGTGGCGGTGGAGGTGTCCGTGATGGCCGCTGACGCCGGGCTGGTTCCCACCGATCGGGACATCATTGCCGTAGGCGGCACCGGCACCGGCTCGGATGCGGCGATCCTGCTGCGTACCGCGCATCAGAACAGCTTCTTCACTCTGCGCGTACGCGAGATCATTGCCATGGTAAGTGGATAGACGCAGGCCCATTCTCCCAAAGCCGATGAAAGGCGGCGCAAGTGGTGGGGGAAAGTACCCGCGACAGGACTCGAACCTGTGACCTCCGGTTTAGGAAACCAGCGCTCTATCCAACTGAGCTACGCGGGCAATCGCGACTTCACTAACCCGGAGTCTAGCACACACGGCCACTTGCCTCCAGCGGCATGGCAGTCAGGGCTGTGTGTGAGTGCGCTGCTCAACTTCCCACTTCGCCAACATGCGTTCGATCTTCGCCTGCACCATCCGTCGAGCGTCACGCTTGGGGACGTTGATGTCGAAGAAGCGATCGTAGCCGGTGTGGGCGTGGCGGACATGGGCGATCACGGCAAGACGGATCTTTTCAGGATCCAGTTCCTTGGCCGAAGCGGAGCGGCCGACTCGGCCGGAGTATTTCTCACAGGCGTGCCGGGTGATCTCAGCGACTTCTTCCGGCGGACAACCGGGGAACAGCCGTCTGAGTTCGGCTGTGAACGTGAGGAGATACTGCTTGTCCTCAATCTCGCGTTTGGCGGCGGCTTTCTTGTTCTTCGCTTCGCGAACGGCAGCATCGGCGGCCGACTCCTCACGGGCGCGGTCAATGGCCGCCTGCTCGACCAGAGTGCCCTGCCGCTCGTAGCGCTTGCGGGCACGAGCCCAGCGAACAACTACGGCTTTGCGCGAGGAGTGCTTGCCGGCCCGGCGGGTGACGGCCGGGTCGCCGGAAGTGAGAAACGTCAGATCGTCCAGACCGGCACAAGTCATGCACAACGGCTGCTCATCGCGCAACGTCAGCAGGTTGCCGTCGAACATCTCCTTTCTGCACTTCGCGCATTGTGTATCCCGTCGGATCATGAAAACAACGATGTCCTCACTGTTCTTGGCGAGGTGACGGGCATGGTCCTTATCGCGCTGTTCCATGAAGGTGTGAGTATACCAGCCCGAGCCATTACTTCAGCGTCGCCAGCAGTTGCTGGATAGAGAATGTCGCTCCACAGACGACGCTGTCGGCCGCTCCGTAGTACAGCGTAAGCCTGTCTCCATCGACAGTGTGGCCGTTCGTGAATACGACCTGGCTGACAAAACCGCGTTTCTCATACTCGGCTGTCGGTGCCATCACCGGCGTATCTGAGCGAGCCAGAACCTTGTATGGGTCGTTCATATCCAGCAAGAGCAGTCCCAGGCAGTAGATGCCGGCGTCGTCCACGCCGTGGTAGATCTCAAGCCAGCCGGCATCTGTGCGGATTGGCGCTGCCCCAGCGCCGATCCGCCTGCTATCCCACATGCCCGGACGAGTCATCGCGATACAGCGATGCCCGCCCCAATGCAGCAGGTCAGGCGAACGGGCGATCCAGATGTAGTGGCCACCAATCTCCACGCCCGAAGGACGGTGCAGGGCATAAAAGTTGCCGCCGATCTTCTGGTCGAGGATCGCGCAATCTTTGTTGTGCGGCGGGAAGATGACGCCCATGCGATCGAAGTGCTTCCAGTCAGTCGTTCTGGCCGCCCCCACGGCGACACCACGGTCGGAGACGGCGGTAAAGGTGAGGTAGTATTCGCTGCCGATCTGAATGACGCGGGAGTCTTCCACGCCAAAGGTCTCATGCGGGCCTTCGCCGATCAGGGCCGGCATCGCTTCGGCCGTGAAGTGAGTGCCATCGTCGCTCCAGGCGAGGCGCAGATGAGAGAGAGTCGTCAGGTAGGTGATACCCTCATAGCGGAAGATGCGCGGGTCGGGGTATTGCAGTTTCGGGTCATCTGCGCTGATGCGCACGATCCGGACACCCTCGTCCGAGCCGGGGTCGAGTATGGGAGTGGAGACCCAGCCCGACTCCTGCGGCGGGCGCTCGGCCACACGCAGCAATAGACCCGTGCGCCCGCGGTAGCGGAAGGCGCCCGGGTTCAGAAGGCATTCGATCGTCCAGTCCGGCCGGGATGGCTTCACATCCTCCGGCCGAAGGATTGGGTTCTGCTCGAAACGTTTTGCCAGATCGGTCATGTGTACTCCCCTCTCTGGAACTTTCATAGCCGAGACCAGGGCGGGTGAGGAAGAGGTGAAATAGAACGCTGCCTGCATGTGACGAGAGCACCCAAAGAGGTAGCGCATCGCCTACTCCCCGCCCCGCGCACGCCGCACTTGCGCATCGCCTGTTGGGGTGCCGTCTGAATGTGGGGTTACTCTTGCCTGACGATATCGACCGATATCTCCACCGCCGGAATCGCTCCTCGGTTCTCAAGCCAGTGTGTGGTGTTCCTATCCTCGGGCCAGCCCACTCCCGGCCCATAGTCCGTGGCGACTCCATTTCGATGGTCGGTGATCGTTCCCTGCAGTATGTAGACGGTGCCTGGTCTGTCTTTATGGTCGTGAATCGGGCCGACGACGCCTCCAGACTCGATGGTCACCATACGCATTCGAAGCTGGCGGCCGGTCATGCCCTCGATCTCAGGGCCAAGGTCGACCGTTGCAAGTAGCTTTACCGCAACACCTTTGGTCTCAGGGGCGGGCCGTTGGTCGCTCATCGTGCTCTCCTTGCTCAGCCGCGGCGGGCGGCTTCGATTGCGGCGATGTCGATTTTCTTCATCGTCATCATCGCTTCGAACGCGCGTTTGGCGGCGGCACGATCGGGGTCGGTGACGGCTTTGATCAGGGCGCTGGGCGTGATCTGCCAGGATAAGCCCCATTTGTCCTGGCACCAGCCGCAGGCGTTCTCCTGGCCGCCGTTGCCGACGATCGCGTTCCAGTAGCGATCCGTTTCGGCCTGGTCAGCGGTCGAGACCTGAAATGAGAATGCCTGGTTGTGCTTGACGTTGGATCCGCCATTGAGTCCGAGGCAGGGAATGCCCATCACGGTAAACTCGACCATCAACGCATCCCCTTTCTTGCCCGATGGATAGTCTCCCGGTGCGCGGTGCACGGCGCCGACGGAAGAATCGGGAAAGGTTCTGGCGTAGAACCTCGCTGCATCCTCGGCGTCGCCATCGTACCAGAGGCAAATCGTGTTCTTTGCTGGTTTGGCCATGTCATTCCTCCATCGTAATGAGCGGCCTGCGCCGCGATATATGATAGGCTTGCAGCCGAAGGGCATCGGCTCGGCGCACTTTCCACGATCGAGCCACAGCAATTCCGATACCACATGACCGATCCAGAAGCCAGACTATTCACGGCCGATCTGCAGCCATCCTGGCGCGCCGCCGCAATTCTTTCGCGCTTGGCTCGACCTGGCTAAGCGAGCCATGCGGAATGTCCCCAACTGGAACATAGGTGCTCATCACAACGCCACTTTTTGAAACCTTCGAAGCCACGAGCCGCAGTGCATTTGGCCTTGCACCGTTTTCAAACAATCGCTTTCCACGGCCAAGAACTACCGGGTAGGTCCACACGTTGTATTCGTCAATGAGCGATGCCGCTTGTAGCGTCTGAATCAGATTGCCGCTGCCAATGATCTGAAGGTCGTGTCCGCTCTGAACCTTGAGCGCGCTGATGGCTGAAACGACGTCATCGCCAAGCAACGACGAATTGTTCCACTGTAACGACGTCAAGGTTCGTGACGCCACATGCTTCTTGGCCGCATTGAGCGTCCTGGCGATTGAATTATCCTCTGGTTGGTAAGGCCAATATGCCTCGAATATTTCGTAGGTTTTGCGACCCAGTACAAGGTCTCGATCTTTACCATCGAAACCTGCCGCAGAGATATCCATCCCGGCATCCCCGAAAGCGAACATCCAACCACCGAACGTGAAATTCCCGGTTGGATCTTCGGCCGGTCCGCCTGGGGCTTGCATGACGCCGTCCAGTGATATGAATGTGGATGCAATGAGTCTTCTCATATGACTCTCCTACGACCAATCATATCCCCGGCTCGGCCGGCCGCATTGGAGGGTTATCCGGCTGGCCCGACGACCTACACCTCCTACCCTCCTACACCTCGCGAAGTTCGAATGTGCCGTGATCGTGCGGCTGGCGGAACGTGCCCGTGACACGGTCGCCGTCCAATCGCGCGGCAAAAGCGACATCCCAACCGCGAGGGTCCCTGGCCGATCCCTCGATCTTGTTTTGAGAGTTCTTTGTGGCGATGAGTGTGAATGAAATTGGCACGCCAACAACGAAGACGAACTGACATTCGTATCGATCGCCGCGATCGACTAGCGTCAACGTCGCCGGCGCGTGCAAGCCTTGAAAGGCCGGGCTCGCCGAATCCACTGTCCCTTCAAACTTGCGGGTTGTCGTCGCGTTCAAGTTGGCTCCAGCCGGATGACGACCTGACGTTGAGCGGCCGGCCCACGACCGGCTTGCGAATACATGATACCTTGACTGCGGCCGGTCCGTTGCAGTGCGTGGTTATGCTGCAGCACGACGGCTCGCGCCCTTATGCGAGATCCGCAACCGTAAAGGACAGCGGGACGCCGGTTCGCTTGCTCGCAGCGAGTGTAACGATCTTTACCGGAAGAAGCCCGGCTTGGGACTTCGCGCTGGTCCATGCGGGGTACCACGTCGGCTTCGACTCGTACTCAGTCCACCTCCCGTCCCTCATCGAGCACTCGACGACATGTCCCCCGAACTGTCGGTCGACATAGATCATAACTGCATTTGCCGACGCTCGATCGGGATATTCGAGGGAAACCACTGCTGGAAACCGGTCACCGTTCGCACCAACCGCATATGCCGCGACGACGTCGGTATATTCCGTGATCCACGGCTCATCGCACGGCCGCATCGTCGTCTCATCCTGGCCCTCTCGATCCTCCTCGTCGAGCGCGAACTCCCAGCAGGGATAATCCTCCCAATGCTCAAGTGGGATGTGCCAGCCGGAGAACCGAAGGCGTGCATCTGCCATATCGTCCTCGCCCAACACTGAGATCAGTGCAGGCGACTGCATGCGCCGCATAACCCCTGATTATCCTGACCGGGATGTTACTTAACATCCCGGCACTGTGCGGCCACAATACCACGGGTGAGGGGGCTGCTCAAGAATTAGTAAAGTAGTTGACGATGAGGGGCGGGAGAGGGCCTTGTATACCGCAGTTCTCCTGCCCTTTCAGGGCAGATCCGTATTGCGCAAATGTCTACCCAGGGCTACGGGCGTACCCTTGCCCTGGGCTATGGTCTCCTGCCCCGTTCGGGGCAGAATGGCCGCCTGAAGTATCCTGCGAGCCTTATGCTCGGGCTTGCCTTCCCCGATGTGTCGGGACATCCCCTCACGTATCAACAGCCGCGAATCCGGTCTTCCTCTGCTTTCCCGGCGGACGGCCGCAGACAAACACAAAGCCCGCCCTCCTTCGCGGGAGGACGGGCGGCGTTGCGACCGTGGTGGCAGATGCGGGAAGAACAGGCTCAAGCCTGTATTCCAAACGTACTCCGAACGACGAAGTTAGTACCGGTAGTGGTCGGTCTTGTAGGGACCGGCGACGTCCACGCCGATGTACTTGGCCTGCTCGGGGCTCAGTTTCGTCAGCTTGGCGCCGATCTGGCCCAGGTGCAGGCGGGCGACCATCTCGTCCAGCTTCTTGGGCAGCGTGTAGACCTTGCCCTTCTCATAGGTGCAGCCGGACAGCGTGGGCTTGCCGGTCGCAGACAGAGCCAGATCGATCTGGGCGAGCGTCTGGTTGGTAAAACTGTTGCTCATCACGAAGCTCGGATGGCCGGTGGCGCAACCGAGGTTGAGCAGACGGCCTTCGGCCAGGATCAGAACGCCGTGGCCATCGGGGAACTGGAAGAGATCATACTGCGGTTTGATGTTGATCCGTTCGATGCCCTTGGCGTTCTTGAGACCGGCCATGTCGATCTCGTTATCGAAGTGACCGATGTTGCCGATGATCGCCTTGTCCTTCATCTTGCGCATGTGATCGACGGTGATCACGTTGGCGTTGCCCGTTGCTGTGATGAAGAGGTCGGCTTTGGAAATCCAGTTATCGACGGTGTCGACCTGGTAGCCCTCCATGGCCGCCTGTAGGGCGCAGATCGGGTCGACCTCGGTGACGACAACGCGGCAGCCCTGGCCCTTGAGCGACTGGGCGCAACCCTTGCCCACATCTCCATAGCCACAGACTACCGCAACCTTGCCAGATAGCATCACATCAGTGGCGCGGAACAGGCCATCCACCAGCGAATGTCGGCAGCCGTAGAGGTTATCGAACTTGCTCTTGGTTACCGAGTCGTTGACGTTGATGGCCGGCAGGTAGAGCCGGCCATCGCGCATGCGCTCATAGAGCCGGTGCACGCCGGTGGTCGTCTCTTCCGAGACGCCGTGGCACTGCTCCACGACACGATGCCAGCACTGTTTGTTCTTCCTGAAGGTGCCGGCCAGCAGGTCGAGGATGATCGCCATCTCTTCGTTGTCGGCCGTCTTCGACGAGGGCACCTTGCCAGCCTTCTCGAACTCATAGCCGAGGTGGATCAGGAGCGTGGCATCGCCGCCATCATCGACGATCTGCGTCGGGCCGTTCCAATTCCCGAAATCCAGGGCTTTCTGCGTGCACCACCAGTATTCCTCCAACGTCTCGCCCTTCCAGGCAAAGACGGGAATACCCCTGGGGTTGTCAACCGTGCCCTTGGGGCCAACAGCAACCGCGGCCGCCGCGTGGTCCTGGGTGGAGAAGATGTTGCACGAAGCCCAGCGGACCTTGGCGCCCAAGGCGACGAGGGTCTCGATGAGCACGGCCGTCTGAATCGTCATGTGAAGCGAGCCGGTGATGCGCTGGCCCTTGAGCGGCTGCTGCTTTGCATACCTGTTGCGGATCGCCATCAGACCGGGCATCTCCTGCTCGGCGAGCATGATCTCCTTGCGGCCCCAGTCGGCCAGAGAGAGATCGCGCACCTTGAAATCTGTCTTTGCGTTCGTTGCCTTCTTTGCCTTCTTTACCATTGGTTCCTTTCGATATTCGTTAGCGGGGTGACATTATGGGGATACGGAGAGCCTTTTCCACCTGAGAAGTCGGGCATTGGCGGCAAAACCCGCCGGCTTACGCCGACGGCTCGTTGGTCGCGCCCTATCTACGATGTCGATAGTGCAGCACCTCGACCTCCTCCATCGTTACCAGCCCTTCCTTCACATGCTCATTGAGGAAAGGCAGCAACACATCGATCCGCTCTCGCTTGTCCACGATCTCCACAATGATCGGCAGATCCTCCGACAAGCGCAGGAGCTTGAGCGTATGGACGCGGCTGCTGGCGCCGAACCCCATCGCACCGCGGATCACGGTGGCGCCGGCCATGCCGATCTCTCGTGCCTTCATGACAATGGCCTCGTAGAGCGCCTGGCTGCCCAGGCGATCACTCTCACCCACGAATATGCGGACAAGACAAACTTTCTGAGGCAGTTCCATGTGGCAGACCTCCGCAACCTTCGTCACGTCCCATACATCCACTGCGACAGGCGAATCCCCGCAAACGTCGCCAGTAGCCCCACCATAACACTTATTCCCACATACAGCAGCGCCATCCCCCACTGCCTTCCCTCCAGCAACTGCATCGTCTCCCATCCGAACGACGAAAACGTCGTGTAGCCTCCAAGCACACCGGTGATGATCCCCAGACGATACTCCTCGCGAATGAGGTACGGCCCGGTGAACAGCGCCATCAGGAAACCGATGACCAGGCAACCACTGATGTTCACGATTAGCGTGCCGAAGGGAAACACTGATCCCCTGGGCTGCACGAGGCCCTGCACCGCATAGCGCAGCACAGCGCCTGTCCCTCCGCCTAAGGCTATCAACACCAACTTCAGCATCGCCCTCCATGCTCTTGCGAAAGGGGAGCAAACGCAAGTGATAATGGAAACGCGGCAGACCGATGGGCCTGCCGCGCTGCATTCATGTCTATTCGTGGAAAAGCCTATATGCCAAACTTCCTTAACCCTTCGCGGAACTTGGCAATCGCTTCCATCGAGTCGATGCCTTCCACCTCGTGTTCGACGACATACCACTTGGTGCCGCCGATCGTGGAGCAGAACTCGAAGATGCCCTTCCAGTCCACCTTGCCTTCGCCGACCACCGCGCCGTGCGGGCCGCCGAATTCCTTCAAATGGACGCTCTCGCTACGGCCGGGCAACTGCTTCATCAGCGCCAGCGGATCACCGCCGCCCTGCATGCAGTTGCCACAGTCCATCTGCATCACCACATCGCTGCAGGTTGAGCCGAAGAGGATCTCCCACTGCGTCCGGCCACCGTTCATCTTCGCAAAGTCGCCACCGTGGGCATGGTATCCGGTTTTCATCCCGAACGGCTTGAGTTTCTCGGCGATCTCATTGAACAGCTTCGCCGAGGCGCCCAACGCTGCCACCGACTTGCGCATGTCGTCATTGATCCAGGCGACGATTGGGTATTCGCAGCCGATGATCTTGTGGAAATCCACCGTCTTCCGGAAGTTGTCTCCCTGAAAGGCATCAATCCCGTTGTGGGTACCACAGCATTTCAGGCCATTCTCATCCAGCAGCTTCTTCAGCTCATACGCTGTGCGGCCGTAGTAGCCGGCAAACTCCACCGCCTCATAGCCCATCGCCTTCACACCCTTAAGCACGGCGGGCAGGTCGGCCGCCGCGGCCTTCCGCACCGAATACAATTGAATACCAACACCAATTTTGCTCATCGTTTACTCCTAATTCTTTGAATGAAGTTGGCCTGACAGAATAACCGAACGCGCTAATTAGAGCGATACTCGTTCGCGCGATCAACTCGCCGGGCGATCTCGCTCGTATAACGCAGCCCCAATCGGTCGCGGTTGGCCCGCACCCACTCGCTCAGTTTCGTCTGGCCCAGCGGCGGCGACTGCACATAGAGCCGCTCCTCCATCAGCCCCTTGATTTCCTCTTTCGTGATCACCACATCCTTCACGATCAAACCAAGCATCTTGCACACGACCAGCCCCATCGACGGCGACATGGTGATGATCCGCCTCCGCACGCCGATCGCTTCGCCGATCATCTCGACCATGGCGCGATAGGTGAATGTCTCCGGGCCGATGGCATCGATCGTCTGCTGGCCCGTACCCAGCGCCTGCTCAACGGCCGCGGCCGCAAGATCATCCACATAGATCGGCTGCAGACGATATTGCCCATCGCCGAAGATCCCAAAGACCGGCATATGCCTCAGTCCCCAGGCAATGTTGTTGACCAGCACATCCTCTTTGCCGAACAGCACCGTCGGTCGGAGGATGCAATACGACCCGCCCAATGTCTTGAGAGCGTCTTCCAGTTCCGCTTTGCCGCTGAAGTATGGCAGATCCGATGTGCGGTCAGGCTTGGTGATGCTGACGTGCACGATGCGGCGGACGCCTGCGGCTCTGGCCGCCTGGAACATCACCTTGGTATTCGCTACCGCCTGGGCATGGGTGAACAGCTTGTGATCGAAACGCACCCAGTACGTGTTGATCAGCGCATCCACTCCAGAGAGCGTCTGCTGGAGACGTTCTGGATGATCGAAATCGAACCCCGCAACCGTAACCTTCGGCCCGAAGGGATTCGGCCGGCCGGGGGAATTGGTCAGTGTAAGCACATCAAGCCCGGCGTCCAGAAGACGCCGGGCTATGTACTTGCCAGAGTAGCCAAACGCACCGGTTACCGCGATGCGCATCGCTCACCTGTTTCGTCTGATCGGTTTACTTGGCAGCGTCGGCAGCGGCGCGTTTCGCTTCGAACTCGCGGACCTGCGGCGTACCATTGCGATCCATCTCCGACTTGAACTTGATCACATCGCCTGTGAGCTTGCCGGTATACTTCGTGACCATCTCGCCGTTCTGGCCCGTGCGAACGATCTTGAACGCGATCTCGCCATTCTTGATCGTGCCATCCGAGATCTCGGTATCGCCGTTGCGCCCGGGCATCGAGCCGGTAAGCTTTTCGCCATCCTGTTTCAGCGTGAGCTTCATTTCGCGAGCCGCGCCACCATTCCGGCCCTCAACCGTCCAGGTCCACGTGCCGGTAGCGCTGCTGGCTGCCGGGGTGGCCGGTGCGGGGGCGGCCGGCGCATCGGCGGCGCGAACAGCCGAAATACCAACGCCTGCGAACACCAGACCCGCCGCCATCAGAACCAAAAACTTCCGAGACATGCTTTCTCCTTCTGCCACGCGGGCAGATTAGTGATTACTTCACCAGACAGCATACCATGCCGTTAGTGTGAGCAATACTACTTTTGATGCCTAAACCTCAGGAAATATTCCGCCAGCCGCACCTTAAAGTCGATTTGCACCCCCCTGCCACGATGCGTCTGAAGGAATAGACCGAGTTCGTCAAGGCGAACCGTGTGCACGGTAATCCGCTCGGCCTCAACTCCGCCGCCCGCATGTACCTGGCGAAGGCCCGTCGCCAGGACCAGATCCACCTGTTCATCAGTCAGGCCCGCCGAGGAAGGCCCGTCAAAGAGGTAGTCGATCTTCTGTGCCTCATAGCCGGTCTCTTCCAGCAGTTCCCGCCGAGCGGCCGTCTCGATCTCCTCCCGTGCATCCTGATCGCCCACCAGTCCTGCCGGCAGTTCGATGGTGTCGGCACCCAACGGGATGCGGTACTGCTGCACCAGAATCAGCTTATCCGCCGCCGCCATCGCGATGATTCCCACCGCACGGTGCCCATGGGCTCGGCGCGCGTATTCCCACCGGCCACTTCGGACCAACTCAACATACTTCCCGGCGTACAAGACTTCAGGTGTCAGCGGTTCTGCCATGGAACACATGTTCCACCGACGCGCCACCATGATCAAGCCCGCCGTTTGACGGCGATTGTTGCCTCGCTATGATGCCAACTCTGCCGCCGACGGGGCCTTTGTGCCTCATCTGGCGGTGTTCCGGAGAGGTGTCCGAGTGGCTGAAGGAGCAGCACTGGAAATGCTGTGTGGGGCTTAAACCTCACCGAGGGTTCGAATCCCTCCCTCTCCGCTAAGTAGCTGTGAAGCATGGACTTGTGAGTGAGGCGGCTCTTTGAAGGGGTCGCCTCTTGCCTGTGCATCCAAATCCGGACCCAAGGAATTGGCTGCAGCAGGACCGCAACCGGAGAGCTTCACATCCCGAAGGCCTTCTCGCCGCCTAGATTGCCTTGGTAAATAAGGGCCGCCACGATCGCGAGACCTACCAAGAGGTACAGCCACCCAGGCCTGCGGCTCTGTACCTGAGAGGTAGCCCGCCACGCGAACACACCGATCAGAATCACCGCCATGCTGGTTCCGAGCCACTTGTGGATCGTCATGTGCAGATCGCCATTATCGTTGTGATCCCAGAACAGCCAGCCGGCAACCACCGTGAACGGCGTAATCGCGGCCGCGAAGAGCATCGTCCAGTATCCCACGATGCGCAGCGACACATTGTTCCAGAGGCGAGCGGCGATATCACTGAATACCGACACAGGGATCAGCGCTGCAGTAAAGTTCACGAGAATCGGGTGGATCTTCCACGCCGTCACCCAATCCCTGAGCCAGCCCTGCGACGCCGGCTCTGCCTGTGCCACGATCAAGGCAAGTAAATGGTCCATCTGCATCCTCTTCCCTTGTTGCTTCATGCGGGCGCACACACACACAGCGCTCCACGTGCGTTAGCCATTGTGCGATCGCGAACCATGTATTGTAGGACGCTGTTTTCCGCCAAGCTCAGGCAGGTCAAGGAACGTCAGGACCCGCACCGCGCGGCCAAGGATGCGAGCGCTCATGAAATAGAACCATGGATCGCACTGACCTTGCAGACAGGCATTCCCATCCGCAGCACCAGCACGATCCGCGGTTCTCACATATCCCCAACCAGCTCCTTACGCCGGCTTCTTCTCCGCCACCGGCGGCATCGCCACACGAATGTTCGCCTCGCGAAGCTGTTTGTCATCAATCGTGTTGGGCGCTCCGCACATTAGGTCCGCTCCGCTTTGCGTCTTCGGAAACGCGATGACATCGCGGATGTTGCTGATGCCGCGGAGGATCATCACCAGACGGTCGATGCCGAAGGCCAGCCCGCCATGCGGGGGCGCGCCATAGGCCAGGGCATCAAGCAGGAAGCCAAACTTGTGCTTCTGCTGCTCCTCGCTCAAGCCGAGCTGGGCAAAGACCTTCTGCTGCGTATCAATCCGGTGGATACGGATCGAGCCGCCGCCGATCTCCGAACCGTTGCAGACGATGTCGTAGGCCTTGCTCTTGATCGACTCCACCGTCGCCCGATCCTTGGAGTCCAGCTTCGCCAGGTCCTCATCGTTGGGCGCGGTAAACGGGTGATGGGTCGCCGCATAGCGCCCCTCTTCCTCGTCATAGTCAAACGCGGGGAAGTTCACCACCCACAGAAACGCGTACTTCTGGTTCGGCTCGATCTTCATGTCGCGGAACATCTTCAGCCGCAGTTCGCCCAGAACCTTGTGCACAACCTTGGGCGAATCGGCCGCGAAACAGAGTAGATCACCTTCCTTAGCACCGGTCGCCTCGATCAGCTTCGCCGCCACCGGGGCGAGGAATTTTGCGATGCCGGTGTCCACGCCCGTTGCCGTCACCTTGGTCACGGCTAAGCCCTTGGCGCCAAATCCCTTGGCCCACTCGGCCAGGGCATCGGTCTCCTTGCGGCTGAACTTTCCGCCGCCCGGCACCACGATGCACTTCACCATCGGGGCATTCTTGAACACACCGAAATCAAGCGTGTGCGCCAACTCGGTGATGTCACAGAGTTCCATCCCGAATCGCAGGTCCGGCCGGTCGCAGCCATACTTGTTCATTGCCAAGTCATAGTCCATCCGCATCAGCGGCAGCTTCACCTCAACGCCCAGGATCTCTTTCCACAGTTTGGCAACGAGCTGCTCCATGATGCTGGTGATGTTCTCCACGTCGATGAAGCTCATCTCCACATCAAGCTGCGTGAACTCCGCCTGCCGATCCGCTCGCGGGTCCTCATCGCGGAAGCAGCGGACAATCTGCATGTACTTGTCGCACCCCGCCACCATCAGCAGTTGCTTAAAGAGCTGCGGAGATTGCGGCAATGCATAAAAGTTGCCCGGCGCGAGCCGGCTGGGCACGATAAAATCCCGTGCCCCTTCCGGCGTCGAGCGCGTCAGGAACGGCGTCTCGATCTCCCAGAACCCCAGGTCGCCCAGGAAATCGCGGATCGTCTTGGTCACTTTGTAGCGAGTTCGCAATGTCTCCTGCATCTGCGGTCGGCGCAAATCCAGGAAGCGATACTGCAGTCTTCGCTCCTCCGACACCTTCTCATATTCATCGATCATGAACGGCGGTGTCGGGCTGATCGACAGCACCTCCATCGTCTTCACGCGAACTTCAACCTGCCCCGTCGGAATCTTCGGGTTCTCAAATCCCTCGCCGCGGGCGGTCACCGTGCCCGAGATCGATACCACCCACTCCGAGCGCAGCTTCCGCGACTCTTCATGCACCGCGTGGCCACACAGGTCCGCGTCAAACACAAGCTGCGTCAGCCCGTCGCGGTCGCGGATGTCGATAAACACCAGCCCACCGTGATCGCGGTACGAATGCACCCAGCCGGCCAGCTTGATCTCCTTGCCAACATCACTCTTGCGGAGCTGGCCGCAAGTGTGCGTACGGTAACGTGTTTCGATAGCTTCCATGGTTGTTGTCCCTTTATGTAATGATTGGGTAACAGCAGTCAGATCGTCTTAAGAACGAATGGCGGGTCGCACGAGCCCTAGAGCAACGGCATGACATGGCCGTACCCTTGAAGGGGCTCGTGCCGTCAATTCATGTCGCGACTGCTGTACATGCGAACAAGCATCGCAGGGATTCTATCCACCCGCTTCCAACCTGCAAACCACTCCTCCGGCCTACGCCGACACACACGGCACACCCTGTCGCCTTTTCTCCGTTGAGAGCACAACAGCCGCCTGATGAGGTCGCTCTCATGGAGCGCCGGCATCCCACTGGTTGCGGCACCATCGCCGCGCCCATACACTCTGCCCCCTCAGAGTCGCGGTGGATCACAGGGCTGGCATCGCCCTGCCTTCGGGCTCTCCAGGAGAGTGTTGTTACATGCCCAATGAGTGCATTCACGTAATCGCCTGTGGCGTTCTGGCAATCGATCTGCGCCACATTGCCCGCGAACTTGGCGTGCAGATTGAGATGACGTTTCTGCCCGGTGGATTGCACAACGACCCGAAGGAACTGCGCAAACGACTGCAGGCGGCCATCGATGATATCTCCGCCACGGGCAACGTAACGCAGATCGCCATCGGCTACGGTGTGTGCGGGCGCGGGGCGGTGGGCATCCATGCTCGTGGAGTGCCGCTGGCTATTCCGCGCGTGCATGATTGCATCGCGCTGTTTCTTGGGTCGGATGCCGCCTACCGCCGCGAGTTTGCGAAGTACCCTGGCACGTATTACATCTCGGCCGGCTGGGTACAGGAGAAGGTACAGCCGAGTTCCGCTACCGAAGCCGCCTGCGGCGGCCCCGCAGGCCCGGCAGCAAGCGGCCAGGATCCATGCGCCTGCGCCGATCCGGAGTTCCGCAAGCTTATTGAGAAGCATGGCCAAGAGAACGCCGAGGCGATCTCTCACTTCCTGAGCAGTTGGCAGCGCAACTACCAGCGTGCCGCGTTCATCGACACTGGCGCTGCGGAACACCAGCGCTATGCTCGCATCGCCCAGGACATGGCCCAGCGCTATGGCTGGAGGTACGAACAGCTTCAGGGCAGCGGCGCCTTGCTCAAGCAACTGCTGCAATGCCGGACCTCCAGCCCCGAAGTGCTCTGGGTCCCGGCCAACCATGTCACCGTATACGACCCGGTCGTTCGCGGCCTTGAGGCCGTGCCCGTCTGGAAAGCCGCGTTGCAGGATGATGAGGCACGTGACCAGATCGTCGACGTCGGCTCGGATCCCCAGCCCGGCGGCGATCAGGTGCATCTGGGTCTGGGCATCGATGCCGGCGGCACGTACACCGATGTCGTCCTGTATGACTTCGCTTCCGAGAGCGTCGTGCAGAAGGCAAAGTCCCCCACCACCAAGTGGGATTACACCATCGGAATCACCGGAGCTCTCGATCAGCTCGATCCCGTGCTCCTGGGCAAAGTGGACCTTGTGTCGGTATCGACCACGCTGGCCACCAACGCGATTGTCGAAGGCCGCGGACAGAAGGTAGGTCTACTGGTCATGCCCCCCTATGGCCTGCTCGACGATGATGACATCGCCCACCGCCCGGTTCGCGCGATCCAGGGCCAACTCGATATTGACGGCTCAGAACTCAAGAGCATCGATCCCGATCAGGTTCAGCGCATCGCCCGCATCATGGTCGAGCAGGACCAGATTAAGGCGTTTGCCGTTACGGGCTATGCCAGCCACATGAACCCCGTGCATGAGATGCAGGTGCGCGACATTATCCGCGCCCACACCGGCTTACCCGTCACCTGCGGCCACGAGGTTTCCGAGCAGTTGAACTACCGCGTTCGGGCGCACACCGCAGCCTTGAACGCCCGCATCATCCCGATCCTTGTCGCCTTCCTGCAGCAGGCCGGCGAATGTCTTCGCCAGCGTGGGATTACCGCGCCGATGATGGTGGTGCGCAGCGATGGTTCACTGATGAGCGTGCAAGTGGCCCAAGAGCGGCCAATTGAGACGATCCTCTCCGGCCCGGCCGCCAGCGTCGCCGGCGCCCGCTATCTCGCCAAAGCGCCCACGGCTTTCGTTGTTGACGTGGGCGGTACCACAACCGACACCGCACTAATAGCCAATGGCGAAGTGCGCACCACTCGAAGCGGAGCACGCGTTGGCGGGTGGCAGACACACGTCCAGGCATTGGACATGCGCGCAACCGGTCTTGGCGGCGACAGCCGCATTGCCCTGGTACAGGGCAAGCTGCAGATCGGCCCGCGGCGTGTTGGGCCCATCGCCTGGCTCGCCAGCCGGTCCCCGGGTACGGACCAGTGCCTCAACTGGATGCACTCCGAACTGAAGCAGCACGGCTTCACAGCGGGCCTGATGGAGATCTTCACTCTCAACGGCACACCACCCCAGCAGGCCCTATCCGATGAAGAAAACAGGATCATCCAGATCCTTTCCGAGCGACCGTATTGCGCCCTCGAACTGGCCATTCGCGTAAACGACGACTGGTGGGAAACACTCAACCTCGACCGCCTTGAGCGTGAGCACATCATTCAGCGCTGCGGGCTTACGCCTACGGATCTGCTCCATGTCACCGGCCAGTTCACGCGCTGGGATACCCGCGCGGCATCGCGCATGGCCGAACTGGTCGCCTCGGTCATGCATCTGGAACTCGAGCCCTTCACCAGGAAGGCAATCGACCTGTTCGTGCAGCTGCTTGCCGTTGAGGTGCTCAAAAAACAACTCGATGACGAAACGACAGCCGATGATATCGATAACTCCGAAGTCTGCCGCGTGCTGATGGACAACTGGCTCGCCGCCAAGCCCTCCGCCGCCTACCGTGTGCGGATCGGCTTGGGCGCCCCGATCATCGGCATCGGCGCACCGGTAGGCCACTTCCTCCCGGCCGCCGCCAAGCTGCTCGAGACCCAGGCAATCATCCCCGAGCACGCGGATGTGGCCAATGCGATCGGCGCCATCACCAGTTCCGTGACCGTCCACCGCCGCGTAGAGATCTGCCCCGACATCAACGGCCGATTCATCCTTCAGGGCGTCCAAGGCTCGCCCGTGTATCCCGAGTTCACCGAGGCCCGCGCTGCTGCCATGGAATCGCTCCGCCAGACCGTCACCGCGGCCGCCCGCTCCGCCGGCACCAGCCATAGCCGAATCCGCTTCACCATCCACGACAACATCGCCGCTTCGGGAGAAGAAGGCCACGTGTTCGTCAGCGAGATCATCGAAGCCCGCCTGACCGGCCGCCCCGACCTTGCCCGTGCCCTGCAGCCGGCTTGACGCACCGTAGGCTCTGCTGGAACCTCGTCCCTGAAAAACAAAGGGCTTGCCCAGGCATTACCTGGGCAAGCCCCGATCTATTTCTATTCCGTATTCGCTTGGCCTATGCCAATCGCGCTTTAGGCAGCCATCAGCTTCAACACCAGATCCACGGCGCTAGCCGCATCGGGTGAATAGCCATCAGCGCCAATTTCATCGCAGAACTGCTGCGTGACCGGAGCGCCGCCGATGATGACTTTCGTCTTCAATCCGGCTTCCTTGGCCGCAACCACCGTCTGCTTCATCGACGGCATCGTCGTCGTCAGCAGCGCCGACAACGCGATCACATCCGCATTGCTGCTCTTGGCCGCCTCGATGAACTTCTGCGGCGACACATTCGTCCCGAGATCCACCACGCCCAGGTTCGCGCCCTTGAGCATCATGGCGACCAGGTTCTTGCCGATATCATGCAGATCGCCCTGCACCGTGCCGATGACGCAGGTGTACTTCGGCTTGATGCCGGCTTTCACCAGCAGCGGCTCGAGAATCGCCATCGATTCCTTCATCGCGCGGGCGGCAATGAGCATCTCAGGCACAAACGCTTCGTTGCGCTTGAACTTTTCACCCACGATCGACATGCCCGGAACCAGGCCCTTCTCTACGATGTCCTGCGGCAACATCTTCGCATCCAACGCGGCCTTGGTGAGCTTCGTCGCTTCCGCGCGGTTGCCCTTGGCGATCGCATCGGTAAGTGGTTTGAGATCCATATCACTCCTTCAAAAGTTCTATAACTTGATGCCTCGACTCGAAGTAGTATCCTGCCTGACCGCAAAGTTTGCAAGACCACGGTACGCATTACTATGAAGCAATTGACCATCACCCTTTCCACCTCCTCGACCACCCAGCAGATTCCTCTCCCCAATGGCTTGGCGCGCCTTCCCCTCTCCGAGATTCTCCGCCGCAGTTCCTTCTCCCTCAACACCCGTTGCGGCGGCCGTGGCCTCTGCGATGGCTGCCTCGTCCACCTCCAATCCGGGACCCTCCGCCACCGCACCACCGGCCAGCTTATCTCTCCCATTCGTTCCGAGTCCCCCCTCATCCGCGCCTGCGAGCACACTCTCGCCGACACCGACCTGGCCCTCCTGGTCCCCGCCCGCTCGCTCCTCGCCTACGAACCCCAGGTCGTCTCCAACTTCAAAGTAAACATCTCCCGCTCCAACAACCCCATCTGGCAGGCTCTATCCCTCTCTCCGGCCGATCTTGCCGATCCCGCCAGCGCCCTCTCCGCCCATCTCGACGCCCCGGTCGCCCCGCTCCCCAATCTTGCTCCCAACACCACCACCGTCGCCGCAGAATACACCTGTCCCACTTGGTCCATTCTCGGCCCTCTCGATCACGCCCCCGCTAATCCCCTGGGCGTCGCCATCGACATCGGCACCACCACCGTCGCCGTCCTCGTCGTCGAACTCGCCACCGGCAAAATCGTCGCCTCCGCCACCGGCTTCAATCGCCAGATGCATCTTGGCGATGATGTCCTCACCCGCATCAATCTCTGCACCACCGACAAGCAGATGCTCTCTCGCCTGCAGACCGCCATCGTCAAAGACACGATCGAACGCCTGCTGCTTAAAGCCCTGAAGGAATCCTCCATCGCCGATGACCAGATCGCCTGCCTAAACGTCGCCGGCAACACCACCATGCTGCACCTCTTCGCCGGCGTCGATCCCTCTCCCATGGGTTTCTCCCCTTTCACCGCCCCCTTTCTCGAACACCGCATCCTCCCCTCCTCCAAGATCCACCTGAAGTTCAGTTCCCCCGACGCTTCCACCAACACCAACGGCATCATCTCCACCGACCCGGCCGTTCACCTGCTCCCCTCCGCCGCCGCCTACGTCGGCGCTGACATCACCGCCGGCGTCGTCTCCTCCGGCCTGGTCTACGATGATGGCCCCAGCCTCTTCGTCGACGTCGGCACCAACGGTGAGATCGTCTTCAAACAGGGCAAGAAGATGTGGGGCACCGCCACCGCCGCCGGGCCCGCCTTTGAAGGCTCACGCATGGCCTGCGGCATGCGCGCCGGCCAGGGCGCCGTCAGCCACATCAAAATGACCCGCACCGACTCCGGTCTTAAAGTCGACGTCGAAGTCATCGGCAACGTCAAACCCACCGGCATCTGCGGCTCCGCCTATGTCGATTTCCTCGCCCAGGCCCGCGAGTCCGGCCTGCTCTCTCCCTCCGGCCGTTTCCAGAGCGGCATCGCCGACGACCGCATCGCACCTTGCCGCGACCTGGGGCAGGGCTTCACCATCGCCCACGGCCACGGCCACGAACCCATCATCATCACCGAAGGCGACGTTGCCTCCCTCCTCCAGGCCAAAGCCGCCATCGCCGCCGGCATCCTCACCCTCATGCGCAAAGTCCACGCCGCCCCCGAATCCATCAAAACCCTCTATCTCGCCGGCGGTTTCGGCATGCACCTCAACATCGCCAACACCATTCGCTCCGGCCTGCTCCCCGGCTTCCGCGCTAACCAGGTCCAGCTCGTCGGCAACACCAGCCTCGCCGGCGCCTACCTCTCCCTCCTCGACGCCGGCGTCCTTGATGAAATCGCCCGCGTCGCCAAAGAAATCGAAATGGTCGAACTCAACCTCGACCCCGACTTCGAAGACTGCTACATCGACCAACTCATGCTATAGAACATTCACTGGAGCCTCCTCTTCATGCCCACTTGCAGATCAGTCCCGATCGTGGCGTCGCGATGCTTGATTCTGATCGGGCTCCTGCTCGCCGCACTGCTGGCCTCGGCATGCGCGCCATCAGCCAGGGAAGTCGCCGCCGCCAACTTCGGCCCCCCTCCCGATCGTTGCGAACGCCTCATTCAGCAAGACCTCGACCTGACCGTGTTCTCCGGCCATCCGGGCGAATACCTCTTCAAGCAGCCCCCCTACAAGGCCACCGTCAACCGCTCCCTCTTTACCAAAACCGAATTTGGCTGGATCATCGAATTCCAGGCCAAAGGACAGATCTCCATGGGCACCGGCGGCTACCGCACCTACCATTGCTTCTTCCCACCTGATGGCAGCATGACACTGCTGACCACCGACGCCAGCATTCATCGCATTTCCGATTAGGCCCTGCCTGACAGCGCAAAAGAAAAGGGCCGGGAACCAAGTCCCGGCCCAACCTTCAATCTGCCATCAGAAACATCTTACTTGCTCTTCTTCTTCGTGCTGCCCCTGGGCCTGCCACGTGGGCGCATCGTGTGCTCCATGCCCCACTTACGGCACGCCTTCACCTGCCAGCGGTCGCTGCCGAACGGCCTTCCGCGCTGCACGCTCAACCGGAACTTCTCCAGCTCCTTCTCATCCACCGCCGCATTCACGCTGCGCACCCAACCTTGCGGCGGGGTTCCCAGTGCATCGCTGAGCAATCCATGGCACGCTGCCTCCGGATGCCGCCGCGCCCACAAGCTTCCCCAGCGCCAATCCTGTGCGCTCTTCACCGCGCCCGCCGTCAGCGCGTTACGCTCGACAAACCGCAGAACCGTCCACGCCTCCGCCGCTTCCACCGGAAAGCTTCTATAGCGTCCCTGGTACAAACGCCCATCGCCGGCCGTCCCCGTGGCCGCATGACATCGCACCGCATGCGTGTGCGACATCCAACGTACAAACGCCGTCAATTCTCCATCCTTCTTAGGCCAGATCACCAGGTGCCAGTGATTCTTCATCAGGCACCACCCCAGGATCCGCGTGGGGCGTATCTCCTGTGCTTCGAGCATGACCTGCTCGAACGCCGCGTATTCGGCCTGCTTCCGAAACAAAGGCGCAGTTCCCGCCGAACGGTTAAGGACATGGAATATTGTTCCGCCGGGTGCAACTCTTGCTTGTCTGGGCATGTGATCCAGCCTACCGACAGCACGCCCCTTCATCAAGGTAAATCACGAAAATTCCGGCCGCGAACTCGGGGAAATACGAACCCAAAGCCTCAGCGCCGGGTATGCGTGTCTCAATCCGCCCGGGGCTCACTCCTCCACATGCGCCAATCTCGGCATGCAGGCAACAGGCTATCGTTCGGAGTTCAACCTTTAGGTTGCTCTTCTTCCCCTTCTCAAATCCTGAAATCTCAAATCGCAAATCTCCCCGTCTTCATCCAGCAGCCTACCAGCCCTTACCACAGGTTCCATGATCGACCCCTCAGCAGCAGGCTCACTTGCGAGAACACCGGCCCAAAGCTCGGCAGCACCGGCGGATCCACCGGCAATGAAGAGATGCTCGACCTGGTTTTGACATAA
Organism: uncultured Phycisphaerales bacterium; assembly: GCA_903871935.1. Taxonomy (GTDB): domain Bacteria; phylum Planctomycetota; class Phycisphaerae; order Tepidisphaerales; family Tepidisphaeraceae; genus CAIQIQ01. The sequence continues at coordinate 62,382 of CAIQIQ010000061.1, forward strand.
GCGATATCGGCAACATTGACCAGGTCATTCCCATCGAAATCCGATCGGTAGCTGCTTACCGTCTCCGGCAGACTGCTGCGACTCTTGGTCTGATTGATATCCGCCACGTTCACCTTCCCCAGATTCCCGCCGGTCGAATCGCCCGGCAGAACATCGAAGCGGAAGGCAAAATCGCCCCCGGCCACCCCGTTGCCGGAGGGGAAGGTGCTGGTAGCGCCCACCTGGCCAAAGCTGGTGGGATTGCTCCATTCACCATCCAACGCATTGCCGGCCGTGTCTGTCACCGGTGTCGCTCCACTTCCCGGCAGGGCAACATAGAGCTTATCCGCACCGATCATCGCGGAGAGCGACCAGGTGGCGACATGATCGCTGGCGCTATAGCTAAAACCCGACACGCTGTAGCTGCCCACCGACCCCACGATGGCAAACTGCGCTTGGGCCACCGAGACATCCTCACTGAAGGCAATCGAGATGCGATTGAGATTCCTCCAGGGAAGAGTCTGCAATTGGGCAGCACCTGAGCCCACCGGAATGGCAAAGCCATAGGTGGAACTCGAACCGCTCGTATTGGCCGCCAGGAAGGAAAGGAAGTTTGTGTTCCAGGCCGAGCCCCTCACATACACCGCCGCCACAGTTGGGGCGATCTCATCCACATCAGTCACGCCGATCGTGATCACCTTCTCAAACCACAAGCCGCCCGCGTCGGTTGTCTGCACCCGGATCGAGTAGCTGTTCTTCACTTCGTAGTTGAAACTGGCGGCGGTCCGGAGCGCGTTACCGACAATCGTGAAACTGCCGTTGTCGGCCGATCCGGTACCGGCCACCAACGTGTACGCGAAGGTATCACCCATATCGAGGTCCGCGGTGCTGAACGTACCGATGACGGTACCTGCAGGCTGATTCTCCGCAACACTCGAACTGCTCAGGGTGATGTCCGTGGGCACAGAGTCCTCGTACGCTCCGATATCCACCGTCCCGTGGACGACCCGGTCATGGCCGGCGCCACGCTGGTCGTAATTCACGCCAGAGGGGATCAGGCTGTTATCGCCGGCATCGAGCGCCAGGTTGCCCGCCAGCAGGGCCATCGTCCAGGTCGCTCCGCCATTGTCCTGCAGCGGTCCGAGCTTGGGATCGGTAATCCCGACGAGGTTGCCGTTTGCGCCGTCAGTCAGGCCCCCGCCCACCCCGATCAGGTTGTGGGCACTGGAGGGATTGAGCACCCCCGCCACGTCGTTCGCGGCGCCGTTACCGGTATTGCCCGAGAGGATGCTGTTGTAGGCCGCCGCAGTGCTCCTGTTGTAGTTGGCGACCGCCCCGCCATCCACGGCGGCCGAATTGCCGCTGAGGGTGCTGTTGTTGATCGTCAGCATACTTACGCGGCCGGTGCTGTAGATCGCCCCGCCCGCGGAGGCCGAGTTGCCACTAAGGGTGCTGTTGTTGAGCGTCAGCGAGCCGCCGAAGCCACCGTCGTCGCTATAGATGGCGCCGCCATACTCCGAGGTACCATTACCCGTCGCCGAATTGTTGCTGAGGGTACTGTTGCTGATCGTCAGGCTCGTGTAACTGCTGTAGATCGCTCCACCGCTCGACGAAGACGTGTTGCCGCTAAGGGTGCTGTTGTTGATCGCCAGCGGGCCTTCCGAACTGGAGATCGCCCCGCCGGAGACGGCCGAGTTGCCGCCCAGGGCGCTGTTGCTGATCGTCAGTCCACCCGTCTTGATGGAGACCGCTCCGCCAAGACCGCCAGATGTGTTGTCGCTGAGGGTGCTGTCGCTGATCGTCAGGATGTTGCTGTAGCCGGAACTGCGGATCGCTCCGCCAGAGCCAGAGGCCGAGTTGTCGCTGAAGGCACTGGTGCTGATCGTCACACTGCTGAGACCGGGAGCGGGGCAGTAGATCGCCCCGCCAGAGCCAGCAGGGGCCGCATTGCCGCTAAAGGTACTGTCGCTGATCGTCAGCGTCTTGGACGAGTTGCAGAGCGCGCCACCAGATGCAGCCGCGTTATCGCTGAAAGTGCTGTCGCTGATCGTCAGGGCGCTGTCACTGCCGAAGTAGTCGCTGTAGATCGCCCCGCCAGAGCCGGCGGCCGAGTTGCCGCTGAAAGTGCTGTCGTTGATCGTCAGTGTACTCTGCGCGTTGTAGATCGCCCCGCCATTGCCACCGACAGCATCAGAGATGGCATGCCCTCCCGTGATCGTCAGTCCCGAGATGCTCACCGTGCTGAGACTGAGGTTGAACACGCGGCTGTACAGCGCGGGATCGGGGTTGCCGCTGATCGTGAGCAGATCGGCCCCCAGCCCCTGGATCGTCAGGTCTGTATCGCTGATCGTCAGTTCAGTGCCATTGAGCACAATCGTGCCCCCGGCCAACGAGCTGGCGAAGCTGATGGTCTCGCCGGAGTTGGCGCTGGCGATCGCCTCGCGCAAGCTCATCACGCCATCGTTGGGGTCGGTCTCATCGGCCAGGGTCGTCACCTCCACGCCGGCGCTCAGCAGCACTCGATTCTCCAACGATTCAATCTCGGCACTCCGATGCACGGCCGCGAACAATTTCCCTAATGCAAGGTCGGCTCGGCTCCGACGCCGAACGGGCATATGGCTTCTCAGATCTGCGACACGAGCCTTCTGCCGATGTGACATGATCTTGCTCCCCATTTGTATGCACAGGCGCTTCGATGCACCTTGCATGAGTCCCCTGGATCAGCACCCATCAGGCAACAGCAACCGCCTGGTGGGCCACAACACAGTGTCAGCATCCTCGGCTTGGCCTTTGCCACCCCAGCGACTCCAGCCCGCAGCGCATTGCGAGAGAAGAGACCAACGGTCCCTTCCCTGCTGTATGGTCCATACATCTCCTTAGCCAGCGTAGGGGAAGCCGACAATGTCATCGCAATGTCGAATATGCATGCTGTGCATAGGAATGCTGGCCTGTCAATGGCCATATTCCGAAGAGGCGACATCGCCCGCTGGGCTCGGTAGGCCGGCGGAAGGATGAACTTGCGGCAACTATCGCCTCCGCTTGCGTAACCGACGTTCCCAGCGCCCTTCGGCTACGAGCCGACGCGGTCATTCTCCCCCTCTACCGCTCTGCCCGTCGACGTGCGTGTCCCCGCGTCTCCACCTCACCCCCTCACCCATTCTTCCCCTCTCCCCGGCGGCACTTTGACCTCCCCCCCTCTCGCGCGTATCTTCTCGCCCCCAGTATGGCTGATTCCTATATCCAAAATCTGTTTGCAGAACGCATCGGCGGAAACCAGTACGGCAAGAGCGACGCCATCTATAAGTTTGAGAAGATCAAGCGCGCCAAGCGAGCCGCCCTGGCGGCCAACCCAGGCGCGGAATTGATCGACATGGGCGTCGGCGAACCCGATGAGATGGCGTTCGACGTTTCCGTCAATGCCCTCTGCGCCGCCGCCAAGAAGCTCGACAACCGCGGCTATGCCGACAACGGCGGCGAACTCTATAAGCAGGCCGCCGCCCGCTGGATGTCCAGCGTCTGCGGAGTCAGCATCAACCCCGCAACGCAAGTCCTCCACTCCCTGGGCTCCAAGGCCGCCCTCTCCATCCTTCCCAAGTGCTTCATCAATCCCGGCGATATCGCCCTGATGACCACACCCGGCTACCCCGTCTTCGGCACCCACGCCAAGTACCTGGGCGGCCAGGTCCACAACCTCGCCCTGCTCGAAAAGAACAACTTCCTCCCCGATCTCGACTCCATCCCCTCCGAGATCCTGGCGAAGGCCAAGACCCTCGTCATCAACTACCCCAACAACCCCACCGGCGCATCGGCCACCCCCGAATTCTTCGCCAAGGTTGTCGCCTTCGCGAAGAAGAACAACATCATCGTCATCCACGATGCCGCGTACGCCGCCCTGGTCTTTGAGGGCAAGCCCCTCTCGTTCCTCGCCACTCCCGGGGCAATGGATGTCGGCGTCGAACTGCACTCGATGTCCAAGAGCTTCAACATGACCGGCTGGCGCCTCGGCTTCGTCGTCGGCAACGACCTGATCGTCCGCGCCTATGGCGATGTGAAAGACAACACCGACTCCGGCCAGTTCCTCGCGATCCAGGAAGCCTGTGCTATCTCGCTGCACAGCCCCAAGATCACGGCCGAAATCGCCGCCAAGTACAGCCGCCGGATGGACAACCTGGTAGGCGTTTTGAACAAGTACGGCTTCGCCGCCCGAAAGCCGCGCGGCTCATTCTTCCTCTACGTCCGCTGTCCAAAGAGCGGCGTCGGCAAGGATGGCAAGCGATCCACCTTCACCAGCGCAGAGTCCTTCAGCCAGTGGATGATCACCGAGAAGCTGATCAGCACTGTGCCCTGGGATGACGCCGGCGCATACGTTCGCTTCAGCGTCACCTTCATCGCCAAGGGCGAAGCTGATGAGAAGCGTGTGGTCGGCGAAATCGACACGCGTCTGTCCGACGCGAAGTTTGAGTTCTAGGCCCTATCTGGAGTGCGGTGACTTGTCACCGCTTTGCGGCTCGGGACTTGTCCCAAGCCTGCGTACTATGACTACCGCCTACATTGCCCTCGGAGCCAACCTCGGCGACCGTCGGGCCAATATCGCCCGCGCCGCTGAACTTCTGCGCGCCACCCCTGGCATCGAGGTGACCAAGGTCTCCGATCTGATCGAGACCGCCGCCGTGGGCGGACCACCCGACTCCCCGCCCTACCTCAACGGCGCTGCCGAACTGAAAACCACGCTCAGCCCCCAAGGCCTGCTCGAATGTCTGCTTGCCATTGAAGCCAAGATCGGCCGCACGCGCTGCGAGAAATGGGAAGCACGCCTGATCGACTTGGATCTGTTGCTCTATGGCGACCAGATCATCGACACCCTCGACCTGACGGTGCCCCACCCCCTGATGCACACCCGCCGCTTCGTCCTTGAGCCGCTGGCCCAGATCGCTCCTGACGCAGTCCATCCGGTGCTCGGAAAAACGATTGCCCATCTGCACGCCACCGTCGCCGGGCAAGCCTAATCGGTCATTCACCGCGGCTCCAGAACAAACCGTTGCGTCGTCGCGCCGGCCGTCCGCAGAATGTACCGCCCCTGGCCGCGAGCAGCCCAATGGATCGGACCAAGCCCCATCATCCTGGCAATGACATCAAAATCCGGCCGGCGGATGTAACCGTCAGGCAGGCCTGTTTCCACAGTTGCGTCGGCCGGCAAATTCGTCATCGCACGTACAATCTCCATGCTCTGGGCAACAGGCCAGCCGTTTTGATACGCATGGAGTTGGTGCGCCAGAGCACCTGTCACAGTGATCAACGCGGCCGCATAAACACCCATGAGCCACCGTCCAGCACGGTACCGACGCACGAGCAGGTCGGCCGCCCACCATGCCAGAGCAACATGCGCTGCCCACATTCCATTGTTGTAGTGCAAATAGCGAGGCAAACCTCTGAGCGTGAAGATCAGCATCTGCAAAGCCACTGCAAGCAGTACTAGCCGCAACACCTGCTGCTGCGCTGATCCATCCTGTTCGCGATGGCCGCGGAGGATTCCCCATAGACATGCGCTGGCGCCACCCCACACCAGTAGATACGCGATTCCTGTCACAGCAATCGGCAGTTGCAGGATTCCACCTGTGGCCTGCATCCATTGCTCGCCCGCCACACTGCCCAAGGACATAGCGCTCTGCATCCTTGGCGCCTGCAGACAGAGCATCAGACCGTCACTGCGGTTCGTCAGCCCGGGCGCTTGCCCGGGGAAATCCAGATGCAGCACAAGCAGATACGGAATCGAGCAGATCACTATCATCACCACGATCCCGCCAAGCCACCACTTCCATCGCAGCATCGCGCGCCATTGGGCGCCCAATAGGCACAGGATCAGCGCAAGAACCAGGGGCATCGTCATCAGATGCACACCAGCAAGCAACCAGATGCCGATGACGACGACCAACGGTTTCCAGAAGGCCGGTCGAGATACAAACGATGCATACGCTGCTACGGCGGCCATGCCAATCGGCATCGCAAGAGGGTTGTCCCAAGGCAGGCGGGCATAGAACCAGAAATACGGCCCGGCCAGAATGATCGGCACAAACCAGCGCCACCACTTCAAGACAGCCGCGAGCCAGAATAATCCGCCGGCCGTCATGGCGAAAAAGACCACCGTATGGATCAGAGCCACCGTCGGCAGATGATGGCTGCACAGAAGGATCGCCTGGTAGAACCATACCGGCACAGGACCGTAGTGGATGCCATACGTACCCAGAAGCCCATGGCTGGCCAGATGATGCAACCCATTCGCATCCAGCGCCATCTGCATGAGCGTTAGTTCATCGCTCAAGAAACCTGTGTCGCCCGGATAGCTCAGGGCCATGACCATCAGCAGTGCGGCCAGCACTACGGGACCAGACCATCCGGAACACGTCTCAGGGCGGATGGTCGTGCCACGGGTGGACCGCGCCAGAGAGTTATCAATGAGCTCGGGACTGTCGGAGCGGACGGCCCCACAAATGTCGGCCGATGGACATCGGCCCTTTCTAATCCGCCACATCCAACTCCTCGTCATGCCTTACATCCAGCCTGCGGAAGTCCTTCGTGCCGCGGGGAACCGTAAACACCACGTAGTCGATCTCGCTGTTGATCTCCGCCCCTACCAGCAGAATTATGGCCGCCAGATAGAACAGGAACAACAGAATGACCACGCTGCCGATCGCGCCATATGTCCGGTAGTAACCGTTGACGGCAAACTGATCGACGTAGAAACGGAATGCCAGGCCCATTGCCACCCACGCGATCACACAGAAGACGGCGCCCGGAGTCAGAAAGCGATATCTCCGTTTTACCTGGCAACCAAAATGGTAGACGACATTCAACACGATCATCAGCAACAGCAATCCCAGGGTCCACCGGGCGATGTCCAGCAGTACGCGCCACCGGGTCGGCAGTTGCCAGCCCAGCACCTGCTGGGAGTTAGTCCAGAGCCACTGAATCACCGCTCCTCCCACAGGCAACAGTATCACGACGATGAACATGAGTGTGGCCGCCACTATCGTCAGCAATGCCGCCAGCGCTCGATGCCGGATGAACGAACGGCTGGTGTCAATGTCATAGCATCGGTCGATCGCGGTCATGGTGGCCGACATGCCCCCCGATGCCGCCCACAGGGTGATCAGGAGGCCGATGCTCAGCAATCCGCCCTTCTTTTCATTCAACGCGAAGTCCACCCACCCGTGCAGGTCGGCCGCCGTCGTGGCCGGAAGCTGTTTGACCACTTCATTGATGCTGCCGATCACCTGCTGCTTCTGTCGATCCGGCATGTAGGGCAACAGCGTCAGCAGGGAGATCAGGAAGGGGAATACCGAGAACAGCCACGAATACGCCAAGGCGGACGCCCAAACAAGGACGTTGTCTTCCAAGACCTGGTCATACACGCGCTGCACCAGTTCCAGTGGACCGGCTTTGCGGAGGGCAATCGGTACATCGCGAAGTCGCGGCATGCGCCAGATTCTCGCGTAAAGACGTCCTGCAAGCTAGAGGCGCGGGCGCTTATAGCCGCGTCACCTTAGCTGCCGCTTTAGGGCCCGCCCAGACGGAAATCCACACCGACATTATCCTTGCCGATGGCAACCGTGCCGCCATCCATCATCTTCGGCAGGCCACCACCCGCGGCCATCACGCGATATGCGCCTGGCGGAAGCTGCAGCACATAGCCGCCGCTGGCGCCGGTGGCAGCACTAAACTTCGCCGACCCGCCCGTCACTTGGGCCGTGATCGTGACGCCGCCCAACCCTTCGCCAGGCGTATAGAAACCGTCCGCCTTGACGATGTCGGAATAGACAACGCCGGTCAGGCATGGATTGCCCAGGTTGTAGGCAAAATCCTGGGTGACCAACCAGCTATTGAAGTCAGTGCCCTGCGAGCGAAACGTGCCCTTCTGCACGCCAACGCCGGTTTCCCGGAATTCCGCGCGGAGCAGGTTTACTCGATGGCCGCGATCGGCCACGTCAGCGTCAAGAAAGAGCCCACGATACAGATCGTCGATTGCCTCGGCCGCTGGGGCATAGTCGCCGGTCTGGCCGACAAAGCCCAGGTTTTCGCCGCTACCGCACGGCGGGGTGAACGTATATCCAGCGGATCGCATGCGCTGTTCCGGTGTGCTGTCGCCGGCTCCTTCATGGCTCAGGGTGTTCTGGGTGAGCATCCACTGAGTATGCCTGCGCGCAGCTTGGGTCAGTTTCGGATGGAAGACAAGCGGCTGCCTGGGCGCATCACTGATGGTTCCCGGGGAGAGGCCTTCGTTCAGGTTGATGCCAAGACGCCTGGCCTCAGCCAGCGGGTTTGCTCGGGCGCGGTTGATGAGGTAGAGAAAGTACTGCTCCTGTGCCGTGGGATCAGCGCGGCCACTATCCCCCTCGGCAGCGATAATAGCCGATACCATCGTCGAGAGAATGACGACCATCGCAATTCGCCTCACTCCAATCAGTCCAGCCATAGTGGCGTGCAGCCTACCATGCGCAAGGCTTGCGTGCCTGTATGATTGCAGGCAGGATAGACAAGGAAGAACTGGCATGAAAAAGATGATTCGGATGTGGACGCTCGCAGGGGCGTTGGTCGCGTGCCAAATCGTGGCAGGCGCCTCAGACGACGCTTCTGGCGGATTAGTCAGCCAGATCAAGGTGGCACCGGACAAAGCGCCGGACTGCACCACGCTGAAGACCATTGCCGATACCATTACGCGCGGCTGCAAGAATAACGATGAAAGAGCCGTCGCAGTCTACAATTTCATGAATCTGACCCACTATCATCGTCAATATCCCAACGAGCCAGGCGGTCTGTCGGCATTGAAGGAGATCAACTGCTATGGCTGGAGTCTGTGCGGCGGGTTGCACTCGGAAGAGTCCGCTATCTGGGAGGCGTTGGGATGGAACTGGCGGTTCGTCGGCTGGGATGGCCATACCACCGTTGAGGCAGGCTATGACGGCGGCTGGCACTATCTGGACGTTTTCCTGAAGTTCTATGCCTGGAAGCCCGACGGCAAGGGCGGCCGCACCATCGCAGGCGAAGATGAACTATCGGCAAATCCGCACACACTGATCACCGACGCATATGAACTCGACAAGTGGCGTGGCTGCGTCTACGCCAAGAACAACCCATTCGTGATCAGCGGCAACAAGGCCAACTGGCGCGCCCCGGCATTCCTTTCCTGTGGCGACACGATCGAAGACACTGTCATCGGGCTCAAGTCGCACCGCGGCGCGGATCATGCTGCCGGATGGAACGGGATCGAGCACGCCTCGGGCACCTACTCGGCTGCCGTCAATCTGGCACCCGGCTTTTGCCTGGAGAACACCTGGGATGCGAAACCCGACGCCTGGTACTGGGCGGGAATGAACGAGGCACCGCAGCACACCTGCTCAGGCCACAAGGATACACGCAACGATCCGGCGTACGGACTGATTCTAGAACCCTACATCAACAGCAAGCCCGCCCGCAGCTATGGTAACGGCGCCCTGACCTTCACGCTCGATCCCGTGAACGATACCTGCCTGCAATCCTTCGCTGCTGTTGACAACGTCAAGGTAGCGGACAATGCGCTCGTGCCGACCGATCCCGGCAAACCTGCATCTGTGACGTTGAACCTGGCATCTCCGTACATTCTCACCCAAGCGTCCGGCATGGCTGTTGGTGCGGACACCTTCGAGGTCTCTGTGGACAAGGGCGCTACCTTCAAACCGGCCGAACTGGAAAATTTCAGTTCCGCCGTAAAAGGGCAGACCTCTGTGCTCGTGAAGGTCACGTTCAAACAGTCGCTCAAAGCCCTGAGGATTGCAGCCGTAGTGCAGAACAATCCCGGAGCGCTACCCTACCTGTCGCCTGGTAAGAACAGAGTCACGGTCTCGGTCGCCGACCCGGCTGCTCTGGGTGAGAACAAACTTAGCGTGACGTACGCGTACCGGCTCGGCTCGCGCTCCAAGAGCTTTGAGCAGTTGTGCAACCAGGACATGGAAATCGCCGGACAGCACAATGCCAAGTGGTCAGATACCATCACGTATGCGCAGAAGACTCTGTCTGCCAGGCAACTGCCGGCCACCTTCGACATCGATTGCCCTACGCCTAAGGGCCAGTATCCGGTCTATCCACGCATGTTGTTTCTGCGCCGCGAAGTGCTTGCACCTGGCGCAACGGCTCAGCCACTGCCGACGGGCGCTGTGGAGGCGCAATCGGCTGCCCCCGATGAACTCCAGGCCCTCCCCAACCCGTTCCTGATCGGCTCGGAGATGCCGATGCCCATCCATAGACGCGCCATCAGAACCACGACGATTCCACTTACTTACGTGCAGTTCGTCGACGAGAAAAGTGGAGTCACCAACAAAGGCGCCCTACGGTGGCCGAAGAATGGCGGTGAAGATGGCAAAGTGCTGCGCAGCGCTGTACTTGTCTCCGGAGACTTGACGAATCTGCCGACCAAAGGCATGGCCGCCGCACGCCTCACGGTGCCGGTCAGCGCTGGGCACAGCAAGGCCGCCGGCAAACTGGGTGTGGCATTGCTCAAGCATTCTGTGGAGCCCGGTAAGGCCTTCGATCTAATGACGCTGACCAACATCATCGGCAATGCCATTGTACCCACACAGCCGGGAGAAACGCCGGTGTACCAGCCAGCCAAGATGGTGGCGATCGACATCTCGCGCAGCGTGAAGGCCATTGCCGCCGGCGAGGTCAAGTTCAATGGTTTCGCACTGCGCATCGTGCCTGATCGCGGTACCGACCAGGGGTGGACCGTGCGCTGCGAGGTCTCGCCAACCGACAAGATGTGGCTGGAGATTGACACCTACGTGGAGTAGACAAGTCCCAGCTATAGCGTGACGCGCAGCCTACCACGCGTAGGACTTGGGAGCCTCGCCACCGGGGCCAGGGAATATCTCATCGAGTTTCTTCAGCGTCTCGGGCGAAAGCTTGATATCCGGAACCTTCAAGACACCAGTGAGCTGATCCATCGTCCGCGGGCCAATGATCGGGGCAGTGACGACCGGGTTGTTCAGCAGCCAGGCCAGACCGATATTGGCTGGCTCCTCACTAAGTTCGCGGCAGAGATCTTCATACTTCTGCAACTTGTCTCGCTTGCCATCCACGCGCTTTTCGAAGTTCTCACCGCTGCGCCGGCCTTCTTTTCGTTTCTGCAGCGCGCCGCCCAGCAAGCCGCCACCCAGCGGGCTCCAGGGGATGATCCCGAGGCCATAGTGCCGGCATGCGGGAACCACTTCCATTTCCACCATGCGGTTGTCAAGGTTGTATACGCTCTGCTCACTGATCAACCCAAGGAAGCCTCGCTGTTTGGCGACCTGGTTGTAGGTGGCGATATCCCAGCCGGCGAAGTTGCTGCTCCCGGCATAGTGTACCTTGCCCTGCTTGACGAGGACTTCGTAAGCCTGCCAGACCTCCTCGACCGGCAGATCGCGGTCAATATGGTGCATCTGATACAGATCGATGTAGTCGGTCTGCAGGCGTTTGAGGCTGCGCTCGCACTCCCGGACAATCTTCGATGCCGAAAGCCCACGACCAAAGTTCGGGTCGGGCTGATTGGGCAGGTCCATATCGCCAAAGACCTTGGTGGCCAGGATCACGCGATCGCGGCGAGCGCCGCCCAAGGCAAACCACCGGCCGACAATGATCTCCGTGAGTCCTTCGCCGCGTTTCCATCCATAGACGTCGGCCGTATCAAAGAAGTTGATGCCGACCTCCAGGGCCTTGTCCATGATGGCAAAGCTGTCCGACTCTGTGGTCTGCGGGCCGAAGTTCATCGTGCCAAGGCAAAGGGGGCTGACCTTCACGCCGCTGCGACCGAGATGACGATACTGCATTGTATGTTCTCCTTCTCTGGTAAGAGTATTGGCTACTGCGCTAGCCCCATTGTAGGCAGGGAGCCGTCAAAGGCTGCGGACAATATGGTTGCCAGAAACGGGCGGGATGTTCTGTGGCCACGTGCCTCCTCGCGTCACCCGACGCTGCCCCACCATTCACTTCGCAGCCTTCGCCGCCGCCCCGGCCACCAGCATTGCGCCCGCCAGCCAGAGGTAGGGAGACCAAGGCACATCCGACACTTGTGCTGCCATCATCTGCAGCCGCTCTTCGGCCGAACGCGCCGGCACTTGCTGCACGGAAGCAAACTTCGGCGCAGGAACACACACCACCGCGCGCTTGCCCGCGCGTTCGTATACGCCAGCTCGCAACCCATTCAGTTCCGCCGGCAATGTCTCCCCCACACGCTGCCAACTCGCATCCAGTACCCGCGGTGCGGTGTTCGTATCCGCTCCACCACCGGCAAACTCCACGATGTTCGTCCACAGCAGCACCTGCTCCGCGGAATCCGCCGGCATCTCCATGCCAACCCACACCCGCCGGTGCTGCTCATCGACCGCCAACATGACCACGTCGCCCACCGACAGGATGGGATCCCATCGTCCGGCGGGCAGAGGCAACGATGTCGCCAGCACCTGCTCCGGCAGCCGGACGTTCCGCAGGATCGCGTGATCCACTGGCAACTTGGGCACGCTGACCACGCGTTCTGCGGGTGTGACTACGATGCAATGATCAGCGGCAATCTCGTTCGGTGGCGCTATCGCCACTTCCTGTCCGTCCGGCCGGCGTCGCGCTGCCAGATATGCCGCCGCAAACCGCCTTACAGCCGGTGCTACCGAAGCACTTAACAGCAGCCTTGGCGCTGGATGATCCGGAACAATCCACCAGTCATTGTCATCAGCAAGATCATCAACCACATCGAGATGCACATGAGTTCTGTCGCCACTCACCGGCAGGATGTACTGACGTGTCTGTCCACGCGGCGGCAACTGCACTCGATGCGTCACCCCCGAGATGACCACCGCGGCCTCGGCGATCTCCATATCGTTCCGGATCTCCACCAGACATTGCTTGCCTGAAACGGCCGCCTTTACAATTCCGACATTGCGTATTGTGCCCCCCGGCACTATCTGCACAACCTTCGGATCAACATCCGGATGATCGCTCAACAGCACCGTCACGACCTCCTCGGCCACCTGTGCATGCACCAGAGCGTTCACGCGCTGGCGTGTATCGACCGCCGTCGCCGGCGCGTGCAAAGCTTGGCTAAGCTGCCCGCGCGACACCAGTCGATCCTCGCCAAGCGTATCCATCACGCGGATCTCGCTATTGCCGGCAAGCAGGTGCTCCAGAATCCCCATCGCTCGATCTGCCACATCGCGGCCCCGCTCATCGGCCAGCATGGTGACGCCGCGATCGACAATGATCGTTACCCGCGGCAATGTCGGTCGACGACTCCGCCACACCGGGGATGCCAGCGCCATGATCCCGAGGAAAATCGCCACCAGCAGCAACAGCACCGGCCACGCCGGCGGACGCCAACCTCGCCGTTTCTCTCTATCCTGCGGCTCTTCTCGTGGCCACAAGTCCAGATACGGCACCAGCACCTTCGGCCGATACTGCCGCAATGCCAGAATCACCAGGCCCACCCATGGCCCCAGCAGAATCAGCCACCACGGTTGCAGCAGGCTCATAGGCTTGCCTACTTAGTTCGCCCTTGAAGCTCTACTCTTCATCCGCCTTGCTCATCCCCCTCGCCTTCTCCACCAGCAGATAATTCCGCCCGCCATACATCGTGATCATCCCCGTCACCCGGAACCGCAGATCTTGCCCCGATTTCTCCAACGATCTCTCCATCCTCGCCAGCTCTGAGTTTGGCAGCAAGATCATCGGCGGATCGTTCAGCGCTCGTCCATCCGACTCGAAATGGAACTCCCATCCTGCATCGGTCTTCTGCAGCCGGCCGACACGATCCGTGATCACGTCTCCTTCACGTTTAAGCAGCAGATCGACCGACTCGCCATCCAGTTTGTTCACCGACCGTGTTTTCTTTACATCATTATCCGGCACCGGCCGCAGCGGCCGGACCGTGCCTGGCCTGGTCCGCAGCATCCGGTCGAGCGTGCTGTCAACAGTGCTGCGATCCAAGCGGGAATCCGCAGGCTGTGTCGCCTGTGTCGTAGCGGCCGGTCGCGTCGCAGCATGGACCGTCGCGGGAATAGCGGTCTCTTCGCCCGCCGCATAGCTGCCGACCACCATCGCCACATACCCAATTCCAATCCATGCAATTCTCATGCGAGCATCTCCAACTGCGCCTGCAACTGCTGCTGGCTCATTCCATCAACCAGGATAACTTTCCGCGGCTGTGCATGGCCGGATTCCACGCGAATCTGGCCCGGACGAACCTTCAGCCACTCCGCCAGGATTTCAAGCACCGCTTCGTTGGCCTTGCCCTTCTCCGGCGGCGCCATCACCTGCACCTTCACACCATCACCATACCGCCCGGCCACGCGGTTCCGCGAAGCCCCGGGCACCACCTTCGCCTGAAATCGCGCCTGCGGCAGAGCCATAACCTGAAGTATACTCACGGGCATGAACATTACGAAGCCACCCCGCGCGCTGACGCGAAGCCAATCTCGCGAAGTCGATCGCCGCGCGATCGAGCAGTACGCCATTCCCGGCATTATACTGATGGAAAACGCAGCCATTGCAGCCGAAAGAGTTGCTCTCGATATGCTCGGGGATGGTCCGGGGCAGCAGGCCCTGATCCTCTGCGGCGGCGGCAACAATGGCGGTGACGGACTGGCGATTGCCCGTCACCTTCATAACCATCGCATCGAGTTCACCCTCGCACTGACGGTCGATTCATCACGATACACCGGCGATGCATTGATCAACTGGCGCATCGTCCAGGCGATGAACATTCCCGTTCAGGCCGCAACGCCAAAGCTCGTCCACAGTTTCCAATGGGCCCTGGTCGTAGATGCCATCTTCGGCACCGGTCTGACCGCAGCTCCGCATGATCCGTTTCCTGCTCTGGCAGACGCCCTCAACAACAGCGGTCGGCCGGTGCTCGCCATTGATGTACCCTCTGGCATGGATTGCGATGTCGGCTCTCCCTTGGGCGCCTGCATCGTTGCCACCCGCACGATTACCTTCGTCGCCCCAAAGATCGGTTTCGCCAATCCAGTCGCTGCGCGATATCTTGGCGAGGTCGTCGTCGGCGACATCGGCTGTCCCATTGAACTCATCGACGCAGTTTGAACTTCCGTTTCCATGTGATGGAGAATCATGACCGCACTTCCACGTTCAACTCCCGAAGCCCAGGGGATCACCCCATCCGCCATCCGCGCTTTTGTCGATGAGATCGACCGTCAGCGCCTTGGCATGCACTCCATGATGCTCCTCCGCCACGGCCAGGTCGCCGCAGAGGGCTGGTGGCACCCCTACGTCGCCGACTATCCGCATATGCTTTTTTCCCTCACCAAGAGCTTTACCTCCACCGCCATCGGACTTGCCGTCAATGAGGGTCGACTCAGCGTCGATGACACCATCTTGGGCATCTTTCCCGAGGAAGCCCCCAAGGAGACATCCGCAACCCTTCAGGCCATGCGCGTGCGTCACTTACTGTCCATGACTACCGGCCATGAGCAGGATGTCACGCGACAGACGATGTCCGCACCCGACAAAAAGCTTGTCCGTGCGTTTCTCTCTCTTCCCGTGCAGCGCGAACCCGGCACCCATTTCATCTACAACTCCGCCGCCAGCCACATCCTCTCTGAGATCATTCAGAAACTCACCGGCCAAACGCTGCTGGAGTATCTCACACCTCGCCTCTTTGAACCCCTTGGCATCAAGCCCGCCCTCTGGGAGACCGCATCGGATGGCACCAACACCGGCGGCTGGGGCCTGAGCATCACGACGGAAGACATTGCCCGCTTCGGCCAGCTCTATCTCCAGAAAGGCCTTTGGAGTGGCAGGCAAATCATCCCCGAGGCTTGGATCGTCCAAGCCACCAGCAAGCAAGTCGACAACGGCACAAACCCAGATAGCGACTGGACCCAGGGTTACGGCTTCCAGTTCTGGCGTTGCCGCCACGGCATCTACCGCGGCGATGGCGCGTTCGGACAATACTGCATCGTCATGCTCGAATACGACGCCGTATTGGCAGTGACCGCCGGTACCAAGGACATGGCGGGCATCTTGACAGCCGTCTGGGATCATCTTCTTCCCGCGATGTCCGTATCGTCCCTGCCGGCCGACCCGAGGACCTGTGATGCCCTGCAGCGGCGCCTCGCGGAACTGCAGCTTCCGCCCGCCGCCGGCTTCGCCGAACAGCCCATCGCAGCAGATGTTGCCAGGCGAACCTACCTCTTCCCCACCAACGACCAGGAACTAAAGAGCATGCGTTTCACTTTCGATGGACCAACGCTTCTCGTGCAGATCAATGGCGCCGAGGAACTTCGCTTTGGCCACGGAAAATGGATCAAGCAGACCGCGAAATGGGATATGCTAACTCCCCAACCCATGGCATGCAGCTATGCTTGGACGGACCAGAACACGCTGGTCCTGCACGCCTGGCTTGTTCATACCCCGTTCGCTACCACGGTAACCTGTCGTTTCGGTGGGAACGAGCTGAAGTATCAGCACAAGGTGAACGTTGCCTTTGGCCCGACTGAAAAGCCCATGCTCAAAGCACGAGCAAGCCCTCAATGACCAGAGTGCACAAGCGTCGACTCGCCCTTTGCGTCTAGCACGCGCACCGAGCGCCACATCCTATTCATGACGCATCGCATCAATGGGGTCCAGCCGCGACGCACGCCACGCGGGATAAAACCCGAAGACGATCCCAACCCCCGCCGAAACCGCGCAGGCTACGACCACCGCCGTGACCGATGGCATGGTTTTCCACTTCAGAAGTGTCGTCACCACCATTGATACACCCCGGCCCAGCAGGACGCCCGCGATTCCGCCCAGGAGACACAGCAGCACGGCCTCGGTGAGGAACTGGCGGAGGATGTCTCTCGCCCTTGCCCCAACCGCCATGCGCACACCGATTTCCCGAGTTCGCTCCGTCACCGAAGCCAGCATGACGTTCATGATGCCGACTCCGCCGACCGCCAGCGAGATCAGCGCCACGCACAGCAGCAGGCTGGTCAGCACCTTCGTGGTCGAGGCAAGGTTCTCGGAGATTTCCGTCAGGTCGCGAATGCGGAAGTCATTTTCCATATCACCCATAAGTCCGTGCCGCTCGCGAAGAATGGCCGTGATCTGGCGGATGGCCAGCGGGACATCCTGCGGCGACGTCGCCGACACAAAGATATCATCCAGATCCACAAATCGCGTCAGCATCGGATTGTCAATCGCCTGTACATTGGATTTCTGCGGGTAAAGCTGCACCTGCTGACCAGGGTAGTACTGGTTGAGCGTATTGACCTGTGCCGCCGGCGCCGCCGCGACGGCCGCCGTTGCCTGTCTGGAGCCGGACAGGCGAAACCTCACCGTCGTCCAGGGCGCGATGACATAGTCATCCTGGTCGCGCCCCATCATGTTGCCCCCTTTGGGGCTCAGCACGCCTATCACGGTAACATCGATGTTCTTGATGCGCACCTGATGGCCCAGCGGCGATGCGCCGGCGAAAAGTTCGCGGACGACGGTTTGCCCGAGCAGGCATACCGGCGCAGCGCTGGCCACATCCGCATCGGTGAAGAGTTCACCCTCGGCCAGATCTGTCCAGTTGCGCACCAACAGGTAATCGAGTGTCGTGCCCCGGATGTCCGAGGGAGACCAGTTGCGGTTGCCGTAAATGACCTGGCCTTTGACATCCAGGCTGGGCGCTGCCCAGCGCACCGCGCTGCATTCGTGGAGAATGGCATCGCAGTCGGCCGGCGTCAGCGTCACTCTGGTGCCGACGCCGCTGCTGGCGCCGGCTTTCACAACATCGCTGGGATCGATCTGAACAACGCTGGCGCCCATGGCCGCAATCGTCTGCTGGATCGTATAAGCGGAGCCCTGCCCGATCTCCATCACGGCAATGACGGCCGCCACGCCGATGACGACGCCCAGACACGTGAGCATCGAGCGCATCATGTGCCGCCGCAAGGCGTGCATCGCCATTCGCAGCATTCGGTAGTACGATCGCATATCTGTCTTACCCCAGACGGCCCCCGGATTGCGCCAAGTGCGAGCAGACCCAACACTATTGGCCGACCTATTTGCCGACCGTGATAATCATGAACGAGTCAGGCACCATCTGCCCGCGCCCACCGCCCGGCCCGCCCTGCGGACGGCCGCCGGCTGGCGGCGTCGCTGGGGCGGCTGGAGCGGCCATCTCCGCCGCAATCAGGAATATCTTGCCTGTCTTGCTGTCCAACGTCGAGGTCCTGGCGCCCGGCCTGGTCTTCACGGTCTGTTCGACCTCAAAGTTCGTCGGGCTGTTCTCCTTGATCACCGTGAGCGTGCCATCCCGCTGCGAACTGAACGCCTCCATGGTCGCGGAGTTGAACGAAGCGCCATCGACGCCATTGCCGATGGGCAGATTGGTGATGATCTCGCCGGTATCCGCATTTACGATCACCACGGTCGCCGGCTCACGGCAAAACGCAAAGAGAATGTGATTCTGCACATCCATGGCCAGACCCGCGGGCGTTTTCCCCTTGGCGCTTAGTCCATAGCCCCCCGCCACCTGCATCTTCTGTATGTCCACCACCGCAATCGTATCCTTATCCTCAATATCGATGAAGATGCGGCCCTTGCCATCGCTGACGGCCTGCTCGGGAGCGCCGCCCAGGTTGATCGTCCCCAGCACCGATCCGTCGGCCGCATTGAGCACGGTCACGTTTGGCTCCCGGTGGCTCAGGATCAGCACGCGTTTGCTGAATGGGTCAAAGAGTATCCCATCTGGATTGCCATCGACCGGAATCGTCTTGATCGTCGCCAGTGTCTTCGTGTCAAACATCACCACCGGTTTGCTGCTGGCAAACCCATGGCCCGATACTGGATCAACCACAGCGCCGTGAACGCCGCTCACATTGGCTACTTCGCCAACAGACTTGAGCGTATCCAGGTCAAACACCGTGATTCGGCTGGTGGCACCGCCACTACGTGGTATGTACAGCCGCCGGCCATCCGCGTCGGCATAGACATAGTCAAAACCGCCGGCCCCGCCGACCTTGACAACATCGAGCACCTTGTACGGACCGGCCGCTGGCGTTGCCTGTGCAAGTCCGAGGGTTGAAGCAAGCACCGTCGCCGCCATCAGTGATACCGCAAAGCGCATGTTTCTCTCCTTGTAGAGCGCGCACCCCAACACCGCGCACGCACGACACGTTAGACGTCTGAACGCCGCTGGATATTCCATCAAATCCAGCGAGCAGGCGGGCACGACACTAAAATGATCTGGGTGCGCCCTCATGCTTCCGGTCCTTCCGGCCGACCGCCGTCTGATGTTTCTAACTTGGGCAAGCGCAGCTCTGCTGTAAAAACGCGGCCCGGATCCACCCGGATCGTCAGTTGCCCTCCCAGGAGGCGCGCCAGACGGTCGCACAGCGATAGCCCGAGGCCGCAGTGTCGGCCAATGGCCGCCCTGGCGGGGTCGCCCTGCCAGAATGGTTCGGCCGCATGCAGCGCAACGCCACTAGATAGCTTGCATGCGGTATTGCTGACCATGAGAGTGGCTGCTGATGCTTTACACACGATGGTGATGCGAATCTCACCGCCCTCGTCAGCATACGACACGGCATTATCGAACAGATTGCGCACGATCATCCGAAGTTGCTCGCAATCCGTAGCCAGAGGACATGTCTCGGGACCATCCCAGAGGACGCGCAGGCTGCGTGATGCCGCCTGAGCCTGAAAGGGCGTCCAGGACTCGGCGAGAAGGATGCGCACATCGACCGCCTGCCGCTGTGCGATGAGTCGGCCGCTCTGGGCGCGTGCCAGCAGAAGCAGTTGCTCCACCATCAGTTGCATTGGCGCGACGATGGCAAGGCACTTGTCCAATGCCTTCTCGTACGCCTCACGCTCGCGCGGGCGGGACCGGTTGACTTCCAGCGTTGCCTGCAAGCCCGCCAGGGGATTGCGCAGCTCGTGGGCAACATCGGCAGTAAAGGCCTGCTCACGGGCGAATGCAGCGCTGATGCGTTCAAGAAGTTCATTCAGCCGATCCGCCACAGGGAGCAGTTCCTCTGGCAACTCACGGGTTCCCAGACGGCGTTTGAGATCCATCTCGCCGATTGCCCTGATGTCGCCGGCGAGACCGCGCAGCGGGCGCAGTGATGCGCTGACCAGCAATCGGAGCAGCGCCGCACAAACAATGACGGCGCTCAGGCATGATGCCAGCAACAGCCAGCGGAGGTCCGCCAGCGCATGATCGAGTTCACCCGACTCGCGAGCCACCATGAGCCGTACCGTCTCGCTCGGTGCGGTCGTGGCATGGTTCGGGTCAGGCGTCGGCGCAAAGACGATGTGAACGGCCCGGCCATTGCGAGAATTCGGCAGCCGCACTTCCCAGGATGCTCCATCGGGGCGTGAGGGTGTGTCACTCAAGTCCCGCTGACGGAGTGAAGGGGATCGCAAAAGAGTGCTTCCATCCTGAAGCCACATCTGGAAGAACTGCGGATGCCGCCCGGGAAGGAACTCGGGCATTTGTTGGGGTTCGTATTCCACGGCGATCGCGCCATTGCCTTGTTCGATCAGCGCCGCCAGCGCCCGCGCCTCAACGATCAGGGCGGCGTCAAACCCGGCAAGCAGCGAGTGGCGCACCAGGAAATAGATGCCAAGGCCCAGCAGGCCCAGCACACATGCCGTGGCGCACGTTGTCGTGAACAGAAGTTGGCGCTGCAGGGAGCGGCTCATTCCCGTTCTCCCAGCATGTATCCCTGCCCGCGCCGAGTATGGATGAGGGGCAAACCACCCGTCTGGTCGAGTTTCTTCCGGAGCATGCCGATGTACACGTCCACGACATTGCTCTCAGGCGAGGCGTTGAAGTCATACATGTGCTGCCAGATATCCGCGCGCGAGACGACACGGTTGGCGTTCAGCGCCAGGTACTGCAGCAGGGCATACTCCCGTCCGCTGAGATCCACCGTCTTGCCGCCCCGCTGGACGGTCCGATGCACGGTATCGATCACCATGTCGCCGATCCGGATGAGCGTATCCCTGGCCTCGTACTTGCGGCGGATCAGGGCATTCACGCGGGCCAGCAGTTCCGCGAAAACAAAGGGTTTGACAAGGTAGTCATCCGCTCCCAGGTCCAACCCGCGCACGCGGTCCTCGGGCGTGTCGCGGGCGGTAAGAATCAGGATGTAGCTTGGAGATTTCCGCCGCCGCAGAGTGCGCAGCACCTCCAGGCCGCTGACCTTCGGCAACATCAGATCGAGTATGATGACATCGTGCTCACCGGACTGGGCGTGCCAGAGTCCACTCTCGCCGTCCGCCGCTTCATCAACGGCATGGCCGGCTTCGCGAAGCCCCTGCACAACCGCCGCCCGAATCGGCTCAAAGTCCTCAATGACCAGAATGCGCATGACCCGACCATCCTATCGGGGGGCACGGCCATGGCCAACGCATGCGGCCGGCCCTTGCCGCCTGTCTTCTTGAGCACGCCGATGCGGACTAGTCTTTGTCTTCCTTCTTGTCATCGTCGGCCTTCTTACTGATCAGCGAGCCATCTTCGGCAACTTTGACCTCAAAGGCCTTGCCGTCAATCGTGACATCGGCGCTGTATATGACCTTGCCTTTCTCGGTTTCCTTGTCGATGTCGCCGATCTTGCCGCCTTTGGCTTCCTTCTCAAGGGTCGCTTTGACGGCGGCGGGAACCTGATCCATCGGGATCTTCACATCCTGCTTGTCCTTGTGCTTGTCTGCGGCGCTGGCGCTAGTGACGGCACCGACGATCCCGATGCTGAGAAACGCCGCAAGAATCCAACGTACGTTCATGGTGTACTCTCCTCTAAGGGTGTGGATGCACTGCCAACCGATGGCAACGCCGCCACGAGACTGTGCATAAGTATCCCTGTCCAGCATGAAACCAGGATGAATAGACTTACGGTCCAAAGTACCTCACATGCGACGCAGGTGGGCACATGGTTCGATCACGCGCGTCTCGTGCAAGGGCCTGGGCCTGCGCCCGTTCGGCTGCATCTGTGGATGTTGCTCGAAACAATGAGCAAGTTGCGCGCCGCGCTGCCTGTAGATGGTTACATGGTCTTGTCCGCGTTCGCCTGCCGCCGTGCCGTGCGGGTCTTGTTAAACCAGGGAACCAGCCAGACCGCCGCTGCTGCGCCGATGACCGGGACAGCGAACCGCCACATCTGCCTCACGAGAGACGGCGGCGGTTCGGGCGGCCGCAGGCCATCGCTCTCCGGAGGCGTCCAGAATGGGGCCGTCTTGTCGAGCGCGGCAGTCCTCCCCTCTTGAAGAGCGTACAGAAGCTTGTTGGTGGCCAGATAGACTGTGCCGTTGGCCGCGGCGGGAGAAGCGACCATCTCGACCCTTTTGTCCCCGGGCTGACTGAGCACCGTTTTCGTCCTGTTCGCGGCGAAGACAAACAAACCGCCTTGCGTGGTCACGTAGACCTTGCCGTCGGCCACGAGCGGCGAACTCCAGACTGGCTTGGCCATGTGCTGCCAGTAGAGGGCGCCGGTATCGGCGTCCAGGCAGTATACCAGACCCGACACGTCGGCCGTGTAGAGCAGACCGTCGGCAATGACAGGGGTTGTGCAGCAGCTCTTGATTTGGTCAAAGGACCATATCCTTGCCGAGGCGGTGACGTCGCCGGTCCGAGTGGCGTCCAGGCACAGGAGGCGTCCTTCCTTGGCCCTGGTGCCGCTGTCGCTGGGCTCATTGCCCAATGCAACGTAGACGCGGTTGCGATAGAAGACGGGCGTGGCAATGATCTCCGCAAACTCCAGGCGAGTACCGGTAAACTCGGGGCTGTAGCTGCTGGGTGCAAGGCAATCGAACTTCCAGATTCGTCTAAGCACGCCAGGCGCGCCGGCGTTGCCGGGAGCAAACTCCGGGTCGAAGGCGTAGCAAGCTCCATTGCCACCGCCGTAGAAGAGCAACTCCCTGCCGCCAACCACGCCCAGCGCCGGTGAAGCGTGAGCGCCGTGAAAGGTCAGGTCGAAAATGCCTTCCTTGTCGACCGCCAGCAGCTTGCCAGTGTTCTTGTCCAGGACGATCAGGCTGGGGGAGTCGTAACTGGACTTGCCGTACTTGGATTTCCAGCGGTCAATCCAGTACTTGGAGCCGTCCTGGCCGTATGCGCTGAGCGTGCTGCCTGTGGCGATGTAGAGCCGATCACCCCGAACCAGGACCGACGTGCTCTGGGCATTGTGCGGCCAGCACTTGACCTCACGGATCAGATCAAATTGCCAGAGCACGTGGGCGTCAGTGGGTTCGGGCGCGACAGCGGTGCCGGGCGATAACTCGGTGAGGCGATTGCCATCGGCGTCGAGCTTGTTGCGATCCAAACATCGCCGGTCGGTCATGATCAGTTCAAGGTCGGCGGGCGAGGGTGGACGTCCGGCCAGTCCGTTGGCGTCCAGACAGAGCACCTCGCCGTTGTGTCCCAGGACATAGACGCGTTCGCCATCGACGGTGGGGGTGGAACACAATCCCCATGTTCGATTGACCAGGTTGGTGCGAAACGGCGAACGCAGTCGCCAGAGCAGCTTTCCGTCGGATTCCTGGAAGCACCAGAGCATCGCCGAACTGCGGTAGTTCATGCTGCCGCCGATCAGTACCTTGCCACCGGACACGACAATGCTGCCATACGCGCCGCCGCCGATCCGAGCAACCCACTTCACGTTCTGCAGGGGTGTGCCATCGGGTATGCCGGTCGCCTCGTCAAAAGTCGCGGGCAGTCCCGTCTCAGATGAGACGCCGTTGCGGTCGGCCGCACCACGCCACTGGGACCAGCCTTCGGTGCCGGCCAGGGCCGGCATGGCCGGCATCGTCAACACCAGCAGCGCAAGCCAGATCGTCCGCATCGCAATCCTGTGGCGCATCGTCGAATCCGTCATGCTTGCATGTCCTTGCCAATACAGATAGTGACCATAGGCGCGAGGTGGCTCGGTAACACTACAAGAATCCAACGACATTCATGATCATCACTCCCGTCTGCTATCGTGGAGGTACGCTGGGCGACCAACCTTTGGCCGACATTGTGACGGAACTAGGTATGAGTATCGTGGCGGCGTATGAAACCAGAATGAAAGCGCACGGGAAGGGACAGAGGTAGCATCGATGAGGCTGCCGCGATACTGGTTTTCATCTTTGCTTCATGCAAGACCGGTAGACATTCCAGCTTGAATCACAACGATAGGTGTATAGACATGGAGACCAGTGGAACTCGGGCGTAGATGGACATCGGTGAGATCGAGGGGGCCTGGCGCCGATGGCGCCGCGAGTGATTCGTCAGCGATCATTAGCGCCGATTCATTGAACCCGGGATTTCGGGGTAAACCGCCGCGTTTGCGCACGGCAGCGGTCGCATGCGTTGCATGGCTGATCGCAATGGGCGTGGCTCTGGCGCTGGATCCCACCGTATCCCGGTTGCTCGACATATGGAACACTCCCAGATGGCTTGAGAGCCACGGTGGATGGATGATGATGGTCGTGCGAGCGCCGGGCTACTTTGCTATCTACGTCCCGGTCCTGATAGGGCTGTGCTTTGTGCCCCGATGGAAGTGGCGCGCTGCGCTGCTGCTGGCGATCGCCGCGGTGAACGGGGCGATCGCATACACGCTTCTGAAGTGGAGTGTGGGCCGATACCGGCCGTTTGTGGACCAGATCCCCAACCCTCATCCATACGATTTCCACACCTTCTCAAGAGGTCTGCCCGGGCTCCTCGTATCACCTCCCAATCTCTGTTTCCCGTCCGGGCACAGCACGCTCGCGTTTGCCGCGATGACGTCGCTGGGAATGGTGTTCCCTCGATGGCGATGGGTCTTCTGGACTATTGCAGCCCTGACTGGCATTTCGCGTGTCGTTGAAGGCGCCCATTACGCGAGCGATGTCATCGCGGGCATCGCGGTCGGGGTAACGATGGCGATTCTCGCCCGCGGTGAGCTCGCCTGGGCGTGCGGGCCAATGGCTGCCCCGGAAACGCACACGAGTGAGAATAGATAAGCGCGGTTAAACTACGATCGAACAACGGCTTACGGCAGACTTCTCCGCCATGGACTTGCGCGAGTCCATGGTCGGTATCGGTTCCTCGGACGATCCGCAATGTTCCGCGCCCCAGAGCGTTATAAGGTGGGGCGTGCGCGAGCGAGACTTCCGGATGGACTCCACTGTCTCGATGACCTTCTTGGGTGCAAGTGGTGTCCACACTGCGTGCGAGGATTCAGAATTGGAGGTGGCAGATGAATGAAGATCTGGCCGGTGACATGGGTGACGCCCGAACTGACGGGGCTTCGCTGCGACGGGCCGACGCGGAGCAGGCGCGGGTAAACCGCCTGGAACGATTCCGCTCCAACGGCGATTCATCTCTGATGGGCACGGTTGCCCTGAAGACATGCCACGTTTGTGGTTGCGACCTCGCACACAAAATACGGTTCAAGGATGCAAACGGAAAATACTGGTGCTCCCGTTGCAACGAAATCGATCACGCACGTACCCGGCCGGCGCCGTGTGCGGATTGCGGTGTTGAGATGCCCCGAGATCAGATGTCGGAAATGCGCGGCATGATCCTGTGTCCGGTCTGCTTCGAGAATCGTCAAAAGGCGGGAGCGACGCTGCAGATACGGCATACGGCGCCCGCCCAAAGGCCACAATCTGCCCAATCCTCGCTTCCCGTGCTTCCACTGGTCTTTGCGACCATAGGAGTGGTGATGGCGATCATCGCTATCGCTCTGACGTTGCGCTGATGCCGCACGCTGGCCTGCATTGACGGCTCCAGTCGTTGACAAAACAAGCTCAACCGGTTGCACTCCAAACCGGCCAGGCATCTGTGCCACAACAACCGAGGTAATGCGATGCATGGGTTATGGGTTGGAGTATTGAGCGTCTTGGTCAGCGCTGGGGCGTGGGGCGCGAGGCCGGAAATGTCAATTATCCCACGAACGGCCGAAGCGCCGAGGATTGATGGCAAGTTTGACGACGCCTGCTGGTCGAAAGCCGCGGTATGGAAGGAATTCTCGCTGCCCGGCAAGAAAGATGCTCCGGCCAAAGCGGTGGAAGCAAGGGCCTGCTTTGACGATCAGGCTTTGTACCTCGCGATCCGCTGCACCGAACCTGAGCCGACGAAGATCCGAGCCAAAGTCACCACACGCAGTGCACAGGTATGGACCGATGATTGCGTCGAGATCTGGGTGCGTTCCGGCGGCAGTCAGACCGACGTGGATCAGTTCATCATCAATGCCATCGCCACACAGGAGGAACTCCGGCAGCGCGGCGGCAAGCGGGTCGAGGCACCGGCCAAGTGGCAGGCGGCAACCACCAGGTCGACTGATGCCTGGCAGGTGGAGTTGAAGATCACTGCCGCCGACATTGGTCTGGACAAGCTCTCACGCGGGGATGTGCTGGAGGTGAAGATTGGTCGGCAGGATTTCACAGCAACGAACAGCGTCGCCAGCGTCTGGCCAGCCGGGGTGCCCTACGGCCCGCTGGAAGGCTACGCCGCCGTAGCGCTCGAGAACGCCAATTTGCTGGCCAGCCCCAATTTTCAAGACCTGAAATCGTGGGGCGTTGCGCCCGAAAACCAGAAACTGATGACGGCCCAAAAAGATACCACTGGGCCCGTGCTTCGCGTCGATACACCCTCTGGCCAGGGATGGCGGCTGGACCAGTCATTCAAGCTTCGCCCCAACGCCCGGTACCGCCTGTCGGCTGATGTGAAAAGCCCCGGCGGCGTGACCATGCGCGTACGCGTTCGCCCAGAGGGGGAGGGGGCGGCCAGCGACCAGCGCATGGACCAGCGCGTGCCGGCCAGCACCGACTACCAGCGGCAGACGATGACTTTCTCCACTACCTCCGATGGGCGCGCGAGCATGAGCGTATGGGCAGACGCTTCCAAAGAAGCTGCCAGTTACGCCATCCGTGAGTTGAAACTGACGCGCGTGCCCAGCGGCGAGGCCGCTTCCTTCGGCCCGGGCATTCCGATCCACGCTGGCGCTGAGCCACTGTTGATCCAGAAGCTGCACGTGACTGACGCCCGCGTATTGCGCGGTTTCGTCGGCCAACCCGTTGATGGCACCACACGCAGCGGGGGTTGGGACGGCGCGGTCTGGGAGTATCCCCAGCCACACAGCAATACCGGCGTCGTCTACGCCTATCACAACAATGACGGTTTCCACGCCACCTTCGCCGACGATCTTGGCTTCAACGCTGTAGTGGTACGGGGTGGCATAAAGGCCAAACTCGTCGCCGACGCTGCCCAGTACGACGATCCGGCCAGCGGCAAGAACGTGACCACCTTCCCCGGCCAGGCGCAGGAGTCGCGGGCCTATTTCGAGCAACCGGTTAGAGCAAAGAAGATCAGCTTCTTCGACGTCAGTGACGGTGCCATGGCTGATTGCTCGTTCTTCCGCGTGCAACCGGTGCCGGCCGATGGGAAGCCGGGAGTGACGATGAAAGTCGTGGCCCAGAACAGAGATCCCGTGCCCACAGCCATGGTCGCCAAGTACCTGGCAGCACGTTTCCCGGCCGATGAGCGAACCATCTTCCGGTTGGATGGACCCGACACTCCCTACAAGGCGGAACGACTCAAACTCCCGGCCGGCAAGGCGGTACATCTGGTCGCCGAGCCCTTCACCCAGGAGCAGGCCTTTGGCGCCGTCGGGATCGAGTTCACCGTGGAAGGACAGGACAAGGAGCTTCCCTTCACCGTGCGCGTCCAGGATGCCCTCAATCCGCATTTGGAATTACACGGCGCGGATTACACGCTCGATGCCGCAGGGCGAGTTCGCCTCGTGTGCGATTTCGCCGACCAACTCGTCCCGGCCGGCCGAGCGCTTTGGGTGACGCTCAGGTTTGACCGGCCGGCAACGCTCTCCGACGTGCAGGTGCAACCTTTCTCAATGCCGCGCCAACAGGCCCTCGCCGAGGCCCTGCAGTATCGCAAGTTCCTCCTCAAGACCTTCTATTCCTCCCTGAGCGAGGCCCGGCCGTGGAACGGCTTCGGGCGGCAGAATGATGTCGCACGTTACCTGGCCGACGGCCGAGATGGCGAAGGCGACGGCCAGATCTACAACCTGCTGCGTCCCTACGTGGCCGAGGTCCTCGACACTCTCGACCAGTGCCGGGCCCTGGACCCGGACGGCAAGGATCCCATCGTCCGCCAGTATTACCAGTGGATCTACCGCACCATCCTGCGCCGATCGCCCGAAGGAATGCCCCCCTATCCAACTCAGTTCGCAAAGATCGACGGGGTGCCGGAATGGGCAGCCCTGCTGCATCAGGCCTGGATGCAGGCCCGCGCAGTACCCAAGTGGTGGATCGACAACCGCGAAGTTGCCACCGGTGAGTTCGGCGGCGAGGTAGGCGACGACAGCGACATGTACCAGAACTACGCCCCCTTCCCCTTCTTCGAGCGTAACGGCGTAGCCGGTGAATTGCTCGACGGCGCAGCCCGCATGGCGGTCCTTGCCGAAAAGCAGAACCTGGCCAATGGCCTGAACATCATGGCCACCGATCCTCTGCACGCCTACGAAGAGGGCATCAACCACATGGCGTTGATGGCCTACTGGAACTACGGCGATCCGGTCTACCTGGAACGCTGTATGGTCAATGCCGCCAATACGGAAAAGTCTCTTACCGTCAAGACCGACAAAGGCCACCGTCACTTCAAGAATGAGACCTGCGGCGCCGTTGACCTGAAGATGAATCGCGACCTAACCGGCGAGATCGGCTCCCACGCCCTCATGTGGCACCCGGCTCTGATCGCCGGCTTATATAACCACAATCCCAGGATCATTCAGATGCTGCGTGAGTGGGGCGACGGCTGGATGGAACACCAGCAACCGGGACAGTACGCCAGCGAAATCGCCCTGCCGGCCGATGTCTCCAAAGGCACCACCGCCAGCGGCCCATTCCCCGGCCTTTGGGGATACGCCGGGTCGGTATTTGTGGGTATCGCCGACCTCACTGGCGACGCGAAGTACGTGAAGCCTTACCTCGATTTTTGGGCCGAGGGCAAGACCGAGACCGTCAGCAGCCTGCACGCCCCGGAATTGGTGCAGATGGGCATGACCACTCCCGACAAAGCCGTCGATGCCCTTAAAGGACGCTGGAACGCCGCCCTCTACCAGAGCGGCGACAAGAAGCCCTTCATCGACGCCATCAAGAACGACATCGAAGAGCTGCAGCGTTTCCAGCACATGTATACCACAGTGGAATGCTTCACCGACCGCGTCTTCCTCTACCCGGCCATCAACCCGGCCATCGCCTACACCGGCGGCTATACCACGCGTAACAAGCTCAACCTCAACTACGCCGTAAGCTGGGATGGCTTTGGCACCGATTACGCCGCCCTGGTGACCAGTGCCACCGCCTCTCACCTCAAGGTGCTGCTGTGCAACATCTCGGATATGCCGATCAAGGGGCAGGCGACCATCTGGCGTCTGGAACATGGGGAGTA
The DNA here is from genome assembly GCA_903871935.1 of uncultured Phycisphaerales bacterium. GTDB lineage: Bacteria > Planctomycetota > Phycisphaerae > Tepidisphaerales > Tepidisphaeraceae > CAIQIQ01. The sequence continues at coordinate 91,780 of CAIQIQ010000061.1, forward strand.
CGACCTCAGCTTCGGCCCCGACGCCGACGGCAATGACCAGATCGACAATCCGGAGAAACAGGAAAAGCGCGAGATCGTTCGTGGCGATCGGCTGGATCTGGCCCTGCCCGCCAAAGCGGTCTACATCCTGGAACTCAAGCAAACCCGCAAGCTCGACGACCTCTCTACCCGTCCCGACCTGGCCCTGTCCCCCCTCGACCTGAGGCGTGACGGCGGCAAGGTCTTCGCCAAGGTGCACAACATCGGCGGCGGCGACGCCGCACAGGTGGTGGTGGCCTTGATCGGCGCCGGCGGCAAGGAGATCAAGCGCCAGACCCTCCCCGCCCTGGCCGCCCCACTGGATCTGATGCCCAAAATGATCGAAGTCAGCTTCGACGGCCTGCCCGATAATGCCAAGGGTTGGTCGATCGTGGTTGACCCTGACCATCAGGTATCCGAGATTTACGAAGGGAATAACCGCCTGGCCATAGCGCCCTGACGCTGGCCGGCGGCGTGTTCCGCGGTATACTGCAGCATATCGCACAGGAAGGATCAGCATGGCACTAAACGTCACGGTTGCAGCAGGCGAGTCTCAGAGTTACCGCATCAAGCTCACTGGCTCACTTGATACCGAAACGGTTCCTGAGTTCAACAAGGCGATTGACAGCGCCTTGGCTGACCAGAGCGCGCGTTGCCTGCGCATCGAGATGGAGGATCTTCAGTTCATCAGCAGCCTGGGTCTGGGCAGCCTCGCTCGTGCACGCAAGGCCATTGAGTCCCGCGGTGGATTGCTCGTGACCATCGGCGCTCAGCCGCAAATCCTGAAAGTATTCGAGATCGTCAAGATGCTCCCGAACGAAGTCGTCTTCGCGAACCGCCAGGAGGCCGACGAGTACCTGGCGATGATCCAGAAACGTGCCCTGGCTGAAAAGACCGCCAAGCCTAAGTAGGGATCACCCTAAGCATTATCTCGACTGCCGCCGGATCGTCATATCAAAATTCTTCACCATCGACTTATAGATCGCCCAGATAATAAGCCCGTAGATCCCACTGGAAATCAACGAACCGATGAACATCCCGATCCGCGCGCCCAGCATCAGGTCCGCCCCGCCCTCATCGAAGACGCGCCCGCCAAACTGCGCTGGAGCCGCAATCACCGACACCACCGTAATCGGACTGAACGCGGCAATCACCAGCGGCGCCCAGTTCCAACTCGTGGTACCAGCAATGGCGTTGCCGATCAGCCCGAAGATTCCCACGACGCCAACGACAATCGCCACGCTGATCATCACCGCCGACATTGTCCGCCGGCAGCGCAATGACATTTCAATCCCGACCACAGCGCCCAGCGCTGTCAGCGTCATCAGGATCAGCGGCACCACCACAATCGCCTCAGGGAACACCACCCACTGAAACTGCCCACCCTCAGCGATCATCCGGAAGACGTCGTAGACGACAAACACGAATATGCTCGCCACCGGCACCAGGTTCAGCGGCAGCGCCAGGCTCAACAGACCGCGCAGTTTGCCCCACAGGTAGTAACGGCTGGTGATCGGACTCGACAGCAGCAGATCCAGGCTGCCATCCTCCTTCTCGCGCGTAACCGTTGATGCCGCCACATTGGTGATGACAATCAGCACCACCGCAATCTCCAACAGCAGCATCCATAGCAGATATGTCTGCGCCTCCTTCAGACTCATTCCCCGCTTTGGATTCACCAGGTTCAGGGTGGTCACATCCTTGCGCGGCCCGGAAGCCACCGTATAGTCCTTGACGCCATAGCGCCCATCGAGATCGCTCATCCGGATCGCCTTGCCATCCAGGGTGATCTTCAGGCCCGGCGCGTATGTCTGCTCGATCGACCTGTCGCTGGTCAGGATCGTCACCATCCCCTGATCGGTGTTGAACGCTCCGCGAGCGATGTACTTATCCGGCATCTCCACATGCGCAAAGCGCGTGAGTGTCCAGATCGCACCGGCCAGGCCTGCTGCGATCAGGGCATAACGCATCCAGGTCATCCGCGCTGCCGAAGCTTTTGTCTTCGCCTCACGCCAGGCAATCGGGTTATGCCACACATAACGAGGCTTGTGCGTCGTTGCGCTGGCGATGATCCGCAGTTTCAGCAGCACCCAACTCCGCACGCTCAGTGTGGATTGCGCCACCCGCCGCAGAAACACCACCGAAGGAATCGTCAGCGCCATGCCCAGCACAAACGTTGCCGTGATATAGAACGTGTGCGGGCTGGTCAGATACCACCCGATCGGCCAGAATCGCAATTCTGCCGGCAGATCCGCGGCTAAGGGCGGAAGATACGATGGATCACCCATCGATGCCCGCAGCGCCAGAAACGGATTGATCCCCGTGAACCAGCTAATGTGTGAACTCTCATTGCTGTACACGGCCCCGCCCGTGATTTGCAGAAACGGAACGCTATCCAGCAGCACCAACCCCACCATGTAAAGCACGATGAACAGGTAGAACCCGAAGATCGTCCTCCGAGTGCCGATCCGGAAGGTCGCCAGCGCCATGGCGATCGCGCCCGTCACAAACGCCGTGCCCGCCGCGATGCCAAACGAATACAAAATGTTATCCAGCCCGACACCGCCGAAGATCTGCGTGATTGCAAAAATCGGGACGCCCGACAGCAGCAGTGCAATGACGAAGAACACTCGCGAGAGCAGCGAACCCAGCACAATCTGCCCGTTCGACAGCGGCGTCGCCAGCAGAATGTCATACGTCTGGCTGTCGCCCTCCTGCGTGATCGCCCCCGCCGTGAACACCGGAGCCAGCAGCGCCACCAGAATGAGCTGCACGTAACTGATCTTCTCGAAAATCCCCGCTGAGCTCTTGGCCAGATCATCCAGCTTGGTTTGCCCACTTGCCGCCAGCAGCATGAAGATCACCCACAGGCACAACAGCCCCAGATACCCGCAGCGGATCAGCATATCGCGCCGCCGCTTGCCGGCCATGGAGATGATGCGCAGCAGAATCGGATTCGCCGGTATCAACCGCCAGAAGATGTCTCGTGCAACCGCGATCACTGTACCACACCCTTCGTCAGCCGCATGAACGCCGTCTCCAGGTTCACTTCCTCTTCCTTCAACATCGTCACCCGAAACCCGTTCTTCACCAGCATCTCCGCCAGAAAGCTGACATCCTGCACATCTTCATTCACCACCACCTTCAGCATGCCATCCAGGGAGGTAATGCCAGCCACCCGTGGGTCGCCACTCAGCAGCCCCTGGGCAAGCTGGCTGTTCGATGAGACCGCCACCTGCAGTATCCGTCCCGACTTTACCCGCCGCAGGATATCCGCCACCGGCCCGCTGTAGAGCAGTTCCCCCTGCTCGATGATCCCCACCGTATTGCACAGGTCAGCCAGTTCCGGAAGGATGTGCGAAGAAATCAGGATCGTCTTGCCCATCCGCCGCAGTTCTTTGAGCAATTCGCGCATCTCGATTCGCGCTCGCGGGTCCAGATTGCCGGCCGGCTCGTCAAGCAGCAACACCTTCGGATCGTGCACCAGCACCCGCGCAATCGACAATCGCTGTTTCATCCCGCGCGAAAGCGAATCCACCAGCGTATCGCGCTTATGCCCCAGATCCGTCAGTTCCAGCACATCGTTGACGATCTTTGTCCGGTTTGTCCCATGAATGCCATACGCCGCCGCGAAGAACTCCAGATACTCCTGCACCACCATGTCTTCATAAGCGCCAAAACTATCCGGCACATACCCGATCAGCGGCCGGATCTGCCGCGACTGAAACCCCACCACCATATCGCAGATCCGCGCTTCCCCCCACGTCGGCTGCAACAGCGTCGCCAGAACCTTGATCGTGGTCGTCTTCCCCGCCCCGTTGGGTCCGATAAAGCCAAAGCAGTCGCCCTCCTGGATCTCCAGGTTCAGGTTCGACAACGCCACCAGCGATCCATATCGCTTCGTCAGGTTAATCGTCTTAATCACTGCGGCCATTGCACACTTCCTGCATCATCGTGATAGCTTCTCCACCACCCCTGTCGCCGATGTCGGCACCGGCGCTGTCGTCGCACTCGCACTGGGCGGACCCAGCGGCAGAATGAACTGACACAGAATCACACCATTCCCCGTAGGAGTCGCACCGTCCACCGTCAGCGGCATCGGCAGCGGCCCATAGGCTTCCGCCAGCACCACCATGCTTCCCGCCGCTACCGCCGGCGACACATTCAACCCCCGCGCCCCAACCCGAATTACATCCTTGCGCGTATTACGGTACTGGCCATCATTGCCCTTGTCATTGCGCATTGGCGGAACCCGGTCAAACAAACTGCAAAGAGGCAGCGACACTTCATACCCCGCCCCGGAGTCATCCACAGAATCGTCGTTGAGGATCTTTTCGCTGAATTTGCTCCCGGAATACCAGTAGCCCGCCCAGGCATCGCCCGGGATATACTCATTGCTGAAATCGCGATGCATCAACTCGATCCCGCCGTACACCACCTTACCCAGCCGCGGCACACCCTCACGCTGCCCCTTGCTGGGCCCGATCCGATACACCTTGTCACTCGACAGCAGTTCGGTCAGATCGATCCGCTCGCCCTGTTTCCACTGCGGTATATAGATGACACGATCCCCGCCCACATTGCTCCCATCTCCATTCACGTTCGCGCCGCGATACGCCAGATACACCTCCTGCAGCGTCCACGGTGTTGAATTCGTCAGCACCCCCTGCACATCCGGATAGCTCCGCCCCGTCAGGCTCACCTGCCCATCAATGCGCCCCGCAAACTCGCCTGTCCACCGAGCCTCGATCCGCTTCATCGTGCTGCGCCACGGCATATTCACCCGCACCGGGTCGTCGCTCGCCGCATCCACAATCGGCACGATGTATTGCTTCATCGCCAGAAACTGCGATTCATCTGCAAGATCACGATGCTTCGGATGGTCCGGATACGCTGTGATCCAGTTCGTCGTCCGCGGCCCCGTCTTCTGCAGTTCCAGCGTCTTAAGCCCGTCACTGGGTATATACAGCCCGATTCGGCTCTTGATCACCGCATTCTCCCCCGCCGGTACGCGCAGGATCGTCACATGTTCCAATCTTGGCGTCCCCGATTGCAGCACACGCACCACCAGCGTCGCCAGTACCGCCGCCGCCACCGCAACCACGCCAAACAGGAACCAGTTCAGCGTCGCCAGTTTCTTCAGGCTCAGGAACGCATACATTCCCGGCCCCGCGGCGACCCAGTAGACGGCGAAGAACAGTACCGCCATCAGCACATACCCCGACGCCCGCAGCCCCAGGCCACCGCCGGGAACGTTGCGAAATGCCATGCCCAGATCCACCCTCGCCGTCGCCTCGCCAAACGGCCCGACCTTTGGGTCCTTGCCCGGTGTAATGTCCGGCCGCGCCGTCGGCGTATTCCGCCAGCCCATCACCTCATCCCAGATGCTCGCCCACCCCTTTCTCAGCGACCGCACCAGCGATGGCTCGCCCAGGTCCTGAGCCAGCCATGTCACGCATCCCGCCCCCACCCGCCACCTCGCCAGGTAGGGTGATTCCACCGCCGCCTTGCCTTGGGCATCCCCTTCCCACGCCTTCGTCCGCAGCACCAGCGCCTCCGGCTTGGCTACCGCGACCGCCACCCGCCGAATCGCCGCGGCCCCTTCTGGGATCCCCCCCTGCCAATCCAGCTTGCCCATCGTCGGCAGCGGCTCCAGCGAATTGCTCTCCCGATACTCGCTCACCTTCACCGGCAGCAGGGCCTCAAACCCCCTGGTCTGCACCATCTCCTGCCCCTGACACACGACCAGCATCCCCCCTTGCCGCACATACTGTTCCAGCGCCCGATACCTGGGCTCCTCGGTCGGCTTCTTCGGGTCGGGCGCTGTCGATCCCAACCACAGAATGCTGTCGACCATCTCATAGCCCCGCACATCTTCTGGCAGATCCCGCGGCCGCAGGACAATGAACATCGGCGCATCGCTCAGCCCATCGACATTCTCATACTCCTGCCTCGCTGGCAGGCTCACCCCATCGCTCACGCACAAAACCACCCGCACTCCCCTCACTTCCTTCGGCGCCGCGGGAGGCAGAACATCCACTCGCTTGATCCCCTGCTGAGTGATCGGCAAGCTGGCAATCGTCTTGCCGCTCATATTGGTCAGTAAAACCTTCAGTTCCTGATCGAGCACCTTCGGGCTGCCCCCCACCGCCGCATCATGAAGTCCCCCATTGGTCGGCTGTGGCCGGAAATACATCCAGAACCGCTGCTCCGCCTGTCGTCCGGCCGCATCCGGCGTCAGCGTCACCGTCCGCGTCACCAGCACCCGGTCATGGTCGCAGTCCTCCTGCACCACCCGAATCTGCAGTTCAACCGCCGAATCCCCCGTCGCCCGCAACACCACGCTCATGGGCACCCAGCATTCCGGCCGGTAGTATCCCTGAAACCCAACACTCTCTACCGAGCCCTCGGCCTGTGCCCAGAGGACCGACGCCATGGACAGAATCAATAACCCCGCCCACCAATTTCGCATTGCCATTCCAATGTACGCCAAAGCCATTCCGAAGCAAGCTTTCGTGTTTCACTTCCAAACATTCCCGGCCGTTATAACGCCATCGCCGGGTTGGAGTTACAGCTATGCCGGAGCCCCCGCATACGTATTTCATATCCGCACTCCTGCCTCTCCTTCCACGAGTGGGGCCAGGGACGAGGGTGCCGTCTCCACGCTTGCCCTTTGCCCATCGGCCATCCCTCCCGTTACCATCGCATACTATGCCACGTTCCATCTTCATCCTTGGCGACAGCATCTCCATCCAGTACGGCCCGTTCCTCCAGCAAGCCCTCGAGGGCTTCGCCGATGTCAGCCGCAAGTCCGGACTGGAAGAAGCCCTGCAGGATCTCAATCGCGCCCAAGGCGCCAACGGCGGCGACTCCCGCGATTGCCGACAGTATCTTCAAGAGATGCTCCGTGCCCGCGCTCTTCACCCTGACCTGTTCCTACTCAATTGCGGCCTGCACGATATCAAGTGCAAGACCGGTGCCCGCCAGACCCAGGTGCCGCCGGATGCATACAGAGCCAACCTGCAGGCCATCCTCCAACTGCTCAGCGATGCCGCCATCCCCCTCGTCTGGATCCGCACCACACCCGTGGACGAAGCCAAGCACAACGTGGCCGCCAACGACATCTGGCGCTGGTCCGCGGATGTCGATCGCTACAACGCCATCGCCGACGAAGTAATGCGTAAAGCCCACATCGCCATCATCGACCTGCACGGCTACACGTCAGGACTGGGTCAGGAACTCACCTCCGATGGCCGCCATTTCCCCGAATCTATCCAGCGCCTGCAAGCCGCATTCCTCGCCGGCTGGGTTCAATGCTACCTCGCCCACTAAGTCAGAACGCCATCCGCCGCCATCCCCTGCCCTCCGCCGATCGCGCCGGCAATCCCAGAATCTCCCGGCCGAGATCCACATAATACTGGTAGTTCTCCAACGGCGTCCCATTTGGAATGCGATGATCCAGCCCAAACACGATTCCACCAGCTTCCCGCATCATCGGCTGCATCTTATATTCCAACTCCCGTCGAATCGCCGCTTTGTCCTGCCGCAGCACATGCTTATCCATCCCGCCGGCCATCGCCAGTCGCCGCCCATACGCCTTCCGCAATGCCACGATATCCATCCCCGCCGCCGGCTCCATCGGATAGATACAGGTCAGTCCGCAATCCAGCAGATCCGGGATCACGCTATTGACGTTGCCGTCCGTATCCAATTGGAATATCCGGGCCCCGCGCGATCGCAGCATGTCCCAGGCGGCGCGGTAGTGCGGCTTGAAGTACTGCTGGATCTGCGCTGGCCCCACCAGCGGCCCGGATTTGCCCGCGAAATCCTCATGCACGGAAAGCTGGTCTATCCGCAGTTTGTCGCCGATCGGCTCCAGCACTTTCATCGCCGTGTCGGTCAGAGTGGCGAGGATATCCTGCATCAGCTCCGGCTGATCGTAATACGCCATGCAGGCGACCTCTTCGCCCATCAGTTCTCGCGGTATGTTGAACGCCCCAGGGATTCCGCCAACCACCAGATGTCCCTGTGCCTGCAGTGCCGCAGCTCGTGCCACCGCATTCCAATCGATCCGATCCGGAGTGAACTGGAACATCGGCTTGAGCTTCAGCCAGTCGTCCATATTCCGGACGGGAAAGTCCAGTGGCAGCGGAATCGTCGCCGCCTTCTTAAAGAGCTTTGCCGTGCGTCCCAGGTAATCCCGTTCAATGCGATATTCGTCGGTCTCCTCCAGAACGATCGTGGCGTATCCTCGCGGGCCGCAATAGCCGCCGCATTCAGTGATCGGCACGTAATCCCAATCAAAGGCGACCATCTCCACTTCATCCTGAGTCGCCCCCTGCTCCCGCCACTGCTCTTCCAGTCCCACCAGCGGCCCAAAGAGCTCCACAAACATCGGCCGCTCAAACCCCTTAAAGGTCATCAGATCCAGATATGCCTCGCGCGTCCATCTCATATCTCTTGCGCTTCCTTCCCACTCGACCTCTCTCCTCCACAGCTCACTTGATGCAATACAGATTCTCTTTGCCGCGGATGAACATCCGGCCATCCATCACCGCCGGCGATGCACTGACTTTCTCGCCCAGCGGAAACGCCCCCAACTCCTTGAATTCCGCGCCCAAACCAAACACATGCGTCACCCCGTCATCACTCGTCAGGTATACCCTATCGCCCACCAGCACGGGCGAAGCGTGAACCGTCCCGCCCACATCGTGCGTCCATACTTCTTTACCCGTCACTGCATCCAGGCACGTCAGCGTGCCCCCGCCATGTGTCAACAGCAGCCGTTTCCCATCCGTCAGCGGGCTGACGATGTCAGGCAGCAGCGGCTCCTTGTTCGTCCAGAGCACATGCGTTGCCGTCACATCGCCCTTGCCATCGGCGCGAATCGCGGCCGCCACCGCGCGATCATTGGCAACATACAGCACACCATCGCGGAAGACCGGACTGGCTGCGACATCGCCTTCAAGCAGTTTCGCCTTCCAGATCTCCTTGCCGCTGGTCGCATCATACGCGATCACCCACGGGTTCCCCGTCGTGTAGATGCGCCCACCTGCAACAATGGGCGATGACCAGCTATTCTCCACCGGCCGCGGCGTCTTCCACACCTGGCGGCCCGTCGCCCCATCGAAGCAAAGCAATGCCGACTTGCCCGAATCCGGATCGCTGGTCTGATCAAACTGAACGATCACATTCCCCTTGTCCATCGCCAGCGATGCCGCATACCCATAGGTGCTTTCCGAAACTCCTAAGTTCTTGTTCCACAGCCGTTTGCCACTGTAGTCGAAAGCCGCAAGATCCCCGGTGGCGAACATCGCATACACTCGCACGCCATCGGTCACCGGCGTCGCCGCGGCATGACCGGTATCTTCGAACACGTTAGGATTCTGTAGTGTTCCACGTGGAACACTGCCGCGCCATTTCAACTGTCCCGAAGCGTCATCAAACGCGAACACTTCCTGGCTGGTTCCATCCGATCCGGCAAGAAATACCAGACCACCGAAAACTACCGGCGAACCATGCCCAGGCAGCGGCACCGAGCTCTTCCAGGCAATCCCCTTGCCCGCTGCTCCATCCCACGCTTGCGGCATCGACCCGGCCGCCACCACACCGTCACCTGGAAACCCACGGAAACTCGGCCAGCCCTTGGCAAGTAGCTCCGGCCCCGCCGGCGGCAGCACCGGACCGGCCTCTTTCACCTCCGGCAATTCCGGCCGGGAGAGCACAGCCCACGCACCCGCGCTGCCGACGATGACCGCAGCACTCACCGCAACGCCCAGCCGTGCCAGTTTCTTTTCCTGCCAGGTGTCCGGGCGCTCGCCGGTCAGCTTTGGCGGCTCTGCCGCCAGCGTCGAATAGCTCTTGAGCGCCAGAGCCAGCGCCGCCCCGGCCGCCACCAGCAGCCATGCCCCGCGCTTCACCTGTTTCTGGCTGGCGAAGTACGTGGCCCGCAGTTTCTGATCGGTCTGGCGGATGCGCTCTTTCAACGCCTCGTCGTTCGACCGATCAACCAGTTCCTGTTTCATCGCCGCAATCTGCGGTGAATTCAACGGCGTCTGCCGGCGTTCTTCTGCGATCGTCAGCACCAGCATGGTGACCATGAACAGGCACACCGCCGCCGCCACCATCGCAGTTCCCCCCGCCGCCTGCCGCCATGCCACCTGCTGTGTCTTGGCCTGTGCCAGATGTATTGTCATGGCTTTCCCATCGCCTCGACGACCGGCAGTTCCGAAATCAGGCCGCGCCGCTTGAGTTCCACAGGACAGGACATGAAACAGCGGGCACAGGCAATGCACGTGCCGGGGTCCGCCGTATAGTCCGGGTTCCGCCGGCGAATACTATAGGCAATCAGCTTGCCGCCGATCGCCAACCCCATCCACACGCCAACCAGCGCCCCGCCGATCCGGAATCGGCGCACAAGCATCGGCAGCTGCGCGTACAGTTCCTCGGCCGTCCCACCAGTGTCGCGAAAGGCTTTCACTTCATCCGGCACTGGCATGACCGCATGCGCATCCTGCTGCATCACCGCTTGGGCAAGTTGCACATCGCGATGCGCCAGCGCCAGCGTAGGGCCCGCTAGGTAGCCAACACCCGCCATCGCGACGATGATCAACGGCGACACCGCAAGAACGCTAATAAGGCCCCGTTTGCCCGCCGAGACAGGCAGTGGTTTGTCTTGAGTCGTCGGCAGCCGGATGGCACCAAATGGGCAGCTCTTCTCACAGAGGCGGCAGTTGATGCATTCGGCAGGCGTGATCGTCACCTGCTTCCGCGAAAGCCGTGACAGCAGGCGGAGAATGACGCCATATGGGCAGAGAAACCGGCAGTAAGGCCGGCCGATAACAACGCCAAGAGCAAGCAGGACCCCGCCAAGAAAGAACATGTGGCTGGGTCCGTTCAGACGAAACATCGGAACAAACGGGTCATACTGGCAAATGATGTACGGTCCGCCGGCCGCCGCGTACATGCACGCCAGGCCAAGATACAAGTATGCCAGCAGCCCCAGGCTCTCCTCCAGCCACCGGGGAACATGCAGGCCCTTCCAGGACACCAGGTCCTGAAATGCGCCTAAGGGGCAAACGCTCGAACAGAACACTCGGCCGTACAACAGCACAAACAGCAGCGGCAGTGCAAAGAACACCGCCACCACCCAAGGCAGCGCCCCCCCGGTGGCAATCGCCTCAGTCACGTTCTGGATTGAACCAATAGGGCAAACGCATCCTTTGCGAAAGAAGCCGAACCAGGCAACCGCGAAGATCGTCAGCAGCATCACTTCCCGGCGCGAGCGACGGTAGAACACCAGCCAGACCGCCGTCGCCAATGCCGCCAGAAGCAGGCCGCTATCGACGTAATCCCACCAAGGGGCCGACCTTGCCGGAAACTGGTCCTGTGGGATCTGATATGTGGTCCGAAACTCTGGCGGCGGGAATCGGTCTTCGCCCTTCGCCGTGGAACTAAACCACAGATGAACACAGATGAACACGGATGAAGTCAGGATGCCAAGCATCCTGCGCCCGCAGGCATTCCCTCTGTGTTGGTCTATGTTCATCTGTAGTTTCACGTCAGCTTGTTCGCGTTTTGGATTTAAGGAGGTAGGGAGTAGCGATGGGCACTTTGCGAACCGCTCGGCTGGGGCAATTGATCGCAATCGAACACTGATTGCACTTTACGCAGATGTTCTGGTCGATCTGCAGAAACAGCGATCCATTGCCGAACTGCGTGCAGCCCTTGACGCACTTGCTGCAACCAATGCATTTGTCGCGATCGATCTTGTATTGGAAATAAGGGTCTTCAACGTACGTGCGGACGATCGCGCCAGTCGGGCAAAGCTGGTTCTCCGCCGCCGTGTTGAGCTGGTTGGGTTGCGGCTCAAAGAACCCTGTGCACAAATCACAATAGCCGCACACGGCAAATGCGTGGAAGCAGCGAGAAGCCGACTGCTTCAGGACGCAGGTGGTGGCGCACTTGCCGCATTGGATGCACTTATACGGATCGATCTGCCAGGCGGCCGGCTGAGCGGCGCGCCAGCTCAGCGCCTTGTCGTCCGCGCAATCGCCGGCTTGCGGGCACTGGTCGCAGGGGCGTTTGCCATCGCACGTGCTCTTGCGCGTAACGAGATAGCCCGCGCCGCCAGAAACGGCAGCAAACGCGGCCGCGCATACAGAGGTTCTTAAGAACTCTCGCCGGTTCATTGTTCCAACGCTCTACTTCAGATTCAGGCACACCATTGCCTGCTTATTCCGGACAATCACCTTGCCATCGGCGATGATCGGCGCGGTCCAGCTTTGGCCGCCCAAGGGGGTCATCTGGCTCAATTCCTTGTACGCATCAGGGGTTGCCTGCACGAGCACCAGGCGGCCGTCTGCGCCGCTCATGACATACAACACCCCATCGGCCGCCACCAGACCGCCCTTTTCAAACTTCGCCTTCTGCCGCCAGATATCGCTGCCAGTCTTGGGATCGAGGCAGACCAGATCACCATTGTCGGTAGTACTGTAGATCCGTCCATCAATCAACACCGGACTGGAAAAGTGAAGTTGGATCGCCTTGTTCTTCCAGACCTCTTTGGCACCTTCGGGCGCGATCTCAAGCAACGCGCAGCCCACCTCATAGCCCGATGAGATAAACACGGTATCGCCCATCACGATCGGGGCAGCCGTATTGACGTCGTAGCTCGTCTTCCATGGGAAGCTCCAGAGCTTCTTCCCGCTATCTGCCGCATAGCCATTTACCGAAGTCGCAGAGAAGACCACGTACTGCTTCACACCATTGATGGTTGCCACGACGGGTGTGGAATACCCGGGCTGATCCGTCCCCGATTTCCAGATCAGCGCGCCCGTCTTGCGGTTCACCGCCACCACCGAAGATCCCTGGCCACCAGGAACAAGGATCACGTTCTCCCCATCCACGATCGGCGAACAGGCAAAAGCCCACGCGGGCGAGCGGCCGCCAAAGTCAGCCATCTTCTTCTGCCAGATGACCTTGCCATCAGCCTCCGCAAGACAGTTGATGACGCCCTTCATCGAGACCGTATACACCATGCCATCGTTGATGCAGGGCGTGGCGCGGTTGAAACCATAGTTGGCTCCCCCCGACTCCTCATACGCGTAGCGCCATGCTTCTTTGCCGCTGGCGATATCCAATGCACGGACGATGTCCTGATTCTGGTCGTGGTCCACAACAAAGACCTTGCCATGCGCAACGGCCGGCCCGCTGAAACCATCATCACCCAGCGTCACTTTCCAGAGCTGCTCCGGCTTCTTCTGCGCCCAATTCGTATTCAGCCCGCTCTCGGGGGAAATGCCATTGGCATTTGGCCCTCGGAACTGCGGCCAGTCGGCCGCCCCCGCCAATGCCGCCGAAATCAACACCGCGCCCGTCAATACTGCCAGCTTCTTCACAAAACACTCCTCTGATCTCAGATCCTTAATTGCAGGACATCCAACGTATGGGGAGGTTAGCGTAGGCGACGGATTGTCTCAACTCCGTGGCATTCGCCTTGCTCAAATGCCTGACCTCGCTGCCCTGCTGGATTGACATTGCGGCATTGCCAACACCTGAGCTATCCTCGCGGACATGAGCAAGAGCATCCCGGTCATTGTCGGAATTGGCGAAGTACTATGGGATATCTTCCCCGGCGGCAGGCAACTCGGTGGAGCCCCTGCCAATTTCGCCTACCACGCACATGCCCAGGGGGCCGAAGGGTTTATCGTCAGCGCTGTCGGCGATGATGATCTGGGCCGCGAAATCGTGGAGCGTCTGCAGTACCTTGGACTGGATACACGGTTCCTGCAGACAGCACGGAATCGGCCGACCGGGACAGTAAGCGTCGAGGTCGACTTATCCGGCAAACCGAAGTATGTCATCCACGACAACGTGGCATGGGATCACATCACCTGGGATGAAACGCTCACCGAATTGGCGCTTGCGGCCGACGCCGTCTGCCTGGGAACACTGGCACAGCGGTCGTTTATCTCCCGAAGCACAATCCTGGCGTTCGTGCAGCACACCCGACCGGAATGCCTGCGCATCTTCGATCTGAACCTGCGCCAGCACTTCTACCAGCGCGATCTGATTGATACGACGCTGCAGGTATGCAACCTGCTGAAGATGAATGATGATGAATGGCCGATGCTGGCGAAGATGCTGGAGCTGGATCCATCCATTCCCGAAGGCATCATCGACTTGACGAAGCGCTATGAGCTGCGGTTGGTAGCACTGACGCAAGGGGCGCAGGGAAGCTTGCTGGTAACGACCGATGGCCTTGATCCGCAACCGGGGCGCAACGTGCAGGTGGTCGATACGGTTGGCGCCGGCGATGCATTCACCGCGAGCCTGGCGATTGGACTATTGCGTGGCCAAGCTTTGCCACAGGTGCATTCGCGCGCGGCACAGATCGCCGCGTATGTATGCACCCAGTCCGGCGGAACACCACCGATTCCGAAGGAACTGCTGGCATGACCCTCGGCGGCCCGCCGAGCCGCTGTTACACTTCGGCCAATACCTGTCGCGCCCATTGCACAAACGCCGGGAATATATGTTCCGGCTCCGCCAGTTCCGGGTGCCAGCGTTTTTCATGCTCGAACGTGAGGTAACCGTCGTATCCGGCTTTGCGCAGCAGTTGCACAGCGCGGCGAAGCTGGATATCGCCCGTCCCCGGCGTAACGTAGCGCCAGCCATCGAGCGACGCCTGCGCATGATCGGGCTCGTGCCGGCAGTCCTTCAAATGCGTGTTGCGCACCTTCGAGCCAATCTTTGAGAACGCCATATCCACCGACTCGCCGGCAAACCGAGGCGAATGCGCAATGTCCCAGACCAGTCCGACATTGGGCGCGCAGATAGCATTGAGCAGCATCAGGCAATCATGGGAAGCGATCCAGTTGTCGTGCGTCTCAAGCAACCACTGCACATCGGACGCCCCGGGCAAAGCGAGGATGCGATGCATGCACTCCCGGGCAATCTTCACAGCACCCTCGCGGCCATGGCGATCAATGCTGCCCCCGCCATACACGCGCACAAACTGGCTGCCCAACGCCTTGAGGGCCGGGATGGTTCTCTGTGCTTCCTCGACGTTTGCCGTGCATTGATCCGGATCGCACAGACGAATGCTGGAGCTGATCCCGCTGACCGCCAGACCCGCGTCGCGGAACATCCGCGCTGTCGCATCAACCTGGGTGCTGAATTCGCGCAGCAAAGTTACATCGAGTTTCTCGCCGAGTCCGCGAAAATCCACTGCATCAAAACCGTATTCTTTCGCTCTGGCCAAAATGGTCGGCAGACCCCATTTAGGGCATCCCAGAGTCGTGAATGACAGTTTCATACCGTTTCTATACATCTTCCTTGGCAAAACTGGCAACCCCCGTTGTCAGCGGAGATCACCACAGATTACCCAGCTTAACACAGAGCATCGGTCGGCCGCCTAGTCAGACTCAGCTTATGAAAGTCCGAAGAGCCGGCGGGCATTCTCGGCCATCTGCGTTTCCAACTCGCTCAGGCTCACCCCGCGCTCCTGCGCGATCAGGGCATAGGTGTGCTTGATAAGGGCCGGCTCGTTGTTCTTCTGCCGCCGCAGCGGCTCGGGAGCCAGATACGGCGCATCGGTCTCGATCAGCAGACGGTTCGCAGGAACCATCCGCGCGATTTCGCGAAGGTATCCCGCGTTCTTGAAAGTGACAATGCCGGTTATCCCAACGTAGTAACCGGCATCCAGAATGCGATGGGCCTCCGCCATCGTCCCGGTAAAGCAGTGATAAACGCCCCTGAAACCGCCCTGCTCGCGGAGAATGTCCAGGCAGATGCTATTGGCTTCGCGGCAATGGAGCACCAGAGGTTTATCTGCCGCCCGGGCAGCATCAAGCTGACGATGGAAGACTCGCTGCTGCGCCTCGCGCGGTGAGAAGTCGTAGTGGTAGTCCAGGCCCATTTCCCCCGCCGCGCACACCAGCGGATCAGCAAACATCGCCACCACCTGGGCAAGTTCGTCTTCATTTGTCTCTCCGGCATGGTGAGGATGGATCCCGACCGCGCAGTGAATCTGAGGATAGCGCCGGGCCAGGTCACGACAGGTGATACAGTCGCCTAGCCGCGTCCCGATCGTGATCATGCTTGTGACGCCGGCGGCCATCGCGCGCTGCAACACCGCGTCGATCTGGTCGAACAGTGGCGCGTACGACAGGTGGCAATGCGTATCAATCATTAGGCAGAATTGATACCGGCGGATGCGAACCCGCACAAGCGGCCACCGACATCAAGCGCATCCGAATCGTGTGCTCGCCCAAAAAGAGGGAGGTGCTGCCGACGAGGGCGTCCGGCAGCACCTTTTCGCCGCGGAGGCGGAGGTTCGTATCGTGCTTTTCGGTATTAGAGCAGTGTAGGATCCGCGCTCCCAAACATGTCAGGAACGGTGTCCGTGCCAAGCAACTCATCGGAGAACGGCGTAGCGGCAAGCTGATTCACCGTGGCCCGCGGATCAAACTGCACTGCAGGCGCAAGCTGCAGAGAATCGCTGCCGCTCCCGCTGAGCATTGAACTGCCTTGACGTGTCCCTACAAAGGCAAATACCTGGCTGAACATATCGTAGGAATCAGGGTAAACGCCTTCCGGGCTGACCATCCGCACCTGCGCCGACACGGTGACTCGATTCGTATCCGAATACGCGGGCAGAATGCGAACAGTACTCTCACCGGTCGTTCCACTGCCAATGGGGGTGTGGTCAACCCCGAAGTCAGAAAGACTGACCGATTCCCGCAAAGTGGTGCCATTGTAGAAGCTCACCAACGTACTTCGCCATAACATCTCGGTCTCATTCTGCACCGCGGCCCGCAGAGTGATCTGCTTGATGCTCGGAACTGTACCAACACCAAACTTCAACTGCGAGCCGGCGTTGCCGGTCACCCAAGTCAGCCCATTCGCACCTGCCTGGAAAGTGTAGCACGCAGCAAGCCAGCCGCTGTCAACCCCGTTACTCTCGTCCCCATCCCCATCCCATGTCACATTTTCCGTCACTTTGCTGTTAGCCGACCCAGCATCCAGTTCAGGAGCCCCCCAGCCTTGTCCATCGCTGCCATATTGCAGATCGGCTACATAGTTGTAGCCCGTGATCGACGAAATCGTATTAGCAGCAGCGTAGTACACGAGGGCCATAGCTATCTCCATCTGCTCGGAGCCGTGAGCCTGAAACCTGCCTGGACGATCCTGAGCCCGCCGCTCGGACCTGCCAGCATCTATATCTACTAACGCAAGTGAATGCGAAGCCTCACGCGGCTAGGGCAAGAACCAGACGGGCATCAGCGAGTTTCATCACACACCATTCGAAGCCCGGCATCTTCAAAGCGATTCTCGGGCTGCCCTGCAGATCGTGACGCCGACCGGCACTGCTGCGCAGGTGACATGAAACTTCCCCCGCGCAGATTGTAGAAATCTACTTCCCCCTCGGCAGTGGACACACTTACACCCGATGTCTGAAATGGTTTAGAAAGGTCACGACACCATTCGTTGACCCCCCCGTGCATATCGTACAAGCCCCAGATGTTGGGCGTGAGGCTTGCCACCGGATGAGGCAATTGATTGCTGTTGCCTCGATACCATCCCATCGTGTCAAGCGTTCCGGGCCAGGCATACGCCCTTGAGTTGGCACTGGCCCGGCACGCATATTCCCACTCCTCCCCAGTCGGCAATCGGTACGTCACATGTTCACGATTCGACAACTCCCGGCAGAACGCCAGTGCATTCTCAAGAGTGACACCGTGAACTGGGATATTATCTCCCTGCACGAGTTGGCCCGGCGGCAATGAGCCCATCACCAGGCGGTACTCTCGTTGCGTAACTTCCGTAACACCGATCAGGAACGGGTGGTCGATGGTAACCCGGTGGAGGGGCTCGTTGGAGTCATGGCCCGCTTCCGTTGCGGGGCTGCCCATCATGAAACTGCCCGGCGGAACACTCGCCAGACGCATGCCGATGGAGTTGGAAATCCGCGGCAGCGTCAGATCCTGGCGAGAATCAGGTGGGCACTGCTGCCACGCAATCACCCCAGCAATCGCGATCGTCACCACCGCGACGAAAGCCGCGCCCGCCCAGTTGCGCCAGAGGCGCGCCCGCGAGGGAAGCGTGGCGCGATCAAGTGTCCGGCCGGCCAGATAGTTCTCGAGGTCGTCGCCCAGTTCGGCTGCGGAGGCGTAGCGGCGGTCGGGCGCCTTGGCCAGTGCACGCAGCACAATCGCGTCCAGACCCGAACGAATCTGGCGCGCGAACGGCCCGCGTACTTGCCCAGGCGGCGCGGGCTCGACGGTCAGAATGTTGTTCAGCACCTCCTGGATCGATCCCGCGATGGAGTACGGGAATACGCCGCACAACGCCTGGTACAGCATCACCCCCAGCGAGTAGACGTCGGAACGTACGTCCATCGGGTGTTCACCGGGCGAAACCTGCTCGGGGCTCGCCCATGGCAGCGAACCGACAATCTGTCCGGCCATGGTCACCGAGCGAGCAGCGGCGATCTCGGAGTCCTCGCCTATTCGCGCCAGCCCGAAGTCCAGGATATGTGGCTCGCCGCGCCGATCGACCAGCACGTTCGTGGGCTTGAGATCGCGGTGGATAATCCCCTTCTGATGCGCTTCGGCGACCGCGCGGCAGATCAACACAAACAGTTCCAGCGCCCGTTTTACATCGGGTTCCGGCTCCGATCGCAGGCCATCCATGTGCTCATCCAGCGGGCACCCCTCGATAAAGGGCATGACCAGGAACATCGAACCGTCTGCCGTGCGTCCCCGGTCCAGGATCGGCACGATATGGGGATGATCCAGGCCCGCCATGATCTGCGCTTCGCGCTCAAAGCGGGCGCGATGCCGTGACCCAGTCAGCGCGCCACCCCAGATCACCTTGATCGCGACCGTCTTGCCTGTGATCTCATGCCGCGCCCGAAACACGGCCCCCTGCCCGCCGGAGCTGGCTTCGGCAATCACCGTGTAGCCGTGGATCGGTTCCGAGGGTAGACGCTGGGGGTCCGGACGCGGATGCCCCGGCAGGCGCGCCGCAAGCGGATCGGAGTCATGCCGGGCCAGCATGGATATTGGGCCGGCCTTCTGGGCAGCCAGGAATGTGCGATGGATGTCGCGCAGTGCGGCAAGCTCATCCTGAAGTTCCGGCCGCATATTCGGCCACTGCGCCAGAACCACGCTATCGGGCAGGTTCTCTCCCTGGGCCCGGCGGGAAACCACATCCGCGACCACTTTCGCCAGTTCCTTTTGCCGCGCAGCATCGCCGTTGGAAGAAGCCCCCGCCGCCCGGGCGTTCTTCGGCAATGATCCATGACTCATCGTCTGCCGGTTCACCGTTAATCGCCCTTCGGGTCACAAGTATGCTGAAAATGACCTCATCTCAAGCCGCAGAGCCTTGAGCCCACGGTTGCACAGCATGAGAACCGAACCGCTGCTGCGGTTCATTCGCGCTGCAATATCGTTCACGGCCATGCCCTCAAGGTAACGGCAGCGCAGCGCCTCACGATAATCGGCTGGCAAACGGTTCATGCACCGCTGCACCGCGGCAAGAAGTTCGTGAGCCGCCGCGGATCGACTGGGCGTTCGCTCATACACCGAGAGATCCTGCAATAACTTCACAACCGCTTCATCCGTATCGCCTGCGGCAAGGTCTTCGGAGCGTCCGCCGCCGCGCTTGGCGGAGTTGTTCAGGCGGACCAGATCGATCAGGCGGTTTCGGGCAATCCGCAACATCCATCGCAATGCCATTCCCGGCTCAGACGCCTTGAATGACGCCATGTTGCGAAACACCTCAAAGTAGACATCCTGCAGGATGTCCTGTGGCTCAATCGTGCGGCGAAGGTCCTCTGGAATCTTTCGCGAGATATACCGCATCAGGTCGCCACGAGCCTGCAACAGCAGCAGTTGCAGCGCCGCCCCATCGCCACTGGAAGCCCGCCGGATAAGTTGCAGTTGGGGGTCCTCTTGGCTCATCGTGCACTCATGCCATCATCGCATATTGGGGTCCATCGGCGACCACATGCTGTCCAGCGTACTTTGCCCCGTATTCATGTCCACCAGGTCGCTTTGGTACCTCACCTCAACGTGACCATCCGCATATCCAATATTCACGCATCCGCGGCCTTTGGGCACGCCACCGCCTCGGATTGCATGTCGCGCGTATGGCAGCTCACAGTTCTGAGGACCCCA
The DNA here is from genome assembly GCA_903871935.1 of uncultured Phycisphaerales bacterium. Taxonomy (GTDB): domain Bacteria; phylum Planctomycetota; class Phycisphaerae; order Tepidisphaerales; family Tepidisphaeraceae; genus CAIQIQ01. The sequence goes on from CAIQIQ010000061.1 coordinate 111,984, forward strand.
CTGACCCATGGACACAGGTGGCGCGATGCCTCCACCCCCACCGAAACGCTTTCCTGCCGTGGTGCCGAGCTGTCCGATCAGTCTTGCTCCGGTATACCATCCCAACGGATCGTTGACGTTAGTAAATTGTTCTGTGACAAGGATCATCCTGTCTGCATTCCGAACCGATGTATTCCAGAAGACACCGCCCTTTGGCATTGATGCTCTGCCGCCAAAACTGCTGGCCCAGAAGTTCATCGAGTAGGAACGCTGAGCCTGAACATCTTCCGAACACACCAGTACACCACCACCCAGACCACGGGCGGGGTTAGGAACCGGCGTCACAAGCCATGCTCCCAGAACTCCTTCGCCATACCAGTAACAGTCTGCCGTCGCGCCGGCATTGATCGGAAAGCAGCCCCCGTTCTCACCGGCATAACCCTGTAGCGCCAAACAGATTTGCCGCACGTTGCTTGCACATTGGATGCGGTTGGCCATCCGGCGAGCCGCCGACACCGCCGGCAGAAGAATGGAAATCAGGACCGAGATGATTCCGATCACCACCAGCAGTTCCACCAGGGTGAACCCCCGGCACCGTGTCACACCTGTCTGAATGAAAGGGTATATGCTTCTAGACATGCCCGCTCCACCTTACACAATTGTGGTCTGCCTCTCACACCGCTGGCTTCACGTAGTTCTCCCTGAAGTTGAGTCCATAGCGCCTGATTCATAGATTCTGACGCATCAGAAGCGCCATCGCAAGAGCCAGATGACTCAATTCTTAAAGATTCCCATCTTTCCGCGTGAGCTTCGCTGCCCGTTTTCGTTACACCTATTAGGAGTATTGTTTTCATAGCCACCCAGAGAAAGCCGGATCGTTGACTCGGTGGTCTGTACGGGAAGTGTTTGTAAATATCGTTCAGACGAGCCAGAGCATCGCTCCGCGTCGGCATCATGCGACCTTGGGTGGCTGTAGGGGGCCACCCAAGGCGTTTTCTTTCCGCCTTGCGCTCTTCCCTTTATAACGATCCCGTCCCGATAGCCGACGTCGGCATCTCATGCCAGCTCAGATAGCCCGCAGTGCTGTTATCCGCGCGGCGTTATTCCGCTTCGAATGCATTGGTGATGTGCTCGACCTCGGCTTCCCCCTGCTCGGGCCAGACGATCGAGATGACATCAAAGCGGCATGATGGCTTGCTGTCCTTGTAGTGCGCGAGATAGACGCGAGCCGCCCGAGTCAACGCCTTCCTCTTCCTCTGGTTGACCTGCTGATAGGGCTTGAACACATCCCCCGAGCGGCGGGTCTTCACTTCGACGAACACCAGCAGCTCCCCTTTCCGCGCAACGATATCGATCTCCCCACCAGCCGCCTCAAAGTTGCACATCAGGATCTTGTAGCCCTGTCGCCGCAAGTGGCGTGCGGCAACGACTTCGCCCCGATTACCCAGCGCCTTGCGCGGAGTCATCGGGGCGATCAATGTACTGAGCCATCGCATCATGCCTCACCAGAGTGTAAGGCCAGAAGCGTGGCGTGCAATGTTTACTTGGCTGCTTCCACCGGCGTATCGGATGGAACCTCGATCTTCTTGGCCTTCTTTTCCGACAGGCGGGTCGCCTTGCCGACGCGGTCGCGCAGATAAAAGAGCTTCGCCCGGCGCGTCTGCCCCGACCGCTTGACCGTAATGCTCGCGATGAAAGGCGAGTGGGTCGGGAAGATACGCTCAACACCTTCATTGTTGACGATGCGGCGAACCGTGAAGGTCTGGTTGATCCCCGAGCTCTTCACCATGATGACCGTACCGGAGAATACCTGGATGCGCTCCTTGTCACCCTCGACGATTCGGGTCGCCACATCCACGGTGTCGCCGACCTTGAACGCCGGGACTTCCTTCTTCATGTACTCTTGCTCAATCTCTTTGACGATTCCGTATGACATGGCTCGCTCCGTTCGTTATTCTCAATCGCAAATCTCAAATCCTGAATCTCAGATCTCAAATCTCGCAAGCGGCTTTCACCGCTTCTTCTTCTTCGGCTCAAGTGCATCCGGATTCCGCTGCAGGTACTCCTGCCACAAATCCGGCCGGCGCTCCCGGGTTCGCAGCATTCGCTGCTCGTGCCGCCATTGGGCAATCTTTCTATGATCACCCGACAGCAGCACCTCCGGCACCACCATCTGACCAAACTCTCGCGGCCGGGTGTACTGGGGATACTCCAGCAGCCCATCGGCGAATGTCTCGTCAGCAGCGCCATCTTCAGCGCCCAACGCTCCAGGCAGCAACCGGACGATCGTGTCAACCACAACCATCGCAGCCAGTTCACCACCTGACAGCACATAATCGCCGATGGACAATTCCATCGGCTTCAGGCCATCGATGATTCGTTCATCGAAGCCTTCATAGTGGCCGGCAATCATCAGGATCCGCTTCTCGGCGGCCAACTCCTGGGCCAAAGCCTGCGTCAGGGGCTTTCCCTGAGGCGAGAGAATGATCCGTCTTGCCGGCCGATCATCCTCAGCTTCAACCTTCGCAACGGCGTCGAACAGAACCTGGCACATCATCACCATGCCCGGTCCGCCGCCGAATGGCTTGTCATCCACGGACTTATGATTGTCCGTCGCGAAATCTCGAATGTTCGTCAGGTGATAGCTGACCAGTCCCTTTTCGGCCGCCCTCTTGGGGATGCTGGTGCCCAGAACGGGCGTAAACATCTCCGGGAAGAGGGTCAGGATGTCGATCCGCAGCGCCATGTTCTTTCGAGAGTCCGCTCTCATGTGCGCCGCCTGCCGCCACCTGCCGCGGCCGGATCAACCTCTTCAGGCCCATCAGGCCTTGGGGGCTTCCTTCTTCTCTTCCACCTTCGGCTTGGGCTTGCCTGGATGGGGCAGGACCAGTCCCTTGTGATCCAGTCCATTCTTCTTCAGCATGGACGAGACCGTCTCAGAAGGGATCGCTCCGTTATCCAGCCAGTATTTGCAGCGATCCAGGTTGACCACGAACTTCTTCGTCTGGTCTTTGTTCGCCGGGTCATAAAAACCCAGTTCCTCGATCACGCGGCCATCGCGCGGAGACCGTGAATCCACCGCGTTTACGCGGAAGAAATTCACGTGGCTGCGACCCATGCGCTTCATGCGAAGTTTGACTGCCATGTACCTTTTTCTCCAAGTCTTCCAAATTCAGCGAGTCGCGAAGTATAGCGACCCCACTCTTCATTACAAGCCCGCGGCGGGACGATCCATGCCACAATGGCAGTTTCTCCGGATTAACGACTATAACCCTAACAGAAATAGCGACTGCGTCTATAACGCTATGCTAAATATATAGTTATAAATTCGGCCCAGCATCGTTTCCACGCCTTCCCGGCTTGCCATTGTGGATAACCTGTGGATAACAATTCCGCCAAGATTTCAAGGTGTGCTGATGTATTCGTCAGCGCACCTTGACCGACTACTCCTTCTTCGCCGCTTCAGCAGCCGATACCTCTTCGATGACGGCCGACTCCAGCACCCTGTCGGCCGCCTTGTTCTCCCGCATGCGGGTATACATGGTCTGCAGCGTGCCATCCTTCGCCAGACGTTGCTTGAGCTTCTCAGGACGCTCACCGCTCTGCAAGGCGGCCGCGGCGATCTGGCCATTAAGCTCACCCTCGCTCACGTCCAGGTTCTCCATGGTCGCGATCTTCTCGAGGATAAAGTGCGTCTTCAATTCCGTCGCAGCCTGATCGCCCGCGCCGGCGCGGATGGCCTCGATATTCGCCTCGATCTGATTCAGCGGCACGCCGCGTACATACAGGTCTGATGCCCGGCGCTGAACGACGCGCTGCTCTTCCAGAGCAGAAAGCTTGGTCGGCAGCTCAAACTTCACCTGCTCCAGCAGATACTTCACGACCTGATCGCGCATGTTCTGCTGAACATCGTTCTTGATCCGAATCTCCATCTGCTCCTTCAGAGCCTCGCGCAGTTCGCCCTCATCCTTGAACCCAAGGCTGTCGAGGAATTCCTGGTTCACCTCGGCCAGTTCCAGCTTCTTGATGTCTTTGACTGCTATTTCGATCTCCACTTCCTTGCCGCGGATATTCTCGCTGGGGTGATCCGCCGGAGCTTTGACCGTCAATTTCTTCGATTCACCAGGCTTTACGCCGGCCAACTGCTTGTCGATATCCTCAACGAAGATGCCGGCGATGCGGCCGGGCTGCACCGTAAACTGCGCATCCTCCTGCCTAGCGATCTGCGCTCCGGCAAGAGTAATGGTGAAGTTGGCAACCACGCGGTCCTTGCTCTCCACACCACGGTCTTCAACCGGCACCAATGTCCCCTGCTGCTCGCGGAGGTTGTTCATCGCCTGGCTGATGTGCTCTTCCGTCAATTCAATCTTGGGCTTCTTGATCACGATTCCCTTGAGTTCCGGCAGTTCAAACGTCGGCCGAACCTCGATCTGGAACGTGTAGCTCAACGATCCGGCGGCCGGCAGCACAATATCATCGGGCTTCTCAAATTCCGGCTCACCAACCACTTCAAGTTTGTTCTTCGCGATCACATACCGATAGCTCTCACCAACAAGATTGTCCCTCACGTCCTTGCGAACATCATCGCCATATCGCTTTTCGATCAGCCTTTGCGGAGCTTTGCCTGGCCGGAACCCCGGCAGAGCCGCCTTGAGCCGCAGATCCTTGTAGTTTTCGCTGATCTTGCCGCTGATGCGCTCAGCGGGGATCTCGATGGTCACCTTCTTGGTCGAAGAACCAATCTCTTCGATCTTTGCCGGATAGTCGAACTCCACGCCTGTCTCTGTTTCGGACATGAGATTTCCTCTTGCCACCGACCCATGAGGGGTGTTCCCTGCAAGCTGCCGGTGCTTTGGTGCCTTCTGCTGCAAGCTCTTCCACAAGGGCTTGTCAGAGAGCCCCGTATCCTAGCGGGCAGCTTTCTTTTTGCAAAGACCCTTTCAAGCCGGCCGTCGGCCCTCTACAATCCAGGCATTCATGGCCGATCAGAAGTTAATCCTCAACGTTGATGACGACTGGAAACGCCAGGCGCAGGAAGAAAAGCGCAAGCTGGCCGAGCAGGAAGCCAAACAAAAGCAGGCTGCCGCTCCACCCGCCCCCTCCTCCGCACCCCAGGCACCCGACGCCGAGGCCGCGATCTCCGATGCTGAACTGGAAGCGGCCGGCAACACCCCCTTCGCCTCTCTCGTCCAGTCGCTGCTGACCCAGACGCTGGTCTACTTAGGCAGTATGGGCTCGCGTAACGGCATGCCGATGATGAACCTGGATTCGGCACGCAAGGCCGTGGACATGCTGGGCGCCCTCGACGACAAGTGCAAAGGCAACCTCAACGAC